>NZ_JBHULU010000017.1:0-40973 GCF_042684605.1 Pontibacter locisalis
CCTGTGGAGCAAGGACTACTACGGCAAGAACACCACCTTCGCAAACTCGGTGGACAACAACACCGTCGGCGTCACCGCCTGGGGCTACAACAACAACCGAAACGACGTCTCCGTCGCCGAGCACGCCTCCTTTACAAACAACACGTTTTTACCGGGAGGTGCAATTCCGGTTGAGACAGAGGCGAATGAATACACACTATGGATACAGAAACTACAGCAGAATGGTATCGTATTGGGACCATATGGAAGCGCGCCAACTGATAATAATCAGATGCCTTCTACAACAGGCACAGGTAAGATCACGAGGGAGTTCTGGGCAAACGTGGGTGGATCTGAAATTAGTGACATTCCGCTAACGGCGGCACCTACAAGTGTAACAGAGCTGACATTGTTTGAGGCGCCGAGCAACGTGGGGGATAATTACGGTCAGCGCATTCGGGGCTATATAACAGCCCCGGCAAATGGGCAATACACCTTCTGGATCGCTGCAGATAACAAAGCGGAGCTTTGGTTAAGCACCTCCGAAAATCCTGTCGGTAAAGTGAAAATAGCTTATGTGTATAGTTCTACCAAGTCGCGTCAGTGGACTAAGTACAGTACCCAGCAGTCGGTGAAAATTACGCTGGAGGCGGGCAAGCGCTACTACATTGAAGCGTTAATGAAGGAAAAGAACAAAAGCGACAATCTGGCTGTAGGGTGGCAACTACCGGATGGTACACTGGAAAGACCGATTGCAGGAAAGCGGCTTTCACAGATGGGAAGCTCCTCAACAACTACAGAGCCAACCACACCTACAGAACCAACCACACCTGTTGTAGCTACTGGTGAGATCACACGTGAGTACTGGAGCAATATAGGAGGAAATTCTGTAAGCAACATTCCGCTTACAACCACACCAACTTCTGTTGTGAAACTCACCTCGTTCGAATCACCTACAGACATTGGCGACAATTACGGTCAGCGTGTGCGCGGTTACGTGACAGCACCAACGACTGGGCAGTATACTTTCTGGATATCAGGAGATAATGATATCGAGCTGTGGCTGAGTACTTCTGAAGATCCAGCAAAAAAAGAACGCATCGCTTACATGTACAATGGCTGGACCTTTCCGAGGGAGTGGACAAAGTACAGCACCCAACAGTCGGTGAAGGTGACCCTGGAGGCAGGCAAGCGCTACTACATCGAGGCTTTAATGAAGGAAGAAGCAGGCGGAGATAATATGGCTGTAGGCTGGCAGCTGCCTGGTGGCATCCTGGAAAGACCTATACCAGGTAATAGACTCTCTCCAATAATGCTCGAGGCGGTAAGTGTTTCTTCTGCTTTGAAAAGGGAAGAAGGAGAAGAAAATATTCAAGACGCAGCTGTTTATCCTAACCCATTTAAGGATGTTGTTGTGCTAGATTTTAGTGCTGAAGAAGTTGTGTTGGAAGAAATAATGATTCTTAACAGTTCAGGGAAAGTGGTTTTTAAATCCGAAAGCTTAAGGCCTGAGAACAGAAAACTTCAAATTAACCTGGCTGGGGCAAAACTTACTTCAGGTTTGTATTTGCTGGTTTATACAGATACGGCAGGAATAAGCAGAACTGTTAAAATTATGAAGGAATGATAAAGATCTAAAAGCGAAAAATATAATAATTTTAAACCGGATCCTGCTCGCCTGTTATAGTTTAAGGAGAGCAGGATCCGGTTTGTTTTTTTCTTACTTTACGTTTTAGGCAAGCCAGATGCGCCTAAAAATCATATTACTTTGCTCTTTTTAGTGCTGCAAACTCAAAGGCAGGTAGTAAAAAGTGTAACACAAATTGTATATTTGGGAAAGTGTGTCCAGTGTTTATTATTGTAAAGTAGCATTGCAGACATTTATGTATCCGCCGCATGAAACTAAAATTGCTGTGGCACATATAGTAACAGCTAACTAAACATATCTTTCACCAGGAAAAAAGTCTGGATTTTTATTTATCAATTCAGTTAACCTGAAATCAAATGAAACATAAACGTACTATGAGCCAACCCTTTGCAACGAGTGCAGCCGGGATGATGCGTAGACTGGCCTTGCTGCTGCTGCTCTGCACATTCTCTTTCCTGGTAAACGCACAGGTCATTACTTCTCCGGATAAGAACTTTACCATGAAGTTCGAGCTGACGCCAAAAGGAGAACCCACCTACCAGCTGACTTACAAGAAAAAGCCTGTAATCAAGCAGAGTAAGCTTGGTATTAAAACACAGGACGTACCTTCTTTTATGGAAGGGTTTACTGTAACGGATACGAAGCAGAACTCGGTGGATACTACTTGGGAGCCAATCTGGGGTGAGGAGAAAACTATTCGCAACAACTATAATGAGCTGCTGGTAACCCTGGCACAGAAAGACCAGAAGGACCGCCACATCCGTATCCGCTTCCGTCTTTTCAATGATGGTTTGGGCTTCCGCTATGAGTTTCCGGAGCAGGACAACCTGAGTTATTTCATTGTGGAGGATGAACACACGGAATTTAACTTGACCGGTGACCATAAAATCTACTGGATCAGGGGTGACTACAACACCAATGAGTATGCCTACACGACATCGCAGATATCTGAGGTTCCGAAGCTGATCGAGAAAGCCACGATCGATGTGCATGCCCAGGTGCCGATTGATACGCTTTCGGTGCAGACACCTTCTATGATGAAGACTGCTGATGGCCTGTACATCAACATACATGAGGCGGCTCTGGTGAATTACCCGGCCATGCACCTGAACGTGGACCCTAAGAACTTTAGATTGAGTTCGCACCTGACGCCGGATGCCGTTGGAAACAAGGGCTACCTGCAAACGGATGCACAGACGCCATGGCGCACTATCGTGGTAAGCGATAAGGCTACTGACATTCTGGAGTCAAGGCTGATCCTGAACCTAAACGAGCCTACCAAGTATGAGGACGTATCCTGGATCAAGCCGCTGAAGTACATTGGCGTGTGGTGGGAGTACTTTGTCGCCGGTAAAAGCACCTGGGCCTACGGTACAGATAAGAATGTGAAGCTTACGGATGACCCTAACAAGCTAACACCGAGCGGCCGCCACGGAGCCACTAACGAAAATGTGAAGAAGCACATCGACTTTGCCGCCAAGCATGGCTTTGATGCGGTGCTGGTGGAAGGTTGGAACATTGGCTGGGAAGACTGGTTTGGTAACTGGAAGGAAGATGTATTCGACTTCGTGACACCATACCCAGACTTCAATGTGAAGGAGCTGGAGCAGTACGCAAAATCCAAAGGGGTTAAGCTGATGATGCACCACGAGACATCTTCATCTGTAAGAAACTATGAGCGCCGCCTGGATGAGGCTTTTAAATTCATGAAAGAACATGGGTACGATGCTGTGAAGACAGGTTATGTTGGCAAAATCATCCCGAGAGGGGAGTACCACGATGGTCAGTGGATGGTGAATCATTACATTTATGTAGCTGAAAAGGCTGCAGATTATAAAATCATGATTAACAGTCACGAAGCAGTTCGCCCTACGGGTTTGCACCGTACCTACCCGAACTGGATAGCGCAGGAGTCTGCCCGCGGTACAGAGTTTGAGGCCATGGGAGGACTAGCCCCTGACCATGCCACCATTTTGCCTTTTACACGCATGATGGGAGGGCCGATGGACTATACGCCAGGAATTTTCCAGACAGACCTTTCTTATTATAACACAGGTGGTAACCAGCGGGTGAACACTACGCTAGTGAAGCAATTAGCATACTACGTAACCATGTATAGCCCGCTACAAATGGCTGCCGACCTGCCTGAAAACTACGAGCGTTTCCCGGACGCTTTCCAGTTCATTAAAGATGTGGCTGTGGATTGGGACAATACCTGGGTGCAGGAAGCAGAACCAGGAGATTACGTTACGATTGCCCGTAAGGCAAAAGGCAAGGATGAATGGTATGTAGGGGGTATCACAGATGAGAAGGCACGCACTGCTACCGTTCGCTTCGACTTCCTGCCAAAAGGCAAAGAGTATATTGCCACTATCTATGCCGATGCAACCGATGCAAGTTGGGACAAGAATCCTCAGAAGTATACTATTCGCAAAGTTAAAGTGAATTCAAAAAGTGTACTGAAGCAGCCAATGGCGCCAGGCGGTGGTGTTGCTGTGAGCGTGAAAGAGGGCAGCAAACAAGACATGAAAGGTTTAAAGAAAATATAAATTTAAGCTGCATTCTATAACAACAAGGCCCGGTGCAACGCATGCACCGGGCCTTGTTGTTTCTGGAGATGTTTTAAAGAATTTGAGGTTTCTTACCTTACCTGGCTACCCACCCTCCATCCGCTACGAGGGGGTGTCCTGTAACAAAGGAGGATCCATCGGAGCAAAGCCACATAACTGCTTCTGCTATTTCCTCGGGCGTTCCGAACCTGCCGATTGGCTCCTGGCTTGCCATTTCAGCTTTATTAGTTTTGTTTTTCTCCATAAACCGGTCGATCATAGGGGTTTGGATTACTCCCGGACAAACAGCATTTACCCGTATCCCTGCAGTGGCGTATTCCAGTGCCGCTGTTTTAGTAAGTCCGAGAACACCATGTTTTGATGCCGTGTAAGCGGGTATACCCGGAAAACCAATCACTCCGGCAATAGAAGAGCAATTTACAATAGCTCCTTTTCCCTGCCGGAGCATGTGCGGGATTTCATGTTTCATGCAAAGCCATACCCCTTTCAGGTTTATGCCTATCACTCTGTTCCAATTCTCCTCCGTTACCTCATGAGTAGGGGCAGACTCACCTTCGATACCTGCGTTGTTGAAAGCAAAATCAAGGCGACCGAAGGTGCTTACGGTTTGGGTAACCATAGCCTGTACCTCATCGTCTTTTGATACATCGCACTTAATAAAAATGGCTTCTCCGCCAGCAGACTTAATAGCGTTCACAGCTTCGTCATCTTCTTTCCAATCCACTACTGCCACTTTGGCTCCGTGCTGAGCAAAAAGTATGGCTGTTGCCTTGCCAATTCCGAAACTCCCTCCGGTAACAATGGCAACTTTATCCTGAAATTGTCTTCCCATGATGAAGCGCTTAAGAAGTTATATATAAGTACTCAACTGCCTGTGCTTTGGGTAAGGGGCGCTTATGAAGACTTAGCCACCACTAGAATGTTAATTCAAGAAAGCTCAGGTTATGTGTTATTCTTTTAGGGTACAACTAAACTGTTTTTAATTATTGAAGTAATAAATAATATTTAATTAGTAATACGGGTGCAGGTGGCTAAGAGACGAATATTCCTTCAAAGTTTGGTGATCGGGCTTAAAAAGGAAGTGACAGAGGCCGAGTCAGGACAGCATTAACAGTACAGGTATTTTAAATATGTTTTTTCCAACCAACTAGGATGAGCAGTTTGATAAAAAAAGGGGGATTAGTAGCTGCAGGAATGATCGGTTATGTGGCGTTGCTGTTTATCTTTCGTCAAAAATATATTAACTGGGGGGCAACAGAAGAAGAGCTCGTGCAGCCATTGCCCGGAGACGAATTGATGGATCATCCTGCTTCCAACCATGCCATTACTATACATGCGCCGGTGGAGGCGGTGTGGCCCTGGCTGGTACAAATAGGGCAGGACCGGGCAGGTTTCTACAGCTACTCCTTTCTGGAGAATCTGGTAAGAGCCGATATCCATAACGCTGACAGAATTGTGCCGGAGTGGCAGCATCTAAAAAAAGGTGATACGATACGGTTAGGTTCGAAAGAAGTGTATGGAGATAGCACCTTACTGCCTGTAACGGAACTAGAAGAGAAGCAATTTATAGTTTTAAAAGGCTGGGGCACTTTCGTGTTAAAACCCATAGATAATAAAACAACCCGGTTCATTATCAGATCTCACGGGCGAAAAGAGAACTGGCTTCAGCGGATACTGGTGTTTCTTTTTTTTGATCCGATCCACTTTGTCATGGAACGTAAAATGTTGATCGGAATCAAAGAAAGGGCTGAAAAAGGCTATCAGCCGTTATGAGCTTCAGCAGAAATTACAGCCTTTGCCAACAACTCATCAATATAAATTCTGTTAGATTCATGCGGAATAGAATTACAGGTAACAACCTGGGCTGCACCGGACTTTTTAAGCGCTTCGAAAGCACCTTCTGCGAATACCGCATGTACGCCAATACAAACTGGTGGTTGTGGAGTTAGCTGCTTCAGGTGCTGCACTGTTTCTATCATGGTTCTGGCAGTGGAGATGATGTCATCAACAAGTACGGGAGTATGATCCGGATAACTGTTAATTTCTGGTAGCGTAACCTGCACTTCCTCATCTCCCAACCTGGTTTTATTTAGTACAAGATAAGGGGCACCTGCCAGGCTGGCAACTTCTGATACCCATTGCAGGCTTTCTTCATCTGGCCCTATAAGAAGGGGCTTTTGAACATTATTCCTAATCCAACTGGCCAATACAGGAGCAGCATGCAGAGAAGTGGCAGGTATGGAATACAGTTCGTGCATGTGATGAAAGCGGTGCAGGTGTGGGTCTATGGTGATAAGGTTACCCACGGTGTTTGAAATAAGTTCGGCAAAGTAGCGGGAGGTAACTGCTTCCCCAGGATTAAACTGTTTATCCTGTCGCATATAAGCCAGGTAAGGTGCTATCAGGCAAACTTTTGATGCTCCCATTTCACGGGCTGTTCTGGCAAGGAAATAAAGGGGGAGTAGTTTCAGGTCAGGCTGATGCAGGGTACAAACCAAAACTACCTGCTTGTCCTTTACCTCTGAGAGTATTCTGATATAGCTCTCCCCATCAGGAAAGCGCCTTGTCACAGCCTCTCCGGTTTCTGCCTCTAATTTGGAGGCAAGAGAGCGGGTAAGGTCTTCGTTGCCAGGCAAGGAAAAGAGTATCATGCTCATGGTGCTGTCAGTTCTACAATATGATTGGAGCTATGAAGGTATGTAAGGGCGTAGCTAATCTCACCCTGCGTTTCTGAATAAATAGTAAAAAGAGGCTCTCCCTGCTTTACATATTTACCGACAGGTGCTTTAAAAATCAGACCTGCGCCCGGTGATTTCGGAGCACCAGCCAGTTTGGCTATCTTGGCCAGTTTCCTGTTATCCACTGAACGTACAACACCGCTTGTTACCGCCAGCACATCGTGCTGAAGTGGTGCGGGAACTGGTTCTTTAAAACCTCCCTGCGCCTTACAAATACGATAGAACTTCTCAAGTGCCTGTCCGGTTACGAGTAACTCCTGGGCATATGCTACTCCTTTTCCCTTTTCACATTTACCTGCCTTTTCAAGCATGAGCCCAGCCAGTTGTAGGGCCCGGTCCTGCAGATCGGCAGGGGCATCAGGTTCATTACGCAGTACCGCTAACACATCCATGGCCTCAAGTGCAGGCCCGATGCCCCGCCCCACAGGTTGGGTGCCATCCGTAATCATCACTTCTACCTCCATTCCGATGGCTAGTCCAACAGCTCTAAAATAGTATTCCAATAGAAAAGCCTCTTCCCTGGATCTTACTTTGGCAGTGTGTCCTACGGGTATGTCAATAATAGTATGCGTAGAGCCTGCGGCTGCCTTTTTTGAGAGTACAGAGGCAATCATTTGCCCGGCACTGTCCACATCAAGGGCTTTCTCTACGGCAATGATCACATCATCAACCGGGCTAAGCTTTACAGCCCCGCCCCATGCCATGCATCCACCTTCCTTTTTTACCACTTCTTTTATCTGATCCAATGTAAGATCAACGGGTGTCATGGTCTCGATTGCATCGGCTGTGCCGGCTGGTGAGGTAATTGCCCGGGAGGAGGTTTTTGGTATAATAAGACCTGCAGCTGCCACTATAGGCACCACAATAGGTGTAGTTCGGTTACCTGGCAACCCTCCCACGCAGTGCTTGTCTATGAGCAGAGGAGTTTCCCATTCCAGAGTGGAGCCAGAGTTGATCATGGCTTTTGTAAGATATATTACTTCATCAAGTGCCAGGTTGTCACCGGAACAAACACTAACAAAGGCTGCAATTTCTATTTTGGAGTAAAGACCTTTGCCAATATCAGAGACTATCTGTTGAATGGCAGAGTCATTAAATTTTTTGCCAAACATTTTTGCCCGAACATCACTGAAGGAGAGAATAGGCTGGAGGTGAGTCACTGTTATCAGTTCTCCCTCTTGTGCCTGTAGCTTTTCGAACGCAGCCTCCGAAAGTACCACTTCGTTTTCATTGATCAGCTCGGAAGTGATTACGTTTAGTGTGGCAATAATATGGCGTGAACCGAGGTGAACAGCCACCCTTGTATTGGCAGTGAAACCCTCTGAACGACAAACCTGGCTGTCAGACCTCAAAAAGATAATGTTTTCTGTATGGGTGTCAATTCCCAGTTTCCGGAGCCGAAGTACGTTGCTCGTGTCTTTTCTCATGGCTGTTGCAAAGTATAGGTATTGTTGCTTCCACACAGGTTCTCCACCTCATTTAGCACGCTAGGCAGGTGCTTTTCTCTTACTCCTGCTTTGTGTAGCGCTTGTTCGTTTTGCAGCAGTTCTTTACAAAGCACGATCCTCATGTCAAGCAGCTTTTGTTTTTCACTATGAGTGAGGGTAGTAAGGCAGGTAAGAGGGTATAGGTCGAAAGAGTTTACCATATCCTTCAAGCCACCCTTAGCCGGATAATCCCACCCCATCAGGTGCATATTCATACAGGTAGCATAGCGTATGGCATCTTCTGTAAAGCGGGTATTCGTTACGATCCAGGCTTCATGAAAACGTACCTCATACTCCTGTTCCGAGGGCCATACCTTTTCAACGTCTTTAAACCTGGAGTGAATGTACATCGGGATTTTAACATCGGATTTATTTCCGCTCAGGTTATGGTACTTACACTCAATCATGCAGTGTTTACCATCTTTAGAGGCAATTACATCAATCTCATGCCGTACACAATGCCCATCCACAAAAACACCAATCTGCGTATAATAGCCCTGCACTTTCAATACCTCGGCCACAAACTTCTCGAACGGAAACCCTGAAGGCCCAAGCTGCATTATCCCCTGCCTCAGGCTATACTTTGCTGCTGTAGTTTTAGATTTCTTCTTCAGTATAGCATACGCGTGCCTGTATATTTTCCTGGTTGATATGCCTTCATAAAGAAAAGGCTCCAGTTGCCGAAGCACTTCCTCCACCAAGGCCTCATCAGCTCCTGACCTTCGGAGCGAAAGCTTTAGTTTCCCAACTGAAAAAAGTACTTTTTCGCCAGAGGCTTTTGTTACGACAAGATGTTCCATTTGAGTCTTTGTTAATGCTTGTTTATACGAGCTGCGCCAGTTAAGCTTTAAACTGACAAATGTTTTTATAAAGAACAACTGCAGACATAAAATAGCGTGATGTTCTGCTAAGTAATTGTGGAAAGGGTACTGTTTTAATAGAAACTTGAGCCAGGCCTTTGATGCTTTTTAGCGGAAAGGGTCGGTGTTTTGTCGAGAAAGTATGTGTGGGAAAGGAATTACAGGTAAATTAGCACAAACGCCAGCTTTTTGTGTTATAGAGGAAAAGTATAAGGCAAAGTTTCAGGAGCTGCCTTAAGAGGCGTGCCGCTGACGTATACAAATGAAGGAAACACAGCCAGACAGAAATTTCTGTAACCAATCGAAAGGACGCCGCATTGTCATCATCGGCAATGGCATATCAGGTGTAACCTGTGCACGCCACCTGCGCAAACGCGACAGCACGGCTCATATCACCATTATATCAGGCGAGACAGAACATTTTTTCTCCCGGACTGCACTTATGTACATTTACATGGGGCAGATGAAGTATGCCCATACAAAACCTTACGAAGATTGGTTCTGGGAAAAGAATCGCCTGAACCTGGTGCACGATTGGGTAACAAAAATAGATGTTGAGAAAAAGGAGCTTCAGCTTAAGCAGCAGGAGGCAATACCTTATGACATCCTTATTCTTGCCTTGGGCTCAAGGCCAAACAAATTTGATTGGCCAGGGCAGGATCTGCAAGGTGTACAGGGGCTATACAGTTACCAGGATCTGGAAAGCATGGAAGCAGGCACAGTAAACTGCGGACGTGCTGTGGTGGTAGGAGGTGGGTTGATTGGAGTTGAAATGGCTGAAATGCTGCTGAGCAGGAACATTCCGGTTACAATGCTGGTGCGTGAAGATCATTTCTGGGGTAACATATTACCGAAAGAAGAATCGGAGCTGGTAATGCGGCACATGAAAGAACACCATGTTGACCTGCGCCTGCAAACGGAGCTGAAGGAGATAATTGGAAATGGCAGAGGTGGTGCAGGAGCCGTGGTAACGAGCACAGGCGAGGAGATTCCCTGCCAGTTTGTAGGCCTGGCCGTAGGCGTTAGCCCCAATACTGACCTTCTGGCAGACACTCCTATAGAGGTGAACAGAGGCATACTGATTGACCAGTACTTTGCTACAAATGTAAAGAACGTATTTGCTATCGGCGACTGTGCAGAGCACCGCGTGCCAATACCACAACGAAAGAACATTGAGCAGGTGTGGTATACCGGGCGCATGCATGGCGAAACGCTGGCGCACAATCTAACGCATGAACCAGTGCCGTATACACCCGGTCCCTGGTTCAACTCTGCTAAGTTTTTTGACATCGAGTATCAGACGTATGGTATGGTACCAACTGTGTGGCATGAGCCTGTGCAGTCATTTTATTGGGAGCATGAGAATGGAAAGGTAGCCTTCAGAGCTGTTTATAATGGTAATACAGGGAAGTTGCATGGTGTTAATGCTTTTGGTATGCGCCTGCGACACGATTTCTTTGATAAGGCTCTTTGTGAACTCTGTACCATTGAGGAGGCGCTTGAGAATATGAAATTTGCCAACTTTGATCCCGAATTTTACGACAAGCACTATAAAAGCATACTGCAGGCCTACAACCACCAGTTTGGAACTAACCTACAACCAAAAAAAGAGAAAAGAAGGCTGCTTTCATTTTTAGGAAGCAGAACAGCATGATGAAGCTTATACAAAAAATAGGATTAGGCATTTTTCTTCTGGCATTGCTGCTTTTCAACGCCTTGCTTTTTATGGGGCAGTATGAGCTGACGGAAGAGGAGCTGGAAAGCACGATCAAACAGGAGCATGTGGAAGTACTGCGGCAGGAACTGAAACCTATGCTGGGTAAAACCTATTCTTCAAGTTTTGCATTTGCGAATGAATTTAACCAGTACCTGGATAATTACAACGAAGAGCAACAACGAAGCCAGCAGTGGGACCGGGTAATCTGGGTCGATTATGCCTTTGTGCTCACCAAAGTAGCCAGCCAGGGTTTTGTGCAGCATAACAAGCTGCTTTTGCTCTTTCTAACTATTGTACTGGGCACAGTGGGTGCCCTGATGAACATACTGCCAAAGCACAGGAAAGAACCCGCCGGTGTTCGAAACAACGGCGTTATGTTTTCTTCTAATAAATCCAGGGGGGTAGTGGGAATTGTGCTTGGGATATACCTGATAGGAATCTATGTGTTGCTGTACTGGTACCCGGAGTTTATTGTAAACTGGACCCTACTGGTTGATCCGCTGAGCCAGATACTGGCAGGTGGACCAGCCAGCCAATGGTTTTTTTATGGGACCCTTTATACCCTTGCCATTCTGGTGATGGGGGTGCGCATGTTCCGCAAGTACCGGGGTAATAAATATCAGTTGCTGCGCACCTCTTCAGTAATGTTCTTTCAGCTTAGCTTTGCTTTTCTGATACCAGAGATACTGGTACTGCTCAATAACCCGTGGCAGGACCTCAAGAATATCTGGCCCCTGGACTATGACTTCTATTTTGAGTACAGCATAGAAAGTATGCTGGCCAGCGGATCTGTTGGCTTGTTCATGCTGATATGGGGAACCCTGCTCGCTTTGGTGGGAGTACCGGTTTTTACATACTTCTATGGCAAGCGGTGGTATTGTAGCTGGGTTTGTGGCTGCGGAGGCCTGGCAGAAACTGCCGGTGATCCTTACCGTCATCTCTCCGATAAATCCTTAAAGGCCTGGCAGATTGAGCGCTGGATGGTACACAGCATTCTGGTGATTATTGTTGTGGTCACGGCTATGACTATTGCAAATTATTTCACAGAGTTTGCCCTGCTGGAACAATATACCAATACCTTGCACCAGTGGTACGGCTTCCTGATTGGCGCTGCTTTTGCCGGTGTGGTTGGAGTGGGTTTTTACCCACTGATGGGAAACCGCGTCTGGTGCCGTTATGGCTGTCCTTTAGCTGCGTATATAGGCATTGTACAGCGTTTTAAATCCCGTTTTCGCATTACAACAAATGGAGGGCAGTGTATTTCCTGCGGCAACTGCTCTACTTATTGCGAGATGGGTATCGATGTTCGCTGGTATGCACAGCGCGGGCAAAACGTGGTACGGGCCTCCTGCGTTGGCTGTGGCATCTGTGCCTCTGTTTGTCCGAGAGGTGTTTTGAAATTAGAGAACGGGCCGGAGCAGGGGCGAATTACAGACATTCCCTTCCTGACAGGTAATCACTCTACAAAGGTGCTGAGTTGATGAAGTTATTGTTGATATTTTCTGTAGTGGTTTATTCCCTGTCGATGCTGTTTATACTTTTTTACAGTATTGCACAGGCGCATCTGCTGTATCGGTTCAGGCTTTTTATGAAAGAAAAGCAGCCAGAGGAGCCGCCAGCGCCAGAAGTGTGGCCAACAGTTACCCTGCAACTGCCTTTGTATAACGAAAAGTATGTGGTGGAGCGCCTGATTGATGCGGTGGCTGCCCTGGATTACCCGACTGACAAGCTGGAGATTCAGTTGCTGGATGATAGTGTTGATGAGACTACAGAATTAATAAAAGACAGAATAAAGGAGTATCCGCAATTGCACTGGCAGCTTGTTTGTCGGTCCGATCGCAGTGGCTACAAAGCCGGTGCCCTGAAGTACGGACTGGAATTGAGCAGGGGAGAGCTTATCGCTGTTTTTGATGCTGATTTTGTTCCAGCGCCTTCTTTTTTAAAGCGTACTGTTCCTTATTTTACTAACAAGGATATGGGGATGGTACAGACGCGCTGGACGCACCTGAACAAGGAGTACTCGCTGCTCACACGGCTACAGGCCTTTGCCCTGGATGCACATTTTTACGTGGAACAGGTGGGGCGAAACAGTTTAAACGCCTTTATAAACTTTAACGGTACAGGCGGTGTCTGGCGAAAAGAAACCATTCTGGACGCAGGTAACTGGCAAGATGATACACTAACGGAAGACCTTGATTTGAGCTACCGTGCCCAACTTAAAGGCTGGAAGTTTAAGTATCTGCCTGAGGTAGAATCACCGGCAGAGTTGCCCCCCATCATGAGTGCGCTGAAGTCGCAGCAGTTCCGATGGACAAAGGGAGGTGCAGAATCAGCTGTGAAGCACTTAGCCACGGTACTACGCTCAGAGGCATCCTTCAGCATTAAATACCATGCACTTGCTCATTTACTTAACAGCGCTGTTTTTGTGGCCGTTTTGTTGGCTTCGCTTACCAGTATTCCGCTGGTTTGGGCAAAAGTGAATGGCTTGCTGCCTGACATAGTTTTTAATGTGGGGGCAGTAACTTTGCTGAGTTTCATCGTGATCAGCCTGGTGTATTTTCAGGCCCAATCGCAGGAGAAGGCTTCTGTTCGTAAACTTACGGGCGGTTTTCTGCTGTACTTTCCCTTGTTTTTGTCTGTTTCAATGGGACTGGCCCTGCACAATGCAGTGGCTGTTTGGGAGGGGTGGAGTGGTCGCAGATCCCCTTTTATCCGCACCCCCAAATTCAATCTGGAAGCAAGGCAACATAAGTGGCAGGAAAATCTCTACCTCAGCTTCAGTATGCCCTACACCACTTATGTAGAGGGGCTGCTGGGGTTGTTATTTCTGGGGGTAGCAGCCTGGAGTGTGGCTAAGCAGGAATATGGCTTGCTCATCTTCCATGGAATGCTTGCGCTTGGCTACCTGTTGGTTTTCTACCACTCTTTTCAATCATACAGGAAAGCTTAAGAGATGAAGCCGAAGCTACTGTTTGTTTATAATGCAGATACAGGCTTTTTTAACAAGCTTACAGATTTTGCGCATAAAATTGTCTCTCCGGATACCTATGCGTGTAGCCTCTGCGCCCTTACCTATGGCAACTTAACTGTAAAGCAGGAATGGGCAAAGTACATAAAGCAATTGCCGCTGGAGGTGGAGTTTATTTATAAGAACGAATGGGAGTTTACTCTCAGCCATAGTAAATTTCCGCTCATAGCTTTACAAACAAATGATGATACTTTAGAACTCCTTTTAGGGGCCGATGAGTTAAACAAGCTGCAAACCTTAGACCAACTAAAAGAGAAGCTGGATAAGGAACTACTCAAATTAGACTTAAGCTAATAACAGGTTGGAAAAGCTGTTTGTTCTGATAAACTAATATCAAAATCATGAGATACTTATCATACTTTATAATAGTGTTGGGCCTTGTCTCCTGCAAGCCCTCTGGCTCCGGTAGTTCTTCAAGTGTTGCCTCACGCAACTTAAATTTTGATGCCTTTGGAGAGCACTGGTACCAGGGAAAAGCCGAGGTAAATACCTATGATTTACAGCAGTACCGGTATGGGGAGATGCGCGATGGAGAGGCGGTTCTAATTTTTGTGACGGAGGATTTCTCCCGTGAAAAGCAAGTAAAACTAGACAATCCACAGCAACATGAGCAGGATGCGCAAAAGGTACTGAAACTAAATATGACCAAGAAGTTTGTGACGGGAATTTATCCTTATTCCATGATGCTTTCTGTGTTCACACCAGTGTATGATAGTATTCCTGCTGTTAAGGTGTCTGCAAGTTCTCAAGAGTGGTGCGGCCATACGTTCACACAACTAAACAGGGAAAAGGGTATTTATAAAGCGCAGCTATTGTCTTACTTCGAGAATGAAAGTGATCAGCGGCTAACCATAGATGCTATGCCGGAGGATAACCTCTGGACCCTATTGCGTCTGAATCCGAACCAGGTCCCCACCGGTCAGCTAAAGCTGATCCCCGGCCTGCTGGATCAGCGTTTTACTCATGAGCAACTGGAAGCAGAAGAGGCTTCTGTAAGTATCATTGCTGCTACTGATAGTATGGGTAGTTTTGCTGCCAAGGACCTGCGGGTACTACAGGTAAGCTACAATAACTATCCGCGCGACTTACGAATTTTCTACACAGCAGATTTCCCTTACGAGATAGCTGGTTGGGAGGAAGTACGGCGATTGCCTGGAGGCGAAAAAGAAACAAGTCGTGCTGTCAGAAAAGCCATTATGATGACAGACTACTGGACCAAAAACCGAAATGAATTTGAGCCTTTGCGAGGAGAGCTGCAGCTAAAGAGCAAATAAACAACTACACCCTATGTCCCCACGTTGAAAAGAGGCAGGATAACCTGTGGCTGTATTTAATTGTTGTTAAACCGGAAGGTATTTTAACATCAGATTGGTCAGGTTGTTTTAAGCCAAACTAATAATCCTATGGATGAAATCGAACCACGGGTGCAGGATTTAGCCATGATAGGGGATCGCCGTAGCTGCGCCTTTCTGGATAAAGGCGGCAACATCGTATGGTACTGCCCGAAACGTTTTGACGAACCCTCTGTTTTCGCCTCTCTGCTTGATGCAAAGCAAGGAGGAGAGTGGCATTTGGAAATGGAAGGGATGCATTTTGAGAAAAGGGCCTATGTAGAAGATAGTGCGATTCTGCAAACCACATTCAGGGGAGAGAAAGGTAGCTGTGTGTTGGAGGACTGGATGCCGCTTTACGCAAGTTTCTTTGGTATATGCCGCAAACTCACTAAAGCACCATCGTCATATACTTTTAAGCTAAGTCCCCGGCCAAACTACAACCGGCGTCAGGCTGTGCTAAAGCTGAAGCAAGCACAACATGCTACCATTGACTTTGATTTCCATTTATATGCTTCTCACCCATTACAGATAGAAGAAGAAACGATCAGTTGTCACGTTCCTGCCGGTGAAGAGGCATGGTTGATTTTTTCAGAAACGGAGCTGGATGATCCGTTAAAGCGCCTTGAAGAGTCCCGGAAGTTAACATTGAAAAACTGGGGGGAGGTAGCAGGGCACATTACCTATAAAGGGCCTTATGAAGACGAGGTGCGAAAGTCGCTCCGCTTGCTCCGAATGCTTACCTATGCTCAGAACGGAGGGTTGATAGCGGCAGCTACCACATCACTACCGGAGGTGTTGGGAGGAAACCGGAACTATGACTATCGTTATGTCTGGCTGCGAGATGCGGCTATGATCGTTAGTGCTCTTGCACGAGCAGGTAGCGATGGGGAGGAAGAACGCTTGTTCCTTAGCTTCATTTGTTCGGCCATGCACCGGCTGTCCGAGCCGATCGTACCGATGTTCACTTTGGATTATCAACCTGCGGGAACGGAGCAGGAGCTGGATTTTTCCGGCTACAGATGCAGTAAGCCTGTTATTTACGGAAATGGTGCTAATCACCAGTTGCAGTTGGATGCTAACAGCAATGTACTCATTGCCGCCAAGGTAATTTACAACCGTTACGATACAAAAGAGCACTGGGAGACGGTTCAGCGGATTGCAAACTTCATAGTTGATCACTGGGACAAGCCAGACCACGGAATGTGGGAAGAAACCTGCAGGCACCACTATACTTCTAGTAAGGTAGTGGCTTCCATCAGCCTGAAGTATATAGCCGAGCACTCCGATGATAAAGAAGAACAGGAAAGATGGTTGAATGCATCGGAGCAGATAAAAGCATTTGTCCATAAAAATTGCCTGACATCAGACGGAGCTTACGCTGTTTATGCGGGAAGCGAAGATGTGGACGTAAGTGCTGTGCTTTTTCCTATTTGGGGGTATACAGATGCTGACACACCCATCATGCTCAAGACAATAGAGAAGCTGGAGAAGAACTACTGTCAGAATAAGCTTTACAGACGGCACCTGGTGGAGTATGATTCACAAAAAGAAGGAGCCTTTCTGGCAGGTACTTGTTGGGTGGCGCAGTATTGGGTGATGCGGAAGAACCGGAAGAAAGTAGAAGAAACGCTGCAGGCAGTACTGAGGTACATGAATGATACAGGGCTGATGCCGGAAGAAGGAGACCCGGAGACAGGGGAATGGTTAGGCAATATACCGCAGGCCTTTGTCCATGCCTCGCTTATAGGAGTAGTTATTGATTATAGAAGTATGTTTGAAGAGAAGTAGGCAATATTTCTCAATAGCTTAATACAAGCTTTTAAAACCCAGAATACCTGGTTCCTTTTTAAGGTAATTTGTTTCTGTAAGTTGCTCAAGCATAAACGCAGCGACATCTGCTCTGGAAATCCTTCCAAAAGGAAAGGTAGCAGCCAGGTGCAGGCCAACTTGGTAATTACCTGTTCGGGGACCATCCACTAAACGTGCAGGTCTGACAATAACCCAATCCAGACGGCTGGAGCGGATGGTCTGCTCATTTGTCTCATGGTCGGCATAGTCACGGCCAAGTACAACCGGAAGTATCAGGTAGCGGAAAAAAGCGTTCTGATCTGCTTTACTTTTACCAACTCCAAGAGCCGATTCATAAACTAGCCTTTTTACTCCCTTCTTCTCCATTGCTCCCACAATATTATATATTCCTGTTACTAAGGCAGGTACCCGCTTTAGTAAGGTGTGCGGCCCAAGTGCAGACATTACCGCATCATGACCGCTAATGGCAAGCTCTACCTCATCGTAGTTTGTAATGTCACCCTTTACTACCCGCAAACGTTCGTGCTGCAGGTCAAAATCAGGTAGGGTGCGCACAAAAGCTGTAACAGCATGCTGCTGCACAAGGGCCTGTTGCACTATCTCCCGACCTGTGCGCCCGGATGCTCCGAAAACAAGTATATTCATTGTGTTTGCTGGCTCAGGTAATCGTCTGGTTCTTAAAAGGCTACAATTTTATAAACAAGGCGGAGCAAGTGTTTGTTTTAGGTAAAGCAGACGACAGCAACGATTGAAAAGCGGTATTCGCTACGTATCCCCTGGTTATGAATTAAACCAGCATTTTTTAACTACGTTAGCTTTAGAATGATCTTTTAATAAATTACAAATCTTAACTATGAAAACATTAGCAAGGAATTTTATGACGAGTGCTGCTTGTCGTGTGGCCGGCATTCTCTCGTTCCTACTACTTGCCGGAACTGCATGTGCACAAAAACCAACGGTAAAGACAGATGCTGGTCCAATAAAGGTAGAAACATTAGCAAAAGGCCTGGTACATCCATGGGGAATGGCTTTCCTCCCGGATGGCAGGATGCTGGTTACGGAGCGCACTGGTAACCTTCGAATTTTGAACAAAAACAACGAGCTTTCAGCGCCCTTGCAGGGCGTTCCAGAGGTTTTTGATAAAGGCCAGGGAGGGCTTTTAGATGTTGCCCTGGATCCAAATTTCAGACAAAACAACCTTGTTTATCTTTCTTTTGCTGAGCCCGGAGATAATAACACCGCATCTACAGCAGTCGGTAGGGGTAAGCTGGAAGGGGATATGATAAAAGACTTTGAAGTTATTTTCAGCCAGAAGCCCAAGGTAGAAGGACCAAATCATTTTGGTGGTCGCATTGTTTTTACCCCTGAAGGACACCTGCTTCTCACACTGGGTGAAAGGTTTAAGTTTGATCCGGCACAAAATCTCTCCAATCACCTGGGTACTATTGTTCGTGTTAATCCTGATGGATCAGTTCCGAAAGACAATCCTTTTGTAGGTAAAGAGAATGCCGAAGATGAAATATGGTCTTATGGCCACCGTAACATTGAGAGTGCAGCTATTGATCCTAACACTAACTTACTGTGGGTTGCAGAAATGGGCCCCATGGGCGGTGATGAACTGAACCAACCAGCTGCCGGTCGAAATTATGGTTGGCCCGTTGTAAGTTGGGGCGACAACTACGATGGTTCTAACATACCTAACCCGCCTACGCATCCAGAGTTTGCTGATGCTGTGATACACTGGACACCTACTATATCCCCATCAGGTATGATTTTCTACAACGGGAACATGTTCCCGGCATGGCAAAACTCAACCCTTATTGGGGGGCTTACCAGCACCGGTATAGTGCGGGTGCAGATAAATGGGGAGCAGGCAAAGGAAGTGGAGCGTTTACCTCTTGCCACACGGGTACGTGATGTAGAGCAGGCTCCCGACGGTTCTGTTTATGTTTTGACAGATGAGCGCAATGGAAAAGTCTTGCGATTAGTGCCTGTTAAGTAGTGCTAACCTTACCTCAATAAAGATTTTAAAGCCTCCCGGTACTTATGGGAGGTTTTACTTATACTGTACTAGATATTTGACTCAGATGGTAATCAGCTTTTCTTTTGAGCGAGGTAAACGGGTGACAGCAGAAGAATTACCACAGCCATGATTTCTAAGCGGCCAAACCACATGAGTGCCGTTAAAAGGAACTTTGCACCATTTGGTAAATCAGGACCAGTTAGACCCGAACTTAGTCCTACATTACTCAGGGCCGAGGCAGTATCGAATAGTATTTGATCAAAAGAAAACTGATCCCCTACGAGCACTGACAATAGCAAAGTACCAATAGTTAGTGCAACCATCCACAGGAAGTAGATACTGGCTGCCTGCTGAATGTTTCGCTCCGTTACGTGAGGTTTCTTTCTCTCACCATCAAACTCAATAGTTGCTTCTTTGTCTTTGGGAAGCCAGGCCTGTTTAACTCCTCGCCAGACTCCTTTCGAAAACCAGGCTACCCGCTCCGTTTTTATGCCTCCTGCTGTAGATCCGGCATTTCCCCCAAAAAGCATTAAAATTGTTAACAGGAAGAGTGGCGACATGGTCCAGAGACTTAAGTTGGCGGAATTCAAACCGCAGGTGCCAAGAGCAGAAGCAACCTGAAAGAAAACATCTACGAACGGAATTTCCGGTTTTATAAGAACAAGAGCCAATAACCCTATCCCCAGAAGAAGAATGAAGTACCTGAGCTGAGATTGCTTTAGAACCGAGCCGATGTCTCGCCGGAAAATGAGTAGATAGTGAGTCTTAAAGTTTACAGCTCCCACAACCATGATCGTTGTTGCAATCGCTTTTATCAAAGCCGAATACTCCGTAAAACTTTTGGGAGTAACTGAAAACCCTCCAGTACCTATGGCCGTCATACCATGGTTCAATGCTTCCCAGAAGCGCATTCCAGCCAGGTAAAAGGCACTAATAGAAGCAATTGTGTAGGCAACATAAATCCACCATATTCTCTTTATTGTTTCCGTTACAGGAGCGTCTTCAATCGTCCAGTTTCGGGTTTCTGCTTTATAAAGGCTTCCCTCATCATGATTCAGGCTCAGGAGCATAGATGCTAGCATAATAACGCCTATTCCTCCAATCCACTCCATGAGCGTACGCCACCATTGCAGGGTGTAAGGCAGCTCAGTAGGGTCATTTACCATTGTTAGTCCTGTGCCGGTAAAACCAGACATAGACTCAAAGAAGCAGTTTATAGGATCATTGAAAACTGAAATAGCAGGATAAGCATTTGCCGGTGCGGTCAGGGCAGTGCCATAAAAAGGGATGATACCAAAAAGGGGAAGCATCAACCAGCTTATGGCAACAAAAATAATGGAAAGACCAACTGCTGATTCGCTAGAACTCTTAAATGGCAGGTAAAGCAACTGTCCTATACCTGAACTAACAAGTGCCATCAGTCCGAAAGGAATCAACGCGAACCATTCTTCATAATAAAAAATTACGGGCAGTGTCAGAACGGTTAAGCCGGCAGGTAAGTGAAGGAGCTTACCTATGTCCTGTAAAAAAGAACTTAACCTACCGTTCAAATGGAGCAGAATGTTTAGTGAAAAATTAGTTACCCTTTGCGTTGCTCTGTTACACCCATGTCCATAACAAAGCAGACCACAGCCTAAGTAAAAGCTGCTAAGAGTTACTTAATCTTTCTATAAAAGGTTAATCAGTAAGATCGATTATGAACTACAGAGGCAACCCTGTTATTAATCAGAATGTGACTGGTTCAGGGAAGGTTACAGAACGGTAGTGTTATGGGACCAGTGTCGTTGTGCTCCTGAGTTTGTATTCAATAGTTATTTAATCACATCTTTCCGGTCTTTCATCACATATTGTTGAAGTAGCGCTTTATACTTCCTACTCTTGCTCATACTTAATCTATTGTCGCACATCAAAAGAAAAGAAGTATGGGTGCTCCTGATATACTATCAATCAAGAATGTTTCTAAGGCCTATCCGAATGGGGTGGAGGCACTGAAAGATGTAAGTTTAACGATACCTAAGGGTATGTTCGGCTTACTGGGGCCAAATGGGGCTGGAAAGTCTACGCTGATGCGGATTCTGGCTACGCTGCAAAATCCGGATAAGGGGGAGGTATTTCTGGGAGATGTTGATGTAGTGAACCAAAAGGATGAGCTGCGCAAAACACTTGGTTACCTGCCGCAGGAGTTCGGAGTGTATCGAAATACTAGTGCCGAGAGTCTGCTCAACCACTTTGCCATACTGAAGGGGATCACGAGCAAGTCTATCAGAAAAGAGGTAGTGCAGGGCCTGCTGCAACAGACCAACCTATGGGAGGTTCGCAGACAGAAGTTAGGCGGTTATTCCGGTGGCATGCGCCAGCGCTTTGGTGTGGCGGTGGCGCTGCTAGGCAACCCACAGCTGCTGATTGTGGATGAGCCAACAGCCGGGCTTGACCCTGCAGAGCGCGTTCGCTTCCTGAACCTGCTGAGTGAGCTGGGTGAGAACAGCGTAGTTATACTTTCCACGCACATTGTGGAAGATGTATCGGAGCTGTGCACCAACATGGCCATCATCAACAAAGGGCAGATACTGCTGGAGGCCGAGCCACTGCTGGCCATAGATAACTTAAAAGGCCGCATCTGGCGACGTGTTATTGAAAAAGGTAAACTTGCTGAAGTAGCCCAGGAACACCATGTTATCTCCACTAAAATGCTCGGAGGCAGAACAGTGGTTCATATATACAACAACGAAGACCCCGGCACTGAGTTCGAGCAGGTAGCACCAGACCTGGAGGATGTATACTTCTGCACCATGACAGGACATTACACGCAGCACCAGTATCAGCCGGCAAAGGAGGTGGCGTTATGAAACTGCTGGAGATCTTTCGGTTTGAGGTAAAGTATCAGCTTAGCCGCTGGTTTACCTGGGTATACTTTCTCATCTTTCTGGGGCTAACCACAGCCATGATGTTAAGCTTTGTGGACAACTCCCGCAACGGCGATTACCTGCTGAATGCGCCGATTGTAATAGGAGCAATCGTAGCAGTAGCCACTGGTTTGCTAGGGCTTATCGTAACAGCCGCAGTGGCCGGCGATGCCGCAACCCATGACATGCAGGAAGGAGTGGAGCCACTGCTTTATACTTCCCCGCTTTCAAAATTTACGTACCTAGGTGGCCGCTTTCTGGGAGCGTTTGCTGTTAGTTCTCTGGTATTTACCGCTGTTCCGCTTGTGCTTATGCTAGCCAGATTTATGCCTGGTCTTGAAGCTTCTTTGTTCGGGCCATTTGAGCTGCAGCCTTACATTAATGCATACTTCCTGGTGGTGTTGCCAAACACTTTTGTAACCACAGCTATCCTGTTTGTGGTGGCGCTGTTAAGCCGGCACTCGCTGGTAAGTTTTCTGACAGGCGCTTTCCTTTTTATGGGAGCCTTAACATGCAAAGAGCTAATAGCCGACCACATGGGCGAGTGGGAATTAGCTAAAATGCTGGACTTTTCTGCTTTTACGGTTTATGCTGAACTACGCCAGGCTGTCCCGACCGCAGAATTAAACATAAAGCATGTGGGGTTTGAAAAATGGGTGATACTGAACCGTGGGTTTTGGCTTGTAGTGGTGCTGATTATGCTGATGCTGGCGTATTTCAGGTTTCATTTCAGTCACTATGTTGGTAGCAGTTGGTTTAAGAGCGTGTTTAAAAGGAGAACTGTTGCCGCAGAAGTACCGGTTACTGCCCCGATAGCAGTGCCACAGGTGCGCGGGGAGTTCAGCTCCAAAATAAGATTTTTTCAACTGCTGAATATTACGTGGCGCTCTCTCATTCAAAACCTTGCAACGTGGGGGTGGTTAGCCATACTTGGCGCAGTTGTTTTCCTGCTGTTTATTGGAGCTGAGCTGTTGGAAGGACCGATTGGAGTACCGCGTTATCCTTCAACTGGTCTGGTGATCACGCTATATAATTTCTTTCCGATAAAAGTAGTGCTGGTGGCGCTGATCAGCATATATGTAGGGCAGGTTGTCTGGAGAGAGCGGGATGCCCGCATGGGCGACATTGCTGACGCAACTCCAGTGCCGGACGGACTGCTGCTGACTGGCAAGTTTCTTAGTGTTGTGCTGATGCTTGTACTGATACAGGTGTCATTTATGGCGGCCGGCATTCTTATACAAGTGTTTTCAGACTATAATAAGCTGGAGATAGGACTTTACCTGCGTGTGCTTTTAGGGCTGCAGTTAGTCGATTACACGCTGTTTGCTGCTGTTGCCATGGCTGTGCATGTGCTGGTAAACCAGAAGTACATGGGCCACATCATTATACTGCTCACTTTTATGTACACTGCTTTTGCAGGTGAGTTTGGCGTCAGGCATAACCTGCTTATTTATGGCGCATCACCAGAATGGTCTTACTCGGCCATCAGCGGCTTTGGTGCTACGGTTGGTCCCTGGCTGCTATTTAAACTATACTGGGCTGGCTGGGCGTTGCTGTTAGCTATACTTGCAAAGTTGTTTTGGGTAAGAGGCCGGGAGACTTCGTTCAGAGATAGGCTACAGCAGGTTTTTGTGCGTCCGGCCCAGTCGCTTGTGCTGTTAAGTGCTGTCGGAGCATTGCTGGTTGTTTCGCTGGGATCGTTTGTACTATATAATACCAACGTGCTTAACAAATACCACACGCCTGATGAACTGGCAGAGCAAAGTGCGGAGTATGAACGTCGCTTTGCAAAGTATAACAACACACCTCAGCCAAGTTTAACAGCTACTAGTTTGCACACAGAGATTTTTCCTGATGAGCAGGAGGCGGTTATAAATGGCGTCTACACGCTTAAGAACAAGAGCCGGGTCACTATAGACACTGTGCACCTGGCTACTGCCTCAGAGGTAGAAACCAGTGCGGTAAGTTTTAATCGTGAGGCAAAAGTTGTACTTGCTGATAAATCGATGCGGCACACAATATATTCTTTAAAACAACCACTACAGCCAGGCGATTCCCTGAAAGTAAGTTTTAAAGTGCACCGTAAGCAGAAAGGGTTTACCAACAAGGGCATAAACACCGCTGTGGCAGAAAATGGCACTTTTTTCGTAGCTCAAAGCTGGTTGCCAACTATCGGCTATCAGTCCAGCAGAGAGTTAGATAATCCTATAACGCGAAGCGTACATAATTTGGCGCCGAAACCAGCTATCCCATCCTTGTATGATAAAAAGGCCCGCCATAACCTGGTAAACCGTGAGCGTGTACGGTTTAGCGCTACAGTAGGCACATCAGCTGACCAAATAGCCGTAGCGCCTGGCAAACTCACCAGGTCCTGGACAGAGAATGGAAGGCGCTACTTTCATTACACCACCGACAGTCCTATCCGTACGATGCAGCCTGTCTTCTCGGCAAAGTATGCGGTTATGGAAGACAAGTGGAAAGATGTGCAGATACAGATCTATTATCACCCGGAGCATACCCAGAACCTCCCTAGAATGATGCAAAGTATAAAAACCTCGCTTGCCTACTTTACCAAAACCCTTGGGCCATACCCGCACAGGCAAATCAAGTTTGTGGAGTATAATGATGGAGGAACCAGTGCCACATCATACCCGGGTACTATTGCCTATACAGAGGGTTTTGCAACCTTAAACCCTGATGCTGATGAACGTAAATTTGACTTGGCTTTTGCGGTAGTGGCTCATGAAATAGCGCACCAATGGTGGGCACATCAGCTGATTCCAGCAGCGGTAGAGGGAGCCCCTGTGTTGGCTGAAAGCCTTGCCTGGTACAGCGCCCTTGGTGTGGTGGAGGAGGCTTATGGCACAGATCACCTGCGCCGGCTGCTTTACGTGATGCGCAGCTCCTATCTTACGCCACGCTCTAAAGCTGACGTACCCTTACTACGTGCCACAGATCAGTTTCTGGCTTACCGCAAAGGCCCGTTTGCCATGTATATGTTACGGGAGTACGTGGGAGAGGAGCGTATCGACATGGCTTTAAGAAGTTTGCTGCAGAAGTATAGTTCAGGAGATCCACCACTGCCTACCTCGCTTGACCTTTACAGGGAACTGCAGGCGGTAACACCGGATACGTTAAAGCACTTGCTTTCAGATCTTTTTGTAACAAATACTTATTGGGAAGTTAAAACCAAGGATGCACAGGCGCAGCAAATGTCTGACGGCAAGTGGCAGGTAACGCTGGAAGTGCAGGCACGCAAAGTTAAGGCCGACGAAGCAGGTAAAGTAACTGAAGTGCCTATGCAGGATATGGTTGAAGTAGGTGCGTTTTTGGCAGATAAAGACGGTTATCTGGGACAGGAAATCTATCTTCAAAAGCACCGCATCACTTCCGGAAGCCAGCGTGTCCGTTTTGTTGTTCCAGAGAAACCTGTTGTTGCAGGGATAGATCCGCACAGCTTGCTGATAGACACGAAGTCTTACGATAACACGAAAAATGTAAAAATTACAGAGCCTGTAAAGCTCTTTGGAGCCATACAGGTAAAGCCGCAGGAGCAGTTTCTGCACTATGTTGTTAACTCATACTTGTAATATTTAATCCATCACAAATTCTAATACATTCGTCACATTTTTTATTTTTACTTTAGACATTCCCTTATCATTGTTCTATGAATGATATGACATTAAAAAGCTATATAGCTGAACCGATCCACCGGCACAAGGTGGAGTTTTGGGCAGCTACCACCATATTTGTCTTTGCTTTGTTCTCACTGGCAATAGGCGTTAGTCCTAATAGGTACTTATTCAGAGAAGCAGGAATAGAGTATAATTACTACGAGCACTATTTCTTTCCGCAGTTGTTCAGATACCTGCTGCTGTACCTGGTATTCCTTCTAACCAATTTTGTGCTGGTGCCAAGGCTGCTCAAAAAGCAATCTCTATGGCTAAACGTCTTCCTCACGCTTGTAACTTTTGTGGTTGTAGGCATGGTTGTCGGCGTTCTCGACACCTATACCAAAGGTTATCTGTTTGCAAGATTCGAATCAGCGGAACAGACATATGATTACGTTTTTCAGCAAAGCTTCCATTACGCCTTCTGGCTGCTGCTGATGCTGGGCCTGTATACCGGTATCAAGTATAGCGGACTCTACCTGTTATCCAATTCTACTTCCATAGAGTCTAAGTATAATATTATAACACGGGACGTTCTTACAGCTTTTGTAGCCTGGATGGTGAGCGTGTTTCTGTTGCTTATCCTGAACATTGGCGAAGAAATTACGATCATATGGGGACTTGTGTCGCTTAGTGCCCTGATCATTTATTGCTATTCGTTTTACTCTTTGCTGCCAAAAGCACTGCATAAAAAGAACCCGTTCCGGTACTATGCCATCATCAGTGCGCTTATACTTATAGTTTCTTACCTACCGGTGGCCTTCCTGATGCTGCTGCTGTTCCAGGATGAGGATTCGGCTTTTGGTTCAAGCTTTTTTAATGTGATGTTTCATATGTTTATAACAGTGCCGGCAACCTGGTTTCTGTTTAAGCGCCACTTAAAGGGCAATGAAGAGCTATATGTGTTGAAGGAGGAGTTAGGCAAATCAACGGCCAATGTGGATTTTCTTCGCTCTCAGATTAACCCGCACTTTTTGTTTAATGCCTTAAATACACTTTATGGTACGGCCCTGCAGGAGAACAGCGAACGCACGGCGCAGGGTATACAGATGCTGGGTGATATGATGCGCTTTATGCTGCACGAGAACCTGCAGCAGAAGATTTTGCTGTCGAGGGAGATAGATTACATGCTCAACTTTATTGAGTTGCAGCGATTGCGAACTTCGGTTTCACCTAACATCAACATCGAAACCAAGATACAGGAGGTGGTATCAGATAAGTTTATAGCTCCTATGCTGCTGATACCCTTTGTAGAGAATGCGTTTAAGCATGGCATTAGCCTGAAGCATAAGTCGTGGATCAGGATAACGTTACACACTGCTGATAACAAACTATACTTTGATGTGTATAACAGCACGCATCCGAAGCAGGAGCAGGACCCGGAAAAAGACAAATCTGGGGTGGGGTTAGTAAACGTGAAGCAGCGCCTGGACCTGTTGTATCCTAAGAGGCACGAACTCATCATCAGAGAAACTGCCGAAGAGTATTTTGTGCACCTGACGCTGCAGCTGTAATTTAGAACGATATCATTAAGTTTGATCAGCAAGTATAAAGAGTAGGCTAAACGATAAAAGAATGAGGGCAATTGCAGTAGACGACGAACCATTGGCACTGGAGGTAGTACGAACGCTGGCTTCCAAAGTGCCATACCTGGAGCTGGCAGCTAGTTTCACGGATGCGTTTCAGGCGCTGGAGTACCTGCAAAAAGAGCCGGTTGATTTAATCTTCCTGGATATCAAGATGCCTGATATTACCGGTTTGGAGTTTGTGGCGAGCCTTCAGAAAAAGCCACTGGTGATCTTTACTACAGCTTACTCTGAGCATGCAGTTACCAGCTTTGAGTTGGATGCCATAGACTATTTGCTGAAGCCTTTTTCGTTGGCCCGTTTCGTGAAAGCCTGTAACAAAGCACAGGAGTTATACTTGCTGCGCAGTGGGGCAGATTTAGCCAAGGATTACGTGTTCCTGAAGACTGGTTATGAGCAGGTGAAGGTGCACTTTAACGAGATTTTATACTTAGAGGCTGCGGGTAATTATGTAACGTTTGTGTTAGAGGATAAGAAGTTGCTGACCCGCATGACCATTAGCGAAGCCTCTGATATGATGCCTACGGATAAATTTGTGCGGGTGCATCGGTCATACATTGTAGCCAAAGACAGAATAGATAAGATAGAGCGACACCAGGTATGCATAAAAGGCAACGAAGTACCGGTGGGCGCATCGTATATGCAACAGTTGCAGGTTTAGCTTACGCTTACAAAAAGTATAGCACTATCCACCCTTAGTGCTAGTGAATAATAAGGTTAGTTGTTTGTAAATGGCACCTGTCCCTGGTTCTTCCTGAGAAGAGTTAAGGTGCAGTAAAAATTCTCCTCATAAGAGGGGCTGGGACGGGTTTGCCCTTTTTCAAACGGACTTAAGTGAATAGTACAATTAAAGATAAATATTGTAAAAGCTGCTACATGGCCATGAAGCTTATTTTACCTTATAGGCACCCTTTCTAATTATAGAACGAAACCCATAAACATTACTATCTAAGCTCTTTATTATGAAAAAAATTATACTTATGGCAGTAGCGGGCTTTCTCGCTACACAGGCTTCTATTGCCCAAAATGTGGCAGGCCAGGCAGCAGGTGCTACCAAGGCGCCAGTCACAACACAACCCATCGCAAAAGGCGAGGGTAAGATCAGCGGCATTATTCAGGATGAGGTGACAAAAGCCCCTGTGGAGTTTGCCTCCGTGGCGCTGGTAAACAAAGGCACAGGCAAAATTGTAAACGGCTCTACTACCGACAGCAAAGGCAGGTTCAGTATTGCCGAGGTTGCTCCCGGCCAATATAAATTAACCATAAGCTTCGTCGGCTACGAAAGTATGGCCGTTGACAATGTGCTTGTTGAGAAAGGAAAAGATGATGTGAACGTGGGAACAGTTACACTTAAGTCCAGCACAAAAGCATTGAGCGAAGTTATTATAACCGGAGAAAGGCCTTTGATAGAAGACAAAGTAGATCGCATGGTTTACAACGTTGATAAAGACATTAATCCTGGTGCAACGGCGGCTGAAGTAATGGCAAAAGTACCTGGTATGAGTGTAGACTTGGAGGGCAATGTGCAACTGCGCGGCAGCTCCAATATACGGGTACTCATTAACAACAAACCATCTGCTGTAGTGGCCAGTAACGTGGCCGATGCTCTGAAGCAGATTCCTGCTGATCAGATCAAGGCGGTAGAGGTGGTAACGAGTCCATCAGCCAAGTATGATGCAGAAGGTACGGCAGGTATCATTAACATTATTTTAAAGAAAGACAGCGGTGTACAGGGCCTGACCGGAAACTTTGCTGCCAACCTGGGTACGATCAACAGCAACACCAATGTGGGTTTGAACTACAGAAAAGGCAAAGTAGGTGTAAGCAGCACCCTGGGTTATGCAATGGCCGATATGCGTGGTAAAAATAACATTACGTCAGTTTTCGGCCCAGGATCATCTATTTCCAGTAGCACGCAAAATGTAGATGCTAACAGAATTGCTTCTTCCAGGTTGCTGCAGTTTGGTGCTGATTACGGACTTAGTAAAACCAGCTATATAGCGACAGGCATCCGAATGATAATTCCGGATGTTAAGTTTAAAACCACGCAGGTAACTACCAACGCTTTTGAAAATGCGCCTGAAAACAGGAACACCCGGGTAGGCAACAATGGGTTTGAAGGAGTTAACTATGACATTAACCTCGACTATACTAAAACCTTTAAAAAGCCGGGGCAGGAACTTTCGGTGCTGGGACTGATGAGTAGAAGCAGCCGCGACAATGAAGTTTACATGGAGTTGTTTCAGAACAGCCAGCTAACTCAAAAAGAGCGGAACTTTAACGATGCCTACAACGAGGAAATAACAGCCCAGACTGATTACACGCATCCGATAGGCAAAAGCCAAGTCTTAGAAATCGGCACGAAAGCAATCTGGCGCTATGCAGAAAGCGACTACCGTTTCCTGGTGGCAAATCCGGCTTCATCTCCTTTTGTGTTGCTTCCAGAAAGAACAGATGTGTTTTCTTATAACCAGGATGTGCTTTCTTCTTATGCGATGTATGGCATGAAACTAGACAAGTACAACCTGAAGATGGGCTTAAGGTACGAGCATACCCAGATTAATGGAGACTTCATTATGAATGGCACCACAGTGGAGCAGGAATATCAGAATCTCTTTCCAAGTATTTCTGTTTCCAGAAATCTGAAGCAGAACCAGACGATCAAATTCAACTACTCCAAGCGTATTCAGCGACCACAGTTGTCTCTATTAAACCCTTACGAGAACTTAAGTAATCCTAAAAATGTGGTGCGGGGCAACCCTGACCTGGCGGCAGAGCTAACAGACTCTTACGAGCTTGGGTACAGCACTTTCTTTAAGTCTGGGGCAACCGTAAACGCATCTCTCTACTGGCGCCAGACAAACAATGCCATCCAGTCACTTAGTACACTTTATAATGGTACTAACCCGGACTCTGTAGGCAGAGTAACAACTACTTTCGGGAATCTAGGGCAAGAGAGCTTCTACGGGCTTAGCCTGTCTGGCAGTACGAAGTTCTGGGAGAAAGGAAGGATTAGCAGTAACGTAAACCTGTTTTATGCTTCTATTGAGGGGGGCGGACAGCAGCAGTCTAACTCAGGCATTGTCTATAATACGAACCTGAACGTATCGTACAACTTTAACAAAGGCTTCAGTGCCCAGATGGCTGGTGACTATAATTCTTCACAGGTAACGCTGCAGGGCAAAACCCTGGGATTTGGAACCTACAACTTTGCTGTAAGAAAAGAAGTGCTGAACAAAAAAGGTAACGTTACGCTTGGGGTCAATAACCCATTCAATAAGTACGTGACACGGGAGCGTGTTATTAAAACGTATAACTCAGAAAACGTACTCGTGCTGAACCAAACCAACACTTTAAACCTGAATATGCGGCAGGTAAGACTAAGCTTCAACTATCAGTTTGGAAAGCAGGATGCGAAAGCCAAGCCGCGCCGTGTAAAGAAAGTCAACAACGAAGATGCTAAAGAAGGGGAAGAGTCAGGATTGCAATAATTGGTTAAAATATGAATGAGTAAAACAACTTTTGTGAATAAAGAGAAAAGCCTCCAGTGTTGCTGGAGGCCTTTTTGTTTTTCAACACTTAACTATCTGATTTTTTTTAAAAGATTTGAAGACTCTGGCAGAGCGTCCGCTGGTAAAGGCAGTGTCATTAGCCTATGGCAGCAGTTGCAGTGACTTTACGCGGTTTTTTGCTTTTACCGAGGTACAGCCTGTATGGCAGTAGCAGTGCTTCTATCATCAGCACACTCAAGAGTACAATCTCGGCACTGGGAATAACCTTCCCCAACGTAAGGACGGTCATTGCCAAAAATGGCATTATCAAGAGCAGTATATCGAATTTGTTTTCCAGTCCGCTGCGGATAATGCTTGTGGCAAAGGTGGCAAACGTTAGCACAGCAAAAATGTTGGTTAGTAAAATGATAAAAGGGGCTGAAAACAAAGTGGCCAAAGCAAAGCCAATGCCCACCCAGCTAAACAAGTTCTGCCCGATATGATCTATGCTAGAAGGTTTGATCTGGAAGGTTCTGGAAGCAAAAAACAGGAACCTGAATTTCTTGTGTTCCAATCCCAGCAGGAGCAGGTTAAGAGTAAGGAAAACCACATTCAAAGATGGCGTTCCCACCCACTGCTGCGATACAGTAACGGCAAGTATGGCTACATTCATAGGCACCAGCATAATGGCTCCCAGCAGGCTGAAGCGTTGCGAAAACAACAGCAAACCTATTATTACCTGGCTTACCGCCACTACCTGGGCAAATAAACTGAGGCCATATTCAGCTAATCGTTCTTCCAGCCAAGGAGGTCCCATTATCTGGCCAAAATTACCGTGTGTCAGTTTACATATTCCGGCAGAGAAGAAGGTGTAAGCCAGGAAGAGCCGGATCAGAAGTGTAAGAAGGTCCTTATTTTTTAACATAGTTTTAAGGTGTAGGTCGTGAATAATTTCTTTCTAATACAAAGGAAAAATTTCCGGTGAGTTATAAAAATCTATTAGACCAACTCCCGAAATTTCAAGGTAAACATAGCGTGTAGGAAGTGAGGTTTTGGTGGCTTAGCTGTATCGGAAGCGCCTGTATTTTTTTCAGGCAGGTATATCGAAATGGTGAATCGTTTAGTTTAAGTTTTTTGTAACCATTGGATTATTATGAATAAAGCCTGTTGCTATGTGAATTACATAAAGTTAGTGAGCTGTTAAAAGCCGCTGGAGACTGTAGCTTAAGGAGTACAACATTTTATGATAGCGTTATTGATTTTGGTACAGTATTTGGATGATAGTTTAGTGTATATTTAAAACCAAGATATTAATAATCAATAATAAAGAATCCTAAAACCTTTTTATGAAAACAAGACAATACATTGCCGGCCTTACGCTTTCCGCTATTCTTGGTGGAGGTGTTGCAATAGGCGGTTACCAATTTTTAGACAGCAATGCGATCAGTCATCTTCAGGATCAGGTAAATTTACCTCAGGTTCGTTATACCAGTGATATGCGTAGTGGCTCAGCCATTGCTCCGGAGGGACTTAATTTTCTGAAAGCCTCTGAAGTAGCTACTCCAGCTGTTGTTCATGTTATGACGGAATATAGTGGTGGTGCAACCGCTCGTGGAGGTGAAATGGATCCACGCCTGCGCGACTTCTTTGGAGAAGGATATGGTGGTAGAGAAATGCCAAGGGGCCCACAAATTGGTTCCGGGTCCGGAGTAATCATTGCTACTAATGGTTATATAATTACAAATAACCATGTGATTGACAAGGCTTCTAAAATAGAGGTTGTGCTAAATGACAAGCGTAGGTTATCTGCCACATTGGTTGGTACTGACCCTACTACAGACATCGCCCTTCTTAAGGTAGAGGCTGATGGACTGCCTACTGTACGCTATGGTAATTCCGATGAGATACAAGTAGGAGAGTGGGTTCTGGCGGTTGGTAATCCAATGAATCTTACGTCTACGGTTACAGCGGGTATCGTAAGTGCCAAAGGTCGTAGCATTGACATACTTCGTTCTAAAGATCCGAGCCAGCGCTATAGTGTGGAATCCTTTATCCAGACGGATGCAGCTGTTAACCCAGGTAACTCAGGTGGGGCGTTGGTAAATCTAAACGGTGACCTTATTGGAATCAATACGGCCATTGCCTCGCAGACTGGTTCTTTTGCCGGTTATTCTTTTGCGGTTCCTTCGGCACTTGTAAGCAAGGTTGTAGATGACCTGATGAAATACGGAGAAGTACAGCGAGCGCTATTAGGTGCTGAGATACGTGAAATTGATGCTGCTTTTGCGAAGGAGCAGGGCCTTAAAACATTGAATGGGGTGTTTCTTTCCAGAGTGGCTGAAAATGGTGGAGCTGCCGAGGCAGGATTAAAATCCGGTGATGTGGTTACAGCTGTAAATGGTGTGGCTGTTAGCAAATCTTCTGAGTTGCTGGAGCAGGTAGCCCGCTATAGGCCTGGTGATGAGGTAAAAGTTGCATTCCTGCGTGGTGGTGATAAGAAGACGGCCAAAGTAACCCTAAGAAACATGAACAATGGTACCGAACTGGTGAAGCGAAGTGTTGCTAAAGCAGCCTCCTTTGCCGGAGCAACTTTTGAACCTGTCAGCAAACAGGAAATGAACAAGCTAAGAATTGATGGCGGCGCTAAAATTATGGGTGTACGTGATAGCAAGTTCAGTGAGACAGGTATAAAAGATGGTTTTATCATCACAAGGATAGACAAGAATAAAGTTAGTACTCCAGCTGATGTAGAAAAATACCTTCGAAACATAGATGGAGAAGTTGTTTACCTGGAGGGAATATATCCTGATGGACTTAGAGCCTACTATCCAATAGGAAGAAATTAATCTGATACCACCATCAAAAAAAGCCGCTGTAATTTTACAGCGGCTTTTTTGTTTGAGCTTTGCAGGCGAAGTAATAAGTTAAGGTTAGATAAGGAAGGTACAAGGTAAAAAGAAGGAGGCTGATCCCTGTCCTGTGAATCAGCCTCCTTCAATAAAAGAATTGTTTTTAACTTACCGTTACCTGCAAAATGTTCTTCAATGTTTAGCTACGTGTTGGTGGGTACTTTTGCAGAATTTCAGATATAATCGTATTTATGCGCTCCTGGTCTATACCACCCGACATGTCTACGGCTGCTTCTCCAATACCCCGCCAGACTAACTCATTAGTATCCGGGTTTATCAGGTCTACTACCACAGTTCCTTCCTTATATTGGTTAATGGTTTTGTAAGTGGTAGGGAAATTGGTAAAGCCATAATTATAACGGTAACCATACCAATAGCTATAGCCATATCCGAAGCCTGGTGCAAATGCATAGTTGGTATTTACTTCTATTTCTGTGTCTACGGCAACATCGTAGGCTACCTTTAAATCAGGATCGGTGCTTTCGAAGCGAAGCCCTTGGTTGTTGAGGGTTTCCCTTATGGCGTTGCGGAGGTACATGTCCAGAGATTCATTGAAGTTCACTGAGGCATCCCGTGGCTCCATTGGTCGCTCCTGGTAAAAACCAAAAGTCTGGTATTGACTAAAGTTAGCTGATCGGTCGTAATCAGTGGTTACGCTTACTGTTGGAGCACAGCCTGCAAGAATTAACAGTGCCAAAGCCCACAGAAGTAGCTTGCATTTATTTGTAAAGAGATTCATAGTAGTAAATTTTAAGATGAAAATGAGCACCTCAGGAGAGGTGCCCAATAAGTAAATTAACAATTTCTAATCTACATAGTAAATATTGTAGGCTCTGTACTCAGCCTCATCTAACATATTATCGTCGTTAGCATCCCACAGGCCGAAAACACCATCCGTGTACTCCCGCTCAGTGAGTAAGTTGTTGTCATCAGTGTCCCACTCACCATACCACGCATTATCGGCAAAACCAGTTCCGAATTCATTTTCATCTAAAAAGCCATCGGCATTTGCATCCCATTCTGCCCAGCTTTCGTTCTCCAGTCCCCAATCGCTGATTGCCGTATTCCACTCATTTTCATCCAACCGGTTGTCATTATTCACATCCCAGGTGTCGTAGAGGCCAGCAGTATACTCGTTTTGGTCAAGCATATCATCATCATTGGCATCCCACTCCTCATAGTAGTTGGTTGAGGCAAAAGTAGTATTAAACCTATCAGCATCGTAGGTTTCTGCAGTCACCATTTCATTGTCTAGTTCGGCTTCTCCTACTTCAGTTGTTTCTACAACTTCTCCTTCTCCTCCGCAAGCTACCAAGCCTGCTAAGAACAATAGGGAAAGGCCTTTGCCAACTGTTGATAAAAATTTTTCGTTTTTCATTTCCATAGTTTTTTAATTTATACTAACATATGATGATGTGTTTATCCTTACGGAGTACAAATATTGATGTTGTAATATTCTGTACTTAAGTAAAATCTGTCTTCTGTTATAGGCCAAAATAAGTGTCGAAGAATCCATTGTACTCTACTTCGCTTAAGAAGCCATCGCCATCATCGTCCCACAGGCCGAAGACACCATCAGTAAACTCACGCTCCTCAATAAAACCATCAGCATCCATGTCCCAGTCTGTAAACCAGCTGTCAAAAATTGCATCCGTATCTGCTCCGGCAATGAACTCACTCCTCTCAATCATGCCGTCATTGTCAGTGTCCCACACATCCCAGTCTGCCGTTGACATGCCAAAGTCCTCTTCTATTGCATTGAGCTCAGCATTATCCAGCATCTCATTATCATTTGTGTCCCAGGTTTCGAAGAAGCTCATAGTCATCTCATCTTCATCCAGCAGGTCATCATTATCTAGATCCCAATCATTAAAAAGGTTGTTTGCAGAGAAGTCTTCGAAAAATGTGTTGTTATCAAACACTTCAATGTCATCGTCATCATCGTCGCAGCTAACCGCACCCAGCATCAGGAAAAGGCAAAGCCCCATTCCTGCTTTTCGCTACATGCCTGTTCTTTTTTCTGTCTTTTGAATGTTTGTTTTCACAATCTTATATCTTTTAAATTCCTGTGTCACGTTTCTTTGTTAATTTTTACGAGACCGTACTCTCACCGTTAAAATGTTCTAGGGAAGCAAGCGAACAACATAGCCAAAGCAGCTATTGAGTAAGGATAGGATAAGAAGGTACATTTGGCAGGAAAAGGGGATTAGGGCCTTAGACAGAGAGGCTATTCCTGCTGCCTAAAGCTTAATAGAAACGTGAAACAGCGTACCTGCCCGTACCATAGGAAAGGTTAGTACAGCAAGTAAACTGATTAAACTTATTGTAAGAAGTTGTGAGTTGCTTAGAAGAGTTCATGCTGCACGTGGTTGCTCTGCACGCGCAGCATGATAATAAAATCAGGACGCTTTTCGGAAGTAAACGTGAAAGGCTGTACCTCTGCCTACCATACTTTCCACTTCCACTTTGCCCTGATAGTTCTCAATTATTCGCTTGATCACATAAAGTCCTACACCACTTCCCTCTACGTGGTCGTGGAGCCTTCTGAAAAGAGAAAATATTTTATTTCCGTGTTTGTTTAAGTCAATGCCTATTCCGTTGTCTTCTACAGTTAAAACCACATACTCGGCTGCCTCTTTTGCACTTATCTTTATGATACAATCTCTTTCAGAAGCCCGGTATTTGATGGCATTGGTGAGAAGGTTTTGCAAAATGCTTTGCAAGTGCTGTGGGTAGAAGCAAACTACAGGTTGCTCACTGAAGTCAGTGATTATATTGGCACCGGATTGTTGTATCATATGCTGGATACCCAGGGCTACATCGCTTAAAGTCTTCTCAAACTCTAATTTCTCCCTTTGCTCATCCTGGGACTTACGCTGAATCTTACTTACATCTGATAAGCTTTCAATTGTGCCGTTAAGCTTCTGTACAGAGGTTTCTAATTGCTTTAGAATAGGTTCAACATCTCCTCCTGGTGTTTCCATTTCTTCACGCAGGGCAGATAACAAACCCTCCATGTTCGTTATTGGTGACTTTAGATCGTGGGAGGCGCAGTAGACGAAGCTATCCAGGTCGGAATTTATCTGAAGCAAAGCATCATTCTTACGCACAAGAGCCTCCTGCGCTTTTCTTCGCTCTACGATCTCCTCCTCCAGTTCACGATTCACACGGAAAAGTTCTGCAGTTCGCTCTTCTACACGTGTTTCAAGTTCATCTTTAGCCAGGTTAAGCTCGGCCTGAACTTTCTCTCGTTCCTTAATCTCCTCTCTCAATTTATGATTAGCAGACTCCAGTTGCAAATTGCTTGGGATCGCCAGTAAAGCCGGAATAGATTTGTACAAAACCACTGCTGTGGCTATGGACACTAAACCGGTTATCATTTTAATCATACCTGCAAGTCGGTAAGTAGGCACCCATGCTGTCCAGATGTCTAAGATATGGGTAGTACCGCACAGCAGTATAAATGCTGCAAACAGGAAAAACACATATTTGTGCGCCAGGTCCTGCCGCTTCTTTGCGAAGTAGAATAGCATAAGCGGAATAGAGTAGTAGGCGGCTGCGGTAAGGGCATCGCCCCCAACAGTCAACCAAAGGATCTCCGGCTTCCAAAAATAACAATGCCCGTGAGGCATAAAATCTGATTGCAGTAACTTCTGGAAAAACTCCATATCGGACAGCTTTACTTTTGTACAATCTTCAAAAGTAAGCAAAGTATGTATTAAAAAAACATTGTGAAGTTATAATGCTATTTTCCAATTGAATAGTTGTATTGGAGGTCCTGTTTACAAGTCTTCTTGCTGAAAAACCAAGGCTTTTTATCGGCCGCGGAGCTACTTCTAGAATGAAGCAAGGTAGCTGCAAAGTGCAGTTGACTTAAATAGTACAGGCTATTCAGTCCCCTTCATCTGGTGCACAAAAGCAACTAAAACCCAAGGTAGCCTGAAAGCGTTAACCTGTCAGTATTAACGGATTAATTGCAGCGTTCCAATAGGTTTTGCTTACCTTCGGCCATCCCTATCTTATAAGCCCCTTTCTTCACTTAAAATGAATCAGGACCTTACACCGGACTTTCAGCTAGTTTTCAACACAATGCCGGGAAACTTCTTGGTTCTAAAACCTGATGTACCGCACTTTACTATTTTAGCTGTGAGCGATGAGTTGCTCAAGTTAGCCAACCTGGAGAGGCACAGCGTAATAGGCAGAAGCATTTTTGAGGTGTTTCCTGAAAACCCTGAAGCTGTAACAGCTACAGGGCCATCAAATCTTAGAAAGTCTCTTACCAGTGCAGTGGAAACGAAGCAGTCAGACCAAATGCCTGTTATTCGCTATGATGTACCAAATGCAGAAGGAGTATTTGAGAAGCGATATTGGTCGTCGTTTAACAAGCCCATCCTGAACAAAGACGGTGATATCCTTTACCTTTTGCACGCTACTAAAGAAGTGACAGACGATGTTAAGGCTGAGGAAAAAGTAATTGAGCTGGAAAAGGTTGAGAGCACGTACAGCTTGTTTATGCAAGCCCCGGTGGCAGTATGTATTGTTAATGGTCCGGAGAACCTTGTAAGATTAGCAAATGAGGAAATGCTTCAGGTGTTAGGAAATACATCTGAAATAATCGGTAAACCTTTGTTTGAGGTGATACCCGAAGCCATACCACAAGGCTTCCCAGAGCTGTTGGACCAGGTTCGAAGCACCGGCACTCAAGTTTCTGCCACAGAGTACCCGATAACATTACACATAGACGGCGAAGAGGAATTGCGCTACTACAACTTTGTTTACCAACCATACTTTGAAAAAAGTTCTGATCCGGAAGCTTCCGGTGTGTTTAGCGTGGCCCATGAGGTAACGGAGCAGGTACTTGCCCGCAAAAGGGTTGAGGAGACGGAGTACCGATATCGTACTCTTATAGAGGAGGCCCCAATTGCGACTGCACTTTACATAGGCAAGGAAATTAGAATACAGTATGCCAATGACATTATGCTGTCGTATTGGGGAAAAGATTGTTCAGTAACTGGCAAAACACTACGTGAGGCCTTGCCTGAACTGGAAGGTCAGCCTTTCCCTGATCTGCTTGATAGGGTGTATGCTACCGGAGTGGCTTACAGCGGAGTGAAGGAAAAAGCCAACCTGTTTATTGATGGGAGACTACAATCCTTTTACTTCACCTATACTTACAAGCCCCTTTTTGATGTAGCAGGTATTTTATATGGCATTCACCAAACCGCCATTGATGTTACAGAAGAGGTATTGGCACAGCGGAAATTGGAGGAAAATAAAGAGGAATTAAACAAATTGGCTAATGCGATGCCCCAGCTCGTATGGATTGCGGATGCAGACGGAGAAGTAACATATTACAATGACAGAATCTCTGAATTTGCCGGTGCAACCAAACTACCCAATGGCACCTGGCGATGGGAGGGAATACTTTTTCCGGATGACGTGATGGCAACTTCTAATGCCTGGAACAAAGCTGTGGCAGAAGCAAGTGTGTATGAACAAGAGCACCGGCTTCAGATGAAGGATGGAGCTTACAGGTGGTACCTCAGCAGGGCCCTTCCGCAGCTTAATAAAGCAGGAAACGTATTGAAATGGTACGGTACTGCTACAGATGTGCAAAGGCAAAAAGAATATGAAGAAGCACTACGACAGAGCGAGGCCAGGCTGCAGGCTATCATTGAGGCCACGCCGGAGTGTATAAAAATAGTATCGGAAGATGGAACGCTTCAGTTTATAAACCATTCCGGACTAGAAATGATAGAGGGTAACAAAGAGTTGTTGGGTACTGCCTGTGTGTTCGATATTATTGATCCAGAGTATAAGAAGGAATGGCAAAGAAACCATAAGCGTGTATGCAATGGGGAGAGCCTCAGCTGGGAGTTCAATATCATTGGATTAAATGGGGCACGCCGACGCATGGAGACACATGCTGTTCCTTTATCTACTGCAGAAGGAGTAATGCATTTGGGAGTTACCCGTGATGTGACGGAGCGAAAGAAATCGGAGATTGCCCTACGGGAAAGCGAAGAGCAGTTCCGGACCTTTGCCAATAATGTACAAAACCTGGCATGGATGGCAGAGCCTGATGGATGGATCTACTGGTACAACCAACGCTGGTATGAATACACAGGAACCACCCTGGAGGAAATGCTCGGATGGGGTTGGGCAAAAGTTCACCATCCGGATCACGTGGACAGCGTGGTAGCACACTTAAAGGAGACTTGGGAAAAGGGTGAGACCTGGGAGTTAACATTTCCATTGAGAGGCGCCGATGGTGCGTATCGTTGGTTCCTTACAAGAGCCCATGCCGTGAAAGATACACATGGCAAAGTGGTGCGCTGGATCGGAACCAACACCAATATAGACAACCAGAAAAAGGCAGAGGCGGCACTAGAGTTGAAAAACAAGGAGTTAACGTACATTAATAATGACCTTGATAACTTTGTCTACGCAGCCTCTCATGATTTGAAAGCTCCTATCGCCAATATTGAGGGACTACTGGCTTTCCTGTCTGATGACTTAAGCCAAGGCATATTGCAGGAAAACGATGCGAAGCATGTTATGTCCCTAATGCAAGGGTCTGTTAACCGGTTTAAGAAAACGATTAATAACCTTAACGATGTCGTTAAGCTTCAGCAGGAGAATAAGGTAAGTCCTGTTCTGGTAAGTCTGCCGGAGGTGGTGCAGGAAGTTATACAGGACCTGGAGCCAATGATCCAATCGTCGGGAGTACAGCTGACAATCGATGTATCTGAGTGTAGCACCATCCACTTTTCTGAAAAAAACCTGCGTAGCATTATTTACAACCTGCTATCCAACGCCATTAAGTACCGCTCTCCAGAAAGGGAGGCACTTGTAGAAGTTCACTGCCAAACTGCAGCAACGCACCATGTTATCACAGTAAAAGATAACGGCCTAGGGATGAAGGAGAATCATATGGGGCAGCTCTTTACCATGTTCAAGCGTTTTCACGATCATGTTGAGGGTAGCGGTATTGGCCTTTACATGGTTAAGAAGATGGTCGAAAACGCGGGCGGTCATATAGAAGTTGAAAGTCAGATTGATGTTGGGAGCACCTTTAGAGTGTTTCTCAAACGGTAAAAATCAATAACCTGCAAAAGCAAAGAGCCGCTTCATTTAAATGAAGCGGCTCTTTGCTTTTGCAGGTTACATTATTACCTTAATATAGATTAAACGGACCATTGTATTTTACTTTGAAGGTT
>NZ_JBHULU010000017.1:41048-117624 GCF_042684605.1 Pontibacter locisalis
TCACATCTATATCAACTGTATAGTTCGGAGAGGTACCCGAGACTTTCATCGTACCCGTTTTTGCAGGTAATAAGATGTCATTTTCATCAATTTTTGAATCTCCGTTAGAATCAACTTTAACATATAACTGATTAGCAAGATGCTTGCCGGTTACATCCTCGTATTTACCATCTATACGTAAGATAGTAGGAATAAATGTTCCGGTAGAAAACACTGTACCTGGAGCGGTTAGGCTGGCAAAGATGTAGATGGAGGAGCCTTTCGTAGGGTTTTTAATATCTATTTCTGCATCAGAGAGGATGAAGGTTTTCTCATACCTTCCACCGTAGACACCGTTATCTATGATTGCTCCTTTGTTGAGCGTATAGCTTGCACCATCTATAGTGGCTGTACGTTCAGGCTGTGGCAACGGCTCGATTTCTTCTTTTTGGCAGGAAACCATTGCCAACAGGCCTAGAGCGAAAAATGGATATAATAACTTTTTCATAGTTTTATTTTTTAAGGTTAAAGAATTAAAACTTTAGACCAAACGCTAGTCCCGTACGGATCCCAAAGCCACTAAAAGAACCTGCATCAATGCTGTCCTCGTCTCCGCTCTCTACCTTCACCTTTCCGGCATTGTAGCTGGGGCCAAAAAAAGCATCTACAACAAAGTGCTCCCCGAATATCCATTGGTTTCCTATGGTTAAACCGCCACCAAAAGTGTTCAATGAGCCCTTTGCCTCCATACTTGTTCCACCTTCAGACATATCTGCTTTTATCTTAAAAGACTGATAGCGAAGAAATGGTGCTAAGTAGAATCCTGCTGGTGCTTGTTTAGACTTACTTAGGTACTTGCGAAATTCCGGTGTTATGCCATAGCCACTGAACCTAGTGTCATCTGCTTTGAAGTTTGTATAGAAAACACCCAACTGCAGACTCTTGTCATCAGCGATTGCATGTTCATAGAACACAGAGCCCGTTCTAACGACAGGGCTAAGAACGTTGACCTTGATCAGGCTGCTCTGAGCCTGAGTAGTTCCTGCTGAGATAGCAATTATTACTAATTGGAGTAAAAAGAATTTTTTCATAATGGTATGTGATTATAATGATTTGTTGTTGATTATTTTGCTTAACTAACTGATACAAAGTTAAGCTGGGGCATCCTCCGGATTGTGCGCAGAAAAGATGATCTTGAGAAATACGTAGTAGTACTTAGGCCATCTTACTTCAGACAGAACTGAATGATTAAAGGGTATAGGGAACAGAGTTGACGGTTAGTGCTTAACATAGAGATAAAGTCGTCTCTTTCAGGATGTAAAATCCTGTTTTTTGTATACATTTAGTAGAGTTTATTACCTATTTATTTAACAGCCTATGCGCGCTCTGTCTTCACTATTTCTTCAGGTGCTCCTAAGTAATTCCAGAAGCATTATGCTGCTGCTTTTTCTGCTGATGGCATGCAGGATCAGCTTTGCTCAAATGTCTGCAAATGATACCCTGCGCGTGCAAAAGCTTTTGCAACTTGGGCAGGATGAGCTTTATAAGGACAGCCTTGAAGCTGCGGAAACTTATTTTTTAGAAGCCGGCAAACATTCAAAAAGGATAGGTTACAAGAGGGGAGTAGCTACTTGCTTAAGGTCCAGGATACAGGTACTTGACAGGCAAGGGCGTTATGCAGAAGGTGTTGCACTGGCCCTACAGGCTGTTGAGGTTAGTAAAAAAGTAGATCAGAAAGATCTGGCCAGGTCCTACAACTTCCTTGGAAATATGTACCACAGCCAGGGAGATGTAACTGCAGCATCTACAGCCTATTTGTCTGCCCTTAAGATTGCACAGCGAATTGGAGATGTACCTAACCAAAGAATGTACGGGACAAATCTTGCTACTGTAATAGGGGAAATCGGTGACTATGAGAAATCTTTCAGCTACGCTCATGAAGCCTATCAACTGGCAAGGCAAACACAAGATAGCCTTGGTATGGCTAAATGCCTTACAACAATGGTTCAAAGCCAACTAGGGCTCAGCAACTACGATGCGGCATCAAAGTATTCGTTGGAGCAGCTACAGCTGGCTAAAAAATTGGCAGATCCCGCCTTGCAAATTCTTGCCTACTTTAATTTGGGCGACCTGGAAATAGAAAGGAAAAGATATAGCGACGCGCTCACCTATTACCATCAGGGCCTGCAGGTATTGGAAAACTACCCCTCCCCAGGGCATGAGTTTGCTATCTCTATGGGTATCTCTACTGCCTGCCTGAAACTAGGAAAGCTGAGTCAGGCAGAAAATTATTTCAAAAGAAGCATAGCCCTTGCTCAGCAGGTTAACGCACCTCTGTTTCTAAAGCCTGTGTATCAGTTGGGGTATGAACTTTATGAAAAGAAGAATAATCCTCAACTGGCACTTGACTATCATAAGAAATACGGGGCCTTAAATGATTCGCTGGTAAGTGCTGAGACCCAACAAAGTATACAGCGTATGGAGATCGAGTATCAGACGGCGCAAAAGGAAATGGAAATCGCGCAGCAAAAGCTGGTGCTGGCTCAAAATAATCTGGAGATTGAGAAGAGGAACAGGTTAATATACTTGTCTCTGGCTGTGGTTTTAATACTTCTCTCCGTCGTTATAGCTTTTTATATGCGCTACCGCGAGAAGCAAAAAACGAATGCACAAATACTTCAGGTTCTGAAGCAGGAAAGTGAGCTAAAGGCGCTTATGGCTATGATAGAGGGAGAAGAAAAAGAAAGAAGCCGACTGGCCAGGGAGTTGCACGATGGGGTAGGAGGTATTTTATCAGCTGCCAAAATGCATTTGAGCGTGCTTCAAAGTGAGGTTGATTGGGCAGGGCAGACAGATAAGTTCCAGCACACATCGTCTATGCTAGATGCTGCTGCCCGGGAAGTAAGAAGTATTGCACATAACCTCTCTCCGGAGATGTTCCTGCTTTATGAACTGGATGAGGCACTGTCAAATTTCTGCAGAAGCGTTAGCAATGCCTACCTTCAGGTAGACTTTTACTACCTGGGTGAAAGCATCAGACTTAAAAACAGTTTCAAGCTGGTGCTCTACCGCATGGTGCAGGAGTTAATTAATAACATCATCAAGCATGCAGATGCTACACAGGCGCTGGTACAACTCAGTCTTCATGATAATGTACTACAGCTGACGGTGGAAGATAATGGTAAAGGCTTTGAAATGGCTGAAGGTAAAGGCATCGGTCTTGCTAATCTGCAGGCACGTGCAAAAGAAATGCACGGCGAGTTAACCGTTGAAACATCGCCTGGTAACGGTACCACAGTATATGCCGAATTTGACATTACTCCTTTTCTTGAAAAGGACACTGCTGAAACCATAGCTGTTTAAGATATAGTCATGATACAAGTAGCCATCGCCGACGATCACCTCTTAGTCATCGGAGGCCTCAAAGCCATGCTGGAAAGCAAAGAGCAGTTTAATTTGCTCTTTGCGGCAACTAATGGGGAACAACTTTTAGCTGCCCTGCAGGTACAAACTCCTGATGTACTTTTACTTGATATACAGATGCCTGATCAGAGTGGAATTGAGTTATGCAAAACTGTTACACGGCAGTATTCCGGTACTAAAGTTATAGCACTCACTAATTTCGAAGAGTCGCATTATGTTAAACAGATGATGCGTAATGGTGCACAAGGCTATTTACTTAAAAACACCGATCAACCAACCCTTTTTAAAGCCATAGACACCGTTTTGAGTGGGCAGCAGTTCATTGACCCCCAGATCCAGAAAAATATGATGGAGGAGATGCTAACGGGGAAAAAGCGCAACCTGCAACAGGTGTTGCTCACTAAGCGTGAAGAAGAAATTCTGGCCATGGTTGCCAAAGAGCATACCAATCAGGAAATTGCCGACGCTCTCTTCATCAGCTTGCGTACCGTACAGACCCACCGCCTGAACATTACTCAAAAGTTAGGTGCTAAAAATACCGCCAGCCTGGTTAATGAAGCACACAAGAGAGGGCTGATCTAAGGTGCTACTATAACTCAGAGCCGCCCTGTCTTATAGTAGTAAATTAGGTACCCTTCCAGGTTTAACCTTTTAAAGGTTAAGAGCGAGGCTGCATTCCAAATAGCTTGTTATACCAATTGTTTTAGTCCAGGCTTATAAACGGTTGTGTTGGTCCGGGTGAGATGTTCGGGGCAGCAGTAAAATGCCCAAAGATCCTGTGTTCGGAACGCAACAAGAATTGTGCAGCAGTTACAGGGAAGGTGACACATCAGCCTTATATAGAAAACTTAATTCTGATTTTTAGCCGCTTTTTTTAGGGGCAGTTGGTGCTGTGTAAATATGTAATCAACAGAAAAGGCAAAGAATGGGTTTTGTACATAAGAAATTGTATAACTACAGTAAAGCTGTCGTTCCCACCAGCTCTGTTTTACTTAACAACCCCTGTGTCTTGATGAGAAAAAAGGAAAAAAGTAGAAGGAGGGAAAGGAGTAAATTACATTAGTGTCTAATTTTAAATGTTGAAATTCAGTTACTTGTAACCATGAGCTGTTCAATGAGGTATTATAAGAGGTATATGCAGGCAAGTCATGAACTCAGGTTCCGGCGGCACTGTATAGCTTACTATTTTACCAACTTTTTCTATAAGCTATGAAAATTTTTACTTTTAGAGTCCTCATCAAAAGTTTTACTCTTCCAGCGTTATTCACGGCAAGTCTTCTTTCTTCCTGCAATACAGCCTCCACCACACAAACAGCCACTGATGCAGCAGCTGACGTTGAAGCTGTGGCAGTGGAAGCAGTGACTGTGGCAGCGGCTCCTGCTGCAACTGCGATCAACAGGAATCCCGAAGTTGAGGAAACGCTCTGGAACCAGCACGCCAGTATGAAAACAACCATCAACAGCAGCAACGTAGGCAGCATGGCGCTTAACTGGAAGTACGCTACGCCCACACCTGTCAGCCACACACCGCTTGTTGATGAAACTGGTATCTATTTCGGAGATTGGGGGGGCACCGTTTATAAAGTGGATGCGAGTACAGGCAAGCTCATTTGGAAAAAAGAAATTGAAAAGCCACAGACCATGTGGCCATGGCATGGCTTCGCTGGCACAGGAACTCTGGGTGAAGGTAAGCTTTTTGAGGCGAGTGTGGAGGGAACTGCGTTTGCGTTGAATCCGGCTACAGGGGATGTGCTCTGGAAGACAAGGTTTACAGATGATACGGAAGCAGGTAATTTAAGCACGCTCCTGTATCATGATGGGCTTGTATACATTGGCGTGTCATCAGTGGAGGAGCCTATGACAGGTATGAAGAAGGACTTTAAGCCAGACTTTCAGGGTAAAGTTGTAGCATTAAGAGCCAGTGACGGAACGCTTGCATGGGAGCGGGTGTTAGTGGAGCCGCCGCACAACGGCTGTGCTGTATGGAGCTCTTTTGCACTGGACCCGGACCTAAACATGCTCTATTTCACGACCGGCAATAACTACACAGGGGAGGCAACCAATATGTCAGATGCGATCATAGCCGTGGATGCCAAAACTGGGCAGGTGAAGTGGCATAACCAGGTAACCCAGCACGATGTGTGGACAAAGGCAGACCAGAAAGGCCCTGACTATGACTTTGCCGGAGGTCCACAGCTTTTCGTTGCCGATGTGAACGGGCAGCCCCGCAAACTGGTAGGAGCAGGTCAGAAGAGCGGTATCTTCTATTCCTTTGATGCCCAAACAGGAGAGAAAATCTGGAGCACCAACATCGGGTACGGTGGAATTGATGGGGGTATGCACGGGGAAGCCTCTATTGGAGATGGCTCCGTTCTTACCTGGAGCAACAACAGCTATGTACACACCATGCCTCCCGATAAAGTAAAGATTTCAGTCAAGAAACTTAATGCAGCCACAGGGGAGCATCAGTGGGTGGTGAACCATGCGCAGCCAGCCGCCATCGTGCCGGGCTACCTGGCAAATGATGTTTATTTCCTCGGGTCACTGGACGGCACGCTCCAGGCCTATAATGCAAAAGACGGAAAGCAACTGATGACCACAAAAGTCCCTGCTCCGATCATTTCATGGCTTTGGGTAGATGGTAATAACCTGTATTTCGGGGGAGGCGTTCCCGGTATGTTCAAATGGGCAGACAAGGGAGAGAATGGAGTGTATGCGTATACTGTGAAGCGGTGAGGCTACTGCTATTGCTTCATGGTGCTAAACTGCTGTTGGCGAGGTGTGGTGTTTATTTGCCTAAATACCTGATCTGTAGAAATCCGGCATACTTGTTCCCGCTTTCGGGTCCCGGTATGGCCGCGCCAAAAGCAGTGATCCAGCGGTAGCTGAGCTTACGTCCGAATCCGGTGTTGCTATAGCTTCGCGCGGTGTTTCCCAGGATGTAATCCACGGAGAAATTCAGTTTCTTTGTAACAGGTACTTAAAGTTAGGCAACAGTTCAAATTTCCTTTCATCCATAACTAAGAGGTATCATCTCCATGGTATGCGCCTGGTAAGATCAAGTTGTCGCTCAGGATCTTTTCTCCGTACACGTAAGGAAATTAACAAAGGCACTTAGTAAGGACAGAATGAGTTTCAAGTGGCTTGCGTGGGCGTAGTGGCAGCCAATTAATAAGCGGAGAAAAACCCTCTAATTTTATCTGTAGAATAAATTACCTAAATTACTGCTAGGTTAATGTATAAAGTGGCTTTGAAGGGAGGGAAGTTCTTTCTGTTAACAGAGTCTACGTAATTTAGCAATTCACATTCTCAAACATAAATCGTCCTATGAATTCTTCAAACTGGAAGAACCTTTCAAGAGGTGTTGTGTGTCTTATGACAGCTAGTTCCCTTTTATTTGTTCAAACTTCTTGCCAGACCCGTCCAAGCGAAAATAAGGTTGTAAGCACTGACAATTCCAGAATTGTGGAGTTGGAAATAACACAGCTCCAGCAGAAGTATAAGGACGGCACCCTAACCTCAAAGGAGGTGGTTCAGGCTTACCTGAATAGGATAGAGCAGATAGATAAAAATGGTCCGGCGCTGAGTTCAATTATTGCAGTGAACCCGGATGCTGTACAAATTGCCGAAGAGCTGGATAAGGAGAGGAAGGAAGGAAAAGTAAGAGGCCCCCTGCATGGCATACCCGTTGTATTAAAAGATAATATTGACACACATGATAAGATGCCAACTACTGCCGGGTCCAGGGCTTTAGCGGATTCATACCCCTTGCAGGACAGCTATCTTGCAAAGCAGTTAAGAGAAGCCGGAGCAGTGATCATCGGAAAGGCCAACCTGAGTGAGTGGGCAAACTTCCGGGGAGAGCTATCCACCAGTGGCTGGAGCGGCCTGGGCGGGCAAACAAAGAACCCATATGTACTGAGCAGGAACCCCTGCGGATCCAGCTCAGGATCAGCTGTAGCTGTGGCTGCTAACCTTACAGTGCTCGCTATCGGCACGGAAACAAACGGGTCCATTGTCTGCCCATCGCATGCCAGCGGTATTGTAGGCATCAAACCAACGGTAGGCCTGATAAGCCGGTCCGGAGTGATTCCCATCTCTTCTACACAGGATACGCCTGGGCCAATGGCCCGGACGGTACGCGATGCTGCCATCGGCTTGGGCGCCATGGTGGGGGTAGATCCTGCAGATGAGAAAACACTGGATAGCCAGGGGAAATTTTATAAAGATTACACCCAGTTCTTGAAGGCAGATGGCTTGAAGGGAAAGCGAATTGGTTTTTATAAGGCACCGCTTGGTGTAAACTACAAAGTGGATTCACTGATGTACAAGGCAGTTGATTTTCTTAAGAGCCAGGGAGCCGAAATCGTGGAGATAAATGAGATATCCAGTCCTGGAGTAGGTAACCAATCATTTGAGATCATGTTGTATGAATATAAACATGGCTTAAATGAATATTTTAAATCTCTCGGGCCTGATGCGCGCATTAAGAGCATCGAAGACTTGATAGCATTTAATAAGGCTGACACATTAGAGTTGCAGCACTTCAACCAGCGCTACCTGGAGATGGCTCAGAAGAAAGGAGACCTCAACTCGAAAGAATATAAAGAGGCATTGGCTAAGCTGATGAAAGGCACTCGGGAAGAAGGTTTAGACAAAGTAATGGACAAACATAAACTGGATGCCATCGTGGCCCCTACAGGAGGTCCTGCCTGGAAAACAGACCTGGTTAATGGGGATAGCTTTCAGTTGGGCAGCTCTTCCCCAGCAGCGCAGGCGGGGTATCCGGCCATTACCGTACCCATGGGTTTTGTGGGAGAACTTCCGGTTGGTATCTCTTTCTTCGGAAGAGCTTGGAGCGAACCAGTTTTACTGGAAATAGCCTATGGCTATGAAACGGGGACCAAACACCGCAAAGCTCCAAAGTTTCTGCAGTAGTCTAAGTAGAAGCTTTGAGTTTTGAGCTTTCAAGCTTATCTGCCCTATAACAAAGTAGCATATTTATGCAGAAAGGGTAATTTCAAAACCAAAAACGAGAAAAATCGAGAGTGAAAATAATATTAGCAATTGGGTCAGGTAGCTTTATCGGCGGTGCGCTGCGCTACCTGCTTTCCCAGTTTGTTCAGGCAAGGTACCCTGCCGCTTTTCCTTACGGCACCTTTAGCGTCAATATAATCGGTTGCCTTCTTATTGGTGTTGTCTTTGCAGTGGCAGAACGGAATAACCTGCCACAGGAGTGGCGGTTATTTCTTGCAACCGGGGTACTTGGCGGATTCACCACGTTTTCTTCCTTTTCATACGAAACAGTTATTTTGCTTCGTGATGGGCAGCACTTTCCTGCAGCAGCATACATTTTTGCTAGCATAGTAGTGGGGCTCCTTGCCACCTTCATCGGTATAGCTCTTGTCAAGCTGTTCTGAGATGGCGCTTCACTCGTGAAAATACTTCCGTTTTATTCGGTCCATAGGGTGCCGACAGAGTAAGTTTTCGCTTTTCCGCTTAGGTGTATCCTGCCTCCCATGTCGAGGCAATATAAGGAGCCCTGCCTTGCGGAAAGCTGCCTTGCCTTCAACTCTTTTTTATTTAGCCGCCCGCTCCAGTAAGGTACCAGAGAACAATGGGCTGATCCCGTAACAGGATCTTCCAGAATGGAAGACTGTGGAGTAAAATACCTGGAAACAAAGTCGCAATCAAGACCAGGTGCAGTAACTACCACACCGCCCGGGTCAAGATTTATTTTATCAAAGGATTGGCGGTCGATAGTAATGTTCCTAATCTCCTGTTCCGTCTCATAAACCAATACATAGTCCCTTGATTTTAAGACTTGCTTAGGCTGTATGTTGAGGGATTCTCTTATGATTACCGGCAGTTCTGAAGGTGTAGGGTTTCTGGAGGGAAGGTCCAGGGTGTATGTGTCCTTGTTTGCAAAGACAGTTAACTCTCCACTTAAGGTGTCAAATACAAGGCTGTCTTTTGGGTAGCGTAGGATTGCCTTTAGCACATGTGCAGTTGCCAGGGTAGCATGTCCGCACAAATCCATTTCAATTTCAGGCGTAAACCAGCGTAGATGAATTCTTTCTCCGTTGTCTATAAAGAAAGCAGTCTCTGCGACGGCATTCTCCCTGGCAATTTTCATGAGCAGGTCATCAGCAGGCCAGGAACTGAGCGGAACAACGCAGGCAGGATTACCACCAAAGATGTGATCCGTAAAAGCGTCAATTTGATATAGGTCTAACTTCATAAAATATTGTGCAAGTACTTAACGGCACCAAAAGTTGATTTCTCTTGGCTTTACTTGCTCCTCAAAGGTAGTCAATGCTTCCCTATTGGCTTTATCTGTGGATTCTTTGTCTATTAACTTCGCCTCTTTTACTCTTTCCTGTTGTCCTGCCTAAGGTACAGGGGTAAGACTTTTTTAAATACGAAACTATAACTAATGAATTCTTTAGAAGCTAATTTAAACATGCTGATGATATTGCTTAGGTAGCCGACCAGGCAGCTCCCAGCCTTCTGGTTACCAGGAGGTATATGGGTAAAAAAAAAGCCTTACCGGAGGGTAAGGCTTCTTCTATGGGTTTATACTTAAAACTAAGCGCGCTTTACGTTAACCGCGTTCAGTCCTTTTTTTCCTTCCTGCAGTTCAAAGCTAACTTCGTCGTTTTCCCTGATCTCATCTATAAGGCCAGAAGCGTGTACGAAGTATTCCTGGTTTGAATTTTCATCTTTAATAAAACCGAATCCTTTTTCGTCATTAAAGAATTTTACTGTTCCTCTATTCATATTGTTTTTTGTTATTATACACCTACTACATTCGCAGCGGTATATTTGTTCATTATTTTCTACAATATACTGTAAATATTTTACAAAACCATCTTATTCTCATTTATCAGGTTCTTTTTTTTAATTAAATTTTTAGATCATTTGTAACAGTTCATCATATGCAGTAGCTACAGATACTACAGGCACAGGTAAGAACCTATGATTTAAAAAGTGAGGGAATAACAATGAAAAAATATACCTGACCAATGCCTTTCATATTACTTTAGCAATCACACAGAAATAATGCTGTTATCGGATAGGACAGTACAAGGTGCCTACGAATTGATTAATCAAGCACAGAAAGCAACTTGTCTCTTGTGAGTGGCTTTTGAACTAAAGTTGCAGACAGATGCCTTTCAGCCAACTCAATGTCCAGCGGACTCTGAGAACCACTGAGCAGGACGATCTTTGTATCGATGAGGTTCACGTACCTGAGTTTTCCTAGTTCTTCCAGGAAAGCAAACCCACCCATACCATGCATGTTAATATCAACCAGGATGAGTTGAGGCAGTTCTCCCTTTTCTAGAGCATCCTTAAGAATAGCCAATCCTCCCACGCCATCATGTGCAGTACGAACATTTGAGCCGATACCCAGGGTATTGAGTAAGCGCCTTGTCAGAAAAATACTAGTCTCGTCGTCGTCCACAATTAAAATGCGACCTATCTTTTCCATAACGGGGATTCAAGTTGGTTTCCAATAGCTATACAAGCTATGAAATTATTCCGGATAGTTGCCGAATGTGCTAAATTATTTATTTGCAATTATTTCAGTGAATCAGGATAATAGGAACAGCGGCTTGTTAAAAGTGTTTATAAAAGCTTGTAGATTATTTTCCTTTAAAATACTTCACTTTATACCTCACTTAGAAAAATGGGAAAGTAGCAACGGTTCCGCTCATTCAATCATGTTTGAAAGTATTGGGTATTTGATGTAAGTCCAGTGGAATGTAACTACTGTTCGCTTACGGCACCGGTTGCGCTGAAAGGTGAGGAGGAAGCTGCTTCAGAGCCATCCAGCATTGCTTTGATCAGTGCCACATCGAGCAGCATTTCGGGTATGAACTTGAGGCGGAATGCTGCAATTATGGCATGCACCTCTGAAGATTGTTCCTCATTGAGCATAGTTGTTTTTAGTTTGGGAAAACTCAATTGCTGTGAGGCTAGCTCTGCTCGCGCAATAAGCTTATGTTTCCGCTCTTCATAAACAGAGGTGCCAACAATTGGCTGGAGGCGATTCCAGGTTTCTTCCAGAAAATCCGGCCAGTTTCCGAGGCCACGGAAGTAAGAAGATACAAGCGGATGACCATGTGATTCCTTAATTGATTCGAAAAGATCCTGCACCCGGTCAGACGCTTTGTCGGGATCTATCATCTTTACCTTAGTGGTACCTTTTGCCGCACCCAAAGGAATTTCTTCAGAGGCATTTTTTATTTGGTTGCTGCTGCCATTCTCTGCATCTAAACCAAAAGTAGATTCTTCGAAGGCAGTAGTAAGGATGAGTAGCTTGGGAAGAACATAGTGAATTGTATCGTTGAAGGACCGCAGCTTGTTTATATCATGGATGTTTTCCCAATCCACTTCCGACACATCAGGCACAGGTTTTAATAAAGCCTCGTTACGTAGGTTATCTGCAGCCTGCTCAAAAGCTTTGGTACGCAGCTTAAGGCTTAGTTGCTCCCAAAGGTGCAGAAAGTAGTCTGGATAATTGGCCAGTGTCCGGAAGATCAGGTTAACAATCGGAACACGCAACGTCTGCTGAATAGATTCATAAACAGGCTTTATCCGCTCATCGGCCTGGTCGGGCATGATGTCAGGTAAGTTTGCGATAATCTTCATTCCTCTTTCTATATCTTTGGTTCTGTCTCTTCTGCCTTCCATACCGATGTTTTAAAATTGAACTATTTGATTTCTGCTTAAGTCTGTTGTGATTCACCCCTTACATGCTTTTCTTACTGTGGCGTTGATAAGCACAGCAAGAGGGCCACGCGAACTGTTGAAGGGTATTACAGATAAGCTATACGGCATTTATTCCAAAGCACACAAATACAGCCTCTGCTGTACGTGGAAGAGGAGATATAGAAACAATGGCAAAGACAACTAAAATCCAGTTGAAAGTACTGCTCTATACAGGCAATGCTTTTGATATTTTACTAAGTAATGTGTTTCTTACCTAACAAAAGCCGTTGGTAAACCCATTCTGATCCAGAAAATGCCATTCATCCTGTTACCCCTAACGCAGAAAGTACTTTAATCTCGTTTAAGGGTATAAATAGGATATTTGTGGAAGAAAGGGTTTAACAAAGTTCAAAGGTTAGTTACAAGAAACAAGATTAGACAATGAGTACCAGATCAGGAGACCAACAAAAGAAGCAGCGCCAAAAAGAATTTAAGGAAAGGAAAGAACATCAGAAGTCCCTTAAAGAAGCGGCAAAAAAAGGTAAACGCGATTCAGCAGGAAATGATGAAACTGGGAGGATTCCCAAAACCGAAGACTAATGCTGTCTCTTTCTCTTTCAGAGTATTACCTGGTTCCTTGCTTTAATATAGTGTAGTGGTCCCCATAAAAATCAAGACTAGTAATTTTGCATCTTATACAACAACTAGGCTGGAATCGTGCTTTCTTCTGCTTTGATCCAGATGCCTCGACTTCGGTATACTGTATAACTACTAAAAGAGAATCCAAGGTGGAACTTATCGAACCAAAAAAGCCGCCCCATTTGAGGTGAAGCGGCTTTTTGCTGAGGTAGACCGAGGATGGAATTATCGAACCATTTCCACAGGGATTCAATGGTTTTGAAAGATCATCTAGCGGTAGGAGAGGTGTAGGTATTTCTCAAGTTAGGGCTGCTTAATGGCAGTTAGCATCTTATACTCCTTGAGTTTAAAAGATTAAAACAAAGCGATGTATAAAGTTAGTCTGGGTGTTATTGCTTCTTTTTCTTGTCTGCATACCTGTAGTAGAAAGTAAGCAGGGTAAGGAAAGTTAGGAATATGAGGAGGTGCAATGTATTCATGGGCATTTATGAGAATTAATACATAAAATATAAAATCCGCCGCCATAAACGACGGATTTTATATTTCATTACAAATCGGGTTAACTTACCAGTTCTTTTACAGGTAAAGGTGTCTCAGATGCTTTCCCTAATTTACTATGCCGACGCCCATAGAGGAAATAAATGGCAACTCCAATCGCCATCCACACTATGAGCCGTAGCCAAGTGTCTCCACCAAGATTAACCATCATATAGCCACAAATTAAAATCCCAAGAATAGGTATAAGCGGCACAAATGGCGTTTTGAAGGGACGCTTCAAATCAGGGCTGGTGCGGCGCAGAACTATGATACCGGCACACACAATAACAAAAGCCAGCAGGGTACCAATGCTAACCAGTTCACCAAGTAAGCCTATAGGGAAAATACCGGCTATGATAGCAGCTACCACACCTGTAATAATGGTGGGTACATAGGGTGTGTTATATTTGGGATGTACCTTTCCGAAGAATGCCGGAAGCAGACCATCTCGGCTCATAGAGTAAAAAATACGTGGCTGAGCCATCAGCATTACAAGCACTACCGAGGCCAGACCAGCCACTGCACCCACTCCAGTCAGAAAATAAAGCCACTTTAAACCAGGTCCGGCTGCCTGTAAGGCCAGCAACACTGGGTCAGGTACATTCAGGGATTCATAAGGAACAATACCGGTCAGCACCAGCGACATCAGCACGTACAGTATCGTGCAAACTCCTAAAGATGCAAGCATACCGATTGGCATGTCACGCTGCGGGTTTTTGGCTTCCTGGGCCGCTGTGCTCACTGCATCAAATCCGATGTAGGAAAAGAACACAATGGCGGCGCCGGCAACAACACCTTGCCATCCGTAGCGGGAACTTCCATCCGTCAGAATCTCTTTGCCTGGAATAAATGGTTCCCAGTTGGCAGAGTCTACATACTGAAAGCCAAACCCGATCACCAAAAGAACAATGACCACTTTAACCACAACAATGATGTTATTGAACTTGGCAGATTCTTGTATTCCCACTACCAGTAAAGCTGTCATCACCAATATGAGAATTATGGCTGGCAGGTTAATGATTGTACCTGTTGCCTCAAAAGAGGCCCCATTGTAAGCAAGCGGTGCGGAGGCTATGGCAGCAGGTATTGTTATACCCAGAGATTTGAGCAAGCTTACGAAGTTTCCGCTCCACCCTACAGCCACAGTGGCTGCCCCAAACAAGTATTCCAACACCAGGTCCCAACCAATGATCCAGGCAATAAATTCACCTAGCGTGGCGTAACCGTAAGTGTAAGCGCTGCCGGCAACAGGAATCATGGATGCAAATTCTGCATAGCACAGACCCGCAAATAAGCAGCCCAAACCTGCAATCAAAAAGGAGATAACAATGGCAGGTCCGGCAGCATTGGCAGCGGCTGTTCCTGTTAAAACAAATATACCTGCGCCTATTATAGCGCCGACACCTAACATGGTGAGGTTAGAGGCTGTGAGGGTTCTTTTTAAACCGTGTTCCCCGCCCTCTGATTCTTTTATTAATTTTTCGACAGATTTTGTCGCGAATATGTTCTTAGCCATCTTTTTTGAGATAAAAGATTAAATATTTTCATTGGCCAACTGTGCGCTGGCAAGGCATTAAACTCTTTACCTGATTCTTCCAACAATAGGAGGTCACCTTCAAAAGGTGATTCAGGGGATTCAGAAAGGCTAAGGGGCGTTTGGCAATATCCGGAACTGTTCCGACAATGAAGTAAAGTAAAGGGTTACTTTAGAGGCTTTTAGCGAAATGTGCTGCCAATTGTGCACTGGCAGGAAGTGAAACGGCAACATCAAAAAAGCCGGCAGCTTTTCTGCCAAATTAACAGAGGCTCCGCATGGTGCAATCTGCTCAAACCAAGCAGTCGATTTGCTATGCTTTTCCTGGCTTAAGTGTTCTTTTGATCCTTCAGAAGTCTTCGCTAAAGTGTGATACTGGTTGAGCTTTTTTTCAAATGAAACAGAAACGCACAGCCATAGCCCACCAATTAGTAGGAGAGTAATTACAACTATGTTTTTTATCCGTTTCACAATTTTATAATCCAGCGGTAAGAATATCCCTTTTATAAAGCCTAACCATTACGCTCCTTTACTAAAGCTGCAATGGGAGGTGTTAAATAAACATGGAGAATAGAAAGCTCTACATCTTTATCCCTAAGAAGTGAGAATTAGAAATAGAGCAGGTCCTAAATTCCTTTTTTAAATAAGAACTGCTTTAAAAACAGATAGGATGCTAGGGACCTTTGGTGAGGATGGAGTTAAGGCTACAAACCTTTATGAAGATACGATAAGAAACGGGCACAGCTGAAGTGCTGAAGTGCTCTGGGTGAATCTGCTTTAAAAGGCTATGAGACAGTAGACGAACCACTGTCTTATCCAGTTGTAAGACTGCTTCAGGATTTCCTGAAGTTATCTTGCCAGCTGTGAAACCAAGGGAGGAGTCATTTAGCTCAACTTCGGCACTGATGGTCGGTGTGTCTTTAGCAGGGGCTGCATTCAAAAGAACAGGTATGGAAATCATCAGTACACTACACAGTAAAACCGCGATCAGTACAGTCAGCTTCTTTATAAAAAAAGATATACCTGTTGTTAACATTTAGCAAAGGAATAATGTGATAGAGTCTTAAACAACACTTAAGGGTTAAATATTTTTTACAATCGCCAAAGCTGATTCACAATTTTCCGTGTTGGCATTCAAGGAGTTTTTTTGTAAAGCCTATTTATGACACGGGCAATAGAATATTATATGATAGAAGAATCAGCTCCTATTGATGACTAACCTGCAACATTTTCTGCCCACAGTTAATGGAAGAAAAGATACGCGATGAAGATAGCGGCCACAATACCTGCAAGGTCTGCCAATAAACCACAGGTCAGAGCATACCTGGTTCTCCGAACGCCAACAGAACCAAAGTAGACAGCCAAAACATAGAAGGTAGTCTCCGTTGAGCCTTGTATGACCGATGCAAGTCGTCCTACAAAAGAGTCGGCCCCGTAGGTGGTCATCGCTTCCACCATCAGTCCACGCGCGCCGCTACCGCTTAGCGGCTTCATAAAAGCCACTGGTAGAGCCGGCACGAAATCCGTGTTCAAGCCTGCAGCAGCAATAAGGTACCCTAAACCATTCACCAGCATGTCCAGTGCTCCTGAGACTCTGAACACTCCGATCGCAACCAGAATAGCCACCAGGTAAGGGATGATGGAGATGGCAACTGAAAATCCCTCTTTTGCGCCCTCAATGAAAGCTTCGTACACATTCACTTTCCTAATCAAGGCTAGTGTGATGAAAGAGATTATTATGGAGAAGAGGATAACATTGCTGGCGACAGTAGAAATAATACTTATCTGCTCTTGGGTTATAGTGCTGAAGTAATAGATCAGGCCTGTAATCAACAAAATTAAAGTGCCTAAATAGGCAAGTATAACCGGATCAAGCAAATTAATGCGCTGGTATATGGCAACAGCTATTAATCCCGACAAGGTGGAGAAGAAGGTTGCCAGTAGAATCGGGATGAAAACATCAGAGGGATCGGCGGCCCCAAGCTGTGCCCGGAATACCATGATACTGATTGGTATAATGGTCAGCCCCGAGGTATTAAGAACTAGGAACATTATCTGGGGGTTGGAAGCTGTGTCCTGGCTCGGGTTTAATTCCTGCATCTCCCTCATGGCTTTTAGTCCTAAAGGCGTGGCTGCGTTATCCAACCCCAGCATGTTGGCAGAAAAGTTCATCAGAATCGAACCAAAGACCGGGTGGTTTTTTGGTATGTTGGGGAACAATCGGTTAAAGAATGGTCCGACCAATTTTGCAAAAATAGCGATGATCCCCCCTCGTTCACCGACCTTCATGAGCCCTAGCCAAAGCGTCATTACCCCGGTAAGACCAAGGGATATTTCGAAACCTAACTTTGCGTTGTCGAAAGTACTGGCCACAAGCTTCTGAAAGATGTCGTAGTCCTGGAATAGGATAAGTTGAAACAAAGCTATGCCGAAAGCTATCAGGAAGAAACCTGCCCAAAGGTAATTTAGCACCATGAAGGTTGATCTTTAAATGGGTTAATTTTGGTGATTGCTGTAATTGGCGGTCAAAAGGGAAAATACCTATAGGCTGAGAGTACAGCCGTGAGCCAATGGATTAGGCACTTCAGTGGCTTCCCTTCTTCTGGCCGACTTTGTTTTTGATAACCGCTATAATCGGCGGGCTAACGGAAAGAGCAGTGATACCAAGTATGATCAGTGTGAAGTTATTCTTAACAGCAGGAATGTTTCCGAACATGTATCCTACAACCATGAAAAAGGCAATCCATACAATAGCTCCTGTAATGTTGTAAGTAAGAAAACGGGAGTAGTTCATTTTACCGATTCCGGCAACAAAGGGAGCAAACGTGCGGATAATCGGTATGAAGCGGGCGTAGATGATCGTGCGGCCGCCATACTTCTCATAGAAGACTTGCGTTTGGTCTATGTGCTTCCGCCTCAGGAACCAAAAGTCCCTAAGGTAAACCCTGTCGCCTATTTTGGTGCCTGTGTAGTAGTTAAAAGAGTCTCCAAGAATCGCTGCAGCACAGAGAAGGCCCATGAGTAGAATTAAGTCCAACCCATAGGCAGGGACAGCTGCCATCGCACCTAAGGTGAACAGGAGCGAATCACCGGGCAGAAAAGGTGTTATCACCAGTCCTGTCTCACAAAAGATAATCAGGAACAGGATAAGGTAAATCCAACCCTCATACCCCTTTACCAACCCTACCAGGTGTTGATCAATATGCAGGGCGAAGTCGATTATACTATGAATGAATTCCATACTAAAAGGAAAATTGGGATGGCGTGAACTATAAAATTATACCGGCCAGTGTTGCAGACAAGTAAGACGCCAGTGTTCCGCAGATCAGGGCCTTGAAGCCAAGCGAGGCTAAATCCTGACGGCGTTCGGGTGCTAATTGGCCAATGCCGCCCACTTGTATGGCAATAGAACTAAAGTTAGCAAACCCGCAAAGTGCAAAACTTACAATCACAAGTGTCTTAGGGTCTAACTGCCCTTTTACCTTCACTAAATCTAAGTAGGCCACGAATTCATTTATTACCATTTTCTCTCCCATAAGCGCACCAGCAACATGTATATCCTTGAAAGGAACACCCATTGCCCATGCAAAAATGGAAAATATGCTGCCCAACATGCTTTTCAGGCTAAGGCTACTTAAGTCATAGTCTGCTAACAAAGGGTTTCCTAAATAGGAAAGGCCTCTGCCCAAAAAGCCTAGCATGTAATCAGCAAGAGCTATTAAGGCTATAAAACCTATTAGCATAGCAATCACATTTAAACCTACTTTTAACCCATCCGATGCGCCGTGTGAAATAGAGTCTACCAGGTTCGTGTGTTGCTTCTCTACTGAAAGCCGTACCTCACCCCGGGTTTCAGAGGGTTGTGTTTCAGGGTATATGATTTTGGCAATAGCCAGTGCGCCAGGGGCCGCCATTAAACTTGCCGCGATCAGATACTCAGCAGGTACGCCCAAGGCAATGTATACAGCCATCACCCCGCCGGCAATGCAAGCCATGCTGCCCGCCATGGAGGCCAGCAACTCAGACTTTGTCATACTGTTCAGGTAGGGCTTGATCATAATCTGAGCTTCCACCTGTCCTACAAACACGCTGGCAACATTAGATAAGGCTTCGCTGCCGCTAACGCCCATAAGCTTGTACACGCCCCTTGCCACGAGGGAGACGATTCGCTGCATAAGGCCGATGTGGTAGGCAATGCTCACCAGAATGGACACAAAGATGATAGTAGGTATAATTTTAAAGAAGAAGATAAAGTCATTGCCGATACCAAAGGCCTGGTCCATGAGGTCTTTCCTTACGATTGCCCCAAAAACAAACTCTGCTCCTTTGTCTGAAAAGGCTAAGAGCTTTGTTATGGCGCTCCCTATCTTTGCAAAGAGGGCCTGCCCGATAGGAACTTTTAGTATGAAAATGGCCAACAAAAGCTGTAGCCCAAGCCCAGAAGCAACAAGCCTGTAGTTGATAGCCTTACGGTTGTTGGAGATTAAAAAAGCAATTGCGAGAATGAGTACAATGCCTATCAGGCCTGTAAAACGCTGTAACATGTATAAAGATGTTCTACTCTGTTGTATGACTACTTTTTTCCGCAGCGACTGCCACAGATTGCCTCAGATGTGAATACTTTTCTTTCTTTGTGTGGAGGTTAGCTTCACTAAAAGGCCATATTTCTCTCCAGGTACGGGCAAAACCGCAGCAGCTTTATTTGCACCAAAGCAGAAAAGCTCTCAGGCAGAAGCCTGTAGGAAAGAATAAATGAAAAGAATCAACTATGGTCCTTTAGGGACTATACAGCAGAAATTACGGGATAGGATTGGGGGAGTAAACGATACAACCTTAAGTGCTTTGGCAAAAGGAAATAGAAACAGGAGCAATGAAAAGAACAACAGCGCAGTACGCAAGAAAGGAGTGCTGTCGTGCAGAATTCCATAACTACTGGCAATATCTGGGCTAATGTTAAAAGAAAGGTGATCGTCAGCCTCTGTCGCTGGCTTTTCAAACTTAGAATGGGAGCCAGGTATGAGGCGTTGCTGCACAGACAAAAGCAGTAAGGTGACTACCATTAGAATGGCAACCTTCAGGTGTTTGTGCAAACGCTCGCTTCCGTTCATGGGGCGTAAAGTTAGCTGAGTGAATGTCAGATAAACAAATCTTTTGGTCAGTATAATTTAGCGGAACAGTTAAAAAGAAGTCTGCTTTAGCTAAAGTGGCGTTGTTGCATAACTAATTCATTTATAGTCTCGCTCGAAATAAAAAATTTATAAATGCATAGAGATACATTATTTAAAACCATGTAGATTTGGCGATGGGTAAATTCACTGAATCAGCTTTGCTTCTGCTTCTCTCTTTTATGCTTGCTTATGCGAGCATGGGAGTGAGCACTTCGGAGAGGGTGCCCCAACAAGTTTATGTTACTGAAGCAGGAGTAGAAAATGCCCAGTCAAGCTTTTCCCAAAGCTTGCAGATCAAGTTTCACTTCCTGAACAAGTCTGACGAGACTGTAGTTAGCTCAGTTAGAACTGTGGCTGGTTCAAGTTCTAAAGACTACCGCCCTGGTGCTTTAGGCATATACCAATCAATTGAGCAAAGGATACAAAGCCTGGTTTTGCAGGATCTCCTTCGCTCGAACGGAATTTGCCGAAGCCTTTCACCACCTGATATAGTCTTTCCTTTTCATTATTTCTGGTAATTCCCTGTTTCTTTGCTTTACGCGGTTGAGTACACTCGGCCACGTCCTTTTTGCCCGCCATCAACAGTGCTAAGCTACTGTATTGGCAGGCATATTAAGTATTTATTTATAAAGAATTAATATGGAATTACAATCAATAATTATAGGAGTTCTGTGCCTGGCTGTTTTTATTGTGCCTATCTTTTTACTTCAAAAAAGGCAAAATGGGAAAAGCCTTCAGGATTATTCAGACATGGCAGCAAAGCAAGGTCTGTCGATCTTAAAAAATGAGTTTTGGGATCCCTGCTATGCACTTGGCGTTGACCCTGATAAGAAAATGCTGTTTTATACAAAAAAGCATGAAGAAGGATATGATCAGGTACTAATAGATCTCTCGCAAGTAGAAAAGTGTACGGTATCAAACATAAGCAGAGAGGTGAAGGGAGACAAGGTAATAGATAATGTAGGGCTGTTGCTCACCTATCGGTTGGGTCTGAAACTTTCACCAACTTATTTAGAATTCTACAACAAGGAGGAGACATTGAATCTTAATGAAGAGCTTTTGCTTGCAAAGAAATGGGAAGCCATTATTGGCTCCTTTCTGGCGGTACCCTCACGGGCAATGGCTTTGGAGACTAGGTAATCTGTCATATATATTAGCCTTAGTCTTAAGTTTTCTGTAGAAAATTTGTATGTCTAAAACGAGGGTTCGGGGTGAGAACTTCTGAGCCCTTGTTTTTAGAAGACTTCAAAAATCAGATTATTACTTCTAGACTTTAGCAGTAGCTCCACCGCTGCTTATCTGTCAGCGGTATGGTTAGCCTGAAAACAGATAACTGTTAGCCTTTCTACCTATGTTCCTAAAATCAAGGAGGAGTACGGGCCGCTCCCGTAGGGAGAGTTTTGCTGTATTTGTGCGTATACCATTCTAGGGGAAAGTTTTGCACTGGCCACCTCTTTATGTAAATAAAGCGAAGGGTGATCACACACGGGAGGGAGCGCTATAAGGTAAACATCATCAACCGCATTCGTAGGAATGAAACTGCTGAGGTGCGCAGCAACATCAGGTATGGCTCAAGGCCATTTCTTTACACAACATTGAATCCTGATAATATGATGAAGGCGGGTAGAGGAGGAAGAAAAATCTAAACTTCTTAATTGTGTTGTTGTCAATTAACCATAACTTAAGTGGTATCAATATTTATAATGTCTGGCAGACAAAATCAGGCAAGAAATAAACAAACCATAAATACATAAATTATGAAATGTCCGTCATGCAATGAAACGCTCTTGATGAGCGATAAGAAAGGAATTGAAATTGACTACTGCCCAAGTTGCCGCGGAATTTGGCTTGACCGTGGAGAACTTGAAAAGATCATTGAGCGTTCAGCTGATCATTACGCTAAGAAGGAAAATTATGAGTCGGATTATAAACGCTATGGCTATGGTGAGTACGGCAAAGATTATAACACGAAACATCCTCACAAAAAGAAAAAGTCTTTTTTAAGCGAGCTGTTCGACTAGTTCACTTTCACCACTATGAATCGAGCCGTAGAGGCACGGCTCGATTCATAGTGGATATCATTAGGACAGGATTAGTGAATGTTTACATTGCCTTTAAAGCCGGATGGTTTTCTCTTAGTAGTTAAAAGGTATAAGTCGCTAATTGTGCAAATGAAAATATTCTATGATAAGAACATTATTGCCTCTTGATGAATCTGATTGGCAATGGATTGATCTGGAGAGCCCTACCAAAGAGGAGCTCCAGGACCTGGCACAGGAGCATGGTCTTCACCGCTCTTCTGTGATTGACTCTCTTCAGCCGGAGCATCTTCCAAAGTACGAAGCAATTGGAGATATTGATTTTATGATTGCTAGGGTGTTTGATAACCGGGCGCACCGGGAGGCTGACACAATTCAGGAACTTACAAACAAAATTGCCATATTCTTTTCTGAAAAATACGTCATTACTATCCACCGTAATCCTTCTGATCTCATCGAACAGGTCAAAGAGAAGTATTTAGGCACAGACTTAATCAAGATGCCTCAGGACCTGCTCATCAGGCTGATAAAAAACGTGCTCAAGTCATATGAGGAGCCAGCGCAAAAGCTGGCTGATGAGTTGGACTACTATGAAACCAAAACATTTCTTAATCAAAGAATGCCTCCGCTCACCAAAGGGCTCTACCATTTAAAGCGAAAGGCCACGGTCTGCAGGCGGGTACTTCGTTTATCTGAAGTTATTTTAAGCAACTTAAATTTAAAAGGTTTTCAGCCAACGGATATACAGGACCTGAAAGACTTATATGTGCATCTGGTAACACAGTATGAGGAGGTGAACGATGGTACTAACAACCTGATCAATACCTATATTTCGCTTTCCTCTCAAAGAACCAATGAGGTGATGCGTGTACTCACCATTTTCTCCGCATTCTTTTTGCCCCTGACTTTTATTGTTGGGGTTTATGGGATGAACTTTGAATTTATGCCCGAACTTGAGGAGAAGTATGGCTATCCTGCAGTGGTTGGAGTGATGGTAGTCGTTACCTTTTCCATTTACCAATGGTTTAGAAGAAAAGGTTGGCTGTAACAGTCTTCAATACTTAATGGCTTCTCAGTGTGTACCTAAGCGCTTTTCCCTGTTTATCATGTAGACCAAAAGGGTAAAACTATAAAATTATTGTTAAAGGACTTTGCGAGCTTTAGTTACTTATTCGCTTACTGATTGCCTTTCATTTTCTCGTCTGCTTTAACAAGAGCAAGGCTTTGTCGTTACCTTCACCTGCAACATCTGCCCTTACTCTGTAGCCTACGAAGACCGCCTTATCGCGCTGCACCACAAGTATGCCCCCAAAGGCTACCCGGTTATTGCCATCAACCCGAATGATGTAGAGGAATCGCGGAAAGATTCGTTCGCGCACATGCAGCAGCGTGCCAAGGAGAAGAATTTCCCGTTCCCTTACCTGCACGACGAGACGCAGGAGACAGCAAAAGCCTACGGTGCTACCCGCACCTGTACATTGTTGAGAAGCAGCAGAACGGCAAACTCCAGGTAGGCTACATCGGCACGATAGACGATAACTACCGGGAGCCGGAGCAAGTACAGAAGAAGTACGCTGAGACCGCCTTGGATGAACTGGTAGCCAACAAAACGGTGAACCAGGCTAACACCAAAGCCATTGGATGTACGATAAAATGGCGTGAGTCATAGCCGGGAATTATAGCCTTGTGTACAAAGCACCTGTTGATCTTTAACAGGTGCTTTTTGTTTGCTCCCGTTGCAAAACTGATACTCGTTAACACAACCAGCTGGGGAATGTGTAAAGAAGCCTTGAGTGACTGAAGGGGATGAATTATCGAACCAAAAAAAGCCGCTCCATTCGATTTGGAACGGCTTTTTTTATAGTAGTAGACCTAAGGATGGAATTATCGAACGTTTTCCACAGAGATTTGGCGGCCTTAGAAAGTTTTCTACAGGTAGGGGAATTCTCAATTGCAAGAAGTACGCTTTGCTTTAGATAAGACCTGTTATCAGCAGAGCAGGTTTACTTAGCTACTCTTTCTGAAATTAGTTTCTAATAGAATTAAGAGGAGGCAATGTGTCATATCCTTTCAGGGTCAACATGAGTCTTAGAGATTCTTGCCGAAGCCTAAGGATATGTCAGTAAAGCATGGACACCATGTAGCCTTTAAAACTGCACATGCATGCCAATACCCGGGCTGCCGTTTGGCAGCACCACAGGCACCACAGAAGTCTTCAGCCCGCCACCTTTGGTTAACTTGGCATGTACCCAGTACACCATATTCACAGAAAGTATGCCTACTCCGGCGCCCGCCAACACATCCGACATCCAATGTTCATTGTTTAGTACGCGCAGCACACCCGTTCCGCCCGCGATACCATAACTCACCACACTTACCCAAGGGGTCGTGTGACGGAACTCCTTGTCCATAAAGGTGGCAATGGTAAAGGCATAGGCCGTATGGCCCGACGGAAAGGCGTAGGGTTCCCCGTTTGGCCTTTCAATGTCGGTGATAAGCTTGGTGGGCCCGACTATGGCCGACGTGATCCCTACGGCAGAGAAGAACAGGACAGTTTGTCGACCCAGTTTGTGGCGATTCAGCGGCGAGACAAGGTTAAAGCCATACAGCCCCACCAGCGGCGCAAACATGGCAAAGTCATCTGCCTTGGTCCCAAAGTCAGGGAAGGTCTGGTTCCTGTAGTCAAAGACATCAAGGCTGCTTAACACGCCCTGCCCCCCGTACGTGTAAATGCCTGCCGCTATCAGCAAAGCAGAAGGAAGGACCGCTCTGGTCAGAAATCGCCTGTCGTTAGCCTCCAGCCGCTGTGGTTCCGCAGAAGGGGGGGGCTGCCCGGATAGAACGGTATCAGCTGGAGCAGTGATGTTTACGCTTGTTATATCCTGCTCCTGTGCCACTGCCTGCAACGGGGCCGCAAGCAGCATGCTTAGCCAGACCAGGTTTGTGGTGAGTAACTTGTGAATTCTCAAAACATAATTTGCTTAGGTTAGGAATGACTGCATGAATTGTAAAACGAACGAGGGGAAAAGGTGTTTCGTAGCGGCAGGAATTTGAGCTAACAGCAGAAAATTTAAGATGCTACTATTCTTCTTCTGAAGCAGGAAGTAAAGGTTTTTAGTAAGATTAGAGCTTCATACTTGAGGATAACAGTATTCCCTTTTGCTAACACCTACATAGCGATGTATCTATTAAATCTATACCGGCAGCACTTCCATTTTTCCTACGTTCAAGTGCCTCTATTTTTCCGCGCTACAGAATTACTACAAAATCAAATGACAATATTGGAGAGAAGAAGCTCAAACGAAGGTGGCTGTCAGGCCGAGGAACAAGGCCTCTTCAGTCGGATAACAACAATCATAGGCCCCCACTTAAATTATAGTAAGTCATGATAGCATCAGGCTTTTTATCAACAAGCATGTTCCTTCAGGCATGTTTGCTCATTGCAACGCCACTCTTACCCCTAAGCACACTTGCGCAGTCACAGTCGCTGATAGCAACCTTAGATAGTATAGGGCAGCCTATACACTTACAGGCTGAACAGGAAGCGGGGCCGGGAAGGCTGAGAGGAGACTTATCGCCTTCAAACAGGAATACAGCCCTAATAGCCGCCGGAGTTGGCTTCTGGACCGTTACTTTCCTGCTGTTTGATGAGCCTGTACAAAAGTTCTCGCAGCACTACCGGAGCACGCTTACAGATCATATAGTAAAAGTGGTGGAGCCACTTGGCCGCCAAGGGTACCTTATGCCCGCGGCCGGTGTGGTGGTAGCTTCCGGAATGCTACTAAGGGATGAGAAGCTGCAAAAGGTAGGAATCGTGTCTGTTGGTAGCATTCTGGTAAACGCTGCAGCAACTAGTACGCTTAAAAGGTCTTTCGGCAGGCACCGGCCTGACGTGTCACCTGAAAACGACAGGTTTGATGGTCCTTTCCGGAACACACAGCACAATTCTTTGCCTTCCTCACACACTTCTACAGCCTTTACAGTTGCCACTTCTGTAGCCACTGTCTACCGGGAGCACAAGCTTATCCCGCCCTTAGCCTATGGTGTGGCCACGCTTGTGGGGCTATCGAGGGTACATGACAACGTGCACTGGGCTACAGATGTAATGAAAGGCGCGGCGGTTGGCTATCTGAGCGCGAAAGGCGTGAACTACTTGTATGAGCTGGCAAACCAAAGGCTGATGAACCGAAAGCAAAAACTCTTGATGGCACCGAATCTCGGTCCGGGAAATGCTGGCTTCAGCGCCACACTTGTTTTTTAGCCATGGCAGTTGTGCTTGTTAAAAGTACGGGTAAACTTACCTGCTTCTTATCACTTATCTTTTGAATCCACTAAAGTTCAAAGACGAGGTCGGGGAGCCTGATGTTCAACTTATGCCTAGGTTGCAGGCAATTGTTCTGCTGAGGGAACGTTTTAGAATAACATAGTTATTGAATTTAAGGTAGCAGATTCTCTAAAGATTATTTTACTTTAGCTGATATTATCAAATAGGATGAAAGTACTAGTAGTAGAAGATGAGCACGTGCTTAAAGAGTCAATCATTACCTATTTACGGCAAGAGGGCTATACCTGTGAACATGCAGACAACTTTAGGGATGCAAGCCTGAAAGCCTCCGACTACACGTATGCCTGCGTTATTGTAGACATTACCCTACCCGGCGGCAGCGGCCTTGAAATCGTGCGCCAGCTTAAAGAAAACGCACCTGATACGGGTATCATCATCATATCTGCTAAAAATGCACTGAACGATAAAATAACTGGTCTGGAGTTAGGTGCGGACGATTACCTGACCAAGCCCTTTCATCTATCTGAGTTGAACGCACGACTTAAATCTCTTATCAGGCGACGGAGCTTCAGCGGACAGAAAACGGTTCAGGCAGGTGCCATCACCGTGCTCCCAGATGCTGCTGAGGCCTCTGTAGACGGGGAGAGGCTAAACCTGACTAAAAAAGAGTATGACCTGCTGCTTTACTTTATCTCGAACAGAAAACGTGTAGTAACAAAAGATTCCATCGCAGAGCACCTTTGGGGCGACCATGCTGACACATTAGATACGCTGGACTTTGTTTACACACATATTAAGAACCTGCGCCGAAAACTGCTTACTGCTTGCGGCGAAGATTACATTCAGACGGTTTACGGGTTGGGGTATAAGTTTAACTGCTGATGCGACTCTTAACTAAGACCAGCTTATATTACCTCCTTGTATCCTTTATCGTATTCCTGGTCGGGGGCATCAGTTTTTACAAGATTATGCAAACCGAGATCTACGATGAGGTTGATGATCAATTATTCACGGATAAGGAGAACATTTTGGCTTATATACGGGAGCATGACCGCCTGCCAAGCGTTACCTCCGGCATTTCGGAAGCTATATTAGTTCGTGAAGCCGTGGCCGTAACGCCTTCTATGGAAGAGCTGGCGGATACGCTCATCTTTAGCAAATACGATGAGGAGTATGTTCCTTTCCGTTACCTCAGGTTTACGGCCTATCAAAACGATAAACCATATGAGTATACCATTCTAAAGTCCCTAATAGATTTTCGGGATCTGTTTGAAAGCACGATGCTAGCGATGGCTTGGATCTTCCTTTTGTTGCTGATAGGACTTGGGGCGGTAAACTACCTGATTAACAAATCTATCTGGCGCCACTTCTACCAGACGCTGCAAAAAGTAAAGCGCTACAGCCTTTCGCGGCATGCCCCCTTGCAACTAAATAAGAGCAGCACCAGGGAGTTTCAGGAACTGAATGAGGTACTGCTGGCCATGACAAAAAAGATCCAGGACGACTACGTCAACCTGAAAGAGTTCACTGAGAATGCCTCGCACGAAATACAAACACCGCTTGCAATAGTAAACAGTAAGCTAGAGCTCTTTATGCAATCTAAAAGCCTGACGCAACAGCAGGCCAAGATGCTGGAAGAAATGTACGCCGCCACCACAAGACTTTCGCGCCTGAATAAGTCACTCATACTTCTGACCCGCATAGAGAATCATGAATTTAAAGAACATGAGGAGGTGCCGCTTCATGAGGTAGTGAAGGAGCAGTTAGAGCAATTAGAGGAGATGATGGCGATGCAGGGGTTGGAGGTAACGCAATCTGACCTGGAACCAACCTTTCTATATATGAGCCGTGGCCTTGCCGAGATACTTGTTTCGAACCTACTGGTAAACGCTATCCGCCATAACCAGGAGGGAGGGCGAATTAATGTGTCCTTACAAAAGTCAACATTCTGTGTACGTAACACCGGTGAGGCATTTCAGGCCCCTGTCGATAAGCTTTTCGGAAGGTTTATGAGCGGGAACAACACAAGTGGCTCTCTTGGCATTGGCCTGGCGCTGGTAAAGAAAATCAGCGATGTTTACAACATGAGTTACTCCTACCTTTATGAACACGGGGAGCATTGCCTTTGCATTAAACTTTCTGATAATCACAGCTAAAGCCTTCTACAGATTTTCTACAGAATGTTGACCTACCTTGTATTCAGCAAATACACTGGTTGATAAGATGATGAAGAGATTTTTGGGGCTAGTACTCTTGACTGTTTTAAATGGGTGCAACAGTATCTGGAACAGAGCCGATATACCAGAGGCAGTTAAAGTCCGCTTTACAGAGCTTTACCCAACAGCTAAAAAGGTGACTTGGGAAAACGAGCCGCATGGCTTCGAGGCTGAATTCAATGTGAACAGGCGTGAGCGTAACATCATGTTTAACGCCAGAGGTGAGCTGCTTTCATCTTCAGAGGAAGTGGAGGCACAGTACCTGCCGGAAGAGGCACATAACAAAATTAGGTCACGGTATGCAGCCTATGAAATCGAAGAGGTAAACCGTGTAGTAAAGCAACAGCAGACTTACTATGAAGTAGTGCTAGAGCAAGGGACGCATGAATTTGTACTTATACTCGATAGCGACGGAAACCTGCTAAATCAGCTGCAGGATACTCAGCGGGCAGACATGCAGAAAGCTTCTCTTATGAAGCTTAGCGCTCCTGAAAAGGTAGAAAATCTTCTAAACAGTCCTGAGGTTCGCTGGGAACTGCCATCTGAACTGCGTGAAGTTTCTGGTATTGCATTCCTGCAGCGCGACCTACTTGCCTGTGTGCAGGATGAGGAGGGTGCCATCTTTCTCTATGATCTAAATCAGAGGGCGATAGCTAGGAAAATCAACTTTGCAGGTCCCGGTGACTACGAAGGGCTCTCGGTCGTCAACAACACAGCCTATGTCTTGCGCAGCGATGGCGCACTTTACGAGGTAGCCAACTTTCTAACTAAACAGCCTAAGACCATATTACACGAATCTGTATTGGCTGCTACACAGAATACCGAGGGTCTGGGTTATGACGCTGAGTCAAACCGCCTGCTGATTGCCTGCAAAGGCTTTGACAAAAGCCTAGGCGACAACAAAGGAATCTATGCTTTTAGGCTGTCCGACAAAAAGATGGTCCCTGTGCCCGTCATAAAAGTCCCCTTGGCACAGGAACGACTTGGTCGTGCCGGTAAAAAAACGAAGAACAGGTACAGTTTGCTACAGCCCTCATCGCTGGAGATAAACCCTGCTACCGGAGATTTATACCTGCTGGATGCCGCTAACCACCGCCTGCTGGTCCTGAACCGGCAGGGGCAGGTCCAGAAAAGCCTCTCCCTTGATAAAGGACAGCTTCGGCAGCCAGAAGGTATGACGTTTGGCGATGCCGGCGAGTTATACATAGCCAGCGAAGGTGCTAAAAAGGGCAAGGCAGTTGTCCTCAAATTCTCAGAGAGACTCTAACGTCCGCGAACGCTTTATAACTATGCTCAGAGCACTAACCCAAAGCCACTACCGTAGCGGGTACCTCGCTGTCAGTCTCTTTATTTTAGTGGTTATCATCAGGCTCCTGACGGTCCAGCGCATGGGCCTCATGCCGCAGGACGCTTACTATTACTACTACAGCGAACACCTGGCGCTTTCATACTATGACCACCCCCCGATGATAGCCTATTTGCTAAGGTTGTTCACAGAGATTTTCAGCAAAGATGAAGTCATTATCAAGCTCGCCAACGCTGTTACCACCGTCTTCTCGCTGGTGGCCTTTTACTTTCTGGCAAAGCAGTTCCTGCCTAGGCACAGGGCTGGAAGCTCTTTGGTTCTGCTCGGGTCTACTGTCATGGTCACCAACCTGTCGCTGGTATCTTTGCCAGATGTCCCGCTGGTGCTCTTCTGGACGCTTTCCTTGCTGCTGCTGCATAAGGCGATTCACACGGGGAGTGGGTTCTACTGGGCTTTGGCCGGTATAACGGTGGGCCTTTCGTTCAACAGCAAGTATACGGCTGTCTTTCTTCTGCTTGGGCTGGTGCTGTTTCTGCTGCTCTCCAGTCAGCACCGCAAGTATGTTTTCTCCAGGCAGATGCTACTTCTGCTCATTTTCCTCTTGCTAACAGTATCTCCCGTTGTGATGTGGAACCTGCAGAATGATTGGATTTCTTTTGAATTCCAGTCAAGCAACAGGATGAGCAGTATCGCCGAGTTGAACCTGAGCCCAAGGTTCTTCTTCGGCAACATCGGCGCACAGCTGCTCCTGTTAATGCCTGTCCTTTTTGTGGCTATGTTTGTCGTCTTTTGGAAGGTAGGCAAGAAGGCTATCGTGAAGAGAAGCATGCCTGACAGCGATGTACTCTTCCTTTTATGCTTCTTCCTGCCTATTGTGGGTTTCTTCTTTACCCTGTCGTCTGTCTACCTGGTGAAGTCTAACTGGCTGATGCCGGCCTATATAGCTGCCGTGGTTCTCATAGGGATTTACCTGACAGAGCGGCATGTAAGGTACCATCTGGCAGTTTCGGTAGTGCTGCACGTACTACTGCTGGTTCAGGTGGTTTTCTACCCTGTACCTGTAAAGTCTGATGACACCTGGTGGGGGTGGGACCAACTGGCCGCAGAGGTAGAAATCCTGAGGGAGCGTTACCCCAACCACTTTATTGTCTCTGATGATGGGTACAAGACGGCGGCGGTGCTGAATTTTTATATGAAGGAAGACGTTTACGCCGGGAACGTACTGGGGAAAAATGGCCTGCAGTTCTCCCTTACCCACGCTGATCTGTCGCACCTTAAAAACAATGACGCGCTTTTTATAGACTCCAACAACAGCTTTACCGACACCCTTAAGTCCAATGAGATAGAGCGTGACCTGTTGCCTTACTTCGATCAGGTCAAAGAGCTTTCTCCAATAGTCATCACCGACGAAGAAGGCAAGCCGGTCAGGAAATTCCTTGTCTTTGAATGCCGGAACTACAGGTATGACCAGTTGGTTCAGTTTGAAGATAACCCTATAGAACATTGAAGAAGACATCAGGTCCCGCACCGACTTTACAGGTATTTGCAGGCACTGCTCGTGTAGGTTAGCGTTAGCTAATGATATTTTTCTGAGAGAAAAACCTTCTTTGGCGTAAGAGATTTAGAAGAAGTTGTTAATAATGCTACTGGTGAGACCTCTTTCTAGTTAACGTAGAAGCAGCTTAGACCTTAATTTTGCTTCTGCTGGGTGAAGAGTAAGGGAATGCAGAGGTTTCAACCCCAAGGCAACCAAGCTGAAGCACTCACTGAAGCAATGTCTAATGTTTGTGGGCATAGTCAGTTCCTAAATGGAAGCCCTAACCAAAAGCAAAAACTAGTTCAAGCTTTTTTGCTGCGGCTAGAAAGAAGGAATAGTACAAGAGGTCAATTAATCACAGAGAATACTCATATGGATACAGCAAGTTTGATTGAATGGGGAGGGTTTTTCCTCATCATCGCCTTAGTGTTTGCGGAAACAGGTCTGCTCGTAGGTTTGGTGATTCCGGGCGGGGAGACGCTGGTCTTCACGGCTGGCCTTCTTGTCAGCATAGGGGCGTTGGAGGTTCCTATTGCTGCGCTGCTTGCTTTTCTGGTTGTGGCTGGAATTGCCGGGGACACCTCCGGCTACTTCATAGGAAGACGGTTCGGCAGCCGGCTCTACGACAAGCAGGACACTTGGTACTTCAGGAAGAAGTACCTGCACATGGCGGCCGACTACTTCAGCAGGCACAGGAAAGCCTCTCTTGTTTTTGGAAAGTTCCTGCCCATCATCAGGCCCTTCAGCCCTGTTATTGCCGGGACCACGGGGCTTAGCTTCGCAACCTTCGCCGTGTTGACAGCGGTGGCGAGTGTGCTTTACATGGGTGCGTTTGGCCTGACCGGGTATTTCTTGGGAAGCCGGTTTCCCTTCATCAAGGACTACCTCGGTCTGATACTGCCCATCAGCATCGCTGTGGCGCTTATACCCGTCATAAGGCAAGTGCGGAAAAACAGCAGGGAACCCTAGGGGGTAAACTGTGTGAGGGGTACAGAAGAGGGGGGAGTGCCAGGGCAAAGGCTAACATCTATATATGGTGGCAAAATTCATTTTCCATCTCTACTCCTGCGCTTTTAGTGTCAGCCTTGATGGCTGCCTGTGCCTGTGCAACTGACTGCACAGGCACAGGCGTGTTTACTTTGGCAGTTAAAAATCAAAGAAATCGCTCAGGAACGATTCTTTTTTCTTGTGCGGGTGCTTTTTTTGCGAGTTATGGCCATGGTCGCCATAGCGTTTTTGGTCGGCCTCGTAGCTTTCCTTTTTGGAGTAATGTTCAGCGGATCGTTCCATGATTTTTTCGAGTTCCCCGCGGTCCAGCCAGATGCCGCGGCAAGAAGGGCAGTAATCAATCTCAACTCCGTTTTTTTCGCTCATTAAAAGTGTCTCGTTGCAGTTAGGGCATTTCATGATTTGTGATTGCTTTGGTGTATGCTTCAATATAAGCAAAAGATGGCAAACTAACGAGTTGTAACATAAAGGCTAAGCTATAAGAGTCAGCACTTGGTTGTTTACCAACTTGAAAATGACGGTGGCAGCCCTGTATCCTACATGGATTTATGTAAGCGTTGAGTGTTATTTGAAAGTAGTCTTTGATTTATCAACCTGCTTTCGGTGTTATCAAATCCAAGGAATGAATTTGATAACAAGATTTTGCCAAGGGAACAGGTGAAATTTTACTAAAAAGGGCATTAGAAGTAGACGCAAGATCAAGTGCCTGTTGTCCCGCGTGTCGGAGAGTACATAAGGCGGCGTTCTATACAGCTGATTCATAAACATGGGGCATTCCCATGTAAGAAAGTCTGAGCATGGCTTTAACAGATGTGCCAGCCTATTTGCATCTGGCTAGAGGCAGGACACAGTGACTAGTAAGTATAAATCTTTAGCATATTAAGTGAAAAGACTACTACATGTGTACTGTCAAAAATGCAAGTCAGAGTGAAAAGGATAGCGCGTGAGAAAGCATGAGTAACAGCGCTAGTAATATTTTTTGTTACTTTTCTGTTACTCTGGAAAAGAAAAAGCGGCTTAAAATTCAGTTTAAGCCGCTTTTTGCTGTTTACCGTGTAGCCCGAAGGATGGAATTATCGAACCATTTCCACAGGGATTTAACTGTTTTAATTGATCATTTAGAGTAGGCGATATGAATCAAGCGAAGTGGAACTCAGAACAAAAAATAACATAGTTTTACATATGGCCAATTAAAATACTGTATGCTAATGCTTTACATAAGTTTGTGCCGAATAAGAACCTAAATCGAGTTAGATTAATAGTAGTAGCCTATTAAGATAGTCAACAGTCATTTAGCTATTCTTTTAGCCTTCTATAAACATTAGTCTTTAAAATCTTTCAACACTTTATAAAAATTATCTGCATAGGTATTACTGATAGGTATGGTTTGATCAGCTATTCTAATCCTGTTTTTTTCAATATGGTCAATTTTATCGATGGCAACCATAAAGGACTTATGCACCCGTGCAAACTTGTTGTCAGGTAGCAGTTCCTCTAACTTAGCAAAACTTAGCAAGGTCATGATCTTTTCCTTTTGGGTATGGATTCGGAGATAATCTTTCATCCCTTCAATGAATAATATTTCACGAATAGCAACCTTTTGAATACGAGTTCCTGCTTTTATAAAAACGTATTCCTGTTCGTTTTTTGGCATTAAGTTCACTTCTAATTGCTCCGTCTGGTGCTGGGGATTCAACTCCTGGTAGATTCTTAGAACTCCTTTGTAAAAGCGTTCGAAAGAAATTGGTTTTAACAGGTAATCTTTAACTTCCAGATCAAAGGCTTTAAGGGCATACTGATCGTAAGCCGTCGTAAGGATAATCATCGGCTTTGGGTTCAGCATCGGAATAAAACTGAGTCCGTCCAGGTCCGGCATATTTATATCTAAAAACAGCAGGTCGGGCTTGTCTTCGTTCATGTGTTCAACAGCCTCCAGAGGACTCTCAAAGCTGCCTTTCAATTCAAGAAAGGAAACTTTTTCTACATACTTTTCCAGTATTTTCTGAGCGAGGTGCTCATCATCAATTATATAGCAGGTGAGCTTTTTTCTCATTAGCTTGAGTCTTAAGATTCATAATTTTTAACTCCACCGTGAATACTTCATCTGTTTTGCTGATGTCCAGACTATGCTGATTCGGGTAAAGTAATTGCAGACGTTTTTGAACATTCAAAAATCCTATGCCACCTGGTTCTTCCAATAAGGAACCGCTTTTTTTCCCTATTGGATTCTCAAAAGTTGCAATAAGTAGATGTTCTTTTACTATCAATCTTACCTTTATAGAACGAGGTTTCAAACGTTGTGGGCTGTGTTTGTAGGTATTCTCCAGAAGATGGATAAATAACAGGGGTGCAACATGGCAGGTGTCTGTATTTCCATCCACCTGAAAGTCGACAATGTCTGTTGATTTGTATCGGAGCTGCTGTAGACTAATATAGTCCTGTAAATAATTGATCTCAATAGATAGAGGAACGGTTGCAGCATTGGATTCATAAATCATATAGCGCATCAACGAAGACAAACGCATCATGGCCTCAGGTGCTGTAGGATCCTGTGTGTATACTAATGTATGAATGTTGTTTAGTGTGTTAAACAGGAAATGTGGATTGATTTGTGACTTCAAATACACGAGTTCTGTATTGATAGCCTGTTTTTCCAGCTGCTCTTTTTTTACAGTATTTATGATGAGATTCTGCGTAATTCCGACCAGGGTGCTGACAAAAATAAAAATAAGAACAGTCGGAATAGAATCACCATAGTAAGCCAGAAAGCCCAACCATGTACTAAATTTTTCCTCAACAAAGAAGGCAAATAACATAAAAGCGAGGGGGCCGGTAAAAAAGATACCTAGCAGGTGCCAGAAATAGGTTTTATATGCTCTTTTATTGAGGTATTTTTTAAAAATGAATAAATGGGCAAAAAAAACATATAGCCCTATTAAATATCCTTTAGGCCTTAAAGCCTGACCCTCAACGAAGACATCCCAGGCACCAATCATCAATGCGATGATCCAGAATAGGATGGGTATAATTGTTAGTATTTTTTTAATTCTATTCACAAGGTAAAGATATTGTATCCTGTCATTCCTCTTTAGTCTAATCGACTAGCGTCCAATATAATCTACAAAATCAGTATTTGCTTCTGCAACTGCTTTGGCAGAAGCAAAAGGTCTATTCGTCGATTTTTTCTAGAAGTAGTATATCTTTTTTTACTTTCTGCATCCGTACCTGCTCTTTTGTATTAAAACAAGCAGAAAAAGTAATGAGTCTTCTCGCTACACTAACAAGTTAAATTAAAAGAAGATAAAAATGAAAAGTATTAGGAAACCAGTTTCATCCTAATTGAATCAGAATCATAAAATAGTAGCGTGCAGGTATTAAACCGCATTTCGCTGCCTATTCCGACAACCAGTAGTATTTAAAGCACTTTGTGTTATGAAAGATCAAATAGCTTTACGCATACAGAACATCTCTAAATCATATTCCAACGGAGTTAAGGCGCTCCATAATATAAGCCTTAACATCCCGGCAGGTATGTATGGTCTACTGGGACCAAATGGTGCCGGAAAATCTACACTGATGCGTACCCTGGCAACCTTACAGGAGCCGGATGAAGGAACTATTAACTTTGGGGTCATTAATGTGCTTGAACAAAAGGAAGAGGTACGACAAACGCTTGGATACCTTCCACAAGACTTTGGACTACATCCTAAAGCAAAAGCAGAAGAGCTGCTAAACTATTTTGCTGTGCTCAAAGGGATAAAGGAAAAAAAAGCGAGGAAGGAAGTGGTAGAGGCGCTACTGAGACAAACTAACCTGTGGGATGTGCGCAGGCAAAAGCTTGGAGGCTTCTCAGGAGGGATGCGACAGCGGTTTGGTGTGGCGGTAGCTATGCTGGGAAACCCCAAGTTAATCATCGTAGACGAACCGACAGCGGGACTTGACCCGGCAGAGCGAGTACGGTTTCTAAACCTGCTCAGTGAAATGGGCGAGAACAGTGTAGTCATTCTCTCTACGCATATTGTTGAGGATGTGTCGGAGCTATGCACACGCATGGCCGTGATCAACAAAGGGAAAATATTACTGGAAACAGAACCACATAAAGCTATCGAAGACTTAAAAGGGAAAGTATGGCGGCGCGTGATAGAAAAGAAAGCATTACCGCGGCTGGACCAAGAGCATGTTATCATTTCAACCAAACTGCTGGGTGGCCGGACTGTGGTACATATCTTTAGCGAAACATCTCCAGGAAGTGATTTCGAGTCCATATCTCCTGATTTGGAAGATGTCTATTTCACTGTGATCGCCCAGGACTCCGGAAAGAAAGTTGGTCATGAAGTTAAGGAGGTCGCAAAATGAAACTTTGGGAAACTTTTCGATATGAGCTTGCTTCTCAGCTGAGAAACGTCTCGACCTGGATCTTTTTCATGTTCCTATTAACCGTTACGTACCTCCTGGCCAGAGAAGTCTTTATTGACGAGCCGATTGATGGAGGCTACTCCCTATTTGCACCTTATTATATAGCAAAATTAAGTGTATTAGCATTTATAGTTGGCATTCTGATCCTGGCGCCAATTCCTGGATATGCAGCGACAAGAGACATAGAAACAAGAATGTCTTCTCTGCTTTTCACTGCACCTGTTAGCAAGCTTGTCTACCTTGGAGGCCGTTTCCTTGCCGCCTTTGCTCTTGGAGCAATACTTATGACCGCCATTCCCGCTGGCATTTTTGGGGCCTCTCTTTTTCCCGGGGAACATGTGGTTCTTACAGGACCAATTAATCCAGCTGCTTATTTAAATGCTTATTTTTTGTTCGTGTTGCCAAACACCTTTGTTGCAGTGGCACTCATGTTTGCTTTGGCTACTTTGACTCGCCGGAGCGTTGCGGGTTTTCTTATGGCCATATTCATTTTTTTCATTGCTTTCGCCAGTTGGCAGTTGATAGCTGTTAACAAGGGGAACTGGGAACTTGCAAAGCTTACAGATCCATTGGGTATCAGTTTAATTCAGGAACTTAAAACTTTATGGACCCCCTTAGAGAAAAATACCCTTATGCCGGGATCGCAAAAATGGACACTTTTAAACCGGCTAATTTGGTGCTTTATCGCTATTAGTCTCCTTGCTCTTACCTATTTCAGTTTCAGGAAAGAACCTATTGCCATAAGCAATAAAATGGGCAAGGGGAGACGTGTATCTGAATCTTCCACGACTCCGGAAGGTTTACGTATTTTAAAGGATACTCCTGTTGTTGTTCCGCAAGTGCAACAAACTTTTGGGTTTTCAACCCGGGTGCTACAGGTGATAACGGTTACCAGAGAGTCATTTAAAGTAGTCATGGGGTGGGGATGGATAGCATTTACCTGCCTCGCACTTTTTGTCTTCTTGACGAGCTCCTCCTGGTTCTCTGATTTTCACTACGCTTCTCAGTTACCTGTTACCGGTCACCTTTTAATTCTTTTGGAAAACCATACTTATAACGCCATATGGTTTATTATACCACTCCTCATCCTTTATTACGCAGGGGAGCTTGTATGGCAAGAGCGGGAAGCAAGACTTAATGAGATTATCGGAGCTGCACCCATGCCAGTATGGGTCTCTTTCACAGGTAAGTTCGCCGGACTCTTTCTTGCACTTGTTTTAATGCAGGTGTTAATGATGATTAGCGGGATGGTGGTCCAGATGCGCCAGGGGTACTATGACTTTGAATTTCCACTTTACCTAAAAATTCTTTTTGGGATACGGCTTGTTGATTATACGTTACTGGCGCTGCTCGCCTTCGTTATTCATGTAGTGGTTAACCAGAAGTATATTGGTAACCTGATCATGATACTATTTTTCGTGGTCGCCTTCTATGGTTATTTGATAGGAATAGAACCCGGACTGTTTGTATATGGGTCAGATCCCGGCTGGACCTATTCAGAAATTCGAGGTCTGGAGCCATACATGTATCCGTGGCTCGTATTTAAGCTTTACTGGGCAGCATGGGCACTACTGCTGGCTGTAGTAGCAAATCTGCTTTGGCCTCGAGGAACAGAGACAAATTTAAACCAAAGGATTCAGGAAGGAAGCCGACGTCTTACACGCCAAACGAAAGCTGTTGCCGCGTTTGCTGGTTTGCTCATTATGATCTTAGGAGGGTTTGTTTTTTATAACACCAGCATTTTGCACCCTCTTACTGCAGCCCCCGAAGGAGAGGAGTGGAAAGCCGATTATGAGAAGCTGTATCGGAAATATGCAAATAGCCCACAGCCCTGGTTAACAGCTGTAAATCTTCACGTAGAGATCTTTCCTGAAATGCGGACAGTTGATATACGGGGAAGCCAGTCTTACGTGAACAGGACCGGTTCGAGGATTGATTCTATACATTTAGCGACTGCCCTGGGAGTTGAAAATCATTTGATACGCTTCAACCGCAGTGCGACACCCAAGCTAATCAATGAAAAACTTGGTCATCATATTTATGTTTTGGATAAACCTCTTCTTCCCGGTGATTCGCTACGCCTTGATTTCCATGTTAGCTTTAGCCCTCAGGGCTTCCCGAATTATGGAATTGATGCTTCCCTGGTTAGGAATGGTTCATCCTTTGAAGATGCATGGTTGCCTAAAATGGGCTACCAAAAAAGTAGAGAAATTGAGGATCCAAAAGAACGAAGTGAGCAGGGCCTCAACCCAAACCGACGGTTCTTGCCCTCCCTTGATGTTGCACGAATGGGAATTCCGGGACAGGAACGAATTGATTTTGAAGCAGTAGTGGGCACCGATAAAGGACAAATTGCAATAGCACCCGGAAAACTGCAGAGGAGTTGGTCGGAAAATGGGCGTAGGTATTTTCATTATTCCACAGAAGCCCCGATCATCAATGATATTGCTTTTTTTTCCGCCGATTATGATGTCCGTGAATCTCAGTGGAGATTTAAAGAAACGGGTCAGCTCGTTGATATTGAAATTCTCTATCATCCCAGGCACACCCTGAATCTTGAGCGGATGGTTAATGGTATACATGCATCCTTAAATTATCTTACCAAACAACTTGGTCCTTATCCGCACAGCGAGATCCGGTTTCTGGAGAACACCGGCTATAATAAAGGGATGCAGGCTAATCCAACCAACGTTTGGTATAGGACAGGGTACGCTCTTCTCAATCAAGCTTCGGACTCAGAGCGCGTTGATGTTACATTCGCAACGGTGGCACATGAAGTGGCTCACCAGTGGTGGGGAAACCAACTCTCTCCCGCCGTGATGGAAGGGAATATATTGCTTGTCGAAAGCCTGGCCTGGTATTCTGCTTTTGAGATCATAGAGGAAGCCCATGGAAAGGAAAAGTTGCTCGATCTAATCCACCAATTCCGGCAAGAATACTTTAGTCCTCAAGCCAGGTCTGTGCAGCCCTTGCTGAAAGCCAACGATCACACCCTGATCTACCGCAAGGGACCTCTTGCCTTATATTCATTACGCGAATACATAGGCAAGGAGCAGGTGAGAATGGCGCTGCAAAATTTGTTTAAGAAAAACGCATTCGGGTCTCCGCCACTGCCTACCCCCCAAGACCTATATAGCGAACTACAAAGGGTTACACCGGATTCAATGCAGTACCTGTTACACGATTTGTTCGCCACGAATACTTATTGGGATCTGAAAACAGAACAGTCTTCAGCCAGAGAGACCAAAGGAGGTAACTGGGAGGTGAGCCTGGATGTGCAGGCAAGAAAATATACCGTTGACACATTGGGTGTCGAAACAGATGTTCCAATGAATGAATGGATTCAACTAGAAATATATGAACCAGTGGAAGGGCAGGAGGGTGAACGAGAAACGCTTTATTTACAAAAGCACCGCATCCACTCTGGAAAACAGACTATCGTGGTTAAAGTACCACGCAAGCCAGCTTATGCCGGTATAGATCCGAATTATCTGTTAATGGACCTGAAAAGAAAAGATAATACGAGTGAGGTGAGGCTTGTGCAGCATGAATGATAACAAGTAGGATAGAATGTGTTTATGCAACTTTTAGTAACGGTTGCTATATGAGCCTAGAAATGTTTAAACTATGAAATACATAAATCTTGTAGCGGTTTTCTCACTGCTAACCGTTTTTGCCTGTACTTCTTCTCCTGATGTCAATCATGAGGCTGGAGATACCGCAGGCGAATCTGGACAGGCGCAGCATGTTAAAGTTGTTAAGTTCGATAAGCTGCAGAAACTGCGTAATTCCAATACGGACACGCTTTATGTCGTCAATTTCTGGGCCACCTGGTGCGGACCCTGCATAAAAGAGCTGCCTTACTTTGAGGCTATTAACAAGCAGTACAAGGACCAGCCGGTGCGCGTAGTGCTGGTTAGCATGGATGCTGTGGAGGATCTGAGAAAGGTGAAGGCGTTCATGCAAAAGCGTAAACTGGCCTCTGATGTATGGTTGCTGAACGAAACAGACGCCAACACCTGGATAGATAAGCTGGAGCCGAAATGGAGCGGTGCCATACCGGCCACTATGCTCTTCAACAACAAGCGCAGGCAATACCACTTTGTTGAGAAAGAGCTGAAGGAGAACGAACTTCAGGCCCTGATAAAGCGATTCAAACCATAAACCATACTTCTATGAGAAAGATAAATTTACTAGTGCTGTACACATGCTGCCTGTTGCTGCTTGGCTGCGATCAGGGGGCTGCAACAACTGCTGAAGCTGTTACAGACACCGGCTACCAGGTGGGTGACACCGCCACTGACTTTAGACTAAAGAACGTGGATGGCAAGATGGTGTCCATGGCCGACTACAAAGACGCCAAAGGCTTTATCGTAACCTTTACCTGCAACACCTGCCCTTACTCTGTAGCCTACGAAGACCGCATTATTGCGCTGCACAACAAGTATGCCCCCAAAGGCTACCCGGTTATCGCCATCAACCCGAACGATGTAGAGGAATCGCGGAAAGATTCGTACGCGCACATGCGGCAGCGTGCCAAAGAAAAGAACTTCCCGTTCCCTTACCTGCACGACGAGACGCAGGAGACAGCAAAAGCCTACGGTGCTACCCGCACACCGCACCTGTACATTGTGCAGAAGCAGCAGGACGGCGAGTTCAAAGTAGCCTACATCGGCACGATAGACGATAACTACAGAGCACCGGAGAAAGTGCAGAAAAGATATGCCGAAACCGCCTTGGGGGAACTGGTAGCCAACAAAACGGTGAGCCAGGCTAACACCAAAGCCATTGGGTGCACGATAAAATGGCGTGAATCATAGTCCAGAATTATAGCCTTGTGTACAAAGCACCTGTTGATTTTTAACAGGTGCTTTTTGTTTGCTGCCGTTGCAAAACTGATACGCGCTAACACAACCAGCTGGGGAATGTGTAAAGAAGCCTTGAGTGACCGAAGGGGATGAATTATCGAACCAAAAAAAAGGTACTGTGTTAAAAGTCAAGTAACTTAAGAGATTTTTTTCGTATATTTTATTGACGAAGGAGGGCTTCACTCGAGAGATCGGACGGAAGTTCATCCCGTGTAGGCAGGCCTGCTGGTCTGCCTACTTTGTTTTCAAAGACTTCGTCTTTGTGACGAAGGAGAGACTTTCTCTCCTGATCTCCGGAAGCCAAGGACCTGTCCTGAAACACCGTTCCGCTTTTCCACATGGAGTAGATGAGCAGCAGCAGTTTGCGCTGCAGACTCACCACGCCCACCATCTTACTTGCCTTGCCGGTGTTGACGCGCTGGTAAACAGTCCGCAGGGCTGCGTTGTGCCGGCTGGCCGCCAGGGCCGGGAAGTAAAGCGCTGCCCGGATCCTGCCGTTGCCTTTCCTGGAGATCCTGGTTTTGCCCCTAACACTGGAGCCGGACTCTCTTTCCACCACATCGAAGCCGGCATAGCTGGTGAGCTGTTTAGCGTTGCTTATCAAGGCAAAGCCCTGGGTCTCGGCCAGTACAATGACCAGGCTCATAAGCCCTACTCCTTTGATGGTGAGCAGCTTGTTCACTCTCTCCTGCAGCCATCCCTCCTCCTGGAGCACCGCCTTTACCCGGGCCTCGCACTTGGCTATCTCAGTGTCAAACTTTCTGATCATCTCCCTGTGGGATTTGAGGACGAAGGCTTGGGGCTCATGGGCCGAGAGCAGGGCACTGAGCCTGTTGAGGAGCACGGTGCGCTCTTGCTTGAGGTCCGTGCGGTGGCGGGTGAGTTCCCGCAACGCCTTGAAAATCGGGGCCGGCGGTTGCCAGGCAGGCAGGTGGCGCTCCGCCCCCAGTTGGGCGAAGACCCTGGCGTCAACACGGTCTGTTTTGCTTTTGACGTTGAGGCTCTTGCCGAAGTGCTTGACTTTGTTGGGCAGTAGAACAGAGACCGTCTGGCGGAGCTTGTGGAGGTGATAAGCCAGGGGCTCATAATACACGCCGGTGGCCTCCATCACAAACGTTATCGGTGGGCTGTCGCCGGTTTGCTTGCGTGCCCATTTAAGCAGCTGGTTGAAACCCCTGGTGCTGTTGTCAAAGGTTGCCACCTTGGAGAAGCACAGGCCGGATTGGGGGGAGAGTCTGCAAACGCAGGCGGTGAAGTCCTTTTTGGCGATGTCGATGCCCACGCACTGTCTTGTAGCTTGTTCCATAGCATGAGTGGTTATAGTTAGCGACCCTTCTTTCTCCTTCGTCTTGCCTTTTGTCTTACACTTGCTTATCCACGTTGATAGCCTTAAGTACTGTCCAGACTCTTAGAGAAAAGGTAGGGGGAATGGAGCTTCCTTTTTTACGGTATAGTACTGCTGACTTACCTGCCGCTCCATCTCTCATTCCCCCTGGTCAATGCACCTAGTCTAACTACGGTGAAAGGACCATTGTAAAACTTTGTATAAAGGTAAAAGCCGCTCCATTTGACGTGGAGTGGCTTTTTTTGCTGTAGTGAACAGAAGGATGGAATTGCCTAACCTTTTCCACAGGGATTTAGATGCCTTAGCCCGTGTTCTGAAGGCAGGGGACCAGTAGGTATTAACAATCCTAGTTTTTCATAAGATATGTTATCGGCCTTTCACGAGTAAGTTGTATTTCCCCTGTTTCACTGGCGATAGCCGTTGCAGCTTTTCCAAAGACAACGCTCATTGCCTTGGCACCGGTTAAAGGGCTCCTGACCGCACTACCTGTTCTGGCGTTGATTTCACAGGCATTACTTCTTATACGTGCAAGGTTAGAAGAAAAGGAGAGTGCCATATTCTCTATACCTTAACTAGATTATTTACTTTGCCTATTTTTAAAATAGCTTGTTTTAGACTTAGTAATGCTGCCCACTTCGTAGATCTTAACAGATAAATCGTTAAGTTTTGAAAGCAAGGGGTTAATTGGTTGACAAAATGCTTCTGACTTACCTCCAAGAATTAAGAGCAGTGATCATGAACCTGGAAAGGCCACCACTGATTACTGGTATGTGCATTTTGGGTGTGATTGGGTTTGTGACTACTCTTCCTGCTGTACTTGGATTCCGGGAACTTGATGTGGGAATAAGCAGACCTTATCTTGCCTTTTCTGCTGTCATGGGTTTAGCAAGCCTCATCGGTTTCTGGTACATGAATAGATGGGGGCTGTACCTATATTTTGGAATGTTACTGCTTAACCAGGCAATGATGATTTTCGTGTTCAGATCCTGGAACGAAGCTTCGTTGCTTGTTCCTTCCGTAGCCGTATTTACTGGTATTTGGTACTATGATAGAATGACTTAGAGGATCTGCTCTTTTTCCTGGCTTAGATGCTTCTGGCTGCCTGTTTTCTTGATTTTCCTATAATCTAATTCCTTTCTCCCGTAAAAGGTAGAGTATATGAAATTTCTCCCTACACAGCTCATCCTCTTTCTTCGGAACGAACCCGACCGCCGTAACCTTAGGCTTTTGTTTAAGTTTTTGGTAGTGCTGTTGGTGCTGGTACTGGTCTTTACGGTTATATTTCACCTGCTCATGCTGCGGGAAGGGCAGCAGCATACCTGGATCACCGGTTTTTACTGGACGCTGACGGTGATGTCTACTTTAGGCTTCGGAGATATTACCTTTCACACAGACACCGGTCGTTTTTTTTCCATTGTGGTGCTCTTGTCAGGAATGGTCTTCCTGTTGATTCTGTTCCCTTTCACCTTCATCAACTTCTTTTATTCGCCCTGGATGAAGGCGCAGGAGCAGTCACAGGTGCCGCGTGAGCTGCCTATTGAAACAAAGGGACATGTGGTACTGACACGGTATGGGCCTGTCACGGCGAGTCTGATCAAAAAACTGAAGCGGTACCGGTACCCATATGTGGTACTGGTACCGGATCTGGCAGAGGGGCTGCGCCTGCATGGATTGGGAGTCAGCGTCATGCTGGGGGATTTGGATGACCCTAACACCTATAGTAGAGTGCAGGTAGAAAAGGCTGCCCTGGTTGCTGTTACCTCCACTGACCCCATTAACACCAACGTGGCTTTCACAGTGCGGGGGCTAAGCAGTGAGGTGCCTATTATCTCTACCTGTAGTTCCGGGGCATCGGTGGATATTTTAAAACTGGCAGGCAGCAACCATGTTTTGAGGCTTGGCGAGATTATGGGCGAGTTCCTGGCCCGCAGAGCGAGCGGGGGAGATGCCTGCGCTCAGATAATCGGTAGGTTTGGAGAACTGCAGATTGCGGAGGCCTCTGTGGCAAACTCTCCCTTGGTAGGACTTACACTTAGAGAGACAAAGCTTCGGGAGCAGATAGGTGTGAGCGTAGTGGGGGTGTGGGAACGGGGTAAATTTCGGGCTGCCCAGCCTGATACGTACATCAACCAAACAACTGTCCTGGTTCTGGCAGGTTCTGAGGAACAGATCAGCAACTACAACGCTTCTTTCCAGGTTAACAGGCATATGAATGCTGCTGTGGTTATCATAGGCGGAGGCCGGGTCGGCAGGGCCACAGGCAGGGCACTGCAAGCGCGCAATCTTGATTACCGTATTGTGGAGAAACTTCCGGAACGGGTAAAGGACGATGAAAGGTATATTCTGGGAGATGCGGCTGAACTGGAAGTGCTGAAGCAGGCTGGCATTGATGAGGCTCCATGTGTTATCATCACCACGCACGATGACGACGTAAACGTGTACCTGACCATTTATTGTCGCCGACTTCGGCCGGATATTCAGATCATCACCCGCTCCACCATGGACCGTAACTTATCCACTTTGCATCGGGCCGGGGCTGACTTTGTGATGTCCTACGCTTCTATGGGGGCCAACACCATTTTTAACCTGCTAAAGCACAGCGATGTGCTGATGGTGGCCGAGGGGCTGAATCTAATCAAGGTAAAGGTGCCCGGGGGGCTTGCCTGGCGCACAATTGCACAGTCTTCTGTAAGGCAGGAAACAGGTTGTACAATTATTGCCATCAGAAGTGAAGGTGCTTTAAGTATTAACCCTGAACCAACAACAGTCCTGGATGCTGAATCGGAAATCATTCTGATCGGAACAGTTGATGCCGAGGACCAGTTCTTCCGCAAGTATGGGGGCAAGTGAAAAAGGTTTTTGCAACCAATGGTTAGGTAACTTCCTGTTTTGCCAACTCTAATCCTCTGATACGCCAGGGGCTACCCACAATCCAGACGATGTCTCCCTCTTCAAACATTAAGCTGGAGTCTGGGTTAAGAATCCTTTCACCCTTTTTCTCTATACCTACAATCAGCCCCTTCGTTCTCTCGCGAACGCCAGAATCCCGGATCGTCCTGTGCAGCAGTACAGAGTTGGGCGTTACCAAAAGCTTCTGAAGTCTGATATCCTCTTTTTCTGCCTCGCCGTCTGTTACAGGAGAAAGCTTAGTCTGAATAAACTCCCTGAATGCCTGAACCTGCTCCTCTGATCCAAACACATGTAGCTTATCACCGGGGAAAATTCTCTCACTGCTAGCCGGAGGCATAATAGTACGCTCTCCCCGGTCTATCACGGCCACATTCACCCCAAACTTTTCCCTGATCTGTAACTCCATCAAGCTTTTTCCGGCAACCGCGGCATCAGGCGAAACATCGAGGTTTGTCAGGTGAGCATCCCAAGGGGTGAGGGTGTGGTGCATCCTGGCCGCTTCCATTATTTCGCGATCATTCAGGTTACTCATAAAGCGATTCTCAATCCTGATATAGAATTCTTGAACTCTTCTGGAGAAGACAAACAGTAGTACAACAATTGCCAGACCAACCAAAGCTGCTACCTGCACAGTGAAGAACTGGTTAAGAAGAATCCCTATGAAAAGAATAGCAACACCTATTCGCGCAAATTTCATTACAATAATCAGACTTCGGTAATTTTTGTTAGCCCAGATTCGCCCCTCTGCCTCCTGCTTTGGAAGACGTACAGCCAATGCCCAAAGGAAGGGTGACATAAAGATAAGGGTAATAGCAGTAGTGATGATGTCCCCCATATTCCCTTTGAACAAGCTCTCCTTTATGAAAGGGTTGAGGTACTGGGCAGCCAGGATAACAATAGCAATTATGATAGTAGAATAGACGGCCAGGCTGATTAGATAGGATTGTAAAACCAGGCGCCAGTCGCTGGTGGTACTGACGGTTTGCGTGCCGGAGCTATACTCATTTAATGCGATCTTCCACCTTTGCGGAAGCACAGTGTCTGCCCATCTATACAATGGTTCGGAAAGCCGGATCATATAGGGGGTGGTAAAAGTAGTGATCGCAGAAACTGCTACTGCCACAGGGTACAGGAATTCGCTGGTCACGTTTAGGGTAAGCCCCAAAGTGGCAATGATAAAGGAGAACTCCCCGATCTGGGACATACTCATGCCTGACTGTATGGAAGTCTTCAAACCCTGTCCTGAGATCAAACCACCCCCAGGAACACTCACAAACTTACCGATGATAGTCATAACTGTTATCAGTGCGATTGGTCCTGCATAGGTAAGAATCATAGCCGGGTTTATGAGCATACCAACTGAGACAAAGAAGATGGCGCCAAACAGATCCTTCACAGAGGAGATCAAGTGCTCTATCTTCTCGGCCTTAGTGGTCTCAGCAAGAATAGAGCCCATGATAAAAGCCCCCAACGCGGGAGAAAAACCAACTTGCGCCGCCAAAATCACCATGAGCAGGCAAAGCGCCAGGGACACGATCAGCAGGATTTCGTCATTCATGAGCTTGCTGGCCCTTCTTAAGAAAGTAGGAATGAGGAAGATACCAGCCAGAAACCAAACCACAAGGAAAAATCCAAGCCTTAGGACTGCCATCAGCATTTCTGACCCTGCAAACTGCTGACTAACAGCCAGCGTTGACAAGAGCACGAGCAGCAGGATTGCCACAAGGTCCTCGACAATCAATATCCCAAACACCAGGCCTGCAAAGCGCTGTGACTTTACGCCCAGCTCATCGAAGGCCCTGATAATAATCGTGGTGGAAGAGATAGATAGTATGCCGCCCAGAAAAACGCTATCCATCGTGGACCAACCGAGTGTTTTGCCTGTGAGGTAACCCAGTAACAGCATCACGATCACCTCAATTATAGCCATGACAGAGGAAGGGCCGCCCACCTTCACCAACTTTTTAAAGCTGAACTCCAGCCCAAGGCTGAAGAGCAGGAAGATCACACCTATTTCTGCCCAGATTTTGATGCTCTCCTCTTCAATAACTGTTGGAATTAAGGAGATGTGTGGCCCTACCAGTAGGCCGGCAATAATGTAGCCTAAGACCAAAGGTTGTCTGAGCCACTTGAAGATCAGTGTGGTAATGCCGGCTGCTCCGAGAATCAGCCCTAAGTCTGTTACTAAGTGCGGTATATGTGCCATCTTAATTTGTGATAGGCCTTGAATATGTAAGAATAACTTATGGGTGAAGATGCTTTTACTTTACGTTTTAGTGACTATGTAAGTCAACTATCATCATTTGGTAACCAAAGACAACAGATAAGTGAAAAAGTAAGAAGCTGAGGCTATTTAGATTTTAAAAGCTGGTCCGCTTGCCTTTAAGCCAGCAAAGGCCTTTCTCTAATCTCACCCAATGCGGTAACGTTAACTAAATTATAAAAGTGGTGTGACTAAAAATTGTTATTTTCTTTCTAGATGCAAAGCATAAGACTCAGTAAAAAGTAACAACATCGAAATCACTATTTGTTACTTTTCTGTTACTCTGGAAACAAAAACCCGCTTATTTGATGAAGTAAGCGGGTTTTGATGAGTTGTCGTGTAGATCAAAGGGTGAGAAATTATCTTACATTTCCCACTGGGATTTGAATGCCTTAGAAGAATATTTACAGCTAAAGATTAAATCAACTAATTGGCAGATCTTAATTTCTGCTTTACCAGTTATTCGGAACTAGCTGCTTAATTGCCAGTGCAGAGTTAGTGAAGAAATAGTTATGGGATCTAAGAATTAAAACCCACAACAAGATCTATAAGTTAGCTTCACCGCCTTATAGCAGAGCCGATAGACAATATAAATTTAGCTTAGGTGTCCGAATAGTGTCCGAAGTGAAATAAAAAAGGCCTTCAGCGTTAACTGAAGGCCTTCCGTGTAGGCCAAAGGATTGAATTATCGAACCATTTCCACAAAGACTTGAATTCCTTAGGCAACTTTCTGCAGGTAGGAGAGAAGTAGTTCATCTATGAAGGATTGCCCGTAAAAAATGGCTGTGTTTTCCTTTTCGAGCAGTAGGAAATGTCACGCATTAATCGGTGAGTATAATGTGATACACAAAATAACTTACTGGCTCGTTCTCCTTTATTTTGGGAAAAGTTGAATGGACAGTTAGGCGCTTAAATTCAAAAGCCTGCAAATGAATGTTTGCAGGCTTTTGAATAAACTTAGTTAGACAAGACATCTTCTAAGAATTTCTTAAAGATTTAAAAGCTTTAGCACAATGTAAAGAAACTAATTAAATAACTTACGTATAAATTATGTTATTATTTCAATAATTTATTGGTTATAGACTATCATAATTCTAGCTTTTTAATGATAATCAGATGATCTCACAACCATCCACCATCACCAGACGAGATGCGGGCATTCATGTCCGCCCACTTCAAGAAAGCGAACTGCCTGCTGCAGATCATATTATGCGTCTGGCATTCGGCACCTTCCTAGGGTTACCAGAACCCACTGCTTTTATGGGGGATGCAGATTTTGTATATACCCGCTGGAAGGCCAATCCTGATTCAGCTTTTGCCGCAGAAGCTAATGGTGAATTGGTAGGATCCAACTTTGCCAGCAACTGGGGCAGCGTTGGTTTTTTTGGCCCTCTTACTGTTCATCCCGAACGCTGGGATCATGGTATCGCCAAGTCCCTCATGGAGCCTGTTATAGAATGCTTTGCAAAATGGGGTACGAAGCATGCTGGTCTTTTCACTTTTGCGCAAAGTGCAAAGCATGTAGGTCTTTATCAGAAATACGGCTTCTGGCCACGGTTCCTTACAGCCATTATGTCCAAACCGGTTGAACAGGTAAATGATGAACTGCAATGGTCAAGGTTTTCAGAAGTTCCGGAAGGCGAAAAGGAATCTACGCTTTTGGTTTGCAGGCAACTGACGGATGCAGTATATGAGGGACTAGACGTAACCCGGGAAATTCAATCTGTGGCTTCACAAGGGCTTGGGGATACTGTACTTCTGTGGGAGAATGGAAAGTTATTGGGACTGGCGGTGTGCCATTGCGGACCTGGAACAGAAGCGGGAAGTAATACCTGTTACGTCAAGTTTGGAGTGGTGCATTCAGGAGCAAACGCCGATAGAGACTTTAAAAGCTTATTGAATGCTTGTGAAAAGATGGCTGCTGAAAAGGGACTGCAAAAAATGGTTGCAGGTGTTAATACCAGCAGATATGAAGCGTACCGGCATATGCTTAATAGCGGCTTTCGTACAGAACTACAGGGAGTCGCCATGGAGCGGCCTAATGAACCGGGATATAACAGAGGTGGCATCTATTTGGTGGATGATTGGCGGTAACCATTGTTCATCAAGTGAGAACTGAACAAAGTTCCCGCTTGGCCAGTTCTCCTCATTAATCCATCAATGGGGCGTCAAGAAGTGTAAAAGAAATCCCCAGGAGATAAAAAGAATATATCGTGGTGTCCGAATAGTGACCAAGGTGAAATAAAAAAGGCCTTCAGTGTTAACTGAAGGCCTTTCGTGTAGACCGAAGGATGGAATTATCGAACTTTTTCCTCAGTGAAATGGCGGTTGTGAGGGAATATTTGCAGTAACAGGAGGAGGGGCAGACTTTCAAGTAAATGGTTTAACGCCATCTTTAAGATTGTAAATGCTTCCCTTAAATTGGGTATTTGCCAAAAGCGTAGCAGCATACTGACTTCTTTTCCCTGACAGGCAGCAAAAAACGATGTTTTTAATTTCTTTTAAAGTATGCAACCTCTCTGGTAAAGAACTTAGAGGAATATTTACTCCCCCTAAGTTAAACATTTCATACTCGTGCTGTTCCCGCACGTCTACCAGATACACACTTTCAGCAGTAGCTAACCACTGCTTTAGCTCATTGTAAGAAATATCCCGAACCGGTGTTGATGAAGCGCATGCAATTGCAGGAGCAGTATCACATTCTGTATCCGGTACAGCAGCTGTGCGTTCAAATGAAAAGATGCTGGTAGTGTTCTCCAGCGAGTTCAGCACCAGTAGCTTACCCGATAGCACGCTTCCAATCTGGCAAATGACTTTAATGGCTTCGTTAGCCATATACGAACCGATCAAACCAGGCAGCACACCCAGTACGCCTATCTCGGAGCAGTTAGGCATTTCCTTCGGTGCTGTCGACGTAGGGTAGATGCAGCGGTAGGTGGGGCCGCCCTGGTAGTTGAACACCGATACCTGGCCTTCAAACTTAAAGATGGAGCCGAATACCAGCGGCTTATTCAGCGCCAGACATACATCGTTAACCAGGTAACGGGTAGGGAAGTTATCAGAGCCATCTATGATCAGATCATAGTCAGCAAATAATTTGTCAGCATTTGCAGCAGCAAGTCGCTCCGTGTACGTATGAAATTTAACGAACGGATTCTGCTTTGCCAGTTTTTCGGCTGCTACTGTGGCTTTTTTACGGCCTATGTCCTCCACCCAGTACAGTATCTGTCGCTGCAGGTTACTCTCGTCCACCACATCATCATCAACTATACCAATGGTGCCAACACCAGCAGCCGTCAGGTACTGTAATACAGGGCAACCCAGGCCACCAGCACCGACCATTAAAACCTTAGCTTGCTTTAGCTTAGCCTGGCCTTCATGGCCAATCTCTGGCAGAATAAGATGCCGGCTGTAACGCTTTATTTCTTCTGGCTGTAGCATATGTTTTAAAAAGCCCTGTCCCAATCTTTCCATACCGCTTTATATCCTTGCGATTTCAGCATAGCGGCAATTTGTTCCGGGCTGCGTTCATCAGATATCTCAAACTGCTCCAGCGATTCCGGCTCCACGGCATAGCCACCCGGGTTGGTTTTGGATCCGGCACTCATGGATGTCACGCCAAGTTTGGTCACGTTATTCCGGAACTTTTCAGATTCGCGGGTAGAAAGGGATAGCTCTACTTCTTCGTTGCAGATGCGGTAAGCGCAGATCAGCTGTACCAGCTCCCGGTCTGTCATCTCTACTTTTGGGGCAAGGCCACCGCAGAACGGACGCAGCCTCGGGAACGAGATGCTATACTTCGTTTGCCAGTAGGTTTTCTCTAGGTAGTTCAGGTGCAGTGCCGTGAAGAAGGAATCAGTGCGCCAGTCTTCCAGTCCAATCAGCACGCCCAGTCCCATTTTATGTATACCTGCTTTGCCCAATCTGTCAGGGGTTTCCAGGCGGTAGTAGAAATTCGACTTCTTACCTTTTGTGTGATGCTTTTTGTAGTCGTCTTTATGGTAGGTTTCCTGGTACACCAGCACCGTGTTCACACCATAAGGTATTAGCGCTTCATACTCGTTCTGGTCCAGGGGCTGTACTTCCATAGAGATGTGCGAGAAGTGGGGGCGGATGAGCTGCAGTGCGTTCTTAAAGTACTCTACATGTACGGTATTATTCGCTTCGCCGGTAACAAGCAACACATGGTCGTAGCCAAGCTTTTTTATGGCCTCTACTTCCTGCAGAATCTCTTCATCTGTCAGCGTTTTGCGGCGCATTTTATTATCGTAGCTGAAGCCGCAGTAGGTACAGATGTTCTGGCACTCGTTGGACAGGTATAGCGGCACGTACATCTGCATGGTGTGACCAAAACGCTTGCGGGTAATCTGCTGGCTCAACTGCGCCATCTGCTCCAGGTAAGGAACAGCAGCCGGCGAGATAAGCGCCTTAAAATCTTCAAGCGTTTTCTTCCGGCTACCCAGGGCACGCTCCACATCGGCAGCGGTTTTGGCGTAGATACTTTCCTTTACCTGCTCCCAGTTATGGCTGTCAAAAATCTCTCTGAAATTACTCATCTAAAAAGGAAGTTAAAGGGCTGCTTGCTGCCGCATGTTGCACCGGTTTGGCCAGTTTTGCTTCGAAGGCCATCCGTCCGGCTTCTACTGCCATTTTAAAAGCTATTGCCATCTGCACCGGGTTTTCTGATACGGCGATAGCCGTGTTTACCAGTACCGCATCGGCACCCAACTCCATTGCCTTCGCTGCATCAGACGGACTGCCGATCCCGGCATCCACCACCACCGGCACCCTGCTCTGCTCGATAATGATCTCCAGGAAATCAATTGTTTTCAGACCTTTGTTGCTGCCGATGGGAGAGCCCAGGGGCATAACGGCTGCGGTTCCCGCTTCTTCCAGGCGCTTGCATAGCACAGGGTCTGCATGGATATAAGGTAGCACCACGAAGCCCAGCTTCGCCAGTTCTTCGGTTGCTTTCAGTGTTTCGATGGGGTCTGGTAACAGGTATTTCGGGTCCGGGTGGATTTCCAGTTTTACCCAGTTTGTTTCCAGTGCTTCCCGGGCCAACTGGGCGGCAAACACAGCTTCTTTTGCATTGCGTACACCGGATGTATTTGGCAGCAGGTTAATGTGCGGGTGCTTCAGGTGAAATAGGATGTCATCTTCTTCGGCATGTATGTCTACACGCTTTAAAGCAACCGTTACCAATTCGGAGCCCGATGCCAGCAAGGCTTCTTCCATTAAACCGGATGAGCTGAATTTACCTGTGCCGGTAAACAGGCGTGACTGAAATGTTTTATCTGCTATCTGTAACATATTATACGACTATAGTAGTGTTTGCTGTTAATTGTTGAATGGTACGGACAAAGGCTGCTGGATCAGCAGCATACGTAATCGCACCTGATACGGCGATGCCATGTACTCCTGCCAGTAAAAGCGGCGCAACATCCGTAACCTCGATACCGCCAATGGCAATGACAGGGATCGTGATACCTTCGGCAGCTAACTGGCGAAGTATGGAAGTATACCCTTCCTGGCCCAGCACCGGACTTAACTTTTCTTTGGTGGTGGTGAAGCGAAAAGGCCCCAGCCCAACGTAATCTGCACCGTCTGCCACACGTTGCCGGATGTGCTCCAGGGTATTGGCCGTGCCGCCTATGATCATACTTTCCCCCACTATACTTCTGGCTTCCTGTAGTGGCATGTCCTGCAGGCCCAGGTGCAAACCATCAGCTTCTACTGCTTTGGCGATGTGCGGGTAATCGTTGATGATCAGTTTTGCGCCATACTCTGCGCATAGCTTTTTAGCTTCTTCCGCATGGCTGGCCACAACAGACTCCGAAGTATGCTTTACCCGTAGCTGCACCCATTTGCAGCCTGCATCCATGGCCTTATGTATGGCCGCAACATGCGTTAAGGATTCCGTTTGCTGAGATATGTATTGTAGTTTAGCTATCATGTTGATGGTACCCGAGTAAGGTGTCGTTACTGCTTAAAAATGATTCGGTGTAGCGTTTGCCACGGCGGCAGGCTTCATCTAAAGTATAGCCCAGTGCCAGGTTTGCCGCAATGGAAGCCGACAGCACACAGCCGGAGCCATGTTTTGGCGAAACACTTAATAATGTTGGCTCGAATGGGGTGCAGGAATTCTGAGTAAATAAATAATCCGTTCCCGGCGCTTCCGGGTTGTGCCCACCTTTCAAAAGTATGGCACAGCGCTTTGCCATCTCCTTGGCTGCATTTGTTGGTGGCAGGTCAGGATTTAGCTGCTGTATCTCGTTGTAATTCGGAGTAGCCAGCGTTATCTCCTGCAGTACAGCTTTCAGTTGTTGATCTTCCAGAGCACCATGAAAATTGAAACCGGCGCTGGCTTTTAAAACCGGATCAAGTACGATCTGAATGTGTGGCTGGCGTCGCTTTAAGTATAAAATCACTTCCAGCAGTACATCCATACTTTGCCCGATCCCGATCTTGCAGGCACGGATTTTAAACTTGCTTACCAGCGGCTCCAGTTGCTCCATAATCTCCTGGGCACTTAACCACTGCACCTTCAGAAAGTCGGTATCGCTTTGCACAGTTAAAGCTGAGCACACGCCAAAGCCATAGACACCGTGCTGCTCAAAAGCCTTGATGTCGGCAAGTATACCTGCGCCGCCACTCGGGTCGAAACCGGCGATGCTTAGTACGTATGGGCGAGTGTCTGGCATTTTTCTTTAATTCTTGTGAAGTTGTTAACCGCCTGTTCAGGTTGCTTCCAGATGCTGCCAAGTATGGCTGCTCCGTCAAAGTTCATCTGTACCAGCTGCGCTATCTTCTCAGCATCAATTCCACCCAGTGCAATAACCGGAACCGCTTTCTCTGCTGCTGTCAAACAAAAGCCAGCTAGTACAGATGTAGCATAACCCGGCTTGGAGATACTATTGAACACTGGTCCGAAGAAAGTGTAGGCAAAGCAGGGGGGGAGCTGCTGCAGTGCCTCTGTGGAGTGCACAGATGTACTCAGGTAATATCCTTCTGACTTCAGTTTCAGCAATTCCGCTGCTGGTGTTATACTTCTGCTTTGCTCTGTAAAGTGCAGCCTGTTTATCCCGAATTCACCTGACAGCTCGTGGTGCTGGTGTAAAGCTATTTTAGAATAATGCTCCGGGTGTATCTGCTGTAGTAGCTGCCTTAGCTGTTCCTTCGGATAATCTGGTTTTCGTACATGAAAGTATTCCAGCCCTGCTTCAAACAACTCGTTGATGCGCAGCGGCTCCCTGGTTATCGGGGCAGGACTGGAGATAACTATCAGTTTCATTTACAGGTATAGCTCACTGCCTTTTTCGGCAAACTCCTTAGCTTTCTCTTCCATGCCTTTTTTCAGGGCTTCCGTTTCCTGTACACCTTGCTGGTCGGCATACTCGCGTACTTCCTGCGTAATTTTCATGGAGCAGAAGTTCGGTCCGCACATAGAGCAGAAGTGCGCTATTTTGGCACCCTCAGCCGGCAGTGTTTCATCATGGAATTCACGTGCCGTGTCCGGGTCCAGTGACAGGTTGAACTGATCTTCCCAGCGGAACTCGAAGCGTGCCTTACTCAGTGCGTTGTCGCGGTACTGCGCACCTGGGTGTCCTTTGGCCAGGTCGGCGGCATGTGCCGCAATTTTGTACGTGATCACGCCATCTTTCACATCTTTTTTGTTCGGAAGGCCCAGGTGTTCTTTTGGCGTTACATAGCAAAGCATAGCCGTACCAAACCAACCGATCATAGCTGCACCAATGGCAGAAGTGATGTGATCGTAACCCGGTGCGATGTCAGTTGTGAGTGGCCCAAGGGTATAGAAAGGAGCTTCGTGGCACTCCTTCAGCTGCTTGTCCATGTTCTCCTTGATCATGTGCATCGGCACGTGGCCCGGACCCTCAATGATCGTCTGCACATCGTGTTTCCAGGCGATCTTCGTCAGCTCTCCCAGTGTCTCCAGCTCCGCAAACTGAGCCTCATCATTGGCATCAGCCAGGCAGCCGGGGCGCAAGCCGTCACCCAATGAGAAGGACACGTCATAGGCTTTCATGATCTGGCAGATCTCTTCGAAATGCGTGTACAGAAAGTTCTCTTTATGATGCGCCAGGCACCACTTCGCCATGATAGAACCACCTCTGGATACGATGCCTGTTAAACGCTTGGCCGTTAGCGGTACGTACCGCAGCAACACACCGGCATGTATTGTAAAGTAATCCACGCCCTGCTCTGCCTGCTCAATAAGGGTGTCGCGGAAGATCTCCCAGGTCAGGTTCTCTGCTTTACCACCTACTTTCTCCAAAGCCTGGTAAATTGGCACCGTACCGATCGGAACCGGGGAGTTGCGGATTACCCACTCGCGGGTTTCGTGGATGTTCTTACCCGTCGAAAGGTCCATGATGGTATCGGCACCCCAGCGGCAGGCCCAAACGGCTTTCTCTACTTCTTCCTCGATGCTCGACGTAACAGCTGAGTTACCGATGTTGGCGTTGATCTTCACCAGGAAATTGCGCCCGATGATCATCGGCTCGCTCTCCGGGTGGTTGATGTTGGCTGGTATCACAGCACGACCAGCTGCTACTTCCTGTCTTACAAACTCAGGCGTGATGTGGCTTTTAGGTGTATTGGCACCAAAACTGTGGCCGGCATGCTGGTGTGCAAGTATAGGATTCGGCCCGTTCAAGTGCTCGTTTATCAGGTCAATGCGCTGGTTCTCTCGGATGGCGATGTACTCCATCTCCGGCGTAATGATACCTTTTTTGGCGTAATGCAGCTGCGTTACATTCTGACCGTCCTTAGCACGGAGCGGCTTGCTCAGGTGCTGGAAACGAAGATAATTCAGGCTGCTGTTGGCCAGACGTTGTTTACCATACTGCGACGTTACGCCACTCAGCTCCTCTACATCGCCTCTGTTCAGAATCCAGTCCTTACGCAGGGCAGGCAGGCCTTGCTTTAAATCGATCTCGATGTTCGGATCAGTGTAAGGACCGCTGGTATCATAAACTGTAACGGATGCATTCTTCTCAACCTGTCCTTCAGAGCCAAATATCTTGGTGTCAGTGAGGCTGATCTCGCGCATTGCCACCGAAATATCGTGTAGCTGCCCTTTTACATACACCTTTTGCGATGCCGGGAAAGGTGTGCGGGTGATCGTTTGTTGCTGTGGTATTTTTTCTTTTTTCATAAAGCTATAATTACAGATGAAGATATGCAGGACTTAACCGCCCTGCGTTGCTCTGATGATGGTGACAGAATCGTTGGGGTGTAAGAGATGGTCGTCCCAGTTTAGCTTCGGGACAATGGCGTTATTGACTGCAACAGCAAATCCGTTTTGGTGCTGAGGCAATAGCGTTTGCAGCAACTGCTGTATAGTGCAGTTGTCGGCTACTGTTTGTACTTGTTGATTTACAGCTATTTCCATTCCTGTAGATTTGGTTCGAAAGACCTTAGGAATGGACCTGGAGAGAGTTGAAAAAATCCTGGTATGTATTCGCTTTTCCCTACGGCAGTATGAACTGCATCAGGTTCAAAGGGTAAATCTCAGCCCTATAAAATTTTACAGGACACCCCTAAAGTCGGCTCAAAGCTAACAGCAAAATCATAAATTCCAAAAACAAGGAATAAAATAAATTTATTAACTGCTACTTCTCTGAGGTTAAAATAGAATCATCAATAAGGCGTTCCTGCTTTCCAAGATTATATGGGAATAGGGGAGGTGTGGCTTTAAATAGTCGCTCCCCGGAATTCCTATTTGGATACGTGTTGTAGTAAAAAGGCTGGTTGTGATGATTTGGGGAAGTCATAAATGGAGGCGTCGATCGGGCATGTTGAGGTGGCCACCTGGCCTGTAAAGCCACTCCGGCTCAAAGCTGATCATGGTGCTGGGCTCCGCCAAGCTTGGAGGCATGCAAAATGCCTGCGACCACATGAACCGGGTAACCTGACAGGCCTGCTCATAAGATTTTGCTTTCAGCATGTAAAGGTTTAGGCTACCAGGCCTCCACAGACGATGCAGAGGGTGATCAGCTAATTAGCTCCTGTTATAGCCAAAGTGTTCGCTCTGTTTGTACAAAGTTGTTTTAAGACCCAAATTTTTGTCTAGGACGCCTGCCAAGTGCACAGTTGATGGCAGGACATGTACCACTTCTATTCCAATGGTGAGAGCAAGGGTTTCTAATAGTAGTAGACCCGCTAGCTCTGTGTCATCTTGGTGTCTGGCAGTCGAGGAGTGAGAAAATACAGCTATGATTCAACCGAAGGGGATAAATTATTGAACCAAAAAAGCCGCTTCATATGGTATGAAGCGGCTTTTAAGTTTTGTAGAACGAAGGATAGAATTATCGAATCTTATCCACAGGGATTTGGCGATTTTGAATGGTTATCTGCAAGTGGAAGAATAGCGGATCTGTCTGTCCCGCTGAACAAAATCTCTGTTATACTGTTCATCACATTGCCTTATCTAACCAGTGGTGCCAGGTGACTCTTTTTCCGGAAACTTCTCCTGAGGCGCTTTCAGCTCTTGCAGGCACGCAACATCCGGAGCCGAACGTTTCAGCCAATCGAGGAGCACAGGCAAGCGGGCATTGATTCCGTTGACGTTGTAGGTGGCGATCTTCATATACAAAGTAAGAGCGTGTTTCGTTTAATGCAGGCAGCCACTCACATGGAGCGATGTTGCTTTGTTCTCTCCCTGAGGGCCTCGTAGTTAGCGGCGGCAAAGGCATCTATCTTCTCTGGCTCCAGGAAATTCATCTTTATCTGCTCCTCACGCTCCTTTCCGCCCAGAATAACATTGATCTCCCCATTTAGCAGGCCATCAACAGAAGCCTTGGCCACTTCCTCTGGTGTATCCATCTGTCCCACTACTGCAGTTTTCATCATGTCAGTGTCCGTGGCTGAAGGGTAGACGGTCATCACGTGGATCGGGTACTGGTGCAGCTCTCTTCGCATTGCGTCAGAGAACTGGCCCACAGCCGCCTTCGTGGCGGCGTACACGCTGTAGAACGGCATGGCGATGTACCCGTAGCCCGAGGACAAGTTCATAATGGCGCCTTCCTTGCTCTTCATCAGCAGCGGCAGGGCCTTCTTTGTCAGCAGGATCAGGCCTGTCACATTGATGTTGATTTGGTTGATGATGTCCTCGTCGCTCAGGTCGGAGAGCAGGCCGGCGCTTACCACCCCGGCGTTGTTGATGAGGATGTCCAGCTCGCCCCAGGCCTCTGATACTGTAGAGATAGCTTTATCGAGATCTTCTACTTTGGCCACATTGCCCTGAATGGTGAGAAAGTTAGCGCTGGGAATTTCTGCCTTCAGCGCGTCTAGCGCCTCTTTCCTTCTGCCTACCACGGCAAAGTCCCGCACCCCCCGTTGCACCAACTCCTGAATGATAGATTTTCCTATTCCGGCACTGCCGCCGGTGATCAGCACTTTCTTATTTTTAAGGTCCATAGGTACACGCTTTGTTTTCTTAACATGAAACGTGACTAGGAGTCTGAAGTTTTACTGTCTGACAGACTTTTGACCCTTCCTGATTCCTTGTTTTCCAGAACCTTTTAAAGCTGTTTGCATATAACTTCTTAATAAATATGGCACAATTTGCTTTAAGGCAGGTGTGGCGATAATCTAATTAAAAGAAACTTATAGATGAGTAACCAGGAAACAGAGAAACGAAAATATCCTTTGTTGTTTTCAGAGGGGAGACTGGGGAACCTAAAGCTCAGGAACCGCATCGGCCTCGCCCCCATGACGAGAACGTCGGCAGAAAGTAACGGGGTGCCCAATGAGACGATGGAGAAGTACTATACCCGTTATGCCAAGGGCGGCTTTGCACTCTTAATAACTGAGGGCACTTACCCTGACGAAAAGTATAGCCAGGGGTATCTGAACCAGCCGGGGGTAGCCAACGAAGAGCAGATAGCAGGATGGAAAAGAATCATTCAACGTGTGCATGACGCGGGAGCAAAGATCATCTGCCAGTTGATGCATGCCGGGGCCTTGTCCCAGGGCAATATACACGCGCAAGAAACCATAGGCCCATCTGCTGTGCAGCCTAAAGGAGAAAAGCTGGGGTTCTATGGTGGTGAGGGTGCTTTTTCTGTTCCGAGGGAAATGAGCAAAGATGATATTGCTGATGTGGTTAACGGATTTGCGCAGGCAGCAAAGAATGCAAAGGACGCAGGTTTTGACGGTATTGAGATCCACGGGGCTAACGGCTATATTCTTGATCAGTTTCTCACGGACTATACCAATCAGCGGCAAGACGAGTACGGCGGCAACACGGAGGGCAGAGTAAGACTGCTCGTGGAGACAGCGCAGGAATGCCGCAAGGCAGTAGGCAATGACTTCCTGGTAGGAATAAGAATTTCCCAGAGCAAGGTTAACGACTACACGCACAAGTGGTCTGGCGGCGAGGAGGATGCCCGTACTATATTCACTGCCTTGGGCAAAGCAGGTCTCGACTTCATCCACGTGACAGAGTACCATGCCGACCAGCCGGCCTTCAAGGAAGGAGGTCCCACGCTGGCCGCCCTAGCTAAGAAGTATGGGGGACTGCCGGTAGTGGTGAACGGAAACCTGAACACACCCGAGCAAGGTGAAGAGATGCTGCAGAGCGGGGAGGTGGATGTGGTTACACTCGGCAAGGCCGCGCTTGCCAACAAAGACTGGGTCAACAAAGCAGCCGAAGGGAAGCTTTTAGAGGACTTTGACCCGAAGAGGTTCTTTGTGCCGGACGCGAAGGTGAAGGAGTTTGAGCTATAGTCACTTGTAGAAAGCTAAAGCCGCCGAATGAGAAGAGTTGCGCTTTAGTAAATTCAGTAATAGTTAATTTAACCGAATGGGATAAATGTCAAACCAAAAAAGCCCCTCCATTTGATGTGGAGGGGCTTTTTTGTAGCCCGTAGGAAGGAGTTATCGAACCATTTCCACAAGGATTTGGAGACTGTGGGCATGTTACTCGAGCTAGACTAAAGATGATTAGCTCAAAAGTGATATTTGTTATAACTCAGTGCGAATTTGTGCGGCAATAAAAAACACCCCGCAGCGGGGCGTAGCCTGTGCGGGGTGTCTATACTTGTCAGGAAGCTGTCAGTTTACAGCGAGTCAATCCATTTTTTAAGCTCGTCTTTTGCTTTTCCGGTCTTTTGCTGCAGTTTTCCGAGCCATTCGTCCTGTTTGCCTTCGTTATAGGTCATGTCGTCGTCGGTCAGGTCGCCGTACTGCTGCTTGATTTTGCCTTTTATTTCGTTCCAGTTTCCTCTAGTTCTATATTCTGCTTCGTTCATCGTATTTTGAGCTTAAAATTATATAAATCTTATACTTGGCTATACGTCTGAAACAGGATGGGCGTTCGAATAGTGTCCGAAGTGAAATAAAAAAGGCCTTCCGAGTTAACTGAAGGCCTTTTCAGTAGACCGAAGGATGGAATTATCGAACCATTTCCACAGGGATTTAATGATCTTGAAAGATCATCTAGCGGAAGGAGAGTGATGTTTGAGCCATTGTTGACGAGCACTGAAATTTGTATACCTTTCAATAAACCACATGGTTCTTGCTCCAGATTGCTACTCTCTCTTTCTATTGAAAGAGAGAGTAGCAATCTTACTTAACTATCTGTCCCATCCATTATCCCGCCCGAGGTCTAGCCGTAAAATACTGGGGAAACCTTATTCAGTGCCCTCTAACCTTTATGTTCTAAAGCTATGAAAACCATTCTCTTATTAATGCTTCTGGTGTCGTTTGCTGCACAGGCACAGAAGGACAGCATTCAAGTAAAAGACAATACAGCAGCACACAGGGCAGTCCAGGGACAGCAGTTTCAGATACCAAGTGCTTTGAAGGCAGAGCACGAGGAACTGCATAATACCTTGCAGAAGTACACAGAGCTTCCCGGCAAAACAGGCGCAGCTGCAAAAGAAGCAGCAAAGATTCTCCACCCACATTTTATGAAAGAAGAAGAGTATGCCTTGCCGCTGCTCGGGCTGCTTCCGGAATTGGCGGAAGGACGTGTTACGGCTGATATGAAACCAGCAATAGCAATTTCTGAAAAGCTTAAACAGGAGCACCAGCAAATGCTTGCGGAACATCAGCAAATTGTAAAGTCCCTGCAAACCCTAAAGAGTGCGGCTACTGAAGAGAAGCATCCGCAGGTTGTTCGTTTTGTAGAGATGTTGCAAGAGCACGCGAAAACAGAAGAACAGGTTCTTTATCCAACGGCGATATTGATAGGTGAGTATCTGAAACTGAAGTTGTAGCCTCACTTCAGCTGCGGGATTTTCTATTCTCTTGTTCAGGAGATTTTAACCCATAAACAATTTCAGACCTATACTTGCATCAAATTAAAACACCTGTTACCTTTGTTAGTAAATATTCACTAACAAGCAAAGCATAGGTGATAAGCGCAGATATTACGAAGAGGCAGTTAGAGATTATAGAAGCCGCTGGTAAAATTCTCACTAAATCAGGAGTAAGCAGTTTAACTATAAAAAACCTGGCTAAGGAAATGAAATTTTCCGAAAGCGCCATTTACCGTCATTTTACCAGTAAGGAAGATATCATCATTGCCATGTTAAACTACATGGCGGAGAGCATGGATGTGCGGTCGACAAAGTTAAGTGAGGCAGCGGGTTCTCCTGATGAAAAATTCAGGGCTATGTTTCAGGGGCAGTTTTCTTTCTCACAGGAGAACCCACACTTTGTGGTGGCTGTGCTTTCGGATGGGTTAATAGAAGAAAGCCAGCGGATCAATGAAGCGCTGCTTAAAGTGATGAAAGTGAAGATGTCACACTTGATGCCTATTATAAAGGCAGGACAGCAGGCAGGGATTTTTACCAATGCTGTAGCGGTGGAAGAACTGACGCATATTGTTATGGCCTCCTTCAGGCTTCAGATGCTGAAGTGGCGTATGTCTGGTTTCAGTTTTAATATTGTGGAAGCCGGTAATAAGCTTATTGATGCTTTGCTGACTCTGATGAAGGCAAAGTAAGTACAAATAGTGCTTAAAGAGGACAAAGTAAAATAGTTGTAGCAGCATAAGAGAAGCGCTGCATTGTTTCTGAATGTTTTTATAAGTAGCTCTATGAGCTGATACAGCCAGTATTTTTTACTACTGGCTTTTATTAAAGTATAAAAAGTTAGTGAGGGTTCACAAACATATTCAATAAAAGTGGCAAAACATAGATTAAATATTCTTCTAAAGGGAATAAGGAGCGTAAGAATGAAAACCGAAGTTCATTATCAAATTATCTGATTATGTGTGGGTTAAGAAAAAGATTTATTAGAAAGATGAAGCTGCTTTTGTTAGGAGTCGTAGTGCCGGGGACGCTACATGCCCAACAGAAGCCTACGCTTACCCTGGAGCAGGCGCAGGCGCTGGCACAGCAGAGCTATCCTGTCACCCGGCAGTTGGACCTGCTCCGTAAAGCAGAGCAGCTTACGCTGGAGAACCTGAACAAGGGCTTTCTCCCGCAACTGGCTATCAACGGGCAGGCTACCCATCAGTCGGACGTAACGCAGGTGCCGCTTACGTTGCCTAATACTGATATTCCTTCACCGCCCAAGGACCAGTATAAGATTACTGCTGACGTAAACCAGCTTTTGTACGATGGGGGCGTGATTCGGCAGCAGAAGAAGGTGGAGCAGCTAAGCACAGCCGTAGAGACGCAGCAAGTGGAAGTTGAGCTGCATAAACTCCGGGAACGCATCAACCAACTATACCTAGGCACCATCCTTTTAGACCAACAGTTGGAGCAGGTAGAACTTGTACAGCAGGATTTGGAGGCAGGCATGCGTAAAGTAGAGGCGCAGGTAAAGAATGGTGTCAGCTTCCGGTCCAATCTATACCTGTTGCAGGCAGAGCTGCTAAAAAACAAACAGCGCCGGGCAGAGGTCCTTGCTTCGCGCCGGGCCACCCTGCAAACGCTGGGTCTTTTCCTGGGGCAGCCCCTAAGCGATGGTGTCATACTTGCCGTTCCTGCCGAAACAGAACTCCCGGAGAATCCGCAGATACAGCGCGCAGAACTGAAGCTTTACAACGACCAGCAGACTTTGCTCGAGCAGCAGCACAAACTGTTGCTGGCTCGTAACCTGCCCAAGACCAGCCTGTTCGGACAAAGCGGCTATGGCAGGCCTGGACTTAACTTTCTGGAGAACGAGACGGACTGGTGGTACCTGGGCGGCGTGCGGCTGAACTGGTCGCTCAGCAACTTCTATACTTACAGGAACGACAAAAGACTGATCGGTGTGCAGCAGCAGCTGACAGAAGTGCAGCGCGAAACTTTCCTGTTGAATACCAATGCACAACTAACGCAGCAGCGGTCCGAGATCAATAAGCTTCAGGAGCTCGTAGAGGCGGACCGGGAAATTGTGGCCTTACGCGAGAAGGTTCTGACATCGGTCCGTGCCCAGCTAGAAAACGGCGTGATAACCGCCACCGATTACCTGCGCGAAGTATACGCGCTGGACCAGGCAAGGCAGTCGCTCAATCTGCATCAGCTACAGCTCCTGCAGGCAAAAATCAACTATAAAACCATCCTTAGGTCTTAACTGCAACCATTTATGAAAAATACACAGCTAACATTTGTTCTGCTACTCGGACTCTTTGCTTCTGCCTGTGGCAGTGATGAGCCGGAGTTCGACGCCACTGGCACTTTTGAGGCCGATGAGGTGATCGTGTCGTCAGAGTTGGGTGGCAGGATTGATTCCTTTATAGTGGAGGAGGGGCAGCAGCTACCCGCAGGCAAGGTGGTGGGGATAATTGATGCGCAGAACCTGGCGCTGCAGAAAGAACAGGTAGAGGCAAGCATTGAGGCGCTGCAGGAAAAGACCATGGATGTACAGCCGCAGGTGAGGCTGCTGCAGAACCAGCTGGATGTGCAACGGTCTCAACTGGCTACACTAGAGCGGGAGCGACGGCGCACGGAGAACCTGGTGGCCGCTGATGCCGCCACACAAAAGCAGCTAGATGATATAAACTCCCAGATAGATGTGCTGAAAGAACAGATGGGGGTAACAAGGCAGCAGATAAATGTACAGCGCACCACTACCTCCACACAAAACCGCGCAATACTGAGCGAGAACAAGCCGCTGCAAAAGCGGGTGGCCCAGCTGGAGGAGCAGCTCTCTGACGCTAAGATAACAAATCCTGTGAGCGGTACGGTACTAAGTGTTTATGCTGAAGAGGGAGAGATAACGGCACCGGGCAAACCTCTTTATAAGATAGCCGACCTTTCTACCTTGACCCTTCGTGCCTACATCACGGGTACCCAGTTATCAGAAGTACGGCTGGGGCAGCGGGTTAAGGTGTATGTCGATAGCGGCGAAGGGTATAAAGTGCTGCCGGGTGTCGTGACCTGGATATCAGACAAGGCAGAGTTCACTCCTAAAACCATTCAGACAAAAGACGAGCGCGCTAACCTGGTGTATGCCATGAAAGTGCGGGTGGAAAACGACGGTTTCCTGAAGATAGGCATGTATGGAGAGGTTGTGATTCCGGATGGAGAGCAGGAAGCATGAAAGCAGCTGTGACAGCCGATAACCTGGTAAAAACCTACGGCTCAAAAAAAGAGCTAACGGAGGCATTGAAAGGTGTATCGTTTGAAGTGGAGCGGGGGGAACTGTTCGGTATGATCGGTCCGGACGGAGCCGGTAAAACATCCTTGTTCCGCATCCTGACAACGCTGCTTTTGCCTGATAAAGGCCAGGCGCAGGTAGACGGGTATGATGTGGTGGACGATTTTAAGGAGATTCGGCAGCGGGTGGGGTATATGCCGGGGCGCTTCTCGCTATACCAGGACCTGACGGTGGAGGAAAATCTACAGTTCTTTGCCACCATCTTTAACACCACCATCGAAGAGAACTACGACCTGATCAAGGATATCTACGAACAGATAGAGCCATTCAGAGACCGTAAGGCGGGTAAGCTTTCAGGCGGTATGAAACAGAAACTGGCATTGAGCTGCGCCCTCATTCATAGGCCATCTGTGCTGTTCCTGGATGAGCCTACCACCGGGGTGGATGCTGTGTCACGGAAGGAGTTCTGGGATATGCTGCGGAACCTGAAAGAGCAGGGGATCACCATACTCGTCTCTACACCCTACATGGATGAGGCCAGTCTCTGCGACCGGGTGGCACTGATACAAAACGGTGAGATCATGTCCATTGATACCCCTGAAGGAATCATCAGCGACTTTGAAAATCCTTTGGTGGCGGTAAAGGCAGATGACATGTTCCGCTTGCTAAAGGATCTGGGGGAATACCCTGACCTGCTCGACAGCTATGCGTTTGGCGAGTTTCACCATGCGGTTCTGAAGCCGGAGACAAAAGAGCAGGATCTGAAGAAATACCTCCAACAGCAAGGGCATGTGTCGCTGGTGCTGGAGCGGGTAAAGCCTAACGTGGAAGATTGTTTTATAGCACTTATGAAAACGACCGCCTGATGGAAAGAGAAAAGGTGATCATAGCAAATGGGTTGACCAAGCGCTTCGGTGATTTCACGGCGGTGGATGCCATTTCCTTTGAGGTGAAGAAAGGAGAGATCTTTGGCTTCCTGGGGGCTAACGGTGCTGGTAAAACAACAGCCATTCGTATGCTCAGCGGCCTGTCTATCCCTTCAGACGGCGAAGCTACGGTGGCAGGCTTTGATGTATACCGGCAAACGGAGCAAATCAAGCGGAGTATTGGCTACATGAGCCAGAAATTCTCGCTCTATGAAGACCTGACGGTACGGGAGAACATCCGGTTCTATGCGGGCATCTATGGGATGAGTGATCAGTACATCAAAGACAACACGGAACGGCTCCTAAGCCAGTTGCACCTGCACGAGGAGGGGAATAAGCTGGTGAAGTCGCTGCCGCTGGGCTGGAAGCAAAAGCTGGCCTTTTCGGTGGCCATATTCCATGAGCCGGAGATAGTTTTTCTTGACGAGCCCACTGGCGGCGTGGACCCGGTTACGCGACGGGAGTTCTGGAACATGATTTATGAAGCTGCTGAATCAGGAATCACTGTTTTTGTGACGACGCACTACATGGACGAGGCGGAGTACTGCAACCGTGTTTCCATTATGGTGGACGGACGAATTGATGCCTTGGACACTCCTAAAAACCTGAAGCAACAGTTTGAGGTGGATAGTATGGAGGAGGTATTTATCAGGCTGGCCAGAAAAGCGACCAGAGGAGATTAAAATAACTAAATCATGAACCAGTTCTTATCTTTTGTTAGAAAGGAGTTCTACCACATATTCCGCGATCCGCGCACGATGTTTATCCTGCTCGGAATGCCGGTGATCCTGATGATCATTTTTGGGTTTGCGCTTACCAACGAGGTCAAAAACTCAGACATTGCTGTGCTTGACCACTCAAAAGACGCCACCACCTCATCGCTTATCGCCGAATTGGAAGCCAGCCGTTACTTTAACATTGAGAAGCGACTGCGCTCATATGAGCAGGTAGAAGAGGAGTTTAAAAAGGGGAACATTAAAATGGCGGTAGTACTACCGCAGAATTTCGGATCCGATCTGCTCCATCTTAATAGCGCCCAGGTGCAACTTATAGCCGATGCGTCGGACCCGAACGTTGCCAGCACGCTCACGAATTATGCCTCTGCCATCATTATGGATTTCCAGAACCGGATTACGGATGACCGGGGGCTGCCTTATACTATTGACACAGAAATGCGCATGCTTTACAACCCGCAAATGAAGGGCGCTTACAGCTTTGTGCCGGGTGTGATGGCCATGGTGCTCATGCTGGTCTGTACCATGATGACGGCCATAACCATTGTGCGTGAGAAAGAGACAGGAACGATGGAAGTGTTGCTGGTCTCGCCGGTACAACCGCTAAAGATCGTGACGGCCAAAGCGGTGCCTTACCTGCTGCTCTCTCTGATAAATATTGCCACAATCCTGATGTTAAGTTATTTTGTGCTGGATGTGCCCATCAACGGGAGCCTTACCCTGTTAGTGCTCCAGAGTATACTTTTTACGGTAACATCGCTGGCGCTGGGCCTGCTGATCTCTGCTATCACAAGCTCGCAGCAAACAGCCATGTTCATCTCCCTGACAGGTATGTTCCTGCCCGCTCTCATGCTCAGCGGCTTCATGTTTCCGATTGAGAACATGCCAACTATACTTCAGCTTCTTTCCCATCTGGTTCCCGCCAAGTGGTACTACATCATTGTGCGCTCTGTCATGATCAAAGGTGCCGGGCTGGAGGCTGTGTGGAAGGAGACGCTTATACTTTCGGGAATGCTGCTGTTCTTTCTGTTCATGAGTATCAAAAAATTCAATATACGACTCTCATGAGGACGCTACTGTTTTTGCTTCAAAAGGAGTTCCGGCAGATTTTCCGGGATAAGGCTATCCTTCGCATGATTTTCGCCATGCCGATCCTGCAGCTGGTTGTGTTGCCCTGGGCGGCAGATTATGAGATGAAGAACATCCGCCTCAGTGTGGTGGATCACGACCGTTCCTCGTACTCACAGAAGTTAGTGAACAAGATCACTTCCTCCGGCTACTTTCAATTAAACACCTACACCAGCTCCTTTGCCGATGCCCTGGACGAGGTGGAGAAGGATCGCGCTGACCTGATATTAGAGATCCCGGCAAAGTTTGAGAAAACGCTCATACGAGAAGACGAGGCAACCCTATTTATGGCCCTGAATGCTATCAACGGTGTGAAGGCTAACCTGGGAGGAGCTTACCTGCGCTCTATTATCCAGGACTACAACCGTGAGGTGCGGATGGACTGGATACAGCTACCGCGCTTTAACACTGAGGCCCGTATAGAAGTCGCGCCTAGCAACTGGTACAACCCACTCTTAAACTATCAATACTTTATGGTGCCCGGTATCCTGGTGATCCTGGTAACCTTAGTCGGCTCTTTCCTCACTGCCCTGAACATCGTGCGGGAGAAGGAGGTGGGTACCATGGAACAGATAAACGTAACACCAATCAAAAAGCACCATTTCATACTGGGCAAGCTGATCCCGTTCTGGATCCTGGGACTGGTGGTGCTAACGATCGGGTTCCTGATCTCTTGGGTGGTATACGGCATTGTGCCGCTTGGCAGCTTTGTGACGATCTATGTGTTTGCAGCTGTTTATTTACTTGCAGTCCTGGGACTAGGGCTACTTATTTCATCCTACGCCGACAGCCAGCAACAGGCTATGCTCATCTCTTTCTTTATGATGATGGTGTTCATCCTGCTCAGCGGCCTGTATACTTCCATTGATAGCATGCCGAAGTGGGCGCAGTATATTACCTATCTCAATCCAGTGGCCTACTTTATAGAGGTAATCCGCCTGGTGGTATTGAAAGGTGCAGGGCTGTATGAAATTCGCCAGCAGCTGCTGATTATAACAGGTTTTGCCGTTGTGCTGAATGCGTGGGCGGTGCTGAGCTATAGGAAGCGGTCATAATGATCTAATCTAACTAAACCGGAAGGGAATTTATCGAACCATAAAAGCCGCTCCATTTTACATAAAGCGGCTTTTTTACTGTGGTAGACCAAAGGAGTGAATCATCGAACCATTTCCACAGGGATTTAACCTGTCTGGAGTATTACTTGAACAGTTTATGAATCTTCCCATCCAGTGTCGAGCTTAGGAACATGGTTTAGCTTTTACATAGCTGTCTCCAAAGTAATTCTTAAAGTAAAATCCTCGTCCACGAGGTTCTTTTCTAACAGGTTGCCGTCGCTTCCAATATTCCAGTGGGAGCGCTGTAGGCTGAAGCCCGTGCGAAAGCGTTTTCTATTGTTATCTGTTTTCTCGATGTATGCGGGAATAGAAATGTTCTTTGTCACACCCTTGATGCTCATATTCCCCCAGACACGTAGGCTGTCTCCGCCGATATATTTTACCCTGGTTATTTCAAAATGTGCAAGAGGATATTGCAGCGCATTAAACTCCTTCCTTTTTAGATGATTAGATAGTTTTTGCATGGTTTCCTCATCATATGAAGTTGAATTTCCTATGCTTACAGTATTAATATCAGCAGTGATCTTCCCGCCGACTAGTTTATCGTTCATAAATAATAAATACCCCTCTTTTATCTGCAGCGTGCCTTCGTGTCCTGCTGTGCGCAGCATTTTTGTACCTCTCCACCAGATTGCAGACTTCTCGGTGTTAATCCGAAGGCTAATAGCCTCTGTGTTCCTTCCTGAACTTTCCACTTCTCCTATCATAGCCATTTCTCTCCGTCCACGTTGCGTTTCTGAGCACGCTAGAGCCGAGAGGATGAGTATTTGGGAAACCAATGAGATGAAGCAATTATTCATAATCTGGTATGTGAAGTCCTAAAACAATGTCACGTTCCGCCGCCTGCAAGCCGCTCTCGTTTCTGAGCATGACCAACCCGGCGCCTCCTTTGTTCTTGCTCTTCTGCGGATCCCCAAGGTTAGGATCCCCTTCAAAGGTGTAGTCATCGATAAAATAGTATTTCCCGTCCGGCTCCAGGACGGCTGCATGAATGTGTGCGGCCCCTGAACCGTAGGAACCGGGCTTAAAGGTGTAGATGGTGTACTGCCCTTTCTCATCCGTTTTAACCCACCCCCGGACATAGCCCTGCATCTTTGCCCATCCCTTCTCGTCTCCTTTTTTGGGATATTTCCCTTCCGGATTCGTGTGATATACAAAAAGGACGACGTTGGGTGCTGGTGTTTTCCCGTCCGGTTGATATACGGTGCCTGTCAACTTCAGCTTTGGCTCATGTTTGTCAAAGTCAGGTAGTGTGTCTACCGGGGCAAGCTCCTTTTTCCCGAACTCCAATACGGCTTCACACCCATCACAGCGACCGAAGGCTTGGAGCTGTTTTTGCCCTTCTTGTCCCTTACAGGAAATAGCGAGAAATATAGCAAGAAACAATGCTAATGGCTTTTTCATAATCATCTGTTTTATAAAAGTATGTGTTGATTAATTCTGCTGACTTAAATTACGAGGAAGGTCTTACTTAAAAATGCCCCTATGCCAGAAGGTGGCTTAAAGTAGATATAATGCAGGTGCTATGCCGTATATGCTGTTCGTGTTGTCTGGAGTGCTTTTCAATTAATTTTGGTTGCATTTGGGCGTCACAGCACCATTAAGTGGTTGCTTTTTTGTAAATTCCACAAGATTTAAGGCAAATGGACGAACTGTTCAGCAAATACTACAACAAAAAAACGCGCGTGCTTTGGCACGTTGCCTTCTGGCTTACCTATTTGCTTTATCATGTTCTGGTAATCGTGAGCGTGGAAGACGGTAACTACCTTGAAGTGTTTGTCTCCAGATCATTGAACCTGCCTGTTAAGATCATTGCAACCTACTTTGTTCTATATGTTCTTATTCCGCGCTTCTTTATGAAAAAGAAAGTGCTTGCCTTTTCAGTCTTTTTTTTTGTGACCCTTTTGGCAGCTGGGTTTTTCCAACATCTGTATTACCACTTCATAACATATCCTGTCCTCTACCCTGAGCGGGTATATTCTTTGGGCTTTCCGGTCATTGAAATATTTAAAAACGTCCTTACCACGTACCCAGTGGTAAGTCTTGCCGCTTTCATCAAGATAGGGAAGCATTGGCTTGAAAAAGAGAGGGTGTCGCAGAGACTGGAAAGAGAAAAGGTGGAGGCGGAGCTAAAGTTCCTGAAGGCGCAGTTGCACCCACACTTCCTCTTTAACACTTTAAACAACCTATATGCCTTAACTCTAAAGAAGTCAGACAAGGCATCAGAGGTGGTGCTTAAACTCTCGTCTTTGCTGGATTACATCCTCTATGAAGGAAATGCTCATACGGTGCCTCTAAAAAAGGAGTTAGACTTAGTTGCTACATACGTCCACCTGGAGAAGATTCGCTACGGAGAAAAACTCCGTGTAAACTACTGTGTGAGAGGTGGAGTAGGAGGCAAAGTCGTTCCGCCGTTACTGATTCTGCCTTTTGTGGAAAATAGCTTTAAGCATGGTGTCAGCCAGCAGACGAAGGAGATGTGGGTCAATATTGATGTGGAGGTAAAAGCCAATTTAATGCTGCTTAAGGTTGAGAATAGCAAGTTCAACAACGGATCGGCCCTGAATAGACAAGGGAGTAGGGGGGGGATAGGCCTTCAGAATGTAAAAAGAAGGTTAGACCTGCTCTATGGCAAAAACCATGAACTCACCGTTTCCAATGAGGAGGACACATTTAGTGTTCTACTAGCAATTAGTGTTGATGAGCCACTTAAAATGTCGAATAGCAAAGCATGAAGTGTTTTATTATAGATGATGAGCCTTTGGCCATTGAAGTTATCCAGTCCCATGTAGACACTGTTGAGGGGCTCAACGTAGTAGGCACGTTTGAGAATGCTATCGATGCTTTTCATGCATTGCAAAAGAATCCAGTGGACCTGATTTTTCTGGACATTCAGATGCCAAAGCTTACAGGCCTAGAGCTTCTGAGATCTCTGAGTCATCCACCGAAAGTAATCATCACTACCGCATTCAGAGAGTATGCCTTTGAGGGTTTTGAGCTAGACGTAGTAGACTTTCTGTTAAAGCCTGTCTCCCTCGAGCGGTTTTTAAAATCAATAGCCAAGGTGCTAAAGAGCGAGCAGAATACCAGTGTCCCATCGGAGATGGAAGGGAGTTTGAATGATTCCTGCCTGTTTGTTCAGGTGGACAAAAAAACGATCAAACTCTATTTTAAAGACATACTGTATATTGAAAGCCAGAAAAACAGTGTAGAAGTCGTAACTGAGGCCAAAAAGATACAGGTACGGCAAAAGATCAGTGATCTGGACAAAGAGCTGTCTCAGAAAGGGTTCGTGCGGACACACCGTGCCTTTCTGGTGCCAATCGATCGGGTGGAGAGCTGGTCGGCCACTGAGCTTGAGGTCTCTGACCGAGCCATTCCCATAGGAAGAACTTACAAGAATGATGTGTTGAAGCAGCTGCAGGATTACTATGATAGAAAAGAATACAGATATGAGTTTTAAGCATCCCTTATAGCTACTTAACTAGTTTTTCACTTTTGCCCTTACTCTTTCATGACTCCAATCGTATGTTCAGGTAGGATGTTTTCCAACAGAGTTAGGACAAAAAAACTGGCTATCAGTTAGGTAGGTTACCCATATAGTATCAGGATCTGTATTATAGTTAAGAGCAGGAAATTTGGGTAGCACAGGAGCTGTGGCTTTAGACAACACAGGAGTTGTTATCAGAATGGAAATTTATCGAACCAAAAAAGCCGCTCCATTTAACGTGGAGCGGCTTTTTACTGTAGTAGACCGAAGGATAGAATTATCGAACCATTTCCACAGAGATTTAACTGCTATAAAAGAATATCTGGATTAGGAGCGTCAAATATTTCCAGACCTGCTGAACATATCATGTGTTCTGTTCAGCAGGGACCACAGTTTTTTGAGATTTGACATTCAGAGACAATAGTGGTGAACTTTGTTGGAGGAAGCAATTCTTCATCAAATCATGCCTACTAACATTGTTTTCACTACAAATGTGAAGCTCAGCGAACAAGTTAAGGTGACTGCCGTTTGGGGAAATAGAGCAATGCATGATTTTTTTTTCCTGAAATACCGAGCCAGCCATGGATTCTTCTAAATTGAACGCGAGACAAATGCAAGACAAAACCACCTTTGGAGTGCGAGCCAGCCTTAAGGCGCTGACGATCAAAGGCAATCAAGAGGATGGTCTCCCGTACGAGAAGATAAAGCGATGGCAGTGCGCTTTGGATAGAAATCGGATAGCGCTGGGCTTGAATCGCCTTGGGATACTTTGTCTATCCCTCGTGTTGATGTTTGTTCTTGGTGGATGCGAAGACTTGGTGGATATACTTAAACCAACGGATAGACCGAATAATGGGCAGTCGGGTGCCTACAGACTCCATGAGTCGGTAGACATCCGGATCTCGGGCAAGAGCGGCGAGAACATCAAGTTTGGCGACTATTTCAGCGATATGACGAAGGTCTGGTCTGGCAACCGGGCTGCAGGCATCGGTACGGGTTTCGGCGACTTTCACGTAACGCTCCCCGTAAATATCGTGGTGAGCGACAGCCAAGACGACACTTTGAACATCGAAGACATCTTTGGCGATAACAAATTCACCTGGCAGCGCCTCGAGTCGCTGAGCGATCAGGCCCGCCTTGTCGGTGGAGTGTTCGAGGTGGACATGCCCGTGCTCATCCGCGTATCCGACAGCAAACGCATTTTGATCGACGTAGAAGATATTTTCGGCGACAATTCCTTCACCTGGACCGTCGACACGACGGACACGATCCTAGACGTGGGTCAGATCGTCGGGGTGGGTGGCCCCTTCCGGATCGCGATGTCCGTGACGATTGAAGTGTTCGACAGTCAGGATGTCGAGGTCGACGTCGAGGACGTGTTCTGCGATATGAGCTTCGATTGGAACGGTGGCGCGCAGAGTTCGGCCGGTTTTGTTGGTGGGTCAATGGGTGTCGAGATGCCCCTAACGTTTCGGGTAGAGCGCAGCGAGCGGGTCAGGATCAACCTCGAGGACACTGCAGGGGATTTGAAGCTCAACTGGACCGCAGGGGGTAGCAAAGTCGTCGGCGGCCCGATCCGTTTCGACGTACCGACGAACTTCATTGTCGTCAACAGCCGCGACGTGAACATCGACTTCGAGGATCAGGCCAGCGACAACATCCTCAACTGGGTGCTCGAGGGGCAGGGGCAAAACCCCACGCCGCAGCTAAAAACTCCGGTAACTGCCTCGACTCCGGCGGTGTTCCGTGTGACAGACAGTAGGGGAGTGAAGATCAACAGCGAAGACTTCTTCGGTGACAACGTGTTTGTATGGAAAGGCCCGTTTCCCCAGGAGGCCCGCACCGGCCTGGATGGCGCCGTCTCAGTTAGGGCGCCTACGAGGTTTGAGGTAAAAGTCAGCCAAGATGTCAACATCGACGCGGAGGACGTCTACGGCGACAACGTGTTCGCGTGGTACCCACCCAGAATCGATCAAGCATCGCCCCTCCCAGCGTCGGTCTACAAGGTTGTCGGGGACGTGCGACGCGATGTGGTGGGCAGCGACTCGGTGATCATCGAATTTGCGAACTTTAACAAGGGCAACCAATACCTCTGGGGGCCTGCACCTAAATAAAGTGTGTCTTGTCCTGCTATAAATTGACAAAACTCGTCTCAAAATATGGCCGTATATTAATACATTTATCGCAACCCTAAGTGGTTCACGCGAACCCGCTTGAAAGGCCCTATGTGCAGAGGAGAGATTCTCAATTGATGTCTCAGAAATCAAACACATAAACCAGTATTTGAAATGAGTTTATGAGAAACAAAGCCAGCCTAACACTAACAACGGGGGTGATGGGAGCTACTTCTTATCCTGCCTTAATGCAAAGAAGGGGAGCAGGAGGTTTGAGGAGAACGGGGAGAGTAACAACGCTAAAAATATTTTTTGTAACTTTTCTGTTACACTGGAAAAGAAAAAGCGGCTTAGACTGTAGACCGAAGAATCGAACCTTTTCCACAGTGACTTGGCTCTAGCAGCGATGCAGGGGCTATGGTTGTGGTAATCAATATTCTAACCATGCACTGTCTACCTCGTAGGTTATAATAAGCGCCCACCGAATTAGATCAAGCAAACATAAATTAAAAAGTTATGAAAAAGAATGAAACAAACATCCTGAGGGGAATCAGAAACGGACTCTGCCTTTTCCTTCTGGCCGGAATGGTGGCCTGTAACGGAGGAACTGAAGTGGCGGAAACTGAAGTGGTGACTGATGAAGTTGTCACGGATGAGGTGGCAGTTGCAGACACATGGGACGCAGACGCCTTCTACACCTCCTTCTCTAACACCACCTACTATGAGGGTTGGGACATGAACGACGACAACTTCCTGAGTGAGGAGGAGTTCAGGGCGGGCTTCTACGATACATGGGACACCGACAACGATGGGAGGATTTCACAAAGCGAGTGGAACACAGCGGTTGCGGCCTACGGAGTAGATGCGGCGGACTGGACCGCCTGGGACACAGATGGAGACGGCTTTATAGAGAACGCGGAGTTCGAGACCGAATTCAACCAAATCGGGTGGTACGACACCTGGGATTTGGACAATGACAGCATGATAACCGAGCGGGAGTACACAACAGGTGTCTACTCTCTGTGGGACACCAACGATGACAACATTCTGGAAAACACGGAGTATGTGCACTTTGACACCTACTACGGCATCTAAGGGTTTTACTCCGGAACCTGGGGCTTGATAAGTATAACTTACACACAAGGCCTTCAGTTAACGCTGAAGTCTTTTTAATAGGCCAGAGGATTAACTCTCTGTCTCGTCCTGAAATAAGTTGACGGATTTTAGACGAAATTACTCTTTAAACTGAGACCTCCAATGCGTTTGTGTTGGAGGTTTTCTTTTTCCACTGTTTTATTTCCAGTTCCTGCTGTCGGTGC
>NZ_JBHULU010000018.1:0-2573 GCF_042684605.1 Pontibacter locisalis
CATGTTCGGGTTTCTTACCGCCACAGGTGGCAATCCTTCACATCCGGTTTGCCCACATGGCTTTGCATCAACTACTTTCCCCTAACGGCCAAGCCTTAAGTTGAGGTAAGGCCCCACGTTCAGGGTATAGGTGCGGTTAAATCTGCCGGGCATGTTGTCGCTGCCCAGGAAGATGTTCTTGAGCCCTCTCTCCACACTGATCCCGTAGCCAATGGTCAGGCCCCCGACCCGCCTCTCCTGTCCCAGGGCCCCGCGCACACCATAGTCATACTGGCTGTAGCTGCTTTCCGTTTCCCGCAGCTCGCCCCGCCTCTCATGCAGGAGCCCTGCGAACAGGCCGGCCCTGAGGGTGATGTCGGAGAGCAGGGACTTCCTGTCGGGAAGGAACCTGTGCTGGTACTGGGCATACCCTTTGTAGTAGGTTAGCTCCAGCCCCCTCTTGATGTAGCTGCCGCCCCTGAAGGTTTTGTATTCCTGTCCGGTCTTTGCCATGTGGAGCTCTGTGGAGACAAAGCTTCTGTGGCCCAGGTGGTATCCGAGCGAAAGCCCCACACTTTCGTTGAATGTCGGGCTGGTGGAGATAAGACTGCCCTTGTCGAAGCTTCTCTGGGTCTCATTGTTGAGAAGCCAGCTGTTGTTGTAGGAAATAGCCAACCCAAGGCTGACCCTGGCAGGCATCAGCCTTTTTTCAAGGCCTGCAGCGGTCGTGTTGCCCTCTCCTGTGGCTATGTGCCTGTATCCCAGTGAGTCGAAGGCTACAGCGTTTATTCTACCGGTCGGCCTTAGCGCTGCCTGCCTTGTTTGCAGCAGGGGGGCAATTTCTTCGTTTGATAAGCTGCCTGATAAAGACTCTCCACTTTCCGCTACAAAAGGAGGTGCTGTTTCCTTGCCTGACAGCCCTGTGTTGCTAATCGGATCAGGGACAGGTCCGGAAACAATTACCCTTCTGCCGCGAAGCAGCAAGTCTCCCTCTTGTTGATTTGCCTGATGTTCTGGTAAGCTCTCTTCATTGCGATGCAGGCCGGGCATCTGCTGCTTGCGGGTACTGCCTGGTGCCTTTGGGCTGCCATTCTCCATGCCAATACTTGTGACAGGATCTCCTGCCACAATGGTCTTTGGTGAGGCCAAGGCGGTTTCTGCTTTTCCGCCCGACATGGCAATGGGGTTTTCCCGCTTGACAAGGTAGGCGCCCGCCAGTCCGGCTATCAGCAGGAGTACGGCAGCAGCAGCCGTCCATCGCCACCTGTGATTTCCTGCGCTACCCGCTCCGTTAAGCTCTTTGTTGATCCTTGTCCAGACAAGGTCGATGTTGAGTTGCTTGTTGATGGACTGCCAGACATGAGAGGGCGCTTTTTTGTCCTGAGCCGAATAGCTTTCCCTTATCCTTCGGTACAGGCTCAGCTCATCCGGGCCTTCCCCGGTCGGGGAGGATGCGGCTTCATCCAAAGAGGCGGAAAGACTTCTCCACAAAAGGTCAGGAGCCTTCTTTTCCATCTGGCCAAAGCTGGTCTTTATCTTCTTGTTTAGCTTGTCGTCCTTTTCCTTCATCACCTGGATAGTCTGATTCTTAAGGTTGGCAGCACTAGTAGGTAAACACTGTCTCGGCTCCTTTGCCGATCCGGCTTACCACGATCTCATAAATCTGCTCATTTACCTCCTCGCTGATGAGAATGGTGGCCACTCCGTTTCTCTCCACTACTTCCGCATTATCCAAAAGGGAGGAGGGTACGGCCTGGAACCAGTAGTGCGGGTTCAACCGAATGGAGGCAGTGGCTGGTGCCTCTCTTTTCAGGATGATCTGACTGCCGTCTGACAGGCTTTTAGCCTCTACTTCAATTTCCCCGGAGGATTGGAGCTCAAAGCGCAAAGGAAGTACTTTGCCTCCGCTCGTCTGGTACACCCCTTCCACAACAAGGCTGCTCTTTTTTTGACCCTCATCCTCCTCACCGTCAATGGTTTCAATAGCCACCGCAATGCGGCTGTAGGTCCCCTGCGGGACCTGAAATTTCAACTCACTAATCCCCTGGTTTGGGGAAAAAGGCACGTGCAGTCCATGCTCGTACTCCTTCTCGAAGCGAACCTCCTCAGCCTGCTCCCTGTCTCCCTCAAACTCAAAAGAGGCGAGCACAAGGTGGCCCTCCGTGAAGCGGATGCGGCTGTCAGAGGTCTTCTCCCGTTGCATGTCCAACGTGAAGCTGACATCCACGGGTATTTTGAACTCCTCTTCTTTCTCGCAGGAAAGAAGGAAACAGGAAATAAAAAGCATGAAGAATGTTATTCTTTTCATTTAAATGCGCCTTTACCTTGTTACGCCTCACACTACCTCACAACCCCTTTGGCTGCTGATGTATAGATTCCCCTGAGGCTGTAAACGTTGGAAGATAACCTTAATTTATTTTATTTTTCACACATGCCCGTTCAACTTTCTGCGACCTTCCCCTTGCTTTCACTCTCTGGGAAGGGGATCACCTTTCCCTCCCGTCTCGCGATGGACTCTTTGAGCAGAAACCTGGCCCTGTTTAGCTGCGAGCGCGAGGTGCCCTGGGAGGTGCCCATCAGCTCGGCTATTTCCC
>NZ_JBHULU010000019.1:0-971 GCF_042684605.1 Pontibacter locisalis
AACGTTTAGTACATAAGGTGAGCAAGGCGTAGCCAAAGCTTGGCTTATGTGCAGGGTTAGGGTTTGTTTTATTCGTACTCCATTTTTACTCCCAAATAAACTTTTAAATCAGGATTGCTTTCAAACAAAGGCAAAAGTTTGTTGAATGATTGTGTCTTCTTTAGATGGTTATGCTCTGCTTCACCTAAAGGAGTTCCAGCCAGCTTTATGATTTTGAGTTTCTTTAGTTTAGTAACTTCATCAGGCAAGTCAGAAATGGCTGTATTTTGAAGATTTAGTTCTTCCAAGTTCTTTAACTCAATGATACTAGAATCTACCTTTTTTAATTCAGGGTTATTGGATAAATCTAATTCACGAATATACCTGTAACTCTTATTGAACACGAGATTTCTTATGTTTCTGCTCAGCTTTAACTCTACCAAGCTATCTGATAGCTTTAGATCATCAGGAATAAAAGATAAACTGTCATCATCAATGCTTAATCTTCTGAGTTCATCCATCAAGTATACTTGGATGGGAAGCGCTTTCAATCTACTGTTAACGATTTTTATATCATTGAGCTTAGGCAACAATCCAAGCTTTTGAAATGTATCTTTAAAATCAAGTTTTGAAGCATTTCTTATTTCAATAATCTGTAGCCTGCTTAAAGCAGTTATACTATCAGAAAGAGTATTATGATTGTATTGGGGCAGGTATAATGTAGTTACATACTCTCTGTTATGATAGGCTTCATTTAAATTGTTAGAGTATGATAAGACATCATTTAAGTTTGAGCTAGTACTCTTCTCTGTACCTAAAGGGATCCTTGTTTTATTTTGCTCTGATTCACAACTGCAAATAGCCCCAAACAGTAATATTGCAATTATAAATGTGAATTTTGTTTTCTTCATTTAGCCGTTCTTATTGTAAGATTACAGAGCAATTGTCACTAAATTCTAAAACTCAATTTTAATATTAAATAAGCCCTAACG
>NZ_JBHULU010000020.1:0-20887 GCF_042684605.1 Pontibacter locisalis
AGCTGAATCATCAGCTCGTAGCCCTCGGCCTGAAGCCGGGCCGCCTCCAGCTGCTTTTCCAGCTCCTGGATGCGCTTTTGAAGTACTTGCGGATCTAACGGTTGCTCTGTGTCCAAGACGAACTGGGCTTGTTGGCGTAAAGTAACAGAGTTTTCCGCTCTCCTCAATACAGCGGGGGTGGAAATGTAGCCTAGCTTGCGCATCCAGTTGAGCAGCTGCCCGTGCTCGTTTGATTGGCCGGTGTACTTGTGCCACAGCTCGGCTTTGGTATAGCGGCCCGTCAGGTACTCGGCGATCATCGCCTCACGCTCCTGCCAACTCAAAGAGCCGCCTGTTCTTGTGTTCTTCTTTTTGTCCATATCTGGCTTACTTGGTTGTGTAAACCTATTTCAGGACAAGACACCTTGTAGCTGTTGCGGTGCCCGCAAGGGCAGCCTGCAGGCGCAGCCGATGGCAGCTTCAGATACACCGCGCGATGCCAAAGGACGAGGCCTCCCGGCCTAGAGGGAGCCAAAGCCAAAAATGAAACAGAAAGGCAAATAAGACTGAGGATTACATGGAGCTAATAAGATCATCGAGATTATAGATTGGAGACAGAAGAGGATTCACATCAACTAGAAAGAACAGCAAACCTACGTATTGCAAATAATTGCTAAAAGGGTCAGAGGCCCCAGCTATAGTTAGTCACGAGGGAAGACCCTCGCGCCATACAAAGCTTTGAGACTTGCCCCTTGAATAAAACAAAAGCGGGTGCAGCTAACCAAATAGCTGCACCCGCTCTCTACAGGATGTTTATTTCTACCCTAAAGGAGTAGCATTTACCGCTTCTACAGCTTTAATCTCTGGAACTGCCTTTAGTACTGATTGTTCAACACCAGCTTTAAGCGTCATGGCAGACATTGGGCAGGTGCCACATGCTCCAAGAAGTTCGAGCTTCAGCACCATCTCATCTGTCACCTCCAACACCTTCACGTTTCCCCCGTCAGCTTCCAGGTAAGGCCTGATCTGGTCCAGGGCGTTCTCGATGCGGTGCATGAAATCTTGATCAACGTTTACGACTGCCATTTATACTTAGCTTTTAATTTCTACAGGTTTCGTTTTGGCGATCGTGGCATTGCGAACAGATACTTGCTGTGCCACGGACTGAGCCAACTCTTTGAAAACACCGGAAGCCGGAGAATCGTTCTGCATGATCACAGGAGTTCCGGCATCACCGCTCTCCCGGATGCTCTGCACGATAGGTACCTGACCTAAAAGAGGTACATCATACTTTGCTGCCAGTTCTTTACCTCCGCCTTCGCCAAAGATATAGTATTTGTTCTCCGGAAGCTCGGCAGGTGTAAAGTAAGCCATATTTTCAACCACTCCCAAAACAGGAACGTTGATCTGTGGCTGGCGGAACATTTGTAAGCCTCTCACAGCATCGGCCATCGCTACTTTCTGCGGTGTTGTCACGATCACGGCGCCCGTTACTGGTAGTGCCTGCACCATGGTCAGGTGAATGTCAGATGTTCCCGGAGGCAGGTCGATCAGGAGGTAATCCAGTTCGCCCCATTCTACATCAGAAATAAACTGACGCAAAGCTGAGCTAGCCATAGGTCCTCTCCACACAACAGCGCCATCAGCTGGCGTAAGGAAGCCAATGGACATCATTTTGATGCCATACTTCTCTACCGGCACAATATGGTTCTTGCCATGGTCGCCCTGGATCATGCGCGGGCGTTCTCCCTCCACTCCAAACATGGTTGGAATAGAAGGGCCTGAAATATCAGCATCGATCAAGCCAACCTTGGCGCCAGACTGAGCCAGGCCAATTGCCAGGTTAGTAGTAACCGTAGACTTGCCTACGCCACCTTTACCGGATGCCACTGCAATGATGTTTTTAACGCCTCTCAATATTTCAGAGGTATCGCCACGACCAGAGGTTACCCGTGAAGTCATGTTTACTGTTACCTCCGCCTCTTTATCTACCATCACATGAATGGCATTAACACAGGCATTTCGGATAAGGTCTTTTAGTGGACAAGCAGGAGTGGTCAGGATAACTGTAAAACTTACGTTCTTTCCATCTACCTGTACATCCTCGATCATGTTCAGAGTAACCAGGTCCTTTCCAAGATCAGGTTCCTCTACATAACTGAGGGCTTTTAATATATCTTCTTTTGTAATAGCCATAGGAGTAGCTGCTTTTTTCAATCGCAATGCAAAGATACAAACAAATTTTGCCAATCGCATGCAATGGTTTTAGTCTTGAACAGGTAAGGGATTGATTAGTTCAGGTATCATTTTATATGGCACAAAGTTTCTGGTATGCGTAGGTTTGAAAAAAGAGAAAGTATGGAAAATACGAAACTACAGGTAATTAAAGGAGACATCACAAAACAAGAGGTGGATGCAATTGTGAATGCGGCAAACAGCAGCTTGCTGGGCGGAGGCGGCGTTGACGGAGCTATTCACAGAGCGGGCGGTCCGGCAATACTAGAAGAGTGTAAGCAGATCAGGGCCAGGCAGGGCGAATGTCCTACAGGGGAGGCTGTGATAACAACGGGAGGTAAGCTGCCGGCAAAGTATGTGATTCACACGGTAGGGCCTGTGTGGCATGGGGGCAACCAAAATGAGCCCGAGCTGCTTGCAAGCTGCTACAGGAACAGCCTGGCTCTGGCAGAGGAGAATGGTGTGCAAAGTATAGCCTTTCCAAACATCAGCACTGGCGTGTATGGCTACCCAAAGGAAAAAGCCGCAAAAGTAGCAGTAAAAGCTGTTCGGGAGTACCTGCAGCAGAATAACACGAGCCTGCAAAGTATAACTTTCGTTTGTTTTGATGAGGAGAATTATGCGCTGTATGAGGAGTTGCTAAGGGATCATTAAATTTTGCTCATTCGCGTAATCTCTCCTTCTAAATTTCCCAGAACTCTTATCTTTGCTATCCGCTTAGATTTTTACCCATGTCCCTGATCCCAAAAGAAACCGTTGACCAGATTATAGCCCAGGCCGATATTACAGAGGTAGTGGGGGATTTCGTGTCGCTGAAGAAAAAGGGGCAGAACATGTGGGCCTGCTGCCCGTTCCACCACGAGAAGTCCCCTTCTTTCTCGGTTTCGCCGGCAAAAGGGATTTATAAGTGCTTTGGCTGCGGGAAAGCAGGTAACTCAGTGCAGTTCATCATGGACATTGAAGGCACTTCTTTCCCGGAAGCGCTGAAGTACCTGGCCAAAAAGTATGGCATTGAGGTGCCGGAGGATAATCCTACACCGGAGTATGCCAAGGAGCAAAGCGAGCGCGACAGCCTTTTTATTGTTTCTGACTTCGCTAACAAGCACTACCAGCAGAACCTGCATCAGCATGAGCAGGGGAGCATCGGGCAATCTTACCTGAAACAGCGTGGCCTTTCCGGGAACACCATACGTAAGTTTGAGCTTGGGTATAGCCTGGATGAGTGGACAGATTTGACGGATACGGCTCTGAAAGCTGGTTACCAGCAGAAATACCTGGAGGCAACCGGCTTAACCATTGTAAAGGAAGAGGGGAAGAAGTATGACCGGTTTCGCGGACGCGTTATGTTTCCGATCCATAACATCTCGGGAAGGGTTGTAGGTTTTGGTGCACGCACACTTAAATCTAACGATAAGAAAAGTCCGAAGTACCTGAACTCGCCGGAGTCAGAAATCTACCATAAGAGTAATGTGCTTTATGGTTTGTTTCAGGCGAAGCAGGCATTGCGCATGCAGGACATGTGCTATATGGTGGAAGGATACCTGGACGTGCTTTCCCTGCACCAGGGTGGTATTGAGAACGTAGTAGCATCGTCTGGTACTTCGCTCACAGAAGGGCAGATAAAGCTGATCGCGCGCTATACCCAGAATATCACGGTGCTATATGATGGTGATGCGGCGGGTATCAAAGCCTCTCTGCGCGGTATAGACCTGATTCTGGAGAATGGATTGAATGTGGATGTGGTTACTTTCCCGGAAGGGGAGGACCCGGACTCCTACATTCAGAAAGTAGGAGACACGGCCTTTAAAGCTTATCTTAAGGAGCACTCACAGGATTTTATATCCTTCAAAACCAGCTTATATGCTGCCGAGGCAAAAGGTAACCCGGTTAAAAAAGCCGAGGCTATCCGAGAGATTGTAACATCCATTGCTAAGATTCCGGACACTATTAAGCGGACGGTTTTCTTCAGGAGTTGCAGCTTAATTTTTGATATTGATGAGCAGGTACTCATTTCGGAGTACAATAAGATACATCTCCAGGATCGCCAGCAACAGCATAAGACTGGTAGCCCTGCTGATGATTTTGCACCTGCGCCCGTACCGGAAGAGCCGGAAAAGCAGGTATCTGACGGTGATCTGCTTAAGCGCTATGAGCGGGAGATCGTACGTATGCTGCTCAACTACCCTGATAAGTTGCTGGACGACGGCCTTACTACCTGCCAGTATATGTTGGAGCAGTTGGAGGATGTGGAGTTCAGAACCCCTCTTTATGCCCGCCTGATGGAGCTGATTAAGGAGAGGCTGTGTGACGGAACTGTCCCATCTGCTGAGGATTTTATCAACTACCCTGATCAGGAAATTCGCACCGAGGCAACAAACCTGCTGTCGGACCCACACGAGCTTAGCCATAACTGGGAAACGCACAGCATCTTTGTGCCAACTGAGCTGGATCTGCTGCCTTATGGTGCAGAGCGTGCCGTACTGCGCCTGAAATGGCGCAATGTGGAGCTCCTGTTAAAGACCGAAATGGAAAAGCTCCGCCTCGTAACAGACCCCCAGGAGCAGGACAGGCAGCTAAACAACATCCTTATGCTAAAGTCCCTGCACAGCCAGCTTGGAGATATGCTGGGTATTGTGGTGAACAGGTAAAGTCGCTTTTCTTTTCATCATGCAAGTATTGCAAAGTCTGAATCAGGGTTTGCAGGATAAGAAAATGGTTACAGTTTCTGTTCCTCCGAGTCACCTTCTAAATAAAATGTTCTTCCTCTGCTTATAAACTCTCTTAGAATCAGCTTCTTTGCTTCTAGCTAGCTTTTCGCCTGGCCGGCTGGGCCTTACTTTTCTCCTTGATGAGAAAAGTAAGCAAAAGAATCAAGACGATTTTGAACTCGCTGAACGCTCAAACAAAAAATCGTCGGTGGGGCACTACGCCAAAGTCTTTGCTATGAAAGAAGGTGTTCTTACTCCCTTCCATAGCAAAGGCTTAGGCTATCGAGTTGATCCCAGTCCTTGGGTTGAGCGCCTTGTAGCTGTTGCGGTGCCCGTAAGGGCAGCCTGCAGGCGCAGCCGATGGCAGCTTCAGATACACCGCGCGATGCCCAAGGACGAGGCCTCCCGGCCTAGAGGGAGCCAAAGCAAGAAATTAAACAGTAGGCAAGTAAGACTGAGGATTAACAGTTGCTAGAAAAGATCAGCAGAAGTTGATAGTGGAGAACAGCGATAGTTAGAAAGGATCAACAGAAATAAAAACCCCTCACTGAAGCTCCCCGCAATATGAAATCAAAGGAGTTTCCGGTACATCAAAACCCCGCACCAGACAAAAGATCAAACCAATCAACTAAATCCACACCAAAAGTGTTATCCAAATAAAAACGGGATTGCGGGATAAACTTTTTACTTTTGTACCGCTTTACTTAAAGATAAACAGCCTGGGCAGCATTTTTGCATGGCAGGCACAAACCAAATAGTATGGAAATCAATAATAGTGGTGATATCAGGCCATTAGACACAATAGAGTCTGCTATAGAGGATATACGTCAGGGGAAAGTTGTGATTGTAGTGGATGACGATGATCGTGAGAACGAAGGCGACTTTGTATGTGCTGCAGAAATGATCACACCTGAAATTGTGAACTTCATGGCAACGCACGGTCGCGGATTGATCTGTGCGCCACTTACGGAAGAACGTTGTGATGAGCTGGGGCTTGAGTTAATGGTAGGCCGTAACACCGCTTTACACGCGACTCCTTTTACCGTTTCTGTAGATTTGATTGGCCACGGGTGTACGACAGGTATTTCAGCTTCTGACCGTGCCAAGACGATCAAAGCATTGGTAGACCCTGAAACAGATCCACATTCTTTGGGTAAGCCAGGACACATTTTCCCGCTGAAAGCAAAGAAAGAAGGTGTTCTGCGTCGTGCCGGTCATACAGAGGCTGTTGTAGACTTAGCGCGCCTGGCGGGTCTGGCACCTGCTGGTGTACTGGTAGAAATTATGAATGAAGATGGCACCATGGCTCGTCTCCCTGACCTGGTAAAGGTGGCGGAGCGTTTCGATCTGAAGCTTGTCTCTATCAAAGACCTGATCGCTTACCGCCTGAAAAAGGAGAGCCTTATTGAGCGGGAAATAGCTGTGCAGTTACCAACAGACTTCGGTACGTTTGATTTATATGCCTTTACACAGCGAAGCAGTGGCGCAAAGCACCTGGCGCTTGTAAAAGGTACCTGGGAGGAAAACGAGCCGGTAATGGTGCGGGTACACTCTTCTTGCGTGACAGGGGATATCTTTGGGTCTTGCCGCTGTGATTGTGGTCCTCAGTTACACGAAGCGATGCGCATGATCGAGAAAGAAGGTAAAGGCGTAATTGTTTATATGAACCAGGAGGGGCGCGGTATCGGCTTGATTAACAAGTTAAAAGCATACAAGCTGCAGGAGCAGGGGCTAGATACAGTGGAGGCTAACCTGGAGCTTGGTTTCGGTATGGATGAGCGTGATTATGGCGTTGGTGCGCAGATTCTTCGTGACCTTGGAGTTACAAAAATGAGGTTAGTTTCTAATAACCCTAAAAAGCGTACCGGCCTGATCGGTTACGGTCTGGAAGTGGTGGAGCAACTGCCTATTGAAATAAAACCAAACGAGCATAATCAAAAGTACCTGGCTACGAAGCGTGATAAATTAGGGCATGAAATTCTAAAAGTGCAGCAATAGATAAGTAGTAAATATTATATAATTAGTACAATTTTTCAACCCGTTTGTAGTAGCCGTTAAGGTACTGCAAACGGGTTTTTTAGTATTCATTCATTCTATGTGAGGCAAACGCAAAACCTTTTGCAGAAAAAAACAATACAAAATATATAACCAGCTGTTATTTAATAATATCAGTGAGATGGAAGGTGGGTAGTAATTAAAACATTTAACATTAAAACAACTATGAAAAAGAAGCTTACGAACCTGATGATGGGATTACTTGTAATGGTTTGTGCAGGGTTCTGGCCAAATGAAACATTAGCCCAATTTAGACCTGCAGTTGACGTACAGGAATGGCCAAAGGGGAAAGTAGTATTGGTAACCGGTGATACTCTGTATGGGGCCATTACCTACCATAGAACTCAGGATATTGTGAATGTACAGCACAGTGATGGCTCTGTCAGTTCTCTTTCCCCAGTAAACGTTGATTACTTTGTAGCCCAGGAGATGCCTAGCGGGCGTTCCCATATGTTCCGGACACTGCAGTGGGACATGGGGAAGGAGTACACGGATTTTAAAAAACCAACGTTTTTTGAAGAACTAAACAGAGGAACCCTTACCCTTGTGATGCGTGAAACCTATGTGAGGAGAGACGCTAATAACAGCCGCGGACTAGCCAGTAATTACCTGCACGATGCTGCTTACTACAGTGCTAACAACCAATGGATGGATCAGGTGAAAGAACTGTATTATATACTGTTACCTGATGGGAATATTATTTCGCTACGAAATGTAAGAAAGGACCTGCACACTCTTTTTGGTGACAGGTCAAAGGAAGTGAAAAAATATGTGAGAAAATATAATCTGGATTACAGCAAACCACATGAGCTGGTAGCCATAGTCAACTACTTTAACACGTTGTCTCTTGCTTCTATAAGTCACGCATTTTAAGTGTTAGGTATGAAAGAAGCCAGAATATGCCAATATAAACTAATGTCAGCAAAGTGGCCCACTGCGGTGACAGAACTCCTGTTGGAGTAGTAAGTTGGTCCAGCACCTCCTGGCCGGGCATGGGTGTAAGGCTTTTAAATACCTTTACAGGCATGTACTTATCGAAATCATCCGGGATACGGAAATGTATCAACGGTTCAATGATTTGGGCATAAGCAATAAAGGCAATGATAGCCAAGCCACTTTTCCGGATTAAAAATCCAAAAAAAATGGCCAGCATCATATAACCTACTGCCTGTACAAAGTAGTAAGACAGGAAGTCTATTTTACCCATAAACGCGCTGATCGATTTGTCTGCACTGTACAACAGGCCAAAGTAGAGGCCCAGAGCAAGCAAGAAAACAGTACCTAAGGTAGCAAGGCCCAATGCAACATAAAATTTAGCCAGCACCAGTTCCGCCCTCGAAAGACCATCTATAACCTGTTGCCGGAATGTTCGGAAGGAAAACTCGTCTGTAACCAACACGATAATAAGTATGCCGAAGAGGAGGTTAAAAAAGCTGGCAGTATAGGTAAGGGTTTGCCAGAAGCCGGGCATCCGGTACATATCATCGCCCATGGCGCGACCATTAATCGTGACGCTGCTGCTGGCATAAAGTATAAGCAGCATGAGTCCGGCAAATATGGCAAGTATGATCCAGACAGTTCTGTAAGGCAAAATCTTGTGAAGTTCTATACGGAGTAGGTTCATTTAGCTTCGCTTTTGATAATTTCCAGAAACTGGGCTTCCAGGGTTTTGCGACGCACCACTAACTGCGACAGCACAATACCAGCTTCGAACATGGCCTTATTCACATCAGCGCTCTCATACCCTTCCTGCAAAGTAAGATGTATGGAGCCGCGTTCCGGCTGAAAAGATTCTACAAAAGGCAGTGTCTGAAGTATGTTTATTGCCTCAAGCGTGTCTTTTGTACTGATGACAAGCTGATCCTTGGCAGAAAGTATTGTGTCTACACGTCCTTCGGCGCGAAGCTGCCCGCGCTGCAGAACTGCTACATGGGTACATACTTTTTCCACCTCATCCAGCAAGTGACTGGCAAGTATGATCGTTTTACCTTCTGCAGCAATCCTTAATATCAACTCCCTCACTTCGGCAATTCCTTCAGGGTCCAGGCCATTGGTAGGCTCATCCAATACCAGCACCTCAGGGTTATGCAGCATGGCAGCCGCTATGGCCAGCCTTTGTTTCATGCCCAGCGAAAAGCCTTTAAAGGTGGTATACTTTCTTTGATCCAACCCCACCAGGTGCAGCACATGCCCAATACTTTTCTGATCTGCTCCTTTGATGTCGGCTGCTATTTGTAAGTTTTTGCGGGCAGTAAGGTAAGGGTAGAAGTTAGGTGTCTCTAATAAAGCACCAATGCGGCGCTTCGATTCATGGCTTATTTTTTGTCCAAACCAGGTAAAACTGCCGGAGGTTGGCTTTATAACATCCAGGATCATGCCTAGCGTAGTGGTTTTGCCACTCCCATTCGGACCAAGTATCCCGTAGATGCTCCCTTGCTCTACTTTTATTGACAGGCGGTCAACAGCTTGAATAGAGCCAAATCGCTTTGATAGATTATTTATGTCCAGGATTTCTGTCACAGCCTTTAATCTAGGTGGTATAAACAAATGTAGCATTATTCAGCTGCTTTGCAAGAACGATGTAAGCTAAACCTACTGCACTGCATTCTAAGCCTGACCTGTAACGGTTTGTGCTTAAGTTCATTGTTCCTTTCAAAAGAAGAAAGCCTCTTTTCAGGAGGCCTTCTTCTTTTGAAGTTTTATAGGTGAGTAGATGGATTTACCTGAAATCGAGGTTATAGGTAAGACCAAGCTGCAGCGTATGATTATGCTCAAAAACAACACCGTTTGCTTTTTGAACGATCTGGTTCAGGTAACCCACCTCAGCAGAGGCCGCATCACTAAATTTAAATCCTAAGGCAAAATACAGGCGATTCTGGTCAAATACATTCTGTTTTACATTTTCCCCGAAGCCAACAAATACTTCGTCGTAAGCAGCTAAGTATGGTTCCTTTGCCTCCAGCGAAGAACCAGCCAGCGGTAAAGTAGCCTTCAGGAAATAGCGGGCACGGTTGAGGTAGGTATAGTCATCTGCTCCTGCAGGCTTTACCCAGCGCTGCTCCAGGCGGTAGCGGTGTGTAAGCCCGATGCGGCCCAGGCTTCCCTTTAGTTGTAGTTGCTGATAAATGCGCTGTTCCGGGAAAGTACTTGCAGCGGGATAATCACCATACGGATGTGTTTCGATAAAGCCGTAGCCAAGCGTAAACATAGCGTCTGGTGTCATGTTATAGTTGATGCCAGTCCGGATAAGCAGTTGCTGCGGGTCTTTCAGAACGTTAAATCTGCGTACCTGTAGTTCCGTGTGAACTCCCCATTTATCGCTGAGCTTATGGTCTCCGAAATACATGTACCAGCCATTGTTGTTATAATCTTTAATGCGCAGGTTCTGCGCAGCGGCTGTGTTAACTAAAAGTGAAGGTCCTGTGAAAAGGAAGAGAATAAATAAGAATGTAGTAAAGCGTAATTTCATAGTTCAAAAAAACGGCCTATAGGGCACAATTGCAATCATATTTTCAATTATTATGGTGTAGCTGAAGGACGCTTCCTTGTTAACAGGTGCTAATAAGAAGTAAAGGCAGCGGACTTAACTTTTAATACTTTAGGTTATTGGGTAATTTGCCGGAATTGATGGAGCATACAGGAACAGATATAGACTTACTTACTGGGAATTACCACCGTAAAGAGCTTACCATGACTGCCGGACAGGCAAACATGTATGCCTTGTCTTTTATTGTGCCCATACTGCTGCTGTACATTCCTGCTTATATTCTTGTGTGGCCAGAGCAATTTACTTTGTTTCAACTGAAAAGCTTATTCGCAAACTATAAAGCATGGATATTGTTTTCGCCTGCCATACTTTTAGTTGTATTTGTGTTTGGAGCCATAGTGCATGAAATGCTGCACGGGTTCACCTGGGCCATCTTTTGCAAAAACGGAACAAAGTCTATTCGCTATGGGGTGTACTGGCATTTGTTAACACCCTATTGCCATTGCAAGGAGGTATTGCCAATACGTGCTTATATGCTGGGTGGGATAATGCCAGGGTTTGTGATGGGGTTTTTACCGGCGCTGGCAGGCTTGCTTGCAGGTAATTTGTTACTGTTCCTGTTTGGGCTGTTCTTTTCAATGGCAGCCAGCGGAGATTTGCTGGTGCTCTGGATGCTACGCCATCAGAAAAAAGAGGACCTGGTACAAGACCACCCGGAAAAGATTGGTTGTTATGTGTATGTAAAGAATTAGAATGAAAGACAGTATAGAAAGTATCATATTTGACCTGGATGGCACCCTATGGGATTCTACGGCTACCATAGCCGCTGCCTGGCAGGAAGCAGTCGATCAGCTGGATTACGTAGACCGTGATATCACAGCTGAAGATGTTCGCGGCATTGCAGGTATGCAATATGATGCCATTTACGATAAGCTGTTTCCGAGCCTGAAAGGAAAGGAGCGGGAGCAGTTGCAGAAACTATGCGCTAAGCTTGAACTGGAGCTTTTGCATGAACGAGGAGGTAAGCTTTATCCTGAACTGGAGCCTACCTTAAAGTATCTGAAGGAGAAGTACAAACTGGCAATTGTGAGCAACTGCCAGAGCGGCTATATAGAAGCTTTCCTGAAACGGCATGATTTACAGCCATACTTTACTGACCATGAATGCTACGGTTCCAGGAATTTGCCTAAAGCGGACAACATTTGTGAAGTCATAAAGCGGAACAATGTGCAGCAGGCCGTGTACATTGGCGATACCTCCGGAGACTTTGAAGCAAGCCAGAAAGCACAGGTGCCATTTATACTTGCAGCCTATGGCTTTGGAGAGGTAGATGCAGAAGTAGAGAGAATTGAAAAATTCAGTGACCTTAAAAGGCTTTTTTAACGCATGACCAGTACAGCTACCTCCATTGATCAAGCCGCTAGGAAACATTTGTTTCCTAGCCTGCTAATCTTACCAGTCACGTTTGCAGCTTTCTATTTCCTGCCACAACTTCTGGATAAAACGGCTGGCTATTTAACAGCTTTTGCCATTTACTGGGTTTTCTGCCTGCTGCATGGGCTACGTTTGAAAAGTGGGGCTATGGCAAAACTGTATACCTGGCCAGAGATGGGGAAACAAAATCTGCTGCTTGTGTTGCTGTGCTTTATGCCGGTTATGGGCGCTTTTTCTGCAGCCTTTCTTGTGGCTTACCCGTACCTCGATCTCTCCATCTACTTTATTCTTGCTGCTGCGGCGCTTGTAAATGGTTTTATTGAAGAGTTTTATTGGCGAGGGGCCTTTATCAGCCGGTATAAACAAAATTTCTTTTTTGCTTTCCTGGTTCCCACTGCTCTCTTTGGGTTTTGGCATATTTCAGTTTATGCCGCCTATGGTATAGCATATCAGGGTGGATTCTGGCCTTTGGTTGGAGGAGCTTTTTTTATGGGGATTATCTGGGGCTACACAGCCTTTAAGCAACAGCGGGTGTTAGTGCCGACAATAGCTCACATACTTGCAAACTTCTTTGCCTTTTCGAATCTGATTGCAGAAAACTGGCTGAGGTAAGAACAAAAAGAGCAGGTTACCTGATAATGGTACCTGCTCTCTTTGTTTTAGAATCTGGCTGTAGCTACTATGATTCCATTGGTATAAGCTTGTAAATAGCTCCCGGCTTTTCTACTGCTACATACAAGTATCCGTCAGGGCTCATTTTTACATCCCGCACCCGTCCGATATTCTTCAGAAGCTTTTCTTCTTTTACTATTTTGTTTCCATCCATTTCCAGCCGGCTTAAAAACTTGAAGCGCAGTGATCCTACCATCAGGTCATTTTCCCAGCCCTTGTAGCGGTTACCGGTTACGAAAGCCATTCCGGAAGGGGCAATAGAAGGTACCCAATACCAAAGCGGCTGCTCCATTCCTTCTTTCTTTGTGAGTTCAGTTAATACCGTTCCATTGTAGTTGATGCCATAGGAGATAACAGGCCAGCCGTAGTTCTTTGCTTTTTCGGATACGTTCACTTCGTCGCCTCCTTTAGGGCCATGTTCATGTGTCCAGATAGCGCCTGTTTCAGGATGTATGGCCATGCCCTGAATATTGCGATGCCCATAGGAATAAGTGCTTGCCACTGCCCCCGGCTTGTCTGTAAAAGGGTTGTCAGCGGGTATGCTGCCGTCGTCTTTGATGCGGTGTACCTTTCCCGGGTGGCGCTCCAGGCTCTGCGGATTTTCATCGTGATTCCCTCTGTCACCTACCGATAGGTACAGGTAGCCATCGCGGCCAAACTCCAGACGCGACCCGTAATGGTGGCGGGTTTTGGAATAAGGCAGGGCCTCAAAAATTACCTTTGGGTTTGTAAGCTTGTTCCCATCCAACTGTGCACGCATTACAGCAGTGGTAGACAATGTGTTGCCTCCTTCTTGTTTCAGGGCAGAGTAGGAGAGGTAGATGGTATTGTTCTTTGCAAAGTCAGGGTGCAGTTCTACGTCCAGTAAACCTCCTTGCCCCTGCGCTAGTACTTCGGGGGCTCCGGTAATCTTCTGTAGCTGCTTGTTGCCTGTAAGGCGGTAAAGGACTCCTGACCGCTCCGTTATAAGCATGTCGCCGTTTGGCAGAAAAGCCATGCCCCAGGGTACATCCAAACCGCTTACTACAGTATCGATCCTGAAGTTAAGCTCTTCTGACTTCTGAACATGAGCCAGGGCTTTCTCTTCGCTGAAGTCATACTGCTTAACCTGCTTTATTCCTTCCTGTATGTATGCCACTAATCCATTGATCTGCTTATCTGTAAAAGTTTCGTCAAAAGCCTGCATACCCTCATCTGGATAACCGTGTTTGATGGCCTTGAACAGATCTTCACTGGAGTTGCCGTGTTTCCACTTTCTGTCTGTAAAGGCCTCCATTTCCTCGCCGTGGCAACCGGAGCAGTAGCTGATGTAAGCCGCCTTGGCACTTTGCAACTGGGCAACGGATGAGGCTACAGCGCCTTCTGTAGATATGCCAGAGGATGCGGTGCTATTCGTTGTTGCCGTAGGTGCCGTTGGGGTTGAGTTCGTGCAGCTTTCCAAGCCTGCCAGAGCAAGAGCTATAAAGGAAAGCAAATGCTTCTTTTTGATCATAAGTAAAGTATAGGGTGAATTCAAAAGCTTCCAAACAGAAGTTTTATAGCAAATATAAGTATCTACACTGACTCTCTTATACGGTAGTAAGAACGAAAAAATCGCTACTACTTAAAAGCGGATGCTTCAGCTAACAGATTTTATCTCTTCTTCCAATGCTGTAGCAGCGGACCATCTGCACCCAGCGCCGGATCAGAGACTGGTAAAGGAACCTGTTGTATGTTCTTTTGTTTTTCTTCCATATTGTCTTCTTCTGTGCAGATATCATAGTTTTCCTGACCCTTTGGATAGGCACCCACCACACTGAAATCTGGGGAGGCTTCCTTTCGGCAATGCCCTGTTCCGGCAGGTAACACCACCATATCTCCTGCACTTAAGTGTATCTCCTCACCTCCGGGTCCTCCAATAATTAGTGTAGCCGAGCCAGCTGCCACACCTAATACTTCATGGGATTTACTGTGGTAATGGTGATAGTCAAACACTCCATTTACCCAGCTTCCACTCCAGCTATTTCGTTTGAAAGCTTCTTTAAACTGGGCTTCAAGGTTGTTTTTAGCGGAGAATAGCTGCCGGTATAGGAGCACGGGGAGTGTTAAATTGTTTGGAATCTGCCCCTGAGGCTGAAGCAGGAGAGGGGTTACAACTGTACGTTTTTCCATGTCAATTCTTTTTAAAGGGTTTACTTAAGCAGCTGTGTTAGGTTAACAGTTTCACCTTTTGTTGCTATTTTTATCCCTCAACTTAGACCAAGCTTATTTTCATCCTCAGAATTAAGCTTAACTTGTGCGGCTAAACTTTTTGATGTCACTTCTTAAAACTATGAAAAAGTACCTGTTCCTGTTTTTGCTGATTTCCTTCTGGTCCTGCACCACCACCAAAGAAGCAGAGCAAGCTCCCATGGCAATGGATGAACTGGCAGAACGCTACGTAAAAACCCTCCTGAAACTTGGCCAGTATGATGGCGATATTGTAGATGCCTATTATGGTCCTGAAGGATGGAAACCAACAGCACCTGCTGCCGATACGTTACCCGCAGAGGAGTTTCTAAAAGAGTTCAGGTTTATTCAGCAACAGCTGATGGCGCAGAAGCCAGAAAGTCTGTCAGAAGATGAGAAGCGCAGGCTTGCTATGTTTCAGAAACAGGTGCTGGCAGCAATTACGAAAGTGGAAATGATGCAGGGGAAGAAGTACAGTTTCGATGAAGAAGCAAAACTACTTTATGATGCGGAGCCACCGCACTATGAGTTAGCTTACTTTGATTCCATCCTGAATGCCATAGATCAGCAGTTGCCAGGCAAAGGAAGCATAGCTGAACGATGGGATGCCTACCGTGCCAGGTTCGAGATCCCAAAGGAGAAGCTGGAGCCTGTATTTAATGCTGCTATTTCAGAGGCAAGAAAAAGAACTAAGGCTCATTATAACCTTCCTGACCAGGAAAACTTTAAGATGGAGTTTGTGACCGATAAAGCATGGTCTGGCTACAACTACTATAAAGGCAACGGCTATAGTCTTATCCAGATTAATACGGATTTCCCTATTTATATTGAAAGAGCCATAGACCTTGCTTCCCATGAAGGTTATCCGGGACATCATGTGTTTAACGCACTGCTGGAGAAGAACCTGGTAAACGACAAGGGGTGGAAAGAATACTCTGTTTATCCGCTTTTCAGTCCTCAGTCGCTGATCGCAGAAGGAAGCGCCAATTATGGCATTGATGTAGCCTTCCCGGCAGATGACCGCATCAGGTTCGAGAGAGAAGTGCTTTTTCCACTGGCAGGTTTAGATCCTGCGGAAGCCGATCGTTACTATGCTATACTTGAAAAGATCGGGCAACTTGATTTTGCAGGCAATGAAGCCGCGCGGTTATACCTGAATGGAGAGATCAGTCGTGAAGAGGCAGCAGACATGCTGGTGAAATATAACCTGTACAAAAAAGACAAAGCCCTACAGCGTACCCGCTTCATGGATAAGTATCGCAGCTATGTAATAAACTATAACCTGGGGCAGCAGCTGGTCAGGGAGTATATAGAAGCAAGAGGTGGCACGGATGAGAATCCTGAAAAGCGTTGGGAGCTATTTGAAGAAATACTGTCAAATCCTTACACGGCCTCTATGCTGAAGTAGAAAATGGACCTAACTAATTTTATGAATAAGATAAAAATATACCAGATAGACGCCTTTACTGAAAAAGTATTTGGAGGAAATCCAGCGGCTGTATGCGTGCTCAACGCGTGGCTGGAGGATGAGGTGATGCAGAAGATCGCTGCTGAAAATAACCTGGCAGAAACAGCCTTTGTTGTACCTAAGGAGAATGACTACGAGCTCCGATGGTTTACGCCTACCGTGGAGGTTGATTTATGTGGCCACGCCACGCTTGCCTCTGCTTATGTGCTGTTCCGGTACTACAATCATTCAACTGATAAAATCATATTTCACTCCCGCAGGAGCGGCTTACTAGCAGTAGAAAAGAACAACGAGGAACTGACACTTGATTTTCCGGCCGATGTTGTGGAGGTAACGGAAGTGCCGCAAGCTCTTATTGCGGCTTTTGGCAAAGCGCCTGTCGAAGCGTATAGAGGCAAATCTGATTACCTGCTGATATATGCTTCACAAAAAGAGGTTGAAGATTTCAACCCAGACATTAACCTGATAAACTCGGTGGGTGCCAGGGGCGTGATTGTTTCAGCTGTAGGGTATGAAGTAGATTTCGTGTCACGGTTCTTTGCGCCGCAGGTTGGGGTAAATGAGGATCCTGTTACTGGTTCAGCCCATACTACGCTTACACCATTTTGGTCTAACAAATTAGGTAAAAGCAGACTTTCGGCCAGGCAGTTGTCCCAGCGTAAGGGCGACCTTAAGTGCGAATTAATTTATGACAGGGTAAGAATAACGGGTAAAGCTGTTGCTTACCTAATCGGTGAGATAGAGTTCTAAAGCAGAGAGAGCCGCTAAACCAGCGGCTCTCTCTTACTTACTAAAACAGCGACTCTAAATTTTATAGGCAGCTAATGATGCAGTAGCTTTTACCTCTCAATAGCTTTAAAAACCAGGTCAGTCAGAAACTCTTCCAACTGGCTCTCTTTGCCATTGTTAATATTGGTTAGCGACGGCAGGTGCTGTGAAAAGAACATCTGGTAATGGGCACTTTCAGCTACAGTTGATACAAGTGAATCCGGAAATTTGTACTCTGGGTTGATCTCCTGAACAATTGCCGAAATTCGCTTGCAGAAACGTTTATAGCTAAAGAAGAAACCTTCTTTGTTGTCAGCATCAACTTCTTTCGTCAGGTAAGCTTTTGCAGACTCTGCAATCACTATCCTTTGCAGAACCACTTCATTGATATGAGCATAGTCCATATCATTTTCAATCTTACCAGACAGAATCTTGATGGCAATCTTTAACCTTGTCTCTGCAGAAGGTATGTTGCTGGTGGAGAACACCAGCCGGTACTCCAACCAGTTCCAATACCATGAAATCAGGTACACAAGCAGCGTGTGTTTACTCTCAAAATACCTGTATATAGTAGCTTCGGTGGTACCGATCTTTTCCGCAAGCTTTTTAAAAGTAAAAGTTTCCAGACCCAGCTCATCAATAAGAATTATGCTGTTTTCAATGATCTGTTGCCCTTTTACAGAGCTCTCAGGATCTTTCAGGTATACCTTCTCTTCAACTGTAATCTTAATGTTTGCCAGCAAATTCTTCATTTAGTGCTCCATTTTTATTGAAAGTATGATCGTAAAAGTCAACGGCACCAGTTTCAACATCATACATACCTCCAACTATACCAATCTCACCATTCTTGATCATTTCCCGAAGTATTTCGCTTTTGCTTTCAACCTCGTCAAGCATTCTGTGCACATTGGCCTCAGCTACTTTCTCAACAAATTCAGCATTTGCCGAAGTTCTGTCTCCTTTAGTCTCAACAGTGTTTACAGAAGGCTCAATCTTTTTCACCAGACCAGTCAGGTTCCCCATTTCTACATGGTCGCAGGCACCTTTTATTGCACCGCATTTGGTATGGCCAAGTACCACAATAAGCTTGGAGCCTGCTACTTTACAAGCAAATTCCATGCTACCCAGTATGTCTTCGTTTACAATGTTACCTGCAATTCTGGCACTGAAGATATCTCCTAAGCCCTGGTCGAAGATAAGTTCGGCAGATGTTCTGGAGTCGATGCAGCTCAGGATGATGGCAAACGGGTGCTGACCAGTAGAAGTCTCGTTTACCTGCTGTAAAAGGTTGCGGTTTGCCTTCAGGTTGTTAACAAATCTCTTGTTCCCTTCTGTAAGTATTTCTATAGCCTTTTGAGGCGTTAGCTGTGACTGTGTTTCTTTGGTTTGAGTTCTCATGTTTATTTCTGATTTATGTATTATAGTTAGATTATAAAGAAGACTGTAACTTCAGCTCGTCCTCATTTATCTCATGTACAGTAAGTTTAATGTTTTTAGACCGGGCAGTCTCCTTAAAATCTTCTATCACTTCCACCACATCATGATCCACGATAGCTGATTTTGTGTAGTCAATTTCAAGTTCTGCTCCATCAGGTACCTTCCTTAGCGTTCTCAGTATATTTCCCTTGTTCAGGAAAGTCACTTCTTCAGCCAGTACCATATGATACTTATCCCGTCCTTCTGCAGTCTTTTCAGTGCGCATGAAGTGAGAAACTTTATAGCTGTTTTTAAGGATAAATAAAATTGCTACCGCCATTCCTATACCAATACCTGTAAGGAGGTCAGTGAACACAATGGCAATGATGGTGATGATAAAAGGCAGGAACTGCATCATGCCATTCCGATACATACTCTTAAACAAGGCTGGCTTGGCAAGCTTATAGCCAACCATTAGCAGAATAGCTGCAAGACTCGCCAGGGGAATCATATTTAGTATGTTCGGTATGGCTATTACGAAGGCAAGTATAAGAACCCCATGAATAAAGGCCGAAAGCTTTGTTTTACCGCCGGACTGTATATTTGCCGAGCTTCTCACAATTACCTGTGTTAAAGGCAAACCGCCAATAAGTCCGGAAACAATGTTACCTACACCCTGAGCCTTCAACTCACGGCTGGCCGGGCTTATACGCTTGTATGGGTCCAGTTTATCTGTGGCCTCTAAACATAGCAGCGTTTCCAAACTGGCAACTACTGCTAGTGTACCCGCCAGAAAGAGTACCTCATATGAGAAAATGCGGCTAAAGTCAGGTGTTGTGAACAGATTGATAAATCCACCTAAACTATCTGCTACTGGAAGTACTACCAGGTGATTGTCACGTAAAGTAAACTGTGGGAAAAAATTATCAAACACCAAATTCAGCGTAATTCCTAGCAGCACCACTACAAGAGGACCCTGAATTAATTGGAATATCTTGCTTTTTTTAGAAAGTACCTGCTCCCAGAAAATCAGTATGAACAAAGACAGCACACTGATAATAACTGCAGATGGTGTAATATAATTGATGGCTTTGAAGATCTCAGAGAAGGTAGTACCGCCTTGGGGCTCCAGGTAATGCATATTTCCCTGGAAATTCTCGTCATACCCGAAAGCGTGCGGTATTTGTTTGAGGATAATAATAACACCAATACCTGCAAGCATTCCCTTGATAACGGAGGTAGGGAAGTAGTAGCCGATGGTTCCGGCCTTCAGAAAGCCTAGGATAAGCTGAATAACACCAGCCAGAACTACTGCAGAAAGGAACACCTCAAAATTTCCCAGATCCTGGATAGCATGCAGTACGATAACAGCCAAGCCGGCTGCCGGACCACTAACTCCCAATTGCGAGCCACTGATCAGGGTAACGACAATACCACCGACAATGCCTGCAATAATACCGGAAAATAGCGGAGCACCTGACGCCATGGCAATACCAAGGCAGAGAGGTACAGCCACAAGGAATACTACTATTCCTGCTGGCAAATCACTCTTGATTTCTTTAAAGCTGATCATAACTTGTTGTATAATAGTAACAATGATATAAACGATAGTAATACTACTCAGTTCCAAAGTAGTATATAAATTTCATGTTTGCAACTGCTTATTGTATAAAAGAAAAACAGCTGCAAAATGTTATGAAGAAAACAATACGCTAAGATTGATAGATGGCTCTGCTGAGAAGGGTGAAACAGGAGAGGTAGTGCAATCAGTTTTTTAGAACAAAATAACCTACAGGCTGTACTATTGGTAAGAGTAATTAATTGCGCTATCAGGTGTTGAAAGTCATTTTAGCTTTCTCCTGAACTAGTTAGCTTTATACATTAAAATAATTTTTAAACCTGGAACAAAGATAAATAATGGCAAAAAATATTATAGGTATCGAAACTGAAAAAGCAGCTCAATTAGCTGAAAAGCTAAACCTGCTACTATCAAACTATCAGCTGTTTTACATTAACGCACGTGGTTTTCACTGGAACATTGCCGGCGAAAAGTTCTTTGAATTGCATGCTAAATTCGAAGAGCTGTACAATGATGCCTTCCTGAAGATCGATGAAATTGCGGAACGTATCTTAACCCTGGGGTATACTCCTTTTCATACCTATACTACTTACCTGAAACACGCAACGATAAAGGAATTATCTGATGTGTCGGATGGCAGAAAAGCTATTGAAGAGGTACTGAATGGCTTTAGTGTGCTGATCAATGCTGAACGGGAATTGCTTGAGCTCTCTGATGATGCTAACGACGAAGGTACCACCGCTCTAATGAGTGATTACATAAGAGAACAGGAGAAGCTTGTATGGATGTATTCTGCTTATCTTAACCGCTAAGTTTAATCGTATGCTTAAACAAAGCGGCCATCCCATTTGGGATGGCCGCTTTGTTTTCTAAAGAGG
>NZ_JBHULU010000020.1:21004-177395 GCF_042684605.1 Pontibacter locisalis
ATAATGCGGGGTGTTGCGGTATACAAAGTCCAGTTGTGCTCTTGCATTTTTGGCAAATTCCGGATCCTGTTTTTTTCGCTCTTCCAGGCGCTTTCGTAGCTCCGGGTCTTTCTTCAGGTATTCTGCAGCCAGATCCTCAAACACATAGCTTGAGAAGTACTCCTTTTGCATCAGTATAGAATCGAAGAAGTTCCATGCAAAATAGGAGTCAACGGCCTGCGGTTCCAGTGTTTCAACCAGGAAGCGATTTGCCGGCTGATTCAGGTAAACCACGTAATCCCCTTTTAAAAACTGACGCGGCATCATGCGCTTTTCCACCTTTACATCGGAGTGCAGGTAGTGCCCTTCGTACGGCCGGGGAGATGTTTTGTAATCGGTGATGTAGTATGTCTCTACGTTAAGGGTAGTGTCTTTCTTAAGTTGCTGCATGTCTACCTTATCCGTCTTCAGTCTTTCTATTACCTCACGCCAGGCAAACGGGATAATGTAAGCTACTGGTTTCTGAACTGTAGTAGTTGGCTTAAACTCGTTGTAATAGTTAATTGTGGTGCTATAAGGTGCTTTACGGTCGTAATAAAGGCGCTCCTGTCCGCTTACTTCGCTTGGCTTGTACTTTGCAGCGAAACCCAGAAAAGGCACCTGCTCTACCTGTGTTGTATCTAGTTTCCAGTCTAATGGGAAGTTCTGCTGCTTAAGTGTTTCCTGTTTTGCCTGGGCCCTTAACTTTCCGATCTCTTCGGCATCACGGTGTACCGTTTCGATCATGTTTTCCATGAGTTGGTAGGTAGCCTTCACGCGCTGATCAAATGGCTTTAGCATATGCGTTTCAGGCACAAAGCCAATGGTATTGTAAAGTGCTGTATAACCTGTGGCATACCGGGGTGATTCCATGAAACCAATGATTCCTTTTTCTGGTGTTTCTCCCACCGTATTCATATATGGCACCATCGGGAACTTATCCTGCTTCATACCCTCGTATAAGGATGGAAGCATCTTCTGCTGCAGGTAACCGGCCAGTGTAGGATTAAGCTTGTTGTGCTGCGTCGGGATCAGCGTCATCACGTGCTGGTAATCGGCTCCGTTGGAGGTGTGGTTGTCCATGAAAACATCAGGGTCCCAGTCACGGAAGATTTTATGGAAGGTTTCCGCATTACGGGAGTCTGTTTTGATGAAATCGCGGTTCAGGTCAAGGTTTCTGGCGTTCCCCCTGAAGCCGTAGCTTTCCGGGCCATTCTGGTTTGTGCGGGTGTGGCTGTTTCTGTTAAGTGCTCCTCCGATGTTATACATAGGAATGATGGCCAGTACCGTATTATCCAGCTGCTTTCGTTTCTTTTTGTCCTGCAGGTAGTCCCTTGCCAGCATCATGGTAGCGTCAACACCTTCCGGTTCTCCAGGGTGAATGCCATTCTGTATGAGCAATGTGCGCTTGTTTTTCTGCCTGATAGAAGCAGGGTCAAAGTCTTTATCCGTAGAAACAATTACCAAGTGCAGTGGCCGTCCTGAGTCTGTGTATCCGTAAGGTACCATCTTTACCTCCTCGTATACATTGTCCAGCTTCGTATACCAATCAATTACCTGGTCGTAAGTAGCAGTGGTATTGCCGCTACCTTTCTCGTAGGGTGTTTTTAGATCGGGCTTCTTTTGGTCAGGTGCACCTGTTGTAAGCAGGGCTGCCACTAGTAAGGTAGTTAACATATCTAGGTTTTGCTGATTCTTGTGATAACAATGTTAGCCATTTCTGGGCATAAATAAAAAAGCCCGGGCGGAGAGGCCAGGGCTTACTTATTAATTTCAGTGACTATTATCTGGTTTGCCTATAAATGCCTTTCTCTCTTTTCTCAGGAAAAATTTTTCTGTCGAGGCTGTACTTGCCGGGGCCAATAAAGAATAAAGAAAAGAAAAGAATGGCGGCCTCCAGGGCGTGGGAATAGCCTCCGAAGCCATCACCGGCAACTACGTGCCGGATAGTAGCAATTATCATTGTGAAGAGGAGAAGCAGACAAGCAGGCCTGAAAAGTAAGCCTAACATAAGCAGAGCACCGCCAACTGCTTCGGCAAAGCCTGCCATAAAGCCCCAGAAAACCGGTGCAAAATCTATACCGACTAATTCCATGTTCTGCCCGATGGCTTCCCAGCGTTCGGGGCCACCAGCCAGCTTTGGCCAGCCATGCAGGATGAACATAATGCCGATACCGATGCGAAGTAGCAGCAATCCAAAATTTTTGTACCTGTAGCGTGAGCGGAAAATTGCCATAGAAGCAATAATACTGATTCGCCCGATATATTACAACTTTCTAATATATTAAAATGCTTTTTACGATTGTGTTGGCCGGAATGGTCTCAGGGGTAAAATCATTTAATCGGTTTTGAGGCAACTGCGATTGATCGAGTACGAAGGAAATTCCACCTTCTTTGGACACGGCCACAAGGCCCCCGTCAGCTAGTGTTACGGTGGAGATAGGGTAGAAGCGCTGAACCTCTCCGTACTTAGATTCTACTCCAATTCCCTTAGGAGTTTTAAAGTCAGAGCTTTTAACATTTATGCGCCATACACGGCAGTCAGGTTCACAGCTTTGTTCTATCAGGATGCCTTTGTCCTTGTCCTTTGGGTGTAGCAGGTAAGCTGTGGATTGCATTCCTTCCTGCTTTAGGGTAGTATCGGCAATGGTATAGCCAGCAGGGACTTGTTCCCGCATCTGTTCTATAGGCATTCCGATCGCCACGTTTCCCACACGCTCTTTCCCGATAACAAAAGTAGATGGGTCTGGTGTTATGGGGGCTGCTTCTTCAGTTATATCTGTATCAACTAGTGTGGTTTCTGATGCTGCATTAGCTGTTGCATCACCTTCTTTGTCCTGCTGCGATAAACATGCAGCCATGCCTACTCCTAATAAAATAGCATAAATTATATTCTTGATCATCCTGCCTCAACCTTATTACTTTATTTTACTGTTAAACCTTGATGAGCAGCTTCAGGTTGTTGTATATTAGCAGGAAATAGAAATTCGTTTCTTTTGTTATACATCAACTTAAAATAATAAAATGGCTAAACCATTAATCTTAGTCTCTAACGACGATGGCATTACTGCACCTGGCATTCGAACGCTTGTGGAGGTGGCAAAAAAGATAGGAGAAGTAGTGGTGGTGGCACCGGATGGTCCGCAATCGGGTATGGGGCATGCCATTACGATCGGTAATACTTTAAGACTGGACAGATCTATCGCTTTTGATGACCTTGATATAGTTGCCTATGAATGTTCGGGCACACCGGCAGATTGCGTTAAGCTGGCAAAGCACCATGTGCTGAAAGATCGGAAGCCTGATCTTGTTGTGAGCGGCATTAACCACGGCTCCAACTCAAGTATTAGTGTACTATACTCTGGTACTATGTCTGCGGCCATAGAAGCAGCTATAGAAGGACTGCCATCCATTGGCTTCTCGCTGTGTGATTACGGACATGAAGCCGATTTTTCACACACACGGGAATTTGTGGAGCAGATCATCAGACAAGCTTTACAACACCGCATTCCGGAGAATACTTCCCTGAATGTGAACATCCCGAAGAAGAGCAGCGAACCGATTAAAGGAATCAAAATATGCCGGCAGGCACACGCTAAATGGCAGGAGGAGTTTGATGAGCGCCTTGACCCGAGAAACCGGAAATATTATTGGATGACAGGGAACTTTGTGAACTTTGATAAGGGAGAGGACACGGATGAGTGGGCACTGGTAAACAACTACGTCTCCATCGTTCCTTGTCAGTATGACATGACAGCACATCATGCCATCGCTATGTTAAATGAGGGGTGGGAGTTTTAGAAATTAATCTCTCATCAAAGCAGTCGCCCAAGCTAGGCAGTTAGCTTGGGCGACTGCTTTAATTTGTAAAGATCTCCTACCTTTTTTTGGCTTTACTGAAGTTAATTGGCAAAACAAACCTTACAGCCACATCTTTGCCATTCTGCCTGCCTGCGGTCCAGTTGCCATCTGTAGCGTACACCGCTTTTACACAGGCTTCGTCTAATGCAGGTTCAAGGCTCTTGATTACCTGAACATCTTCTACGGCCCCATTTGGATCTACCACAAAGCTTATAACTACTTTTCCTTTTTTCTGCAAACCAGCGTAAGCTATGTTAGAGGTAACATGCTCTATCATGGTTTCGAAACCACCTTCGTATTGCGGCATCTCTTCTACATAAGAGTAAACCTGGTTTGAGGTAGTACTATCTGTGCTTTGCTGCGCGGCGCATAAAAAGGGCAGTAACAGAAAAAAGGCTGCTGAGAGCAGGGTGGCTAAGGTAAGCTTCATGTTTATTTTACTTGGTTACAACTACTGTAGCTGATGTAGGAGAAGTGGGCTTGTCTGCTCGGAGTTCCGGCACGAAGTCGATTGTTATGGTGTGCATGACTGTAACGGACTGCGTGTTCTTCTTCGCTGGCAACCAATTCTCTTCTGTAAGTTCAAACACACGGGCTATCTCATTGGCAACGGTCTTTTGTGTGTCTGATACACTGGTGATAGGACCAACAAACCTGCCATCCTGAAATACAAGAAAGCTTACCTTCACTGTGCCTTCAAAAGAAGTATCCGGGTAGCGAAGGTGCTTAGCCAGGAATTTTTCAAGGGGCATATCTTTCAGAGTGGGGCTTACGTCAACTTCATGTGTTTCATACACGCTTTTTCTATCGTAGGCGTCTGACTGATATGTCAGAAACATAGTGCTAAGTTGCTGCTTTGGATCTGCTTTCCCGGAGCCAGGGAGCAACACCGGAAGGGTTACTTCAGCAGCTATAGGCTTGCCGTTTCTTAAGCCGGGCTCCCACATGCCACTCGTGGATTTTACAGCTTCGGCAGCTGCTTCGCTTAGCAGAGCAAGTATAGATTTATTTTGTACATTAAAAGTAGAGGCATCTATATAATCCATATCCGCACCTGTGCCCACTGTTTTCTTGAGTTTGGTGCCAGCAACAGCGATGCCTGAAACGCTTCCGTCTGTATCTATTGTAAAGTTTACATCCAGAAGTGCACTGATGTTTTCTTTCTGAACTGCTGCAGGTAAGCTTAAATGCTTATAAATTGCTTGTACCATAGCCACCTGGCCACCTTTAAACTGAGGCATTCTGTGTTGGATTGCCGGGTTGTTATCAGCATCAAGGCTAAACTTGATGGGCAGGGTGTATCTAACCCGTACAGGCTTATTATTATGCTTGCCTGTTTTCCATTTTCCGCTTGTCAGGCTGGCAATGCGTACAGCTTCATTATCCAGGCTGGCAGAGATGCACTTTTCAACCTTTATATCAGAAATAGAACCGTTCGTCTCAACTATGAATGTTACCACTACAAGTCCTTCTGCACCGGCCTCTCTGGCTTCCTGTGGATAGTGTGTGTTGCTGGCTATAAAATTCAGCATCTCCGTAGTACCACCCTGATATTCGGGCATCCCGCTCACATAGGAGTACACTTTTTCTGTAGGTACAGATGTTTGTGCCAGTGCTGCTGAGAAGAAAAGGAGGGATGAGTTCAGCAAGACTAAGGCTATGAGATAGCTGAGAGATTTCCTGTTTTTCATGCGTTCTTGAGGTGTATCTTAAAGATACATAATTTTCTCTTACTTGCTGTACTCATCCAAGAACTTAGTAGAATATTAGACTTTCTGTCAACTCTACTAGTTTACTTATACTTCGTGATCACGATATCAGCAGGGATAGCTGTAGAGGTTTCATCATTATTTTTCTGCCCATCATTGATAACAAAACGGAAAGTCAGCATTTGATAAGTGTTTACAGCCTTGCCGTCTTTTTTACCAGGCTGCCACATGTTTTTGCTTAGTTCCAGTACCCGCAGTACTTCTTTCTTTAACTCCACACCCATACTTTTACTTACACCTATCTTACCAATAGTGCCGTCGTCGTACACCAGAAAGTTTACCATTACATCGCCTTCAGCCTCTGTTTTAGGATAGCGGGTGTTTTTGGCAAAGAACTTCTTGTCTGCATTTTCACCTTCTTTAAATCCTGGCTTCTCATCCAGTTTATAGAGAGGGACTATCTCGTTGAAGTTAAGTTTTCTTGGCTCCTGCTCCTGTGTGGCAGATCCCTGGCTGCCCGAGGTGGTGGTGGAGCTTTCTGCATCGCTGCTGAAGAACTGCACTGGTAGCACAAGCTCTGCCGCCACAGCCTGTCCGTTCTTTTTGGCAGGCTCCCACATACCCGAAGTCTCTTTTACAGCTGCAGCTGCAGCTTCTGCCAGTTTGGCAAGTGTGGCTTTGTTCTGCAGGTTAAAAGTAGCGGCGTCCATGTAGTCCAGTTCTGAGCCGGGACCAACTGTTTTCTTTAGCTTTGTATGCTCCAGTTTTATATTGGATACGCTACCATCTTTTTCAACAGTAAACCTTACCAGCACCTTCGCATTCAGGTTCTCTTTTTTAGCCTCTTCAGGCATCTTAAGGTTCTGGTTGATGGCCTGCATCATAGCTTCCTGGCCCCCCTTGAACTGTGGCTGGCTATCTGTGGCAGACGAGGTGCCTTTGTCATTCTTTAAGGAGTAGCGGATAGGCATGGTATACTGTACAGCGACATCTTTGCCATTTTGTTTGCCTGGTTGCCACTTCCCCTCCATAAGTTTGATAACACGTAAGGCCTCTGCATCCAAACTTTTGGTCAGGCCTTTTAACACTTTTAAATTGTCCAGTGAGCCATCGCTATCTACAACAAAGGATATCACCACCAAGCCTTCTATACCCTCTGCCTGCGCATCTTTAGGGTAGCGGATATTCTGAGCCAGAAACTTTATCATTTCTTCTTCTCCGCCTTTAAACTGTGGCATCTGCTCTACATACGTATAGGGCTTGGAAGACTGCGCGCATACCGCTGGAGCTATAACCAGCGTGGCCATGCCAAGTAGTGCAGCTGCTGCGAATCGGGTAAGTATGTTGTTCTTTTTCATAAGTAGGTTTGTTAGTTGTTTATGCTTAGAAAAGGCAATAGTTATCCTGCATCAGCCTTTTTTAGGCTGCGGATTTCATTTTGCCGGTATGTTATGGGTTTTACTTCAGAGCGAACCTGACGGGCAGGGTGTATTTTACACGTACCGGTTTACCGTTTTGCATGCCTGGAGACCAGCGGTCACTCATTTTTTCAACCACCCGAACTGCCTCCGTATCTATTGATTCACTTAATGATTTTAATACCTCTATGTCCTTCAGGGCTCCGTCATCTTCTACGGTAAAGCTAACCACCACCAGGCCTTCCACGCCGTCTTCCTGTGCATCCTTGGGATAGCGAATGTTCTTTGCCAGGTACTTCAGCATTTCTGTTTCTCCCCCCTCAAATTGTGGCATCTGCTCTACGTATGTATAGGGCCTTTCTTTAGCAGTAGGAGATTCATCTTTTAGTTCCGCAGGTAAAGCCGGTAGTGCGGGGTCTGGCTGCAGGTTTTTCTCAATTCGTGCTGTTGCTACAGTTTGTTCCTGAACAGGTTCTTCTTCCTGATCCGGTAGTACTGGAGTTTTTTTCAGAACAGCCTGTTGGGGTTTGTCAGGCTCTGAACTGGGAAATATGGACGTTTGCGCGCCTGCCTGCTGGAGCGAAAAAGTAAATAACAGCCCACCAAGTAAAGGTAAGATGAGCAAAGGACGAAGCCAGCCTGCTTGTTTCCCGCTTTGCTGTAACATGTAAAGCCGTTTGAGCACCTGTGGCTTTTGAAAGTAACTTCCGACAGGAAGTCCCATTTGCTGTAGAACCTCCCGTGAGAGCAGCGCGCTGTATTCCTGTGCCCGGTATGTATGAATTACTTTTGCATCAGCCTGGTACTCGTGCACATCCCGGAGCTCCTGCTTCAGTAACCACACGATTGGGTTTAGCCATAGAAAGGCAGAAAGTAGCTCGAAGTATAGCACATCCCATGTATGGCGTAGTTGTACGTGTGCAACTTCATGGGCAAGTATTTTTTCCTGATCAGCAGCATTCAGATGTTCCTGTTTACTTAAATAGACAGCCTTGCCAAACGCGAAAGTAGGGTAGTGGCCTGGTAACTGGTATACCTGCACGTCTCCGGCAATAGCTTTTGAGACCGTCGCTTTAGCCCTTATTTGCCTTACCTGCCACAGCTGTCTCACTAGCTTAAGCAAAACAATCAGGGCACCTATTATATAAACACTTATTGCAATGGTAGTAGGAGAGAAGAAGGATGCTGTAGCAGGTGCTGCGCCAGGGCGGTAAGCTGTTACAGTTACCTCGGTTAGTTGTATGGTCTGCAATACGCCGCTTACAGCGCTTTCCGGAGCCAGGACCACAGGCCACTTGATTAATGGTAGCACTACAGCTACAAGTGGAGCCGCGAGTAAGTAAAGCCTGTTAAAGCTGAAGTTGTTCTGGTTCCGCAATAAGGCATAGTAAAACAGGTAGAGCACCAGTAATACAATGGCCGTTTTAAGTAAATAGCTAATTGTTAGTTCCATTTTGCTTTTCCTCCTCTTCAGGGTTGATGTCCTGGCGTACGTGCTGCATTAGCTGGTCCAATTCCTTTACGTTCAGGTTATTATCCTTAGCAAAGAAGGATACCAGCTTTTCGAAAGAACCTCCAAAGTAGCCTGACATGAAGTTCTTCAAAAAGAAGCTTTTATACTTATCCTGGGCAATGATTGGATAGTACTGGTGCGATTTGCCAAAAGCCTCATGCCCCACAAAGCCTTTGGTCTCCAGAATCCGCACGATAGTGGAAACTGTGTTATAGGCGGGCTTAGGTTCTGGTAGCTCTTCCAGAATGTCCCGGACGAAGCCACGCTCCAGTTTCCAGAGTACCTGCATTATTTCTTCTTCCGCTTTTGTAAGCTCTTTCATAGTCTGTAATTCAATTCTTTTACCGAATATATAACTAAATACTTAGTTTACAAACTAAAAGTTTAGGTTTGTTTGGCCAAGATAAAAAAAAGCGGCTCCTGAAACACAGGAGCCGCTTTTTTGAATGATATAATTTCGGCTTAATAGCCAGGGTTTTGTGTCAGGCTAGGATTCACATCAATCTCACGCTGCGGAATTGGCAGAACAAGCTTAGGAGAATTGAAAGGAATTGTACCCACTGAATTCATTAAACGCTTTGCTTCATGAAGTGCATTTCCTTCGAATACAAGTTCTCTTTTTCTTTCCTGTAAGATATCATTAAGTGTTACAACCAGAAGAGGAGCTAAATCTGCTCTTTCTCTGATTCTGTTGATATCGGCTAATGCCTGAACCAGATCCCCGTTTCTGACCGCAGCCTCAGCACGAATAAGTAGCATTTCAGAAAGACGTATAACCGGGATATTAGCAAAAGGATCTAAGTATTTGCCATTTCTTAAAATACCTCCTCCATCTACATAGAATACCTCACGACGCTCATCGTTGGCTGCAAATAAATTGTTTACAAAACTAGGAACGATGTCTACGTCACCGCGGCCAATGCCATTGAAGTCTGCATAGAAAGTAGCTAAACCATCATTAGCTGATCCTGCATTACTTTGTGCGTTCTGTTGAATAGCAAAAACATACTCAGATATGTTAGCTGAGTTGTTGAAGGCCTCTTCGTAATTCTGAACCAATGAATACTTGCCAGACTTGATAACACGATCTGCCTCTGCAAGCGCCTTATCGTAGTCTTCGTCAGCATTATTGTTTGCATCTGCCTGCTGCATGTAAACACGTGCTAAGTAAGCACTGGCAACATACGTGTTTGCTCTTGTGCCATTAGACTCAGGAAGAAGTGTTTTAGCTCTATTCAAATCTTCTATCACTTGTGCATAAACTTCCGCAACAGTTGCTCTGTTAACGTTATCCTCACTTGTGATAGATTGAGTTGGCTTCAGAACTAATGGTACTGCAAGATTGGTTGTAGTATTACCAGCAGACCAAGGTAAAGCATAAAAACGTGCCAGTTCGAAATAAAGGATGCCTCTGATGTAAAGAGCCTCACCTAAAACCCTGTCGCGTACAGCTTCATCTTCAAAAACACCTACATTGGCAATTACATTATTTGCAATGTTGATTGTTTCATAAGCTCTGATCCATGTTCTTGTTGCCTCAGAGTTATCAGCCACCATATTCTTGCTAAAGAGCTGGCGATAGCCCAGGAAAGTTCCAGACCACTGTAATTCTGCACCTGACGCTGCTAAAAGCTCGCTAACCAGGTTCATGTTTGTACCATACAGTTGTCCGCCTTGCAGCCTTTCATAGGCACCAATCAAAGCTGTTTGTACCCCATTTGGAGTAGATAGCGCCACGTCAGACCCTATGGACTGCTGCGGGTCAATGTCCAATTTATCATCGCAGGAAGCAAACACTGATAGCATGCTTAGTGCTGCCAGGCCTATTCCTTTATTAAAAATATATCTAATTTTCATTTTATTAACTTTTCTGGTTATAAACAGTTTAGAAGCCGAAGTTTACACCTACTGCTATTGTCTTAGCCTGTGGCGCAGTGTAGAAATCTGTGCCGGCACCAACATTCGATCTTGTTGAAGAAGGACCTGTGCCCTGTGTGTTTACTTCTGGGTCCCAACCTGGGTAGTCAGTGATAGTAAAGAAGTTCTGTGCTGTCAGGTAAACACGTACACTTGACATAAAGGCTTTACTCGCAAGGCTTTTAGGCAAAGTATAACCCAGTGTAATGTTTTTACCGCGCAGGTACGAACCATCGTAAATCCAGCGAGATGATGTAGCTGTACCATTTCCATCAAGGAAGCGGGCCTCAGGGACAGTAGTAATGTCACCTGGCTGCTGCCATCTGTTCAGCTGATCTCTTGTCTGGTTGTCCAGGTAGTCCATGTTAGCAGACTGGAAACGACCAGCGTTGTTGTAGATCTCATTTCCATATACAAACTGGATCAGTACGCTAAGGTCAAATCCTTTGTATGAGAAGTTGTTTACCAAACCACCCTGGAAGTCTGGGTTAGGGTTGCCTACAACCTGCTCTTCTGCAGCACCGTAGTTTGTTGTTGTTTCATCGCTACCTGCTTTCAGATAGTAAAGAGCATCTCCGGTTTGCGGATCAACACCTGCATATTTTTTGGTAAAAAATACCCCTATTGGCTGACCTTCAACGGCACGGTTAATAGCACCAGCTCTGATCACCTGGCCCTCAAGGTCTGTGATTTCGTTTCTGTTGCGAGCATAGTTTAATGTAGTTGACCAGTTGAACTCACCAACAAGGTTCTGAGTAGTTAAGCTTAGTTCCCAGCCTTTGTTTTCAAGTTTACCAACGTTTTTAGTGATGTTGGTAAAACCAGTTGTAGAAGGTACCTGCACATTCAATAGCAGGTCTTCAGTATTTTTCTGGTAGTAATCCAATGTACCTGAAATGCGGTCATTCAGGAATCCAAAGCTAACACCAGCATCGAATTGCTTCGTAGTCTCCCACTGCAGTTCCGGGTTCTCTACTGATACTGGTATAATACCTGAAACACCTGCATAAGAAACACCGCTGTACAAACCTCTTGAGTCAAAGTTTCCAATTTCCTGGTTACCAGTGATACCGTAGCTGGTCTTTAATTTAAGGAAGCTCAGGAAGTCGATGCCCTCCATGAAAGATTCGTCTGAAATGATCCAGCCCAAACCTACTGCCGGGAAAACACCATACTTGTTGTCGGCTCCGAAACGTGAAGAACCATCAACACGTGCGCTTAAAGAGAACAGATACTTGTTAAATAACTTGTAGTTAGCTCTGGCAAAATACGAAAGCAAAGAGTTTGCTGTGCCTATTGTAGAGCCGGATGTAATATCCGATGCACTTGCTAGCTTTTTAAAGTCATCGTTAGGGAAACCCTGACCAGCAACGTAAGTGGCATCTGTATTGGAGTGCTGATAACTCATACCTAAAGTAGCGTCTAGCACGTGGTTATCAGTAAATCTTGTGTTGTAGCTAAAGAAGTTATTTGTAGTATAGTTAACTACATTCACATTTCTCATTTGGCCAAAACCACCTACTGGTTCACCTGTCTGCGTCTGGTTGCCCTGGTATGATTCCTCTTCCTGGTTTAAAAGGTCTAAACCAAATTCACTTCTAAATGATAGTTTAGGTGTGATTTCCAAGCCACCGTACACTTTGCTGATGTTACGGTAAACAATAGCATCACTGAAAGCATCTCTTGCTTCGATCAAACCATTGTAGTAGATCGTATTTGCGTTAAGCTCACCTGTTTCCGGGTCAATGATTGGCTGGATAGGTGCAAGTGCTACAATCTGCAGCGGCGTAGCGAATGCATTATCGTTTGCTACACGATTATTTTCTGTTCTTGCAAGACTGAAGTTTGCACCAACAGTGATCTTATCTGAAGCTTTATGTTCTAAGTTAATACGACCACTGATACGCTCAAATGCATTACCAATTAAAATACCTTCCTGATCGCTGTAAGAACCACCTATATAAAATGTAGTCTTCTCATTACCACCGTTCGCAGAGGCACTGGCTTCTCTGTAAGAGCCACTTCTGAAAACCTGGTCTTGCCAGTTCACATTTGCAGGATTTCTCCACTCTGGAATGAAGTAGTCCAGTGCATCATCAACATCAGCAAAGAAACCTAACGTGTTAATATAGTAATCAATAGTTTCTGATCTCTCAAAAGACTCTCTTAAGAGTGAAAGATATTCCGGGCCATCCAGGAATTCAACTTTATTAGTTGCTTCGCTAACACCTGTTGAGTAACCAACATTGAATTTAGTTTTTCCCTGTGTACCTTTTTTTGTAGTGATGATTACAACACCGTTTGATGCTCTTGAACCATAAATAGAGGCAGAAGAAGCGTCTTTTAGTATGTCAATGGACTCAATGTCGTTCGGATCAAGATCTGCTAGTGGGTTAGTAGGCTCATTATTACCGATACCCTGGCTTTCCGAAGTGATCGGAATACCGTCAACTACATAAAGTGGCTGGTTACTAGCTGTTACTGAAGCTGAACCACGGATACGTACTTTAATGCCCTGTCCAACTTTACCGCTACCAGACTCAATCTGCACACCTGCAGCTCTACCCTGTAAAGCAGACTCAAGACTAGGAGTTGGGATGTTCTCCAGTTCTTCGCCGGATACTCTGGCAATAGAACCAGTCACGTCTCTTTTTTCCTGCGTACCGTAACCAACTACAACAACTTCTTCCAGTTGTTTCTGATCCGCCCGCAACTGAACATTTACTTCAGAGCGACCACTAACCGCCACTTCCTGAGGTACCATTCCGATGAAACGGAACACCAAAGTAGCGTTTGGCTGCACGTTCAGACGGTACTCACCATTTGCTCCTGTTGTTATACCATTTGTAGTACCTTTTTCAAGAACTGTAACCCCGGGTAGCGCAGTGCCATCCGATGCGGCGGTAACCCGACCTGAAACAGTTTGAGTTTGTGCCCATGCGCTACCAATCAGCGCTATGACCAGCAAAAAACTCAACAGTACAATCTTCTTCATAAAGTTTTTGTGGTTAAATTGAAAATAGAAATAATAAATTTAAAGGTTGGAGTAGCGTATTCTTCTTTAAATAAATTGCTGAAGTAACAAGGAGGCTAGGCTTCATGCTAATTAGAATACTCCCCAATTAGCAAAAATAGAATAATTAAGTAATAGACTTCAAAAAAATATTAAATAATCTTCTTATACAGATGAACGAATGTTTATAGGTATTAAGAAATGGGGTTCTATTACTTTAAATGAAGTAATGGCAGTCTTAATATTATTAAATATGAACTGACGGCGCTAACAGATCAAGCAATTTTAGATGCTATAGCCTTTGAAAGACGTAAAGAGCTTTTAGGCGAAGGTCACAGGTGGTTTGACGTGAAGAGAACTTCACGCAACCTTGTTAGAACTGACTGCCCTGCGCCAGCCCTTGACTGTGCCTTGGCACCAGCAGACAGAGAGTGGGTATGGCCAATCCCTCAAGGTGAGATTGATGCTAACGCAAACATTAACAATCAGCAGACAAGTGGTTACTAAGCCATAATCTTTTAAAGCAAAAAAAGCCTTTGCCACTGTGGCAAAGGCTTTTTTGTTTCAGCTTAACTTATACTAGTAACCAGGGTTCTGGACTAAGTTCGGGTTAACCTCAATCTGCTGAAGTGGTATTGGCCACAGTCCTCTAAAAGCACTATTCTCATCTTCGCAGAAGTTAAGTTCTTCGCATAGGAGGTTGTAACGCTTCAGGTCAATAAAGCGAAGTCCTTCACCTATGAATTCTAATCTGCGCTGCTCCAGGATTTCTTCTAGAGCCTGCGCATTTGTTAGAAGAACCAAAGGAGGAAGTTCTGCTCTTGTTCTGACCCTGTTGATATCAGAGATAACCTGCGGGCTTGCTGGCGCTGAGGCGATACCTTGTCTAGCCTGAGCCTCTGCACGAATCAGGTACATCTCCGCTAACCTTATTACCGGAACGTTATCAGCATTGTTTGTAACATCCTCATATTTGATCAGCCTTCTTCTGTTTCTCTGAATGGTAGTTGTTGCTTCAAAACGCTCATCACCAAGCAATGAAGAAGCTAGCAGAGCATTATAAGCTTCTGCCTGCAAGTAAAACTTCTGCCCACCTGTCAGAGGGTTAGACGCAGAGCCCAGGCCACCCTGATCATTCAAAGTAAAGTCAACTTCAAAGATGATTTCAGGCCCAGTTTCTGTTGTAAAAATCTTGGCAAAATCTTCTTCCAAGGCAAACTCTCCACTGGTAATTACCTGGTTAGCTTTTTCCTCGGCTAAGGCATAGTTGCCACGCTGTAAATGTACACGAGCCAGAAGTGCGGTTGCCGCTAAGCTTGTAGCGCGGGTTCTACGTTCATTACCTCCATCAAGTGCGGCCTCTGCGGCACGTAGATCACTAATGACTGCATCATATACCTGGGCTTCAGTTGATCTTGGTGCATTCTGGATCTCTCCGATCTCAGTGGTTGGTTCTAGTGTAATCGGAACTCCCCCGAAAACTTTAACAAGATCAAAATAAGCTAAACCACGCAGGAAGAACATCTCTCCCTTAATTTGATCACGCTGCTCATCAGTAATGTTTGTTAATCTATCAGCAGCACGTAGCGCTATATTGGCCCTGTTAATTACAGTATATATGGTTGCCCATGTGTTTGCAATCTGTAAGTTTGAAGCATTAATATTCCTGGCGGATACCTCTCTATCTGTTGTAAAAGTACCTCTGTGCTCCAGGTTATCAGTATATACGCCCTGGTATAGCAGGTAGCGTAACCCATAATAGTTATTGGACTGCATGGCGCTGTAAGCGCCAAGTGCAGCTCTCTCAAGGGTGGTGAAGTCCGTAATAGCGCCTTCAGCTTCTATGGCTGTTGTTGGCTCTACGTCTAGCACATCGTCGCAACCCGAAAAGGAAACGAGACCAAGTGCGGTTAACAATATGATTGAATATTTTCTCATGATTAATCTTCCTTTAGCTAATTAGAATCCAACATTTACACCAAATGTAATGGTACGTGCCTGTGGGAACGTGTAGAAATCAACTCCAAGCGTAGTGTTTGAAGTTCCTGCAAAGTTCACTTCCGGGTCAAAGCCTGGGTAATCTGTAAACGTGAACAGGTTTTGTGCCTGTACATATACACGCAGGTTTCTCATGTTCAGGCGCTCTGTTACACTAGATGGCAAGTTATAGCCTAAGATAACATTCTTAAAGCGCAGGTAAGAGCCGTCGTAAACGAATCGGGATGAGTTGCTGCGGTTGTTGTTATTTTCATCGAGTGCTGTTGCTCTTGGTGTATCTGTAATATCACCTGGTTGTCTCCAACGGTTAAGCACGTCATCCAGCATGTTATCATCCAGGAAGTCATTACCCAAGTGTTTCTGATACTGGTGGCTTGGCGCGGCGATCTCATTACCATAAGAGAACTGCAGGAATACGTTCAGGTCGAAGCCTTTGTATCGGAATTCATTCGTGAAGCCTCCTACAAAATCAGGTTGTGCATTACCAATAATAGTTAAATCATCATCTGTAATTATTCCATCGTTGTTTATGTCACGGAAGTTGATATCGCCAGCCTGAGTACCTTGAGCCTGACGTGAAGCAGGAACTTCATCAATTGTGCTAAAAACACCATCAGAAATAAAGCCATAGAATGTACCTATCGGTTGACCTTCACGAAGGACAAGTGAGTTACCTCCAAAGCCATAGAAAATATCCTGACCTTCATAGAGCTCTGTCACTTCGTTTTCATTGAAAGCAAGGTTCAGGTCAGATGTCCAGCGGAAGCCATTATCCTGAGAGTCGAAGTTAACAGTTCTCAATGCAACCTCAAATCCTCTATTTTCAGTGGCACCGATGTTTGATTGGAAGCTTCCAAAGCCATTTTGCGTCGGCACCGGACGGGGAAACAGTAAGTCATCTGTTTGCTTGATGTAATAATCAAGTGCCAGGTTTATCCTTCCGTTCAGGAAGCCAATATCTGTACCTATGTTAAGCTGCTTTGTTTCCTCCCATCTCAGATCCGGGTTAGGAAGCTGCGTCAGGGCTATACCTGGTCTATCTAAGTAGTTAGCACCAGTTACAAGGCCTAAATAGCCGAAGTTTCCTATTTCTTGGTTACCAGTTATACCGTAAGAAGCACGTAATTTTAGCTCACTAAGTGCATCTATACCCGACATAAAGTCTTCACCAATAATTCTCCAACCTGCAGAAACTGATGGGAAATAACCAAATCGATTATTCTCACCAAAGCGTGAAGAACCGTCAGCTCTGAAGTTTACGCCTACCAGGTACTTATCTTTGAAGTTATAGTTTAATCTACCAAAGTAGGATAGTAAAGCCCACTCTGTAACAGAGTTTGAACCAGCATTTACAATAGCCGCACTTCCCACATAGCGGAAACGTTCGCCAGGAAAACCCTCACCTGTTACAAAAGCCTGATTAACTTCATTGTACTCTGTACTGGCACCGAGTACGGCAGATACTTCATGAACATCATTGAAGATTTTGTTGTAAGAAGTTGTTGCCTCAAGCAAGCGTTTGGTAACCGTTGTTGTTGCGTTAGTGGCAGAACCTCCCACAGCGGTTGCTGCAGAGCCAGGGTAATTTGTAGGGGTATAGCGACGCTCGTTTATATTCAAAGCGTCATAACCAGCTCTTACCTGGAAATCTAATCCTGGGATGACAGTGTATTTAGCGAAAACGTTACCAATGCCACGCAAGTTTATGGTTTCATCATCGTTCTCTCTACCCTCAGCTACTGGGTTTGTATAGAAGTAATTCGGACGGGTATAGGTGCCATCCTCATAAAACACCGGCCATACAGGAGATGCTGCAAGCGCATTGGCAAATGGTCCGTTAAGGGTATTATCGCTCACGATACGGTTATTTTCAGAACGACTTAATTGAATACTAGTACCAATCGTCATCCGTTCTGATACCTGGTGGTCCAGGTTTAATCGGGTAGAATAACGCGTGTATTCACTTCCTATCACTATACCTTCCTGGTCAAAGTAGTTACCAGATAAATAGTAGCGTGTTTTAGCATCGCCACCATTTAAAGATAATTCGTAATTCTGAATCGGTGCCGTTCTGGTTACTTCTTCGATCCAGTTCGTGTTAGTTGGCTCAAAATCAAGTCCACCATAATAAAAGTCAACGAAATCATCGAAAGTTGCGCCTGGTGCCAGAAAGCCATCATTTATGTAAGCCTCTGTCATGATCTCCTTATACTGCTCAGCATTCAGGAAATTAGGCTCTTTCCACAACTTTTGGAAACCAGCGTAGGTGTTAAAGTTAATCTGTGTCTTCTTTGCTGATCCGCGTTTAGTTGTAATAATTACTACTCCGTTTGCAGCTCTTGATCCGTAGATGGCTGCAGCAGAGGCATCCTTTAAGATGTCAATGGATTCTATGTCGTTCGGGTTAAGGTCAGAAATAGCGTTAACATTCTGTCCACCGAATCCTATCTGGGAGAAATCACCGGTAGTCAGTGGTACGCCATCTACCACATAGAGTGGCTGGTTGCTGGCAGAGATAGAGGTAGCACCACGAATACGTACACTAACACCACCACCTGGTGTACCGGAGTTTTGAGAAATCTGTACACCCGCAGCACGGCCCTGTAAAGCCTGGTCAACACCCACAACCGGAATGTTTTTTAACTCCTCAGAGGTTACCTTAGACGTGGCACCAGTTACCAGACGACGCTCCTGTGTACCGTAACCTACTACTATTACCTCATCCAGAAGTTCCTGGTCTGCTACTAAGGCCACATTGATAGTTGATCTTCCGTTTACAGGTACTTCTTGGGTAGTCATACCAATAAATCGGAATACAAGGGCAGCATTTGGCCTTACGTTAAGCAAATATTCCCCTTTTGAGCCGGTAGATACACCATTGGTAGTGCCTCTTTCCAGAACTGTTACACCAGGCAAGGGCTGACCGGTCTCAGCCGATGTTACCACTCCTGTAACAGTTTGAGTTTGTGCCCACGCGCTGCTTATAAGCGCCATGAACAACACAAAACTCAACAGTAAATTCTTCTTCATAAGATTTAATGTTATAGATTGAAATTGATTAAGATTCTGTTTGTAAAGCTTTAAAAATAAATTTGCCTTTCAGTTATATTGCTGGTATTGACAAAGAAATAGCTCTGATAAATACATAAAGATGGTTTGTGTATTACCAGAGAAACGTAGTTTATATTTTAAGTTTTGCTTTCTATTTGAATGTCTTCAACGTCGAAGTGATAAGCTCTTATTGCTATATCTGTAGGTAACGTTAAACAGAAGATAAGGAAGTTTGTTTTTCATAGGCAGAGTGAAAACCTTGATAAAAACATATATGGGTAAAAATGACTGCTTGAATTCAATGATTAATGCTAAAGCAGTTCGTAAACGTTGATTTTACTGGTTTAGGGGCAGAAAGGTTGTGCTATTTATATAAAGATGATAGTTATGTATAAGGTGCTACCGCTGCAACATAGTCACTGACAAAAACTTATGACCTTCGTCTACCTCAAGTGTCCAGCCCATTTTCTGTAAATCGCGCTTGATAAAGTTGTTCAACAGGCCATGAGCCACTAAAACAGTTGTTTTGTTAGTGGTGGCATCCTGGGCTAAAGTAGAGGCGCACTCACGGGCTCTTTGGCGAGCTTCTCTAAACGTCTCAATGTCTTTGCTGTTTAGTCCCAGAAACCACAGGATGCGGGCGCTCAACAGCCAGAGTTTAATCGGAAGCCGTACTAACGGCAATGAGAAAATCCTTCGCTCAAACTCCCTGAATGTCTCATCGACTCGTAGTTGTATGTCTTCTCCAAAAATAGCCCTTGCCGTAAGCTGGGATCTGACTAGGGTGCTACAGAAAACTTTGTCTATCTCTTTGTAAGGAATGGCCTCATGCTGCAGTACAAATTGTTCTACTTCTGCGGCATCATAGTCAGATATATACTTACGGGCAGCTTGTACATCAAACAAACCCTTATTTCCCAGGTCCGGCTTTGCATGCCGGATCAGGAAGATGCGCTCAGGTAAGGCTGAATCATGAATTGGTGCTTCCATTATAAATAAAGGAGTTATTCCTTTGCTTATACGAACAGCAGAAATCAGGTTATTTAGGGGAGGTATTAGCAGACTGATAGATCGTGAAAGAAGTTTGCTTTCACTTGAGGCCATTCATGCCGGAGTATACTATAATATATAGTGTCACGGCGGCGGCCATCATGCATTTGGGTGTGGCTTCGAAGTACGCCCTCTTCAGTTGCGCCTATTTTTAACATCGCCTTTCGGGAACGGATGTTCAGAACATCGGTTTTTAATTCAACCCGCTCCATTCCCAGTTCATTAAAAGCATGCTCCAGGAGCAAAAACTTACAGTGCCTGTTAAGGCCACTGCCCCGGAACTCTTTACTTAGCCAGGTCCAGCCTATTTCTAATCTTTTATCTGTCTCTGATATGTTGCCATAGCTTGTGCTTCCGGCAAGTTTGCCTGTGGCTTTATCTATAATCATAAAAGTATAGCGTGTGTTGGTAACATAACCTTTTTCAACTGTTTGCCTCCATTCTTCAAGGTCGCGCTGGCTGCTGATTTTTGTTGGCATAAAGCGCCATATGTCTTCATCTGCAGCAATCAACGCTACAGCTTTCAGATCAGGTGCCTTGTATTTGCGAAGGAGCACCCGTGCATCCTGGAGTAAGATATCACCCATAAAAATCATGGTACATTTTCCAAAGGGTTAAGTGATTATCAAGAGTTTGACCAAAAGTCAGATTTGAAATTTTCAATACAATGTCTATGCATGTTTTTTCAGCCTGTTGCCTTACTAAAACCTGTAAATTGTACATTTAAACAAAAAGTTGGCGGGCTCTTATATTGTAACAAAGCAGCATCAACAACCCTATTTGCATCAACTGCGTTCTACCTACCAAATTTAATGTGTACCAACAACTTTATATATAGGGGGTATAAAAATATAGGTTAGTGCAGTATCTTAAAGGTAAAACGGCAGTTGTTAGTGGGGGCGGATCAGGTATAGGATTCGCAATTGTAGAAAAACTAATAGCCGCTCAGGTTAAAACCGCAATTGCTGATTTGCACCTACCTGAAAATCTCCCATCAAATACGCACCCTTTTATTTGTGATGTAGCTGCAGCACCCGCAGTTGATGTACTTTTCAATAAAGTATACGAAGTAATAGGAGCACCCAACATCCTTATTTGTAGTGCCGGTCAGGGAATACACGAAAAACTGACCGAAGGAGATCCGGAGAAGTGGCAACAGGTGATAAACACAAACCTGATGGGCACCCTCAGGATGATTCGTGCTTTCGTGCCCGGTATGCTTGAGAAGGGGCGGGGTGATGTGGTTATTATTTCTTCGGTGGCGGCTGGGCAGAGTTTTGAATATGGCGGTGTTTATGCTGCTACTAAATCGGCTCTCAACGTGATAGCCGATACCCTGAGAAAGGAGGTGCTGCCAAAAGTAAGAGTAACAGTGGTAGCACCAGGTGTAACAGACACCGCGTTTTTTGAGAATACGGTATCAGGGTTTCATACAATAGAAGATATAGGATATGGCGCAATTTCAGCAGAAGCAGTGGCAGATGCCGTTATGTATGCCCTGGACAGGCCGCATGAGATATCTGTAAATCAAATAACGATGCGGCCTACGGGGCAGCCGTTTTAGAAAAGTAAAAACAAATGCAACAGGAAACTATGAAAAACAAAGTATTGATAACGGGTGGTGCCGGGTTTATTGGATCTCACCTGGCGGATGAGCTATTGCAGCATGGGTATACCGTTAGAGCTTTGGACAATTTGAGTGAACAGGTGCACGGCCGGAATTGTGAAAGACCCGAGTACCTGCACCCGGATGTAGAACTGATTGTAGGCGATGTAAGGAACCCTGAAGATGTGGCTCGTGCCCTGGAAGGCGTGGATTATGTCTATCATTTTGCCGCTATGGTAGGTGTGGGACAAAGCATGTATGAGATCAAGGAGTATACCGATGTGAACAATATCGGTACTGCCGTTTTGCTGGAGGCACTTATTAAAAATCCGGTTAAAAAACTGGTAGTTGCCAGTAGCATGAGTATTTACGGCGAAGGATTATATAAATCTCCATCCGGTGAATTAACTACTGTGCCGGAAAGACCCCTGGAGCAGCTGAAAGCAGCTGATTGGGAGCTATACAATGAGAAGGGGGAGCAGTTACAGCCTGTGCCTACTTCAGAATCAAAAACGCCAACGCTGTCTTCTGTTTACGCCCTCTCCAAGTATGATCAGGAGAGACTTTGCCTGATGGTAGGCCGTGCCTATAATATTCCAACGGTAGCCATGCGCTTCTTTAATGTGTATGGCACCAGGCAAGCGCTGTCAAACCCTTACACAGGGGTGCTGGCCATCTTTGCCTCAAGGTTATTAAATAACAATTCCCCTATGATTTTCGAAGACGGGTATCAGCAGCGTGATTTCGTGCATGTGCGCGACGTGGCACTGGCCTGCCGCCTGGCGATGGAAAAAGAGGAGGCAAACGGCATGGTGTTTAACGTTGGAAGTGGCAACAACTATACAATACGTGAGATTGGTGAACGCCTGGCAACTGTTATGGATAAAAAGCACCTGCTGCCTGAGGTAACCGGAAAGTACAGGGTAGGGGACATCCGTCATTGCTATGCAGACATTTCGCTGGCAAACGAAGTCCTCGGCTTTTATCCGCAGGTAGAGTTTAACGCGGGTTTAGAAGAGCTTGCCAATTGGCTGGAAGGCCAGATTGCTTACGACCGCGTTAGCGAAGCCAGCGCCGAACTGGCAGCACGAGGCCTTACTGTATAGCGGCCCATACATTTACTAAGGATCTAAGAACGATGAAAATAGATACTGACATGAACAACAAATCATCGCTTCCCATTGTAGGGTTAGTGGAATGGTTCAGACCAGGTGAGCATGAACGTGTGAAGCAGGTAATATCGGACCTGAAGGAGCTGGGAGTAACCGAGCTGCGAACAGGAGTATCCTGGGCCGACTACTATACTCCCGAAGGAAAGGAGTGGTATAATTGGCTGATTCCAACCCTGGCGAAGGAGGTGAATATCTTACCTTGCTTCCTCTACACCCCACCTTCCATTGGTGAGAAAAAAAGAACCTCTTCTCCTCCAAAAGATAAAAAAGCTTATGCTGATTTCCTGGATGTGTTCATTACAGACCACGGCCAGCATTTCGAATGGGTAGAGCTGTGGAACGAGCCGAATAACCAGGTAGAGTATGATTTTACCCTGGATTACGGCTGGAATAAATTTGCAGAAATGATAGGGGGGGCTGCTTACTGGTGCAAACAGCGCGGCAAGAAAACTCTTCTTGGCGGCATGAGCCCTATAGACCCAAACTGGCTGCAGGTTATGTTTGAGCATGGGGTAATGCAGTATATTGATGCTATTGGTATCCACGGTTTCCCTTTTGTTTTCGATCAGATGTGGGATGGTTGGGAAGATAACATCAAATCTGTTCGTGCTGTAATGGAGCAGCACAATTGTAAAGCTGAGCTCTGGATAACTGAGGCTGGCTTCTCTACGTGGCAGCACGATGAGTACAAGCAGCTCCAGGAATTTAATGAAGTGCTGAAAGCAGATGCCGCGCGCGTTTACTGGTACGGTATGTATGACCTTAACGCAAACCTGCCAACTGTGGCAGGCTTTCACCTGGATGACAGAGAGTACCACTTTGGGCTAAAGCGTTCTGATGGAACCTCAAAGTTGCTATACAGGCTTTGGGCTAAGTATGGCTTTGAGAATCTGGACAACCTGCCGCATATCAAGCGCAGTACAAATGAAACTACAGAGCCATACACTTTGATAACCGGAGGTGCCGGATTCGTTGGTACTAACGTGGCTAAACGCCTGCTGAAAGAAGGTAAGCGTGTTATGGTATTTGATAACCTTTGCCGGGATGGGGTGGAGCAGAACCTGCAGTGGTTACATGAGAATTACCACGATCAACTGGAGGTTTATGTTGGAGACATCCGCGACCTGCAGACCGTGCGCCATGTGATGAAGCACGCAGAACAGGTGTTTCACTTTGCGGCACAGGTAGCTGTTACCACCTCTCTTGATCTTCCAATCAATGATTTTGAAATCAATGCCAGGGGAATTATAAATGTTCTGGAAGCTATTCGGGAACAGGATAACCCACCTCCGTTGGTGTTTACTTCCACCAATAAGGTGTATGGTGGGCTGGAGGACCTTGAGTTTATATCTAACGGCTCCCGCTATTACCCGTCTGATGCCAAGATCAAAAAGTATGGTATTTCCGAAGAACGCCACCTGGATTTCCACAGCCCTTATGGATGCTCCAAAGGTGCTGCCGACCAATATGTGGTAGACTATGCCCGTACCTACAATTTACCAATGGCTGTGTTTAGAATGAGCTGCATCTATGGCCCGCACCAATATGGAAACGAGGACCAGGGTTGGGTAGCTCATTTTGCGATAAGGGCAATTGAAGGAGAACAGGTGAATATCTATGGCGACGGCAAGCAGGTGCGCGATATTCTGTTCGTAGAGGATCTGGTAGACGCTTTCCTGTTAGCGCAGGAGCAAATGGACACTGTAAAAGGGCAGGCCTTTAATATAGGAGGCGGAGTAGAGAACACAGTGAGTCTGTTGGAGTTGCTGAAGACCATCGGCCGTTATCGTGGCGAAGACATTCCATTGAATTTCGGCGATTGGCGCCCCGGCGACCAGCACTATTATGTTTCCGACACCCGCAAATTCCAGAAGGCCACAGGCTGGTATCCAAAGCACAATGTAACAGAAGGAGTGGCCAAGTTGTACCAGTGGCTTTGCGAGAACAGGGGCTACAAAGTACCCATGATCATTTCTAAAACTTTAAAAGAAGAAGAACCTGTTAAAAAAGAAGCAGTTGCCTGATATGCAAGATACTCTTACTACTGATAAAAAAGCTGTGGCAAACACCCGAACTACAACTATGAAAGCAGCTGTAATTACAGCACCAAACAAAATTGAGGTGCAGGAAGTTGCCTTGCCTGAGCCTGGGAAGGGCCAGGTGCGTCTGAAGCTGGAAGGCTGCGGTCTTTGTGCTTCTAACATACCCGTGTGGGAAGGCCGGGAGTGGTTCAATTATCCCGTAGAAGCTGGTAATCCCGGTCATGAAGGATGGGGTGTGGTAGACGCCGTAGGCGAGGGTGTAACCACTGTGAAAGTGGGTGATCGTGTGGCAGCTTTGTCTTACAATTCCTACGCAGAATATGATCTGACTGATGCTGACAAGGTGGTAAAGCTGCCGGATGCAATAGCAGGCAAGCCCTTCCCGGGTGAGCCATTAGGTTGCGCCATGAACATCTTCAAACGCAGCGATATCTCTGCAGGACAAACAGTAGCTATACTTGGTGTCGGTTTCCTGGGTGCACTGCTGGTGCAGCTGGCTAAAAATGCCGGCGCAAAAGTTATTGCCGTGTCGCAGAGGGAGTTCTCTCTGGAGATGGCGAAGGAATGTGGGGCAGATGAAATCATCCGGATGGACGACCACTATAAAATTATTGAAAAAGTGAAGGAACTGACCAACGGAAAGTTCTGTGAGCGCGTAATAGAGTGCACCGGAAAAGAATGGCCGCTGAACCTGGCTGGTGAACTTTCTGCCGAACGTGGTAAACTTATCATTGCAGGATTTCATCAGGATGGCATGCGGCAGGTAAATATTCAACTCTGGAACTGGCGTGGACTGGACGTGATAAATGCCCACGAGCGTGACCCGCAAGAATATATCAATGGTATAAAGCTGGCTGTTAAGGCTGTAGAAGAAGGAACTGTCAACCCTGAGAAACTTTATACCCATACCTATACGCTTGATAATATAAGTCAGGCATTTGATAAACTGACAAACCGGCCCGACGGATTTGTAAAAGCTCTTATAACATACTAGATACACTAGCATGCAAGAAACTGTACTTGATAAAGAAAAAGGCTCTTTAGCTTCTTCATCATCCTCCACATCTTCTGTTCCAAAACTTGGTTTTCTTGGCGTAGGCTGGATTGGCCGTAACCGAATGGAAGTGATCTCCAGGCATCAAGCAGGAGAAGTGGCCTATATTTCGGATACCGCTGTGCAAAATGCGCTAGAGGCGCAAAAGAGTGCCCCTGAAGCCAAACAACTTCATTCTCTGGAAGCAATCCTGCACCAGCCTGAAGTAGACGGAGTTGTGATTGCTACTCCCAGCGCCTTTCATGCAGAGCAGAGCACCCTTTCCTTAGATGCAGGCAAAGCAGTTTTCTGCCAGAAGCCACTCGGACGTAATGTCGAGGAAACAAAGCGTGTGGTAGAGGCTGCCAGAGAGAATAACAAACTGCTGGGTGTTGACTTGTCGTACAGGTTTACGAAGGCCATGCAGGAGGTATACAAGGTAGTACAAAGCGGCGAGCTTGGCCACATCTATGCAATTGAGCTGGTGTTCCACAACGCGTATGGTCCTGATAAAGCCTGGTTTTATGAGCAGAAGCTTTCAGGTGGAGGATGCGTAATAGACCTTGGTGTACACCTGGTTGATCTAGCTCTCTGGTCGATGAACTTTCCTGAAGTAAGAAACGTGCAGAGCCAGCTGTTTTCGAAAGGAAAGCCCATAAGTATGGCAGAAGGCAAGGTAGAAGATTATGCTTCGGCAAGCATTGAACTGGAAAACAATACACACGTACAGCTGAGCTGCTCCTGGAATTTACCAGCCGGGCAGGAGGCTATCATCAGTGCTACCTTTTACGGTACAGAAGGGGGCGTGGCGTTCAAGAATGTGAACGGCTCTTTCTACGACTTTGTGGCAGAGCGCTACCACGGCACCAAAACCGAAAAGCTTTGTTCGCCGCCAGACGACTGGATGGGACGAGCCGGAGTGGCCTGGGCAGAAAGGCTGGCTAAAGGAGAAGGTTATAATAATGAAGCAGAAGAATATATAAAAGTAGCAGAAGTATTAGATAAAATTTACGGGAGATAATAACATGGAAGCACATCATCCTTCAAAGATTTTGATGACGGCAGACACTGTAGGCGGTGTCTGGAATTATTCACTGGAGTTGGTAAGAGCGTTGGCGCCGTTCAAAACAGAAGTAGCTTTAGCTACTATGGGAGCTCCCTTAACAACTGAGCAGCGCAGGCAGGCTGATGAGATTGACAACCTGACCGTTTATGAAAGCGACTATAAGCTGGAGTGGATGGAAAACCCTTGGGAGGATGTTGAGAAAGCCGGTGAATGGCTATTAAAACTGAAGGATGAAGTACAACCCGACCTGGTTCACTTGAACAGCATGGTGCACGGCGCCCTGGATTTTGAGTTGCCAACTGTAGTGGTGGTACACTCCTGTGTAATGTCTTGGTGGAAAGCTGTAAAAGATGAGGACGCCCCTAAGGAATGGGACAAGTACAGAGAGCTCGTTACAAAAGGCCTCCAGTCAGCTGACATGGTAGTTGCGCCAACACAGGCGATGATGCACCAGGCAGAGGCGCTGTACGGGCCTTTCAAGAACAGCACTGTAGTATATAACGGACGGGGGCAGCATGGCTTCCAGTTTGGTAAGAAAGAGCCGTTTGTATTTAGCATGGGCCGTGTGTGGGATGAGGCAAAAAATATTTCCATGTTGGCGCACATTGCTTCAGATTTGCAGTGGCCGGTATATATTGCCGGTGATGATAAGCATCCGGCTACAGGTAAAACCATTGACCTGGAGAATGTGCATTTCCTGGGGCAATTATCCGAAAATGAAGTGTCAGACTGGCTATCCCGGGCCTCTATTTATGCATTGCCAGCCAAATATGAACCTTTTGGTTTAACTGTACTCGAGGCTGCCATGTCAGGGTGTGCGCTGGTAGTAGGTAAAATGGACAGCCAGGCGGAGATCTGGGGCAATGCCGCCAAATACGTGGATCCAAATAATGCTGATGAACTTCGTGATACTATCAATAACCTGATAGAAGACGAATTCGGAAGAAACATCATGGCATGCCGTGCTGTGAAGCGCTCCCATGGCTATACCGCTGACCCGATGGGGCAGGACTATGATCACGTTTACCGGCAGTTGATGAAGCAGGTTGTAAGCGTGTAGCAAAAATTTTTTAATGAGTGGTTGCATGAACATGTGAATTCTTCAGGAATGACAGAATAATATGGTCATGCAATCACTCATTTGTTCATTTTAAAACACACTCATTTAATAGCAAACTATGAAAATCACCCTTTTCTACCACTCAATATTATCGGACTGGAACCATGGAAATGCTCATTTCCTGCGTGGTGTGGTGCGGGAGTTAGAGGAGCGGGGGCACCAGGTAAAAGTATATGAGCCTGAAAACGGCTGGAGCTTACAAAACCTGATAGAAGGGTATGGTAAAGAGAAACTGGACGAACTGAAAGAATATTACCCTAACATCAGTACAAACTTCTACTCCCCTGAAAGTATAAACCTGAACGAGGTACTGTATGATGCTGACCTGGTGCTGGTGCATGAATGGAATGAGCACGATCTGGTTAAACGAATCGGGGAGCACCGCGCAAACGGGGGTAAGTATAAACTAGTGTTTCATGATACCCACCACCGGGCAGTTACTGAGCGTGAAAGCATGGCCAAGTATGACCTTAGGCACTATGATGGTGTGTTAGCATTTGGCCAGAAGATCAGGGATCTGTACCTGGAAGAGGGATGGACACAAAAAGCCTGGACCTGGCATGAGGCCGCTGATACCGCTGTATTTTTCCCGCACGATAAAAAAGAGCCTGAAGGCGATCTGATATGGATTGGGAACTGGGGTGATGAGGAAAGAACGGCAGAGCTGCATGAGTTCCTTATCAATCCTGTAAAGGAGTTGGGCCTGAAAGCAAAAATATACGGTGTCCGGTACCCGGAACACGCCCGTAAAGCATTAGCTGAAGCAGGCATTGCGTATGGCGGATGGCTGCCGAATTATAAAGCTGCCGAAGAGTTTGCCAAATATAAAGTGACTGTGCACGTACCACGCAGGCCTTATGTGGAAGCATTGCCAGGTATTCCTACCATTCGTCCATTTGAGGCGTTGGCCTGTGGCATTCCCCTGATCTCATCTCCCTGGGATGATGCGGAGCATCTTTTTACACCTGGCAAAGATTTCCTGGTAGCCCGCAACGGAGAGGAGATGAAGCAGCACCTGCAAACCATTATCAATAATCCTGAAAAAGCTAAAGAAGTGGCAGCGCATGGTCTGGCAACTATCCAGAGCCGCCATACCTGTGCCCATCGTGTAAATGAACTGGAGAAAGTGTGCGAGGAGCTGGGCATAGCGAAATCAAAGATCTATCTCACTCAAAAAGAAAAAAGCCTTCATGAAGCATAAGAAACTCAATATCGCCTTTTTTGGCTCCAGCCTGGTGTCAGCGTACTGGAACGGTGCGGCTACCTATTACAGAGGAATAGTAAGAGCTTTAAGTGAACGGGGGCATCAGGTAACTTTTTATGAGCCGGATGCTTACGAACGCCAGCAGAACCGCGATATGGATGATCCGGATTGGGCGAAAGTAGTAGTGTATGAAGCCACAGAAGAAGCTGCCTTAAAATGTCTGGAACAAGCCGCCGAAGCTGACATGGTGGTGAAAGCCAGTGGGGTTGGCGTTTTTGATGAATTACTGGAGCGCGAGGTTCTGAAACTGCAGACGGATGACCGCCTGGTTGTGTTTTGGGATGTGGATGCCCCGGCTACCTTGGATAGGGTTCATAAGAATCCGGATGACCAGTTTCTGCAACTGATTCCGCAGTACGACATGATCCTGACCTATGGTGGCGGCGACCCTGTAGTGAATGCTTATGAAGCACTGGGCGCAAAGAAATGCGTACCGATCTATAATGCTTTAGACACTGCTACGCATTTTCCTGTTGATCCGGATCCACGTTTTGAGGCAGACCTTGCCTTTCTGGGAAACCGCTTACCGGACCGTGAAGCGCGGGTGGAAGAATTCTTCCTGAAGCCTGCGGCCCTGGAGGTAAACAAGACGTTCATCATCGGAGGCAGTGGCTGGGGCGATAAACAAATGACTGATAACGTAAAATACATCGGGCATGTATACACAAAAGATCACAACGCTTTCAACTGCACCCCGAAAGTGGTTTTGAACATCAGTCGTGAAAGTATGGCTCGTTATGGTTTCTCACCTGCCACCCGGGTTTTCGAAGCAGCAGGTGCAGGTGCCTGCATCATAACGGATTACTGGGAGGGTATCGACTTTTTCTTTGAGCCTGATAAAGAGATTTTAGTTGCCAAAGATGGTGCTGAAGTAGCCGCCCTACTTGCAGACCTCACCATAGATAAGGCAAAGCAAATTGGGGAGGCGGCGTATAAGAAAGTATTATCAGCGCATACCTATAGTCACCGTGCTGAGCAACTGGAGAAACTGCTGTACGCTAAAATAGAACGAAAGAAAGGAGCATTGGCATGAACATCGTAATCCTTGGACTATCTATTACCTCTAGTTGGGGTAATGGCCACGCCACTACATTTCGGGGCCTGGTACGCGAGCTAAATAATCTGGGGCATCAGGTACTGTTCCTGGAGCGCGACGTGCCATGGTATGCCGGTAACCGGGATCTTCCAGATCCGAAGTATTGCCAGACTGAACTCTACAGTTCACTCAGCGATTTAAAGCAGCGCTTTACGGAGCAGGTGCAGGATGCTGACATGGTTATAGTTGGCTCCTATGTGCCGGAGGGTGTGGAAGTAGGTGAGTGGGTAGTGAAAACAGCGCATGGAGTAAAGGCATTTTATGATATCGATACACCGGTAACGCTTGCTAAACTGGAGAGGGAGGATTATGAGTACCTGCATCCGGACCTTATTCCAAAGTACGACATGTACTTGTCGTTCACAGGTGGACCCACTTTGAGAATGCTGGAGAAGGAGTATGATTCACCTAAGGCAAGACCACTTTACTGCTCCTTCGATCCGACTTTATATTATCCGGAGCTAACGGAGATAAAATGGGATCTAGGTTACCTGGGTACGTACTCCGATGATCGGCAGCCGCCACTCGAAAAGCTGATGCTGGATGCGGCGCGGGAGTGGAAAGACGGTCGTTTTGTAGTAGCTGGTCCGCAATACCCTGAAAGTATAAAGTGGCCTGAAAACACACAGCACATTCATCATTTACCGCCAGCAGAGCATCGCCATTTTTACAACAGCCAGCGATTCACACAGAATATTACCCGCGCTGACATGATAAAGGCAGGTTATTCTCCAAGCGTACGTCTTTTTGAAGCTGCCGCGTGCTGTACGCCGATCATTTCAGATTACTGGGACGGACTCGACAGTTTCTTTAAAATAGGGGAGGAGATACTGGTTTCACGCTCCTCAAAAGACACTTTACGATACCTTCGGGAGATCTGTAAATCGGAGCGTAAAATGATTGGGGAAAGAGCCCGTAAAAAGGTTTTAGCAAACCACACTGCTGCACACCGTGCGCAGGAACTGATACGGTATGCCGCAGAACTGATGACTGTAAAATCATCCGTGGTTAGTTAAATCAAAGTTAAGTAAGCAACAATACGATAAACATTATGTCTGAAATAGAGCAGCTAGGGCCTTGGTTTCATAACCTGCATTTACCAAACGGAGAACAAACCGCACCGCATCACAGGTTAGGAGATTTTCCCCGTTTTAAATGGCAGGAGCTGGAGCCGCATATTCCTGCTGACCTTACTGGATGGAAAGTGCTCGATATAGGCTGTAATGCCGGGTTTTATAGTATAGAACTGGCCAAACGTGGTGCCCACGTTTTAGGAATAGATGTGGATCCTCATTACCTGCGGCAGGCAGAGTGGGCGGCAAAGCAGTTCGGCCTCGAAGATAAAATAGAGCTTAAGCAAATGCAGGTGTACGACGTTGCCCGCCTGGACAGCCAGTTTGACCTGATCTGGTACATGGGAGTGCTCTATCACCTGCGTTACCCTTTACTTTCCCTTGATATTCTGTCGCAGAAGTGCAGGAGACAGATGGTGTTCCAGACACTTTCCATGCCCGGGGAACAGGTTGTTGAAACACCCGATGACTTTGATATAAATGACCGTAAGCGGATGCAGGAGGATGGATGGCCTAAGATGGCATTCATCGAAAAGCGTATGGCTGGTGACATTACGAACTGGTGGGCTCCTAACCGAGCCTGTATTGAGGCCATGATGCGCTCCTGCGGCTTTAGGGTTAAGGAAAGACCGGGACATGAGCTTTATATCCTGGAAGTGGATGAACAACTGAAACAGAACCAGCAATGGAATGAATCGGAGTACCTTTCTGCCACTGGCCAGGATTGGCAAAAGGTTGTAGAAAGAAAGGTCACCGGAAAAAATCAGTACATGGTAGACCAGAACGGTACCAGATAATATTTGCCTTAAACAAACAATTTGCCGCGCTTGCTTCTAATGCAGGCGTGGCTTTTTTTACGGTTTTAATTTTAACTTGCACACATGTCAACTCCTAAACATAGCCCTACACCAAAGCACTGGAAGGTGCTGAAATCTGAACTTGTATTCAATGAGAAATGGTACACCCTTCGCCGGGATGAAGTAGAACTGCCAAACGGAACAGTGCTGGATGATTATTACGTCAGCGTACGGCCAGATGTCGTTTTAACTTTTCCGCTGACAGAGGACAATGAGGTAATCTTTGTGCGCCAGTATAAACATGCAGCGCAAGGGGTTTTCATTGAACTACCGGGTGGCGTTATAGACGAGCATGAGGATGATCCGAAAGATGCTGCCCGTCGCGAAATGCTGGAAGAAACAGGGTATTCTTCTGATGACATGGAGCTCGTGCTGGAGGTAATTGATAATCCTACCAAGGATACTAATAAAATATACTTTTACATGGCTCGCAATGCACGTAAAGTGGCGGAGCAAAAGCTGGATGAAACTGAAAATATTGAAGTGCTTAAAGTGCCTCTGGATAAAGTGGAAGGTATGATTATGAACAGAGAAATTCATGTATCCGGCTCTGTTGCGCTTTGCCTGTTAGCATTACGGAAACTAGGTGTTTAAGCCTCTTCAACTAAAGAGTAGAGGTGCTTAACCTCCTCCTTCTCTTTAGTTGAAGAGCTGTTTTATTTCCAGAATGTGGTGGCCACGACTGGTGTGTTTTTCCAGCAGAGCGTGTAACCCGCACCGTTATTTTCTAAAGAAAAATTCTCGTGCAAATTCAGGGCTTGGACTAAGCTTTCTGGAGAAATCTGGGTGTCAGCGGCCTTAAACCCATTCCGTACCATGCGTTGAAGCCAGGCTTCATTGCGCTCGTGTCGCTCAACCCGATTTACTCCCTCACATGAAATTACATTAATGATCTCTCTTCCAAAGAACTCCTGCTCAATTACCTTGCGCTCCGGCAGGGAAGGGGGCAGTAGTGTGTCGAGCACATCAAACACTGTGTAGTAGTGGCGCAGCGATTCCCGGAGACGTGGCATAAAACTCAGGCGGTTATGCTCAGAGTCCGGTTCAGTGATGGTAAGCAGGGCTGGAGCCAGTGCCTTAATCTGCTGCAAAATACGGTCACGGTAATCCTGCTCAAGTACCAATTGGTCGGGCAGGTGGTGGAGGGTAAAAGCAGAGTTCACCACAAGGGTTTCCGTTGGTGAAAAAGGCAGTTCCTGAAGGTTTATATCCTCCAGTTTCTGAGCAATACCAGTATATGTAAAGTTTAACCCCTTGTTGTCAGCATAATCCTGAAGTTGTTCACCTGTTAAACGGAGACGAACAGCAGGTTCCTCTCCTGCTGCAGGTATGTCAATGCCTGTTATCCTGAGTTTAATATCACCTGCATTTCGGTCTGCCAGCATATCCATCAGGTGCAACCACTGTAATCCGCTGCCTATGCCAAGATCCAGCACATGTATTTCGGATGCACCGGCCACAGCGTCCGCGATGGCTATGTTAGCCAGGCAATGCCCGAACGTAACTAGTGGGGTAGACTTCATCAGCACGTTAAAAGCTGATATCATGTCTGTTACGCCATAGGTGCTGCTGTACAGGTTGCCAGCATGCGCATGCCCGTTTGTACCCAGGCAGGTAGTAAAAGCATGTACAAATGCCAGGGCAATTCTTTCTGCCGCTGTACCATCCCCATTCGCCAGCTGCGATAAAGAGGTAAGTTCCTTTGTCGCGGCACTTTCATCAGAATTTGCTAATTGGGTTCCCGTCTTTAAAATCTGGGCAAGTACCGTGTCAGCCCATATCTTCTCTGGAGAAAGTATGTTTTTCAACTGCTCATGCAGGTAATCCTGGTGCGCTTTAGGTCCGACTGTTACCCGAACACCAAACTTGCTGCTGGAACTTCGCAAGTGCACCCCTCGCTCCTGAAGTTGAGCCACTATGGGAGCAGCGGGTATGCCTGCGTCCACATATAAAAAGTTGCCTTGCGATGGCCACCAGTGTACCCCAAGGTTATTCAGTATTTCCTGTAGGTGTACTTTTCCGGCAGCTGTTTCTGATAGTGTATAGTTCAAGTGGTTTGTATCGTTTAGGGCAGCCAGGCCGGCAACCTGTGCCAGGTGATTTACATTATAAGGTTGCTTTACCTGCATAACTTTAGAAAGCAGGGCGTTATTAGCAACTAAATAGCCAACCCGCATGGAAGCTAGACCATAAGCTTTGGAAAAGGTGCGCAGTACGGCTAGGTTTTTTCGCTCCTGGATGTAAGGTAGCCCCGATCCATAATCTGAAGCGTCTACAAATTCAATATAGGCCTCATCAAGCACTAGCACTACATGGTCAGGAACCTCTCTTACTAACTGCTCCACCTGTAGTTGCGTTAAGTGAGCTCCTGTTGGATTATTAGGGTTTGATAAAAACACAAGCCGGGTAGAAGCTGTGATTTTTGATAATATCGCATAAATATCAAAATCATAGCTGCTGGTGAGAGGAGCAGTGTCAAAAACTATTCCAAGACCTTCTGCCTCATAGCGGTAGAGCGGGTAAGTTGGTTCAAGTGAGAGTATGGAAGCTTCAGGATATGGTTTACACAGTGCCCGGATTAGAAGAGAGATCAGTTCAGCAGATCCGCTGCCTACTACTACTTCATCAGGGGAAACATGAAGCCTTTGAGATATCGCCTGCCTTAATGGTTCAGCATGCGGATCAGGGTAACGATATATAGCTGTCAGGGCTTCTTTTAAAGCAGCAGAAACTTCTTCTGAAATTCCAAATAAGTTTTCATTTGCGGCGGCACTATAAACAGCCGTGTGGGGAGGGTGCATATAAGAAGGTATTTCTATAAGAATTCTTTCAAATACAAGAGTTCAAATATAGGGAATCTTTAATTTATTAATTCCTTTCGTTGAATTTATTCAAGGTTATTTACAAAAATATAATCTTGATATTATTTAGCCGGATTAGGAACAAAAATGCTGTAATGTTTGTACATTATATGTATGTACATTAAATTTGAGCTTCAGTTATAGGAGCTACTATTAACTACGAGAATATAAGCAATTGACTAAGACATCAACAGAAAATAAAATAGCCGTACACAACCTGATCGAAAACCGCTGGAGCCCAAGGGCTTTTGCAGATACACCAGTAGAGCAGGAGCAGCTGCAGGCGCTTTTTGAAGCGGCACGTTGGGCACCCTCTGCCATGAACGAGCAGCCGTGGCGTTTTATCTATGCCACCAAAGATGATAAGGAAGCTTATGAAAGATTGCTGAGCTGCCTGGTAGAAGCGAACCAGGTGTGGGCAAAAAAAGCGCCGGTTCTATTCGTTTCGGTTGCCAAAAGAACGTACGACTTTAACGGGAATGCAAACGGCCACGCGTGGCACGATGTAGGTATGGCAACAGCTAACCTGGTACTGCAGGCAACAGACCTTGACCTGCATGTGCATTTAATGGGCGGGTTCAGTGCTGAAAAAGCTCGTGAAGCCTTAGATATTCCGGAAGGCTTTGAGGCTGTAGCAATGGGTGCAGTTGGTTATGTAGGCGACCCGGAAGGTTTGCCGGAGCAGCTAAAAGCCAGAGAACTGGCACCAAGGCAGCGTAAACCGCTTCACGAGATCGTATTCAATGGTAAATGGGAACAGAAATAAAATACAGCTATGAGCAAGAAAGTAATTCATAAAGCAAATACACGTGGCCATGCAAACCATGGGTGGTTGAACTCTTACCACAGTTTCAGCTTTGCCAGCTACTATAATCCGGAGCGGATGGGATTTGGACTGCTGCGCGTCCTGAATGATGATACCGTAGCACCCGGTATGGGCTTTGGGGCCCATCCCCATGATAACATGGAGATCATTTCTATACCTTTAGCAGGGGAACTGGCGCACAAAGACAGCACCGGCAATGAAAAGACTATCCGCACAAACGAGGTGCAGATCATGTCGGCAGGTACTGGTTTAACTCACTCGGAGTACAACCATTCCAAAACAGATGAAGTAAAGTTTCTGCAGATCTGGGTGTTCCCGAAGGAGCGTGATATAAAGCCGCGTTACGAGCAGAAGTCCTTTAAACCTGAAGATCGCCAGAACCAACTGCAAACGGTGGTGTCGCCGGATAAAGATGGGGAAGCCATCTGGATCAACCAGGATGCTTGGTTTACACTGGGTACCCTTAAGTCGGGCTTCTCTGAGGAGTATAAACTGCACATGCCACATCACGGGGTTTATGCTTTTGTGCTGGAAGGCGAAGTTGAGATTGACGGGGAGAAACTGAGCAAACGCGATGGCATGGGTATATCCGACACGAATAGTTTTACCATCAAGGCTGATGCCGATGCAGAATTGCTGTTGATGGAAGTGCCGATGAAATAATTTTCCTTTCTTATAGTTTATAAAGGCCCTTTAGTATGCTATACTACAGGGCCTTTTGTTTTGCACAAAGCTATCTGTGCTTCTCTAACTTAAAGTCACATCTGCCGTTATTTCTATTCTATACAAACTTTAACAGCTATGGAACAAGAAGAAACCGTCTTACTAAAAGATTATACAAACGAAGAAAAAGGTGCCTACCTGGGTGCGCTGGCAACTATTGCTTCCGTAGACGGCAAAGCATCGGAAGAGGAACTGGAGTTTCTGCGGATACTGAGCGAAGCTGCTGAGATGCCGGAGAACGTAGAGCAAGAGGTGGTGCAAATTGCGCAGAACCCATCGCAGATCAACCTGCAAAAGTGCCTGGACGTGCTCAAGAAAAGCCAGCTTCGTTTTCCGTTCATTACAGATATCATCGCCTTCGCCAAAGCAGATGGACAGTATACGCCGGAAGAACAAAAGCATATTCAGGACATAGCCGATTACCTGCAGGTTGACCAGAAGCAATACAGCATACTGGAGCAGTATGTAAACAAAGCCGAGGACGCGCAGCAGCATGGCGAAGACCCGACTTCCAACTCCTTTATGAACAAGAACGGCTTTGGCGACATGTTTAAAAATGCAGGTATTTCCCCGGGTATGGTAAAAGGGATGCTGGGTGTTGTTGCCCCGCTTGTTATTGCCGGCATGATGCGGCGTGGTGGCAGGCGCAGAGGCATGATGGGTGGTATGGGCGGATTAGCCGGTGGCGGTTTGCTTGGTGGCCTGTTAGGTGGAATGATGGGAGGCATGCGTCGGTCTGGCGGCCTGGGTTCTATGGCCTCTATACTTGGCGGACTGAACGGCAGACGAGGCTATGGAAGTATGGGCTCTGGAGGGCTAGGCAGCTTACTGGGTGGAATATTAGGTGGCAGAAAACGAGGCTGGTAAAAGTATAAACTGGAGTTAGAAGATTTTACTCTTCCAGCTCCAGTTTTATAAGCCTTCGCAGGTCCTCTTCGGGCAGGAGTCCGCGCACAATTTTATCCCCGATAATAAAGGTAGGTACAGCCTGGACACCTATTTCTTCGTAAGCATGCTTCAAAGCCTGTTGATGTGCTGCTTTATACTTTCTGCTCTCAAGGGCTTCTCTGAATTCCGTTTCATCAAGCCCGACCTCCCCGGCTAATTTCGTAAGTATAGCCACATCTCCAATATCCAGTTCCTCCTGGAAAAAGGCCCGGAACATTCTGTCAGTGTACTTTTCGCCTAAACCTTTTTCCTTAGCAAACTGAAAGCCCTCAAAAGCCAGGTGCGTGTAAGGCTGCGGTGATACGTGTGGGAGTTTCATCTCAATTCCCAGTTGGTCAGCCATCGGGTAAACAGAATCACGCCAGGTATTCTGCAGGTAATCCCCTTCAGGTTTAAGCGTGGGAGTAGGCTTTGATCGTAATTCGAAGGGCATCCACTCCACATTAACTTTTTCTCTTCCTTCGATCCCAGCCAAAGCTCTTTCCAGCACTACCTCTCCAAAGTAGCAGTAAGGACAAACATAGTCGGAGTATACTTTTATCTGTAGCATCATTAAGTTTCTATTAGGTATAGGTGTACAGGGTTGTACTCCTTTTTGTTCTCTCCTGATAGCGGGTGACAGCTTCTTTTTTCGTAGATTGGTTTCAGTAACCATTCTTAAGAAGATGATCAAGAATACAGTTTTTGCCCTGGCCATTGCGATTAGTTTTTTATCCTGTAAGCAACAGCCACAGCAGACCTTAGGGACTGCTAGTACGCAGCAGGTAAGCCAGAAATATTATTACCCCGAAGAAGGCGACGATTGGAAGCATAAAAAGCCGGAAGAAGTAGGCATGGATGCGGCGTTGTTGCAAGAGGCTGTTGAGTGGGCGAAGATGCAGGAGACAACACAGATCGAGAAAGACTTTTCTACCCAAAAAGATATATTCGGAGAACCGCTCGGTCCGTTGCCGGCAAGCAGGGCTAGTACCAATGGTATCATTCTTAAAGATGGTTACATTGTGGCAGAGTGGGGGGATACCGAGGCTGTTGACCCTACTTATAGTGTGGCTAAGAGTTTTCTCTCTACCCTCCTTGGCCTTACCATAGACAGGGGCATGATCCAAAATATAAATGACCCCGTTGCAAAGTATGTGAAAGACGGCGGCTACGATTCGGAACACAATCGCAAAGTGACATGGGAGCACCATGCGCGACAGACATCGGAGTGGCAGGGTGAGATGTGGGGTAAGAAAGATGATTTTATAGGTAAAGAAGCCTTTGGCCGCGGAGAACGGAAGCCACGTGAAATCCAGGAGCCGGGCAGCTTTTACGAGTACAACGATACCCGCATCAACCGCTTCGCTTTATCACTACTTCGCCTGTGGGAGAAGCCATTGCCGGAGGTGCTGGAAGATGAGATTATGGATCCGATCGATGCCTCTGATTCCTGGAAGTGGGTACCTTACGGAAATTCTGTAGTAGAGATTAACGGAAAGCAAATGCCATCGGTAAGCGGTGGCACGCGCTGGGGTGGCGGCCTGTGGATCAACACCCGCGACGAAGCTCGTTTTGGTTACCTGTTCCTGCGCAACGGCCGTTGGGAAGACAAACAGCTGATATCTGAAAAGTGGATCAAAGAAGCCACCACACGCGGTGCTGTAGGCCCGGACTACGGCTACTTGTGGTGGCTGAACACCGAAGGCAAGGCCTGGCCCGATGCTCCCACCACCAGCTACGCAGCCTTGGGCGCAGGGCAGAATACCATCTGGATAGATCCGGAGCATGATATTGTGATCGTATGGCGCTGGCATGATGGTAAGCAGAATGAGTTGATAAAAAGAGTGCTGGCGGCGGTGAAGGAGTAGGTAAGTGTAAAGTCCATGGCGCGAGCGTCCACGCTCGTTTTTAACTATAGAAAAGGACAAAGATCTGTTCATTTGTTTACACTTCCGCTTTCTTAAAAGGTACTGAAGTACTTTCAGCTAGCTTTTCGCCTCGCCGGCTAGGCCCTACTTTTCTCCTTGATGAGAAAAGTAAGCAAAAGAATCAAGACGATTTTGAACTCGCTGAACGCTCAAACAAAAAATCGTCGGTGGGGCACTACGCCAAAGTCTTTGCTATGAAAGAAGGTGTTCTTACTCTCTTCCATAGCAAAGGCTTAGGCTATCGAGTTGATCCCAGTCCTTGGGTTGAGCGCCTTGTAGCTGTTGCGGTGCCCGTAAGGGCAGCCTGCAGGCGCAGCCGATGGCAGCTTCAGATACACCGCGCGATGCCCAAGGACGAGGCCTCCCGGCCTAGAGGGAGCCAAAGCAAGAAATTAAACAGTAGGCAAGTAAGACTGAGGATCAGAAGCTACAAAGGAATATGCAGAATGTTTTGAGAACTATAGAACATTGGATTCTAGAAAAGCAGCGAACATTTTGAGAAGGATTTTCCTATGCACGATTACACCCCTGTAGTCCCCTCAAGGGGACAGTCTGGCATTTGTTAGTCCAGGAAAAATTTTATATTTTCGTTTTACTCACACTATGATTACTGTTAAAATAAAAAGCGGCTGCCCCAACCGGAGCAGCCGCTTTTTGCTTTTTATACTTCTATGTTCTTAATGACGGCAAGTGCAATGCTCACCGGCGATGCCCTCAAAGCGGGTATCAGTACCTTCGTGCCAGTCAAAGGCAGTTGCGGTACGGCTGTTTTCCCACCAGAACTTGCCTGGCTGCTTGTTGTAGTTACCCGTTTCTGCCATGGTAGCGGCATCGTACAGGCGACCATTTACCATCGTATACTTCACGTGCTCGGTATTCTGGATGTTCTCCAGCGGGTTCTGGTCCAGCACGATCAGGTCGGCAAGTTTACCAGTTTCCAGGGAGCCGATCTCCTTGCCCATGCCCAGGTACTCAGCACCATTTAGCGTTGCTGCACGAAGTGCCTCCAGGTTCGTCATGCCACCTTGCTGCAGCATCCAAAGTTCCCAGTGTGCGCCTAAGCCTTGCAACTGTCCGTGTGCGCCTAAGTTTACTTTCACACCGGCATCTGTTAACTGCTTACACGCTTCTGATGACAGGATATGGCCATGCTTATACTCTTCATCCGGCACTAAAGTCACACGGCGTGAACGACCATCAATGATTGAACGAGGTGTGAATTTCAGGAGACGCTCTTTGTCCCAGGCGTTGGTTTTCTGGTACCAGTAGTACTCACCGGAGTTACCGCCATAGTTCACAATCAGGGTAGGGGTATAGCCGGTTTGTGAGGCTTTCCATACTTCCACTACATCCTTGTAAAGCGGGGCAACAGGTATGTTGTGCTCAATGCCAGAGTGTCCGTCCAGGATCATGCTCATGTTATGGAAGAACGTAGAACCACCTTCCGGTACCACGGTCATGTCCAGTTCGCGGGCAGCCTGAATGATCTGCTGGCGCTGCTCACGGCGTGGCTGGTTATAGCTTTTCACCGAGAAACCACCGATCGCCTTTAAACGGCGCAGGTGCGAACGGGCATCATCAATGCCGTTCACCACAGCTTTGAAATTGCCATCTGCACCATAAAGGATAGTACCTGTAGAGAAAATACGCGGGCCAACCATGTTGCCGGCTTTCACTGCTTCGGACTGGCTGAATACCATCTCGGTAGTAGAAGACGGGTCGTGGGTAGTGGTTACACCATAAGCCAGGTTAGCATAGTATGACCACTGCTTCTGCGGGCTCATACCTAAACGGAAAGTACCTAAGTGTGCATGCACATCCACTATACCCGGCATAATGGTTTTACCGGCAGCGTCAATTACTTTGGCATCCTTCGGTACGGTTACGTTTTTGCCAACGGCTACAATTTTGTTGCCGTCTACTACAATCGTTCCGCCTTCAATTACTTCGTCGCCTTTCATGGTAATGATGCGCGCGTTGGTGAATGCCACTTTGCCTTCCGGCGTATCTGTATTCAGTACTAGGCCGATCTTAGTACCCGTTGTGTCGATGGCAGGCAGTTTATCAGGAGCGCCTTCCACGAATGTGAAGCGGTCTTTCAGGTCGTTTGAGAAATACTCATCGCCCAGCACCCAGTTTACTTTTTTGCTGTCGCCTGACCAATGTACACTAGTGCCGGCATCGCGGGTGAAGCGGGCAACAGGTACTGCTTTTGTCTCGGCACTTAGTTCTAAACCAGAACCGTTGGCTGTGAACGGAGCCACATAACCATTAAACAGCTCCACAAATGCAATCCACTTGTTGTCTGGGCTTGGGTAAAACTGCTCGGTATACTTGGAAGTATAGTGCGTCTGCTCTTCTTTCCCTTTCAGGTCAACACTTTTAAAGGCATACTTATCGCCGGCACGGGCTGTGAAGAAAATGCGGTCAGAAGTTGCGTTGAAAAGTGGCGAAGAACCGTTTTCCTGTACCAGTGTAGAGTTTTTGCCTTCAGCTGTCATGTAGTAAATACCACGATCATTGCCATGCGCATAGCCCATGTGGTTGTTTCCGCCTTCTTTGTTGTAAACGATATACTTCCCGTTTGGAGAGAACACCGGATTAGAATAGAATCCTTTTTCAGAAGTAAGTTTTGTTGGCTTCGCATTCTTTTTACGGATGTCCAGCCTCATCAGCGTGCTATAGTTATCGTCGTTCCAGGTGGAGTAAACAATGTGCTTTCCGTCTGGGGAGAACGCAGGGTAGAACTCGAAGTCCTGGCTGTTGGTGATGCGCTCCGGCTTACCGTTCGGCAACTCCTTCTTGTAGATATGGCCGGCAGCGTTAAATACCAGTAGCTTACCATCCGGAGAAGTCACGGCATGGCGAATAGCCTTGGCCTCAAACTGCTTCGGAGATACACCTCCATTCTTGCTGAAATCATGGCGTACGGCATCCGCAATGTAATGGGTAGCGGTAGCCTCGAAAGGTATGTTAGTTACTTTCTGCGTGGCTACATCTATTTTATTGATCTTGCCATTCGCCCAGTACACGATGCTCTTATTGTCCGGTGTCCAGGAGAAGGAAGGGTACACGCCGAAGATAGCCCAGGCCTCCTGCTGGTCTTTGCTCAGGTTATCTGTGATCGGCCACTGCTCGCCGGTTTTCAGGTCCTGCACAAACAGTACCGATTTTGTACGCACCCTGCGCACAAAAGCAATGTGCTTGCCATCGCGGGAAATAGTTGGGCGCACAGAGCCACCGTTACCGGTTACCACGTTCTCGACCTCGCCTGTGTTCCGGTCTACTCTGCGGATCACGTAAATCTGGCCGTTCGGGTCTTTGTTATACTCAAAGGTAGAGCCGCCGCTCATATCCTCAGAGTAGTATACATACTTGCCATCCGGCGATACAAACGGCTCTCCGGCGTCCTGCTGGTCGTTTTTGCGCTTTGTAAGCTGCACACCTGCACCGCCTGAGCGGTGGTACATCCACATCTCGCCGGCACCTAATGAGCGGGTGTTGGTGAAGTGCTTGCGTGCGATCAGGTACTGGCCATCCGGCGTCCAGACAGCGTTGTTCAGTAACCGGAAGTTTTCAGTGGTGATCTGCTTAGCATCAGAGCCATCGCGCTTCATGATCCAGATGTTGTCGCCGCCACCTGCATCCGAAGTGAAGGAGATAAACTGGCCGTCGGGGCTGAAGCGTGGCTGTACTTCGTAAGGGCGACCTGTGCGCAGCAGCTTTGCTTTACCGCCTGTGGCAGGCATGATGTAGATGTCGCCGAGCATGTCGAACACGATCTCTTTGCCATCCGGACTCACGTCCAGGCTTATCCAGGTGCCTTCGTCGGTGGTTACAGAGATTTCTTTTTCTTTTCCGTGGGCAGTGTCTACTTTCCACTTCTTATCATCTTTTTTGTCCTGCGCAACTGCTGTGCCTAAAGGCAAGGCAAGGGCCGCCGCCAGGAACATGCTCAGATAGGTACATTTATTCATGGTAGGGTGAAAATTTTAGATTAGTTTGATTCTCAAATATAAACATTTCGCCGCTGTTACAACAGCGTTCTCCTGCTAAGAATTCATGATGAAATGCAGAAAGCGATAAAGACTCTTCAACTACAAAAATTGTGGGAAGATGAGTTCCGGGTAAAGCAGACGCCTCAGTTGAAGCTCATCCGTCCATACCTATAGAAGCCTTCTCCCAAACCTAGTATAATAAACTGCTTCTCTGACATTTGATAAGCCGAAGTTGGACAAATCTGGAAGTCATGGGCATGACCGAAAGATGAATCTTTGATAGGATGTATATGCTTTGTTCCGTCAGGTTCAATGTTTATTAGAACGGGCGTTTTACTTGCAGGCTGGGAGCCGGAAGAAAATGAAATACCAGCATTATTAGCGTATTCAAAATGGAGGTATATGATTTGTAATGAGTTATCAATAGCAGTAGCAAAGTAGGAGTGAAGCCTCCTGTCATTCTTAGTGCTGGTTTGTAGCTTATTGGCACTAGTGATATAAGCCATAGAACCATTACCACGGAGGCGTGTAATAATGATGTCGTGGTTGTGCAGGATAGAAAAGCCAGCTTTATTTAAATGAAAGCTTACTTCACCAATAAGAATTACACCGCCGCTACTAGCAGGTACCACTCTGTCTAGCTGCAGGTTTCGCAGGCGTTGAATACGGTCATTATCTGGTTTTAAACGCTTGTAGGTAATAATGAAGTCCTGATCAAATGGAGTATATGCAACAACAGGTTTACGTAGATTCTTTTCGTTAAACCTGTAATAGAATGTGCCAATAGGTTCAGGATTGTGACTTGCCACAGATGAGCTAGGGATCATATATCCTGTTACTACTGTTTCCCGGTAGGGTACGGCAGCTAGTTTTGCCTTGTAGGGGCGGTAGTCGCTGTGGCCTAAAACAACCTCTTCATATTTACCACTTTTAGCCTCTAGCCGGTATAGGTAAAAAGAGGTAGTTGCCGGGGCCGCTGGTAAAGCCTTGGTCAGCAGGTATGTTGTGCCGTCCGGATGCACAAGCACATCCTGCATATCGCCCCCAGAAGTAAAGGCCATTGTCCAGCGAGGCACTAACTTACTTGTTAAAAGTGCTGATGTTATCTCTTGCCTGTTATCACCCGAAAGTACCACGATAAGAGCTGCCTCGTCTTCGGCAGTAGCGATTTTAATGTGCTTTCCGAATTTACCACGGGCCAAAGGAATGACATCAGGGGAATAGTTACCGTTGTGTTTTATCTCCTGGGCATATACGACTGTCTCACGCTCCTTTTTAGAACTGGAGATCATGTACAATGCGCCTTTTATCATTTGCATACTGTGGAAGGTAGCCGGTTTGCCTCCTGGTGTTGTTGGCCTTAAGGCAGTTGTCCAGAGCCTGATATTTTCAGGGCTGTAATGTTCTAGCGTTACCTGGTTGTCTGATTCATATGTAGTAAAGAAGCCGTCATCATCCACACCGATTACTTCCATATTTCTTAGTTGCCTTGGGTCTCTGTTAATAGGACTACCCCAGGAAAAATTTAGTTGTTGGGCGCTTGCTGAGAACAGTACAAAAAAAAGTAATATCGTTAATTTTATACTCATTCCTTTATACCTAATTATTATACGTAATTGTAATATAATCAGGGAGATGTGGTGCGCTGTAAAAAGCTTATGCGCATACATTCTTAGTAAAAGGGTACAAAAATTTAGTTGGTTTGTAATGATTTTGTTGGTGAACAGGAAGTGTGATTAATATATATGCCGTAAAACAAAAAAGAAATTAGTAGGTGTTGGAAAAGGTGGTGCGTTGACTGTATTTTAATCCCTAGAAAAGCAGATTCTGGTGTTAAGCTGTGATGAAAACAGGTAAGTCTACTTTTCTTCTATTTAATTGACTTAGAACTTAAAATATTTTTAAAGCTTTAGCTTTTAAACTTACATAACCGGCAGTATGTATAACCAAACCAAAGTTAACTGGCTGAAGTTGCTCCTGTTTATACTGGTTGCTTCTCTGCTGCTGTACTTTGGGCGTAACCTGTTTATTCCCCTGAGCTTTGCACTCCTGATAAGTTTCATATTATACCCTGTCTGCAGGTGGCTCGAAAACAAGGGGCTGGCTAGGTGGCTTACAATTGCACTCTGTCTCCTGCTTGTTCTGGGAGCTTTCGGTATGCTGCTATGGTTACTGGTAAGGCAAATAATACGATTTACAGATGAGTGGCCAAATCTGAAGGCCAAGCTCTCTCAAACCTGGAGTAAGCTCAGCGAATATTTAGAACACACCTATGAGATTGACACCGCCAGGCAAAAAGAATGGTTGGAAAGTATGGCAACAGAGGTCGCCACCAGTGCTTTTAATATGGCACAGGAATTAATTTATACATCTGCAGTAGGAGTAGTGTTTCTTGTACTGATACCACTTTATGCTGCTCTTATATTGTATTATCGTGAACAGTTGGCCGCAGCGTTATTCTCTCTCTTTTCCAGATCTGAACATAAAAATTTAAAGATAATACTGAATGAAACAATTACTACATACTATAATTTTATAAAGGGAATGGTAGTGGTATATGTAGTGGTGGGAATTCTGAATAGTATTGGATTACTGCTATTAGGTATTCCTCATGCAGTTTTCTTTGGAATAATTGCTTCTATTTTAACTTTTATACCCTATGTCGGCATTGTTATCGGAGCTATCCTGCCCATAACCGTTGCGTGGGTAACATTTGATAGTATCTGGTATCCGTTAGGGGTGGTTATTGTGTTTGCAGTAGTGCAATACCTGGAGGCCAATCTTATCTTTCCAATGGCTGTGAGTTACAGGTTACAGGTTAATATGTTGTTTACTCTACTAGCTATTGTGGCAGGAGGCATTCTATGGGGTGCGTCAGGCATGATTCTTTTTATTCCTTTTTTGGCTATCCTTAAGCTTGTTGCAGATAAGCACAAAGATATGCGGGCAATATCCCTGATGTTAGGTACCGGAAAGGGCAAGCAAAAGGAGTAAAGCCTATTTTTGCCACTCTCGCTTTAGCAGGCTGTATACTTCCAGGTCATAAAATACTCCCATGCTACCTAACTCGCCATCCCGTTCGACTCCTTCTTTCTTAAAACCAAGTTTTAGAGGTATGCTTTTGCTCTTCTCGTTGCCAATGGCCACCTTAAGCTGAACACGGTTTATGTCTAGCTTATCAAAAGCATAGTTGATAACTGCTTTACAGCAGCGGATCATGATTCCCTTTCCTTGGTGGGCCTCGGCTAACCAATAGCCTACTTCAAGTTTCTTGTTTAACAGGTCAACTCCCTTAAAGCCAATAACCCCCACGTGTTGCTCACGGTATAGAATCACAAATACCAGGTCAGAAAAATTTCCTGCTTCAGTAACTCCTAAAATGTAAGATTCAGTGTCGGAAACAGCTCTGGTATAGTCAACGAATGGAAGCCACTTACGGAGGTAAACTCTGTTGCTGTCAATTAGCTTAAAAATGGCAGGAGCATCCGCCGTGGTGATTTCCCGCAGAAGAAGGTTATCATCAACAGTAATCACGAGGGGAGGTGCAGAAGTACTCATACGCGAAGCTGCATGCTTAATTTATCTGTTTTCTGAAGCCGCTCTGACCGCCTCTCTTTCCTTTGGCACCTCCAAAACTTTTACTCCTGGTGTTACCTTTGGGGGATTGAGCCTTTGCTGCCAAACCTTTAATCGCAGCTACCTCTTCCAAGGTCAATTCGCGGTACTCGCCCGGCTGAAGGTCACCTAAAGTAAGCGGACCAATAGCCGGTCTTATAAGGCGTAAGGTTGGATAGCCAACTGCAGCGGTCATGCGGCGCACCTGTCTGTTCATTCCCTGTGAAATCTTTATCTCTACCCAGGAGGTAGGGATGTTCTTCCGGAAACGTATAGGTTTAGATCGTTCCCAGACCTGTGGCTCTTCCTCTAAAGTACGTACTTTGGCAGGGGAGGTCTTCGTACCTTTGATCTGTACCCCCAGTCTTAACTTAGTAAGGGCTTCATCTGTCGGATTGCCATCTACTTGTACCCAATACGTTTTCTCTACTTTAAATTGCGGGTCAGAAAGGCGGTGCTGCAGTTGTTTATCGTCTGTTAACAGCACAAGTCCTTCGCTGTCGTAGTCAAGGCGGCCTACCGGATAAATATTTGGGACTGGCACATAGTCTTTTAATGTAGCCCGCCCAGCTTCATCTGTAAACTGTGTGAGTACCTCAAAGGGTTTGTTCAGGATAAAGTATTTCAAAGTATTTGTTAAATTTTGATTAAGAACCGGAGGTTATTATAAGGAGTTAAAAATGCTTGCCTACAGCGTCTCTGCGGTTTCTTGCTCTTTCAGCTGTTCAAATTCCGGAAGTAGTATAGAATACAAAGCTGAATCTTCATTTACCTCATCAACAATGTAGTGGCCTCTTACAGTACCCTCCTTTTTAAAGCCATAATACTTCAAGAGTTTAAGCGAAGGTACATTATATTCAGCCAATAAAGCTTCTACTCTGTACAGGTTCATGTGTTCAAAGCCATAAGCCAGTACAGCACCTAGTGCTTCTTTCATTAATCCCTTGCCTTTGTCAGCGTCATTCAGCAGGTTATACCCTACTTCTGCTCTTCTGTGTTTGGGTACCCAGGTATGGAAACCACACATCCCCAGCATCCTGTTATCCTGCTTATCGAGTAAGTGAAAGATCTTAAAAGAGAAAAAGTAAGTAGCATAACCCTTTTGAAATTTCTCTTTTTCTGCCTCCAGTTCTTTCTCTGTCTTAAAGCCAAAATAAGTTGAAATTTCATCATCAGTGATGTGAGAGAAAAGGTAGCCATACATCTCCGGCGACAGCTCGCGCAGGTACATTCTATCGGTCTGGAGTATAAGAGGGGTTGGTGCTGTTGCGGTCATAGTTTCAGGGTTGATACAGTTGATTGAAAAGGAAGAAGCTCTTGCTATTGGATGCAGCCTTTCTTAGTTCTTTCGAACTTAGCAACAGGAGCTTTTAATAGCTTCCGTTATATTTCCGGATAAACCATTCGGTACAGATCAAGCCAAGAAGCAGGAAAAACAGCCACTTCATATCTACAATTTCTTTTAACTCTTCAGAACTGTAAATCTTTGCCTGATAATCAGCACCAAGTAAATCCTGTTCCAGTTGCTGTAGCTGGTTTGGCTGGTAGAGCTTAGAGCCAGTATTATTTGCCAGCTGGTAAAGCAGGTTGTGGTCAGCCACGGCATTGAGTGCCTCCAGTTGCAGTTCCTCTACTATAAATTCTCCTTTGTCCTGCTGCAGTTGCCCATTTATCCGGGCAGCGGCTGAATAAGTATACCGGCCGCCGGGCAGGGTGCCAATATTTACACCGGATTGGTTCTCGCCGTTGGCAAAGTTGAAGCTCTTTGTCTCTCCAGCCTCATCTTTTATACTTAGGGTGATGTTTTGCCCATAAATAGGCTCCAGTGCTTCATTATAGGCCTCAGCATTGAAGCGTATTTCATCAGCACTGGTGTACTCCGTTTGTACCGGGTAAACGTTCAGACGCTTTTTATTACGGGGCGCACTGAGTAACTGAATCAGGTTAGTGATCAGCTTATCATACACCTGCGGCTGCTCGTTATTGGCATTCTCCATGAGTCGCCACTGCCAGATTCCCGATGCAAGCATGGTGGCATTCCGGTTTTCTCCGGAAGTCTGCACAGCCAGCATTGGTTTGTTAGTTTTAACCCGCCCTACCTGCTGGTAAAGAATTACTTCGGTATTCGGGCTTACCTGTACATCACCATAAGGCACCTGTGCCGGCGGGTATTGCTGCAGGCGTTCTGAGGCAGCTTCAGGTAAAGTGAAGGTGCTGAAGTTAGTGTTGGCAACAGGCGTAACCTCATCTGCCTGTCCGCTGTAGCTTATGTTGAGCCCTACTTTTAGCCGATTAAAGTCACCGATGTCGCTTTGTGGGCCGAGAATATATAAAGCAGGTAAATTCTTCTGGCGTACAATCCGCATGGCCGTCTCACTTCCAGCTACCCGGCCAGGCAACTGGTGAAGCACAGCTACATCATAATCCTGCTGCTTCAGCGGTGTGAGGCCCGGGATGTATAGTTCTGTTTCGTAATTCTCGTTAGACTCGATAGCAGCCCTGATTGATTTGATATCCGGGTGGGGTGCAGCAGCTGCAACAAGTACTTTAATCTTGCCCTTCACCACATCTATATAGGCGTGTTTGGTGTTGTTAAGGGTGGTGAATTCATCCTGCAGGGGTTGTACCTCTACCTCGTAATGCCGTTTTCCAAGTCCGTTAGCCAAAACCTGAAAAGGCACCTGCTGCACAGGTTGGTTTGCCTGTAGGGTAACATTTTTAGTGGCAATGGTCTTTCCATTTTCCTTGAGAGTTACCGTAGCAGCCTTACCGCTAAAACCGTCTTGTTGCAGCTCTACCTCCAGTGGAAAACGGTTACCACTGTAGTTTACCTTGTTGTAACGCAAAGAAGCCACCAGCACATCTTTCTTAGGAATAGTGTCTCCTACTGCCACGGGATAAATGGGGAAGCTGTAATTCGCGTAGGTTGGGGAGATGCCTTGGTTTACTATTCCATCTGAGACCAGTACTACCCCCACCAGGTTTTGCTCTGCATACTCGGTTTGTACATCCGAAAGCAGTTGGTTAAGGTTTGAGGTCTCTGAGGAATAATTGATGTCGCTAATGTTTTGTTTTGAATCTCCGCTAAGTGTCCTGACCTCCGCTTTATAGCCTTCACTCTGCAATCTTGCTACCATTTCCTGAAGCTCCTGTTGTGCCTTCTGTAGCTGAACGGAATCAGAAAATAGCTGTACGGACTGAGAATTGTCGATAGCGAAAACAATGGTAGGCTCTATGGTGGTATTGGCTACGTATCGTACCAGGGGACCCAGCAATAGAAAGCAGAGAACACTTACCACTACAAATCTGACTGCTGCCAACGCATAGTTCATACTCTTGGGCCAAGGCGCGCGCTTACTGTACAGCAGCCATGCATAAAGCAAACCAGCTGCAAGGCAGGCAAGTATAAGCCAGGGAGAGTAGGTAGTTATTAGTCGGAGCGAGTTCATTAGAGTTAATTTCTGATTAGAAATTAAAAATTAAAAATTAGAAATGAAATCTTGGTACATAAAACAGATAGACCAATGCTAGTAACGCAAAAGTTGCAGCATTGGTCTATCTAAAGGAAGTAAGTTTACCTTAACTCCTAAACTTTGATCTAACATTTGTTAGGTTAACATTCCTCCATCTACCTGAAGTGTCTGACCCGTGATGTAGGAGGATTCATCAGATGCCAGGAATACAGCAGCTTTGGCAACGTCCTCAGGAGAGCCACCACGCTTCAGCGGTATTGCCTTGCGCCACTCGTCCACTACTTTCTGATCAAGTTCTCCTGTCATTTCTGTTTCAATAAAGCCAGGGGCAATGGCATTGCAACGGATATTGCGTGAGCCCAGCTCCAAAGCCACAGATTTTGTAAAGCCAATTATACCAGCCTTAGAAGCAGCATAGTTTGCCTGGCCAGCATTACCTTTGATACCTACTACAGACGTGATGTTTATGACAGAGCCATACTTCGCACGCATCATGTGCTTGGTAGCAGCTTTCGTCACATTAAATACAGATTTCAGGTTCGTATTGATGACTGCGTCCCACTGCTCTTCGTTCATGCGCATCAGTAAGCCATCGCGGGTAATACCTGCATTGTTTACTACAATATCAATTTTGCCGAACTCTTTTACCACATCCTCTACCAGCTGCTCTGCCTGTGCAGTGTCAGCGGCATCGGAACGAAAACCTTTTGCTTTGCCTCCGCTAGCTGAAAGGTCCTTCTCCAGTTGCTGTCCTTTTTCAACGCTTGAAAGGTAGGTGAATGCTACCTGGGCTCCGGCCTCTACAAATTTTTCTGCAATGGCGCGGCCTATTCCTTTTGATGCTCCGGTTACCAGAGCTACTTTTCCTTCTAATGCTTTCATAGAGGCCAAAGTTATAAAAAGAAATGTTTATTGCGAAAGCACATTGATTAGTTGCTTTATATGCAGGCAAAGTGTTGATAACTAGCAGGTTGTTTCCTGTGGTTTAAGGGTGTAAAGAAGAGGCGCAACGGGGAAGTGCTATATTGATATTCAGTGAAACTGATTGTAACATATTTATAATCTGCTTATTGTATTGAAATATACTTTTTTTTCTATGAGTTAAAGCATATTTTCGTGGCAATTCTTTCAACCAAAGGTATTTTTAGTGATGTTCAAACGCAGTAAAGGACTTGCCATCCTGATTGCTTTGTCGCTGCTTATTTGTATTACTGCAGCCCAAACAATCGACTTCAACACAAACAGACTTACAAACCTCAAAAATGAGGTAGAATCAAACTCAGCCAAACCCGCAGCGGTAGAAAAACAGCCGGCACCTATTGTCTACGGCATCCCAACCGACACTCTTGAGATAGTGGAAGGGCTCGTAGAACGAGGCGAGAATCTGTCAGAGATATTAGCGCAGTACAACATTACACCGGTGCAGGTGCATCAGCTGGCGAAGAAGGCAAAAAAAGTATATAATGTCCGTCGCATTGCAGCTAACCGTAATTACACCATTCTTCATTCCCAGGACTCTGCCCGCACTGCACAATATTTTATCTATGAGCCCAACCTGGTAGAGTATGTAATCTACGACTTACGCGACAGCCTGACTGTGACGCTTGTAAAGCGGGAAGTGGAGGTAATAGAGCGTACGCTGGCGGGCGAGATCAAAAGCTCATTGTTCGAGTCTTTGGTTGCAGCAGGAGGATCTCCTCAACTAGTCAACAAATTTGCTGATATCTATGCCTGGCGACTTAACCTGAATCGTATTCAACCTGGCGATAAGTTCAAACTGATCTATGATGAGAAAGTAGTGAATGGTCAGTCAATAGGCTTTGGTGATCTTAAGTCTGCTGTTTTCGAGCATGAAGGAAAGCCAATTTATGCCATTGGTTTTAACCAAGGCAATGGGGTAGATTATTTTGATGAAAAAGGCCAGAGCCTGAAAACAGCCTTTCTGAAAGAGCCACTTGAGTATACACGTATTAGCTCCCGCTTCTCCAAGCGCCGTTTCCACCCGGTGCAGAAACGTTATAAAGCACACCTGGGCACCGATTTCGCAGCGCCACGAGGTACACCGATTCGTACTGTTGGTGATGGAGTAGTTGTAGAAGCGCGCTACACCAGAGGCAATGGCTATTTTGTAAAAGTTAAGCATAATAAGACCTATACAACACAATACCTGCACATGTCTAAGTTTGCCAGGGGAGTTCGCAAGGGTGTTCATGTAAAGCAGGGGCAAACGATCGGTTATGTGGGCAGCACTGGACTGGCCACAGGTCCGCACCTGTGCTACCGTTTCTGGAAAAACGGGCGCCAGGTAGATGCGCTACGCGTTAAGTTGCCATCTGCAGACCCCGTAAACCGCAAAAACATGTCTGAGTTTACTGCGCTGAAGGAACAAACCATTAAAAGGATGGAGGCTATAGACATAAAAGCCGTTAAGCCGGAGCTGTTGGCAACCGGCAGTACCAGGGAACCAAACGATGCTTAAATCTTTTTAAGGTAAAACAGAAAAAGGCGCTCACAAGGCGCCTTTTTCTGTTTTAATTTCTGCTGCTGGTCTACTTACAGTACTTCTTCAGGTAAGGATCAGCATCTTTTAACCCAAGCGTTTTTGCTTTGGTCCAGTCGGCGCAGGCACCTTCTTTGTCACCGAGATTATATTTGGGGGCTCCACGGTTGTAATAAGCTTCCTCATATTTCGGGTTGAGAGTGATTGCCTTAGTATAATCTGCGATGGCACCGCTATAGTCTTTCAGTCCATAGCGGACTAACCCGCGGCTCATGTAAGCTTTGGAGTCTTTGGGGCTGAGCTCTATGCCCTTGTTATAATCAAGCAACGCGCTCCGGTAATCCTTCATGTTGTACTTGGCAAGGCCACGGCCTAAATAAGCTTCTGCATACTTGGGATCCAGAGAGATCGCTCTGGTGAAATCGGCTATAGCAGATCTGTGATCATTCAGCCTGTCATAGGATACGCCACGGTTTGTAAGTGTCACGACGTGTTTAGGCTCCATCTTCAGCACCTGGTCATAATCTTTGATAGCCTCAGCGTATTTCCCAGCTTTGAACCTGGCATTTCCGCTCAAAAAATAATCAACGGCTGATTGCTGGGCCTGAACTGTGAAGGACATTAAAAATAGCAGGAGTAAGGGTAAAAGTGTTTTCATGTAAGAGGGCAATTGTTCAAAATTTGGCTGTAAAGTACCGCACTGCTGCACAATCATAAAAGAGATTTCTGTGTTTTGTGTCGTTTTCGCCGGATCATCCTAATAGTTTCTTTGCATTGTGCCATAAGCAACTAAGGGGTAAGCAGTTTTGCTATATAAGGATTATCCGTTAATTTTGCCCATCAACTTTAAAGACGATATTATGGCATCAAAATATGATTTAGTAGTGCTTGGTAGTGGCCCGGGCGGTTATGTAGCAGCTATACGTGCATCGCAGCTGGGTATGAAAGTAGGTGTGATCGAGCGTGAGTCGCTGGGTGGCATCTGTTTGAACTGGGGCTGTATCCCAACCAAAGCATTGCTGAAAAGCGCAAATGTTTTTGAATATATTAACCATGCATCAGACTACGGTATCAACGTTGGTGAAGCCTCTGTTGATTTTGGCTCGGTAATTAAGCGTAGCCGCGGTGTTGCCGATGGCATGAGCAAAGGTATTCAGTTCCTGTTCCGCAAGAATAAAATCGATGCGATTATGGGTAATGGTAAGCTGATTGCTAAAGGAAAGATCGAAGTAACGGATGCAGATGGTAAGAAGAGCACAGTAGAGGCTGATAAGATCATCATTGCCACAGGTGCCCGTTCACGCGAGCTGCCTAACCTGCCAATTGATGGCAAAAAGATCATCGGTTACCGCCAGGCAATGGTGTTGGATAAAATGCCTGAGTCTATGGTAGTGGTAGGTTCTGGTGCTATTGGTGTGGAGTTTGCCTATTTCTACAACGCCATGGGTACGAAGGTAACCATCGTAGAATATTTGCCGAACATCGTGCCTGTAGAGGATGAGGAAGTGTCTAAGCAGCTGGAGAAATCCTTTAAGAAAGCCGGCATCAACATCATGACAAATTCTTCTGTGGAGTCTGTGGATACTAGTGGCAGCATCAGCAAGGTGAAAGTTAAAACAGCTAAAGGCGAAGAGACTTTGGAGGCAGAGATAGTACTTTCTGCTGTAGGTATCCAGACTAACCTGGAGAACATTGGTTTGGAAGAACTTGGTATTAAAGTAGAGAAAGGCCGTTTGGTGGTAGATGAGTTCTACAAGACAAACGTAGATGGCATTTACGCAATCGGTGACATTGTTCCTGGTCCTGCCCTGGCACACGTTGCTTCAGCCGAAGGTATTATCTGCGTAGAGAAAATCGCTGGACATGATCCGGAGCCATTGAATTACGGCAACATCCCGGGCTGTACGTATTGCTCTCCTGAAGTTGCCTCTGTTGGTTTAACAGAAAAAGCGGCTCGTGAGCAAGGTCTGGACATCAAAGTTGGTAAGTTCCCATTCTCAGCATCTGGTAAGGCAAGTGCCGCTGGTGCGAAAGATGGTTTTATCAAGGTTATTTTCGATGCCAAGTATGGTGAATTCCTGGGTGCACACATGATCGGTGCTAACGTTACCGAGATGATCGCAGAGGTAGTGGTTGCCCGCAAACTGGAAACGACTGGTCACGAGATTATCAAATCTGTTCACCCGCACCCAACCATGAGCGAAGCAATTATGGAGGCTGCAGCGGCTGCTTATAACGAAGTGATTCACTTGTAATTTATCCTGCTTTCACGAGCACCGGACAAAAATAAAACGGGGCTGGCCTAACATTAGGTCAGCCCCGTTTGTTTGCTGTTAACAGAGAGGCAGCATATTGCTAAATAGCTGAAATTCTACGTATCGATTAATTAGTTATACTTAAAAATCCGTAACTATTACGTATATTGTAGGCTTATATATAAAAGAGTGAAGCTATTATGTCGTAATTTGATTGCTGCGTAATTGCTTCTTTCCGCTCACCTTTGGAGTGTTTATCTCTTATTCTGAGTGTATGAAATTAAATACTGATAGCACCTCATATGAAACTACAGAGTAAAGTAAGATTCGTTTCGAAAGATAAAAGCCTTTTCTTTGCGACGCTCCGCAAACGGGTTGACGCATATTTTTCAGAGAACAACATCTCAAAGAATGCAAACACGGAGATGGTAGTGAAGAGTGTGGTGCTGTTGGCTTGTTATGTTCTACCGTTTATTCTCCTGCTCTCTTTCCAGCCATCTTTGCCTGTAAGTTTAGCATTATGGTTCGTAATGGGACTGGGTGTGGCTGGTATAGGCATGAGTGTGATGCACGATGCTAACCACGGGGCATACTCCAATAACAAACGTGTGAATTTCTTGATGGGCCATACTTTAAACCTGGTGGGTGGCTCGGCCTTCAACTGGAAGCTGCAGCATAACATCTTGCACCATACTTATACCAATGTGGTAGAGATGGACGAGGACATTCAGGACAGGCTGGTACTGCGGTTTTCGCCACACACCAACGTGAAGTTTTACCATAAGCTGCAGTGGCTGTATGCTTTCTTTTTTTACGGCTTACTTACGCTGTACTGGGTTATTGCTAAAGACTTTGTACAGTACTTCCTCTTTATTAAAAACGGCGTCAATTCTAATTCTGACAAAGAGAACAAAAAAATGCTCCTGAAGATCATTGCCATGAAGGTTTTGTACTTCAGTATTATGCTGGTGCTGCCGGTAGTTGTGTTCGGTATTCCCTTTTTACATGTGCTGCTGGGCTTTTTACTGATGCACTTTGTGGCGGGTATTGTGCTGACGGTAGTGTTCCAACTGGCACACACAGTAGAAGGCACCACCCATCCACGACCAGACGAGAACGGCACAATTGAGAACGACTGGGCAATACACCAGATGCATACAACCGTTAATTTTTCACGCGATAACAGGTTTATAAACTGGTATGTAGGCGGATTGAATTACCAGATAGAGCATCACCTGTTTCCGCGTGTTTGCCACGTGCACTACCCGGCCATTTCGCACATCGTGAAAGAGACTGCTGAGGAGTTTGGAATTCCTTACATGGAGAACAAAACATTCTGGCAGGCCCTTCGCTCGCACATTAACACGCTTCGCCGTTTTGGTAAGCTGCCTAGCCTGAACGAGGCTATAGGCTAAACGAAGGTTTATAGAATATAAGAATGGAATGGGTAGTATTCTTTATGTTTAAGAATGCCGCCCATTGCTTTTTAGCCACAGATAAAAGTTTATTTTACAGTTTTAGGATAGATTAAACTTGGTACATTCCAGTTGGTTCACTCGTTCTGTCTGCAGCAGTATTACCATACAAAAAACAAAATATAGGAACTGACCATACTTACCTCTACCTTTGCATTATTATTATCCATGCTTTAATCGTGAAAAGAACCTTTGTTCTCTTTTATAAGTTAAGTGTGGAAAGGATGAGCAAGAACACGCACTGTGTTATACTTTCAGTTGAAAGCGCTTGTTCATCAAAGCTTAGCTGAGCCGGCAATAAATTAGCTGTACGGCCAGCCTTTCATACTGTAAGATCAATTAATGACATTCGAGAATTTAAACCTGATAGAGCCAATCCTAAAAGCTCTTAAAACAGAAGGATACACGCAACCAACTCCCATCCAGGCTCAAGCCATCCCTTACATACTGCAGCAGCGCGACATCTTAGGATGCGCCCAGACAGGTACCGGAAAAACAGCCGCTTTCTCTATTCCAATCCTTCAGTTGTTGCACGCGCAGCCTCAGAACGGACCGAAGAAAATCAAAGCGCTTGTACTTACGCCTACCCGCGAACTTGCTATCCAGATCGGAGACAGCTTGAAAGCTTATGGCAAGAATACCGGCCTGAAGCATACGGTGATTTTTGGTGGTGTGCCACAGCGTGCGCAGACAGATGCTCTGAGAGCAGGTGTAGATGTTTTGGTCGCAACGCCAGGCCGTTTACTGGACCTGATGGCGCAGAAGTACGTTAATTTGCAGCACCTGCAAATGTTCGTGCTGGATGAGGCAGATCGTATGCTGGATATGGGTTTTGTGCATGATGTAAAAAAAGTGCTGAAAGTGATACCTGAGAAAAGACAGTCTCTGTTCTTCTCGGCAACCATGGCACCTGAAATAATGAAGCTTGCCGATACCATTCTGGTTAACCCTGCGAAGGTAGAGGTTACGCCGGTATCGTCCACTGCCAATACAATTAAGCAGGCAGTGTATTACGTAAAGAAATCTGATAAGAAGAACCTGTTGTTACACCTGTTAAAGGGTGGCGAAATTGACCGTGCTCTTGTGTTTACCCGCACCAAGCATGGTGCAGACAGAGTAGCCCGGGATATGAGTAAAGCTGGTGTTCAGGCAGAAGCCATACACGGTAACAAATCCCAGAATGCGCGTGTACGTGCCCTGGATAACTTCAAGAGCAGCCAGACGCGCGTACTGGTAGCAACCGATATTGCAGCCCGTGGAATTGATGTGGATGATCTGAGCCATGTGATTAACTATGAGTTGCCAAACGAACCGGAAACATACGTGCACCGCATAGGCCGTACTGGTCGTGCCGGAGCCAGTGGTGTCGCGCTTTCGTTTTGTGATGCAGAGGAAACTTCTTACCTGGTGGGAATTCAGAAGCTTATTTCGAAGTCGGTACCGGTAATAGACAACCATCCGTACCCGATGACAGCCAAAGACTTTGCTGAAGCAGCATCTACTGTAAAAGAAAAGAAGCGTGGCGGTGGCAACGGTGGCAGAAGCCGCTGGGGTAATAAGCCTTCAAGCACTGGGAATAGTACTAGCTCTAGCTCTAGTGTAACCAGACCCGCTGGTGGACCACGCAACGGAGGTGGCAATAGCAGCCAGGGCAACCGTTGGGGTAACAAACCTAAGGCTAAAAGCTTTTAAGCTGCATACTATATTATAGACAGAACGCCCTGTTGGTAATTACCAGCAGGGCGTTCTGTTTTAGAATTAACATAAGCAGGTAAATCTACTCTCCCTATTCTTCTTGTTCCTTTACTTCTCTTATAACTGTAATAACGGCAGATACATAAAGGTAATCTATAAGCATGGGAAAGGTTGCCTTAGTTTTAGCGCAAATGAGTAACTTGCGCTATCAGTTTTTACCTATTAAAGCACGCTTTCTGCATGTCTACCATCCAAATTACCCACTGCACCACAAAAGACCTGCACACCTTACAAGATATCGCTATTAATTCCTACGGAGACCATTACCTATACTTGTGGCACGATGGAGGAATGTGGTACATTGACCGGTGTTTTAGTGATGGAGCATTGAGAAAAGAACTAGAAGATCCTAACGCAGCATTCTTCCTGATTTATGCTGCCCAGGAACTAGTGGGTTTCCTAAAGCTAAATCTTCATAAAGCTATTGAAGGCTTTACAGAACAGGAGGCGTTGGAACTGGAGCGTATTTACCTGCTCAAGAGTGCTTCGGGTAAAGGCATCGGGAAGGCTGCAGTAGATTTTACAAAGCAGTTCTCCAGGGAGAGGGGTAAGAAAGTCATCTGGCTCAAGGCCATGGACAGCAGCAAATCTGTTGTTTTTTATGAAAAGAACGGGTTTGAAAAGTGCGGTACCTACACTCTTGACTTTGAAGCAATGAAAGAAGAATACAGGGGAATGTATGTGTTGAAGTTGGAGCTATAAACATAGTATTTGAAACAATTAATCTTTATTCGATGTTGGTACATTGTTATCTTTGTGCCTGTAGTATAAGCTACTGAATGGCTCCGCAGGTATGCTGTAAGGGCAATAAAAAGATTAATAAAAGTCATAGTCGCAGACTCAGATTTAATTCTAGTCTGCTTTTTCATTGTTGTACTGCAGGTTCTGTAGCTTGATAATAGTAATGAGTAAAAAACAACAGAACATCATTATACTTATACTTGGTGCTTTGGCCGCACTTGGGCCATTTGCCATAGATATGTACCTTCCGGGCTTCCCGGCTATCGCAACAGATCTTCGTACTGAAATCTCTCAGGTGGCTCTTTCCCTAACGAGTTACTTTATAGGTATCTCTGTGGGGCAGCTGATCTATGGCCCACTTATCGACAGGTTTGGGCGCAAGAAACCTCTTATTATAGGTCTCATCATCTTTATTGTCGCCTCTCTGGGTTGTGGTTTAGCGCCTTCTGTTGAGTGGCTGATTGGACTGCGCCTGCTGCTGGCATTAGGCGGCTGTGTAGGTATGGTAGCTGGTAGAGCAATTGTTCGAGATGTTTTTCCCATAAGCGAAATACCTAGGGTTTTCTCGATGCTAATGCTCGTTATGGGCGTTGCACCTATCATTGCGCCCACTGTAGGCGGTTTTGTGACGGCGAGCTTTGGCTGGCGTTACATATTTGTGGTTTTGTCTGCAATTGGGTTAGCAGTTCTGCTGATAGTCATTTTTTTGCTCCCAGAGAGCAAAGGAGCTGATAAAGCGGTATCATTAAAACCAAAACGGGTGTTAGGTGACTTTATCAGTGTTCTGAAGAACCCGGTATTCCTGACCTACGCTTTTGCCGCCAGTACAGCACAGGCTGGTATCTTTGCCTATATCACGGGGTCCCCTTTTGTTTTTATGGAGATATTTAACCTCTCCGAAACACACTATGGCTGGGCCTTTGGATTGAATGCCTTTGGGTTTATAGCAGGTAGCCAGGTGAACAATTTAGCCATGAAGCGCAGAACTTCTGAACAGATTACCCTGCAGGCGGGCATTGTCCAGTTTACGGCGGGAATGTTATTGCTTTTGGGCAGTTACTTTGGCTTTTTAGGTGCTACAGGCTCCCTGGTGCTAATCTTTTGTTATCTCTTTTCGCTGGGGTTTATCAGCCCTAATGCATCGGCGCTGGCGCTGGCGCCCTTTGCCCGAAACGCTGGCAGCGCTTCCGCGTTGATGGGTAGTGCTCAAATGGCAATGGGGGCAGTTGCTTCGGCTCTGGTAAGTACATTACATAATGGTACCGCCATGCCTATGGCTGCAGTGATGGCTGGAGCTACGGTTGTTAGTCTAAGCCTGCTCCTGGGCTTCAGAAGTTACGCCAGGAGAACTATATCTGTCTCAGGTCTTGAAGAAGAAAAGGTAGCCAGATAAGGTAAACTACCGTTACCTGTTAATGGACTTAAATAAACTGTATTGAAAGAAGCTTTAGATATACTGATTGTAGGAGGAGGGCCTATAGGGCTTGCCTGTGGCATAGAAGCCAGAAAAGCTGGCCTGAGCTATTTGATTGTAGAAAAGGGTTGTTTAGTGAACTCTCTTTTCAACTATCCGCTGCACATGACTTTCTTCTCCACTGCCGACAGGCTGGAGATTGGGGGGCTTCCTTTCCCGTCTATCAATCCAAAGCCAAACCGTATGGAAGCATTGGAATACTACCGCCGCGTGTCCGATGTAAGTGAAGTGAACATAAACCTGTTTGAGGAAGTACGGAACATAGAGCCTACACCTCACGGCATGTATACCATAAACACCAGCAAAGCCCAATATCAGGCCCGGCATGTTATAATTGCTACCGGCTTTTATGATATACCCAACCTGCTTGGCATACCCGGTGAAGAACTCCCAAAGGTGAGGCACTACTATTATGATCCGCACTTTTACTACAAGCAAAAATTGGTAGTAGTGGGCGCCAACAATTCCGCAGCAGATGTGGCACTGGAAACCTGGCGACGAGGCGCAGAGGTGACGATGGTTATCCGGCAGGCAGAGTTGCAAAGCATAAAGTATTGGGTTAAACCCGACCTGCAGAATCGAATTGATGAAGGCTCCATAAAAGCATACTTTCAGTCAACACTGACTGAAGTAAGGGAAAATGAAGTAGATGTGCGGACACCAGATGGAAAGGTAACCTTAGCGAATGACTTTGTAATGGCCATGACAGGCTATAAGCCGAACTTTAGTTTTCTGGAGAATGTCGGAATACGCTTGTCCGATGATGAGCAGAAGCACCCTACCTATAACCCGGAAACTATGGAGACCAATATGCCCCGCATGTACCTGGCCGGTGTAGTGTGTGGCGGCATGGATACGCGGGTGTGGTTCATCGAGAATTCCCGTGAGCATGCGGTTAAGATTGTAAAACACATCGTGGAAAGGGAGCAGGTAGGTAGCTAACTAATCTGCAACACTACAGATAGCCATGCATAATTCTGCTGCTTTTGCAGTAGGGCTATAAAAAATGTATCGTAGTAAACTTGTGTTGACCAGGTAAGTAAAAGTACTGTAAGATGGAACAAAAGCCCTGCCCGCGCAGGGCTTTTTTATTAAACGTGCCTTTCTTTAATCTTTTCCTTTGTAACAGCATGCTGTTTGGTTCGGCTGACCAGGTAAACACCTGCAAATATCAAAAGCGCATAAAGTGCCTTCTCCAGCGTGAAAACATCCTTACCTACACCTACTGCTATGAGTATGGCCATAACCGGTTGCAGGTAAATGTAGGCGCCCACCAGCGAAGGATTTGCAAAGCGAAGGGCCCAGGTATTAAGCAGGTAGGCAATAATGGTAACGGCAAAGACCATGAAAAGAATTGCCAGCCAGATGGAAACAGGGAAAGCGCTATAATTGGGGGCCAGCACCTGGCTAAAGCCAAAAGGAACAACCAGCACGGCGCCTACCGTGAAAATACGGCTTACAATGGTAACAGCTTTATACTTCTGCATCAGCGGTTTTACCAGCACCAGGTACATGCCAAAAGAGGACGCATTCAGAATAATGAGTAAGTCTCCCCAGATATTACCTGTTGTAGCTTCGCTTTGCGAGTTAGAGATCAGCAACAAGGCTCCAGTACAGGCAATCAATATTCCTGATACTTTCCGCTTACCCACGCGTTCTTTTAAGAGTATAGCCGAGAAAATGAGCACCACCACCTGTACGATTACCATCAGCAATGCTGCATTGATGGGAGCCGTTAGGTTAAGGCCAGCAAAAAAGCAAAGCTGGTTTATGGCTACACCTGTCACACCGCACGCTATAGCCCGGAGGTTATCTGCCCTGCCTACAATTTTCTCTTTCGTTACCATTCGGGAGAAGACTCCAAAGAAAATTGCCGCTGATACTACCCTTATTACAATTAAGCCGAACGGACCCACGTAGGTAGGCATAACTTCTTTGGCTATACTGTAGTTACTACCGTAAATTAGTGCTACCAGAAACAACGCCCCATGCACCTGCACTTGCTTACTCATGCGGCAAAGGTACGCGCTAATTTCCGTAGCTCCGTATAAGTATGACTAACAAAATCTCTTTAACATTTTAATAAAGCTTTATGAAAGATATGCCGGTAACCGCACGGCGGGCACTTGAGATAATGGGATTGTTTTTCCTTGGCTGGACCGTTGTGCTGGCCAAAGGTCTGTTAGCTCCGCTTTTGCTGGCTTTCTTTATTAGTATCATGCTGTTGCCGCTTTACCGTCTCTTTCAAAAGTACAAGTTTCCGGATGTACTTGCTATCGTTGTAAGTATACTTGCGTTGGTTGTAATATTCGGGCTGATCATTTGGTTTTTTTCCTCTCAAATCGTTGACTTAATCAGAGATTTCCCGGTCATCCAGGAGAATGTCACGAATCACCTGAATAGCCTGAGTGCCTGGGTTGAGGGACGCACGCCATACTCTACAAAAGAGCAGATAAACTTCATAACAGAACAAAGTAACAAACTGCTTGGCTATGCCGGCGGTATCTTAAGTAGCGCTGCAGGCTCATTGACTTCCCTGCTCATCCTGTTGGGACTACTGCCAATTTATATTTTTCTGCTGCTGTTTTACAAGAACCTGTTGCTCCGGTTTGTCTTTCTGTGGTTTCCGGATAGAAAGCATGAAAAGGTAGAGGAGACACTCCGCGAAATGCAGGTAATTATCAAAAGTTATTTATTCGGGCTACTGATACAGGTAACTTACATGACAATTCTCTTAGGCGGTATTCTGTTGATCATAGGTATCAAACATGCTTTGCTAATCGGACTCATCTTCGCCTTTCTTAACCTGATCCCTTACGTTGGAGCTTTACTCGGGAATATTATTGGCGTGTTAATCACCCTGGCATCCTCGGCTGAGCTTTGGCCGATCTTTGCCGTGCTTGGTACCATTGCCGCTGTCCAGTTCCTGGATAATAACATCCTGATGCCTCGCATAGTAGGTTCTAAGGTTAAAATCAATGCACTGGCTACCATTGTAGGTGTGATTGTAGGTGGCGAGATAGCAGGGATAGCGGGTATGTTTCTCTCGCTCCCGGTAATCGCTGTACTGAAGGTGGTATTCGACAGGACAGAAAAATTCAGGCAGTGGGGTGTTCTGTTTGGCGATGAGAGGCCGGAGTATAGCCCTATGCATGTGCCTGCCATGCGCGATGACAGCGAAGAGACGCAGATGGAGATTCAGCGGAGAAATAATGTTGAACCACCACGAGAGGATACGTAAGCTTAGCTCTTTGCGCTCAATTTTGTAGCTTTGCCCTTAACCGACCCAAGAGAAACCGTTAAAAGATGAACCACCCGAACATACCTCTGGCCGAGCGAATGCGGCCCCATAACCTTGATCAGTATTACGGACAGAAGCACCTGGTGGGGCCGGATGGGATCCTGCGCCGTTACATTGAGGGTGGTGTGATACCAAGTATGATTTTGTGGGGGCCTCCGGGTGTGGGAAAAACAACGTTGGCTAACATCATCGCAAACCAGATGAAAGTGCCGTTTGTGGCGCTCAGTGCTATTAACTCCGGAGTAAAAGATATAAGAGAAGTTATAGATCAGGCTAAGAAACGGCAGGGGACGGTGCTGTTTATTGATGAGATTCACCGGTTCAATAAATCACAACAGGATGCGCTTTTAGGGGCTGTAGAGAAAGGTGTAGTAACCTTAGTTGGCGCTACTACCGAGAATCCTTCTTTTGAGGTTATCTCTGCCTTGCTGTCCCGTTGCCAGGTTTATATTCTGAAGCATCTTTCTAAGGATGAACTTATAGAACTGGTTGATAAAGCGTTGGGACAGGATGAGTGGATGCAATACCGTAAGGTAAAGGTACAGGAGTACGAAGCTCTACTGACCATATCCGGTGGTGATGCCCGAAAACTTCTTAACCTGCTGGAGATCGTAGCAGAGGGCGTAAAAGCCGATGAAGTGGTCGTTACCAATGAACTTGTAAAACAGGTAGCGCAGCAGAACATTGTGATGTATGATAAATCGGGTGAGATGCATTATGATCTGGTTTCTGCTTTTATAAAATCCATCAGGGGGTCTGACCCGAATGCAGCAGTTTACTGGCTGGCCCGCATGATTGAGGGTGGGGAAGACCCTAAGTTTATAGCCCGTAGGTTACTGATCGCTGCTTCAGAAGACATCGGGCTTGCAAACTCCAATGCGCTGCTCATGGCTACCTCCTGTTTCCAGGCAGTGCAGATGATCGGATATCCGGAAGCTGAAATTATCCTGTCACAGTGTACTCTTTACCTGGCTACATCTCCTAAAAGTAATGCTTCTTACAAAGCAATTAAGCAGGCGCGGGCTTTGGTGCAGCAAACAGGCAATCTTCCTGTCCCGCTGCACATCCGTAACGCTCCAACAAAGCTGATGAAGGAGATTGGTTACGGCGATAACTATAAATATGCCCACGATTATGAAGGCAACTTTGTACAGCAGGAGTTCATGCCCCAGGAGCTTAGTAATACAGCCTTATATAAACCTGGTAATAATGCCCGTGAACGCGATATGTTAAAACAGCTGCAGGCACAGTGGGGGAAGAAGTACAGGTACTAAAAATTTCATCTATGAAAAGAGGGGGTTTGTCGAGAAGGGGCGCAGTGGTTGAACTTTAAGCACTAAATTTGTTTAATTGAATTAGAAGCTGTTTCTGGCTTCATTGTTTAAAGCATTTATACAAAAAACTATATGTTAAATTTCCTGAAATATGTGTTGGCCACGATCGTAGGTCTGCTCGTATTCTTCTTCATCGGAGTTCTGTTGCTGTTTGGAATCGCGGCTAGTACAGCGTCCAGAGACGAAGTAAAAATTGCAGATGGCTCTGTGCTGGAGCTTAAGTTCGATAAACCGATCAAAGAACGTGACCCGAAGAATCCGTTAGCTGAATTAGGTTTCTCTTTCGGTTCCTTATCAAGTACCGACGGACTTGATCAGATTAAGGCTGCTATTCGCAGAGCTAAGGTAGATGATAACATAGAAGGCATCTTCCTGAACATGACTTTTGTGGATGCAGGCATGGGTAAGCTGGAGGAGATCCGTAATGAATTGATCGACTTTAAGAAGTCAGGCAAGTTCGTGGTTTCTTATGCAGATATCTCTACAGAGAAAGCTTATTACCTTTCTTCCGTAGCCGATAAAATTTACCTGAACCCGATGGGTACCATTGAGTTCAATGGTATGAGCTCGGAATTGTTTTTCTTTAAGCGCTTACTTGATAAGCTGAATATTGAAGCTCAGATATTTAAAGTAGGTACTTACAAGAGTGCTGTAGAGCCTTTCTTTTTAGAGGAAGCCAGCGATGCAAACCGTGAGCAGCTAAACTCTTTCCTTAACTCCATGAATAGTTATCAGCTGCAAAAAATAGCAAAATCGCGTGGTATGAGCGTGGCTGAATTAAAGGATGTGCAGGATAACCTACTGGTACGTGATCCGGAGGATGCCAAAAAGTTCAAGCTAATAACTGACATCGGGTATTTTGATGAGGCTATCAGCTACATGAAAAATGACATTGGCATTGAGGAAAAAGAAAAGATTGAGCTCGTGCAGCTTTCTAAATACAAGAAAGTGAAAGACAAGAATATCAGCACTTCTAAAAACAGAATTGCAGTGATCTATGCCGAGGGGGACATTGTGGATGGAGACGGTGATGATGATAACATCGGGGGCAGAAAGTACGCAGATGCTATCCGTAAGGCTCGTCTGGATGATAATGTAAAAGCTATTGTGTTACGAATCAGCTCTCCGGGAGGCAGCGCATTGGCTTCAGATATCATCTGGCGTGAGGTACAGCTTGCCAAAAAGCAGAAGCCTGTTATAGCCTCTATGTCTGATGTGGCGGCCTCTGGAGGGTATTACATGGCGATGGGCTGTGATACGATCGTGGCGCACCCCAATACCATTACAGGTAGTATCGGTGTGTTTGGTGTTATTCCGAATATACAAGGGTTCCTTAACGAGAAGATGGGTATCACAGTGGACCATGTTAGTACAGGCAAGTTCTCCGAGGCTCCGACTATTACCCGCCCAATGACGGCTCAGGAGAAAGAGATCGTGCAGAATCAGATCGATCAGATTTATGAAACCTTTACCAGTAAGGCAGCAGAAGGCCGTAACATGACCCAGGATAAGCTGAAGGAGTATGCTTCCGGGCGCGTATGGTCTGGGATAGAGGCTAAGCAGCGGGGTCTTGTGGATGAATATGGCGGTCTTGAGAAGGCTATAGCTATTGCGGCTGTCAAAGCAGGCATAGAGGATGATTATCGCCTTCAAGAACTTCCTGCCCGTAAAGGCTTTTTTGAAGAGCTGTTTGGTGGTTTAGGGTCTGAAGTAAAGATGCAGTCGATAAAGGCGGAGCTGGGCGAATTATACCCATATTACCAGATGTACAAAAAAGTAGAGACCATGAAAGGTGCACAGGCGCGTATGCCTTTTGACCTGACTGTTCAGTAATAACTGTAGGTGGCTAATTATAGTTAGCCTCGCATCCTCTCAATAGAAGCCGCCTTTGGGTCATATACCTAAAGGCGGTTTTGCTTTTAGAGGTGCCTAATTTTTTGCAACTTGCCTCGGGTAAATAAAACGAGGTGGAGAAGTCATGTCGGGTATGATGAATGTCATTTTACGCTATAGCCAAATCATGCTACTTCGCACTTTGATTCACTCTAACATAAATCATTCAAAAATATGATGCAGCAATTACAGGAAACAACCAGCTATCTGCAGCACCGCATTGGTAGTTTCGCACCTGAGTTTGGAATTATACTAGGTACAGGCTTGGGAGCCTTGGTTAACGATATTGAAGTAGAATACAGCATTTCTTACGCAGAGATACCAAACTTCCCGGTTTCCACAGTAGAGAGCCACTCCGGGAAACTAATTTTTGGACGGTTAGCAGAGAGACCTGTAGTTGTAATGCAGGGCCGCTTCCACTATTATGAAGGGTATAGCATGGAGCAGGTGGTGTTTCCGGTGCGTGTAATGAAGCTACTGGGTGTAAAGAAGCTGTTTGTGTCCAATGCGGCAGGAGGGCTTAACCCGGCTTTCAACACCAGCGACCTCATGGTTATCACAGATCATATCAACCTGCAGCCAAGCAACCCGCTTATTGGCAAAAATCTTGATGAGCTAGGGCCACGCTTTCCTGATATGAGTGATGTGTATAACGAGGAGTTGATCCGTCAGGCAATGGTAATAGCAGAGGATGCAGATTTTGATTTGCGCGAGGGCGTATATGTGAGCGTGCCGGGACCAATGCTGGAAACTCCAGCAGAATACAAGTACTTAAGCATTATTGGTGCCGATGCTGTTGGTATGTCTACTGTGCCAGAAGTAATTGCCGCCCGACATATGGGTATGCCTGTTTTTGCTGTCTCTGTGATTACGGACATGTGTACACCAGACAGAATAAAGAAAGTGGTACTTGCAGATATTTTAGAGGCCGCTGCCATTGCTGAGCCCAGAATGACCAGGCTTATTAAAGAGCTGGTAAGGATCCAGTAAAATTGATATGAAGTCAAAACAGAAAAGGTGGAAATTACGCCACCTTTTCTGTTTTAAATCCCTTCACGTTTGTTTTCCCACAAACGAAACACAATGCCCCAGCTGCCCCTGAACAGGGCCGAACTGGTGAAGTCGGAAATAACAGCTACTTCCGCATGAAAACCCATCTTCTTTTGCTCAAAAGGAAAAGCGGAAATACCAAGTGGCACGACAAGCCCGCTAAAGCTGTTGGTCCGGTAGCCGGCTCCCAAGTCTATGAAATAGTCTTCCTTTGAAATAACTTTAAAAGGCAGCACAAATTCCGTGCTGAGGTCGTCTGCGAAGACGTTTGCGGATACCCTTACTTCAGGAGCAAATCGCCATATTTCATAACCAACACCGGCAAACGGAACGCTGGTTTGGTGGTAGGAGACGAAAACCTGGCTGTAGCCGGTATGGCCTGTTATTAAAAATGATACAAGGGCAAGTAAAGTCTTGAAGTTCATGAGTTGTCGGGCTGGTTGCTTAAGGCTTATGGAGTGCTGTAAAAACTAAAGAATACGATTAGTAACAAACACTTGTTAACTATGTGCTGCATCAGGCTCCATTTAAAACCAAGATGCAGCCTTGTATACCCCAGAAAAAGCCCCTCTATCCATTGCAGCAGAACCAGCACCGGGAGCATAACCAAAGGCAGGTTGATATACGGATAATTAACAAGGTATTGTAAAGCAGAAACAACAGTCATCAGGTGAAACAAGCTTGTGTAGTCGGTTCTCCAAGGTTGGCGGATGCAGGAATGCAGCCTTGGAGATAATAAAAAAGCTGCCGCAAAGCCACAAAAAGCTAACGCGGCTGCAGCGTAATGAAAGCTTCCCAAGCTTGTCTCTTGCATGATCAAGGGAGCGTAGCTGGCAAGAAAAGCAGCCAGTGCTATCAGCATAAAGCGTCTTGAATAAACTAAAGGAAGCCTGAAGATAAGTTCTTCTCTTAATGGGCCATACAGTACCACCAGTAGCAGTACGAGATAAAATGGTTTATTCCCTGTTACATTTTGCAGGTTAACCTGGAACAGGTTTATATCAAGGAGGTTGAAGAGACACACAACGGTTGCTAAAAACAGTGTTTTTATTGTAACCTCTGTCAGGATTAAATGAAGGAGTACCTGAAGCCTTTTCTCCTTAGGTACTGTTACCTCATTCTTGTGTCTTGGCTTTTTTAAGAAAGCTAGAAAATACTTTAGTGTTTTAAATATAGAAGGTGTTGCTGCCCAGGAAACAATACCAGGAGCAGATAGCTGATTTCTCATAGGTAAGGGTTAACCTCAATGTTGTAAACATTACTTTTACGCCATTACATACCTATAAAAACTAAAATTTGTTATATAATTATTTGGAAATTTATTATTATTAATGAATTACGATTCTTTTCCTGTCGAAAGCAAGGTTTGTAAAGATCCCTATACCCCCCTGAACAGATGATTTTATCCTGGAAGGCTGTGCAAAAGGGTTGCCGTTAGCGTTTTTTGCATCATCTGTAGAGTTAATAAAATCATAGTACTGCTTCTCAATATGATATAGAGAAACAATCAGTGTATCGCCCTTCTCATAATCATAAGCAGAGCCATAGGATGTGCGTTTGCCATTGGTTAGATTATCAGTGGCAACAAAACTGCGTTCCGGGTCAGAGTGTAAACTGTCGCGGTGGGTAACGTACCGGTAAAAGTTCTGAGCTTCACCATTGTCCTGAAAGGTTGTGAGCAGGTAAGCTTTCCCTTTTTCATTGAATTTCCATTCTACTTCCTGGATAGGTACCACAGGTAAGATAGTTGTAAAGCCTGTTACTTTGCGTCCCTTTCTATCCGTAACCTCCAAACCAAAAATGTCACCAGGCTTTCCTTTCATTATCTCTGTGGAAGAGTGGGTATGGAAAAGATTAGTCGTCTTAGAAACCATTGGTTTATAGGTAAGTTTAATGCGTCTGCCATTATGCGTGATGTATACTTCTGCATCTGGTACAAAAGGAGCCTGGGGCGCATCGAAATACCCGGAGCTCTCCATCACTGTCATCCTGAATGGTTTACCGGGTTGCAGGTAGCACTCCACCACCAACTGAGGCTGGTGCTCCGGCAGTTTTACATCAATGTCTTTCTCCAGGTCACAACTGCTGAGCAGAAGTATAAACGGAAGGAAAAGGTATATGAAAGGCTTCAGTTTCATTAGAATTTAAAGTTATAAGTAACAGAAGGGATGGTAGGGAAAAGTGAAACCTGCTTGGCCTGAAATCCCAGGGTCTGTCCATTCTGTTTGTCCTTTATTTGTTCAAAATATACAAAGTAAGGGTTGCGGCGGTTATAGGCATTATACACACTGAAGGTAAGATCTGCAGCCCCTCGTTTTGGCCGAAGCTTTAACACCACCCCAAGGTCCAGGCGGTGATAGGGTGCGAGCCTAAAGCCATTCCGCTCTGTGAATATAGGCACCACAGAAGGCTCCTGTCCCTCCACATCCTGAAAAGCAAACCTTGCTACAGGTAAAGAGAAAGCGTTGCCTGTTCCGTAAGTAAACGCCCCTGTTACATTAATGCGTTTGCTAAGCTGGTGCAGCAGTACAACGCTTAAGTCGTGCCTGCGATCATAACGTGTAGGGAAGCGGCGTCCATCATTAATTTCATCAAACTGGCGGTATGTCCAGGACAAGGTATAGCCTATCCAGCCGGTGGTCTTCCCCTTGACCTTTTCCAGGTACAGCTCATTGCCATAGCTTTCACCTCTACCAAATAAAAACTCGTTCTCAAGACTGTCATTCACAAACAGATTTGCCCCATCACGGAAGTCAATCTGGCGACGCATCCACTTATAATAAACTTCATTTGTTAAAAGATACTTTCCATCAGCGAAAAGATGACTTATACCTGTTGCCACTTGTTTTGAACGCTGTGGCTGCACCAGCCTGGTGGAGGGAAACCAAATATCAGTTGGTAGTGAGGCTCCTGAATTGGACACAAGATGCACATACTGCATCATGTCGGCATAGCTGGCTTTAATGGCGGTGTTTTCGCTGAGGTTATACTTAGCGGCCAAACGTGGCTCAAGTGCCAGATATGTTTTCCCTTCGTTGTTAAAGCCGGATAAACGCAGACCATAATTCAGGGAGAGTTGTGGATTTACAAGGAAATCATCGGATACATAAGCCCCAAACTCTGATGCCTCATATTGATTGCCTGCTCCGAAAGAAAGGCTGTTGTCATCAGAATCGAAATTAAGACGACCAACAGTGAAATAATGCCGCGTGGCCGAAGCCCCAAATTTCACACTGTGGCCCCCGTCCAGGAAGAGGTCAAAATCTGTCTTCAACGTATAATCTTCTATATCGGAAGTAAGTCTGAAGGTGAAGATATCAATCTCGTTCTTGATGCTGTACTGGTAGCCGGTTGTACTGAGGCTGGTGTTTGAATAGAGCCTGGAGTTGTACTTGTGCTTCCAGTTTAGTGAAGCCATTTTGTTTCCCCAGTCAAAGCCAAAACGGAAATCAGTATCCTGAAATACAAAGAAGTCACGGCCGAAGTAACCACTGAAGCTTATCTCATCCTTCTCCCCGAGCTTATAATTTAGTTTTCCGTTGAGGTCGTAGAAATAGTAATCAGGGATTTTGTTATAGTCTTCATTATCTTCGTTCAAGCGGTTGATCTGTCTTGTAAAGATATCGACATAGGTGCGGCGACCTGAGAGAACAAAGGTTAGTTTATCCTTCACCAAAGGACCATCTATGGTTAACCGGGAGGAGATAAGGCCTAAACCACCTGTGGCATGTATTCCTTCCTCATTACCCTCACGCATGTCAACATCCACTACAGAAGATAACCTGCCCCCGAACTGTGCCGGGAAGCCGCCTTTGTAAAGCTCAACGCTTTTAACAGCATCAGAATTGAAGACAGAGAAGAAGCCAAACAGGTGAGAAGGGTTGTAGATTACAGCATCGTCAAGCAATACCAGGTTCTGGTCCGGCCCTCCGCCACGCACGTATAAGCCTGATGCTCCTTCGCCCCCTGATTGCACACCAGGCTTCAGTTGTAACGTCTTGATCAGATCTACCTCACCGAACAGTGCGGGCAGTAGCTTTGCCTCTTTGGAGGTAAGTTTTTCCACGCTCATGCGTGTGTCGTTCAGCTTCTGCCGTAAGGTGGCAGCTTCCACCTCTACTACCTGTAGCTCATTAGCAGCCGGTTCCAGCGTTATATTTACAGTTTGAGCTTTTCCCTGAACAGCAACGGTGCGACTAACAGGAGCATAGCCAACATAAGTTACCTGCAGCGTATGCGTACCGTTTGGAACACTCAATGTATAAAAGCCCCTTTCATCGGTAACAGTGCCTGCTCTGAGCTCGGGTACGGCTACAGTTGCTCCAACCAAGCTCTCTCCGTTCGAGGCAGCACGTATGTAACCACTAATGCTGAAGCTCTGGGCAAAAGCAGGAGCAGCAAAGAATAGAAGCACTAAGAAAAGGGGAAGGATGAGGTAAACTGAGGGACGCATGTAGGCTATAGTTCTCTTGTGGGGCAAAGTTATCTAAACGCAACTAGATTATAAAGTGCTATCTGGTAAAGTTTTAAAGTATAACCCCTTGATTAGCTGAATGTTTATACGCCTGGAACTATATAGTTGAAATAAAAGAATCCGTTGCCATTAAAAGCAACGGATTCAGGTAGATAGATAGGTAGGTAGTAGTGTAATATTATATTTTAGCCTTGGTAAAGCTCTAATATTCGTTGTTTAAAATAGAACTCGCATTTGCTCTGTAGAAGTTCCGTTTGCGCCTTGTTTTTATTGTTTAAAGATTCCAGATAAGCATAAAAGTCGATAATGCCGGCATCGTAGCTTCTCTTAGCAGATACAAATGCTTTTTCGGTGTATTCCAGGTTAGCCATAACTGTATTATACTTTTCCTGTGCTGCAAGTACATCCTGGTAGGCTTGCTGTATGGTTTGAGCAAGAGAGTTCTGTGCCGCGTTCAGGTCCAGTTCAGCATTACGCAGGTCCATACGGGCAGCCTGTGCATCAAAATGGCGGCTGAGCCCTCCAAAAACAGGAATGCTCAGACTTAACTCCACAATTTTCTGCTGGTTCTGGTCAACCTGGTCAAAGTAAGGTACCCTGGAGAATGTGCCTGTTTCAGGGTCTGCTAACCTGTAATTGCTGGAGTAGTTAGAACCGATAATACCTCTAAGTGCAATGGTAGGAGACACATTGCTGCGGGCAATGCTGTGGCTATAACGTGACGCTCTCAAAGTTGCTTCTGCTGCTTTTAACTGCGGAGAATAAGCCTGTGCCCGCTCCATGACAACATCTAATGCAGGTAGCTTTGAATTGATATCTATTGGCGTTTGCGGCACCTGTAGTTCATAGGTTGTGCTGCCCTCTACGTTCATCTCCTGTACCAATGCCATCAAAGACTGGCGATAGTTATTCTCCTGTGTGATCAGGTTCAGCTTTTCGGTGGCCAGTTGTGACTTTAGCTGGTAGACCTCATCTTGTGTGCGTACACCCGCCCGCTCCAGTTTCTCCATCTTATCCACCTGTTGCTGAATAAGGCCAATTCGCTCACGGGCTATCTGTATATTTTCACGATCCAGCACAGCTTGCAGATAAAAACCTGTGATCAGGGCTTCCATGTCTATCTCTGCCTGCACCTGGTTAAATTTGCTTGCCTCTGCCTGCTGCTGTGCCCGCTTCAACTCATAGAACTTAGAAAAGCCATCAAATAAAACCAGCTGACCTACCATGTATGGGCTAGAGGTGTTTGTGTTTCCCCGCTTCAGCTCACCAGAGACGTTGTCGAATGTCAGGCCATTAACACGGCGTACATCTGTTTGTGCTGAAAGAGTTGGTAAGTAACTAAACTTACTTTTGCGAAGATTGATGTCTGCTTTATCAGAGCTGTACCTTGCCTGACGCAGGCTAACATTGTTCTGGCGAGCCAATTCCAGGCTCTGTTCCAGGGTAAGTACCTCCTGGGCAAATACTGTTGCGGAAAAACTCAGGCAAAAAGCTAGCCCTCCCAGCTTTTTGAGCAGGGCTTTGGACGTAAAATTTTTCATAGTTTTATTTTATACTAGTAGCTGTTAAATTTCTTATTTAGCCATGCCGCACGCAGTTGCAATTGTTCTGGTGTTGCATTCGGGTCTGGGGTGAGTACATGTACCGCCTGGCGCTCTATCGGTGTAACTTTTCCTGTTAACTTCTTTTCCTTTATTTTGCCCCGTTTATTTTTCCTGCCGACCGTGATGGTTATTGGCTCGCCAGGTTGCATTTGCTGCAGGGTGTCGGCAATTAAGTCGCGTATGTTCATCGGAGTTATTTCTTCTCCATTGAATGCAAGTAGCTGATCTCCTTCCTGGAATCCCATTTGCCTTCCGAAGGCATCCATGTCAGCTGTCTCGCTCACTGTGATCTTTCCGGTTTCAGTATCAAAGCCGGGAATAAAGCCTCCGTAGGAATTGATCTTTTGATTGGCTACTGGTTCGTAAATAATGCCTACCTTCTGAAGGGTTTCTTCCAGAGGAAGTGGCTGTGAGCCTTCTACATGTTTGGCAAAGAATTCCCGTATCTCAGGGTAAGTAAGCTCTGTGATCTTGTCAAATAACTCTTCATCTTTGAAGGAGTTGTCTTTGCCGTAGGTCTTGGCCAGGTCCAGCATCAGGTTTCGCAACCCATATTCGCCTTTACTTAATTCCCGTAGCTTTATGTCCAGTGCCAGGCCTATCAGAGCTCCTTTCTGATACACGTTGCCATACTCTTTTTCGTACTTATCCAGTATTTCTGCACTCATGACAGTAAAGGGCAGCGTGTCGTTGTAAAAAGTCTTAGAGGTAGCAATGTATTCGCGTAGTTTGCCCAGGAAAGTTTCGAGGTCATAGAGGTTCTCGTACACCTGCACATGCGAGGCAAAATACTCTGTTACTCCCTCATATAGCCAAAGATGCTTAGACATCTTGGGGTTGATAAAATCAAAGTTTCCGATCTCTTCAGAATGTATGTTCAGGGGCGTAACGATGTGAAAAAACTCATGCGCGGCCACATCACGAATGGTGCTGCTAAACTGCTCCTCAGGCATCTCTGGCAGATAGTATACTGAAGAATAGGAGTGCTCGAGGGCACCATAAGAACCAGATTTACCCACACGCTCCGGCACATAGATCAGGAAAGCATATTTTTCTACAGGCAACGTGCCACCTAAATATTCTCGCTGAGCCTCCAGTATATCCTTTACATTGGCTGCAATAGGCTTAGATGTTACATTGCCGGTGGGCGAGTATACTGATACCAGCACTTCAGTTTCACCCAGGTTTAAAACCGTTGTATCCGGGCGGTTGTACATGAGCGGAGAGTCGGCAAGCTCTACATAATTCGGGACAACATACTTATCAGAGGTGGCTGTTGTAGAGGAAGCTATCAGGGGAGTGGAGCCGTAAAATCCTTCTGGCTTCGTGATATTAAGCTCGTAAGGTACCTGCTTCATGTCATCAAAGTAGCCAATAAAGCCAAAGGTGTTCAGTAGGAAGTTTTTACCTTCTTCGATGTTGGTGCCTCCTGGTTCGAAAATCGGGCTTTCCCTGGTGGTGGCATCGAAGGTGTCATCTACCCAATAGGTGATCTTGCTCAGCCTTGATGCACTATTGATCTTCCAGCGGTTTGTATCCAGGCGACTTACTTCCAGCTTATTTCCCTTTTCGTCGTAGGCATTAAAGTCACTTACAAACCGTCCAAAATCAGATACAGAATAGGTGCCCGGTACAATCTTCGGCATGTTATAAATTATTTCATCCCTGGCTATCTTTGGAGCCATTAATGTTACCTGTACCTTATCATCTTTTACCTGAGTCAGGTCAACTGTAAAGTTATACCGCTGCCTGTCAGTTTCCTGGCCCGCAGCCAAAGCAGTCAGGTTGAGAGAAAGAACGAGGCTCAGAGTAAGTAATATTTGTTTTTTTATTGACATCATAGTTTTATGAAAGATAAGATCATGCATTTACCGGTAATGTACGATCTATACTTTTTAAGCGCCTGTGTTTCAGGTACGCATCGATTGATACAGGTCCGGCACCATTGAACATGAAGTAAAATCCGACTGCTATCAATTGCGCAGCAGGATAGTACTCCGGGAACGACTGGCCTAAGTGGGCAATCAGAATAGCCGCCGTAAAGTTAACAATGAGCAGTATGCCCACGATTCGGACAGCACCACCCAGCAGCAGCAGAATTCCGCAAATAAACTGAACATATACTGAAACATGGGCAGCGAAAAGCGGATAAGGTACTTCGCGCGCCTCGAGAAAATCTCTGAACTCCAGCATTCTGCTCCAGCTAAAAACATTATCCTGCACTCCGTAAATAATAAACACCCCAATGGCAAACCTTATAAACAAGGCGCCATAAGCGCGGTGTTGGCGGAAGAAGGAAAAAGCTTTAGATGACATATGCGCCTGCTTTATTTGATTCGGGCAATTGCTATTAAATATAGAAAGTGCTGCTTGTGTCTACGTTACAGGCAGCTACCTTACTTTACTCTAAAGTAGCTTTTAAGGTGTATTTATCATTCTGTTTTCGACTATCGCCCTATTTTTGTAGATGAAACTTAATTCAGAGCGTCTATTGCTTTGCGGTATTCGTAATCGGAGCTGATAGTTTTGGCTGCTTTCCTATAATCGTCGCGCAAGGCAGTGGCGTTTGCAGGAATACGGGCTGCTATATTGCGCAGCACCTTGCTCTTTTCATAGTCTGAGCTGATGCTGGTGATAATCGGGAATAGCGCCTGATACTGTGCCTCTGTAAGCTTCTGCTTGTTAAGTATGTTGTTTATAGATTTCCCTTTTTCATAATCAGAGGAAATGCTGTTGATCACATTGAACGTAGCTTTATAGTGATCACCTAAAAAGTTCTTCTGATCGGCCAGCTGCTGTATTACCTTACTCTTTTCGTAATCTGATGCAATGGAAGAAAGCGATTTTATTGCCATGCCTGTTGCATTGTTGCTAAGTTCGCCTACAGTTAACAAGTGCGACAAAGTCTTTCGCATTTCATAATCGGATGAAATTTCCTGGGAGGCCTGCAAGTAAGCAGTTGCAACATCATCTTTTGCTAAATAGGATGAGGGTGTCTCTCGTAAAAGTTTACTAAGCTCATAGTCAGAGTTCGTGTTCTTGCCTGCATATTCAATTGCCAACTTCACGTCATTTGCTGAAATGTTAGGCTGCTCCAACAGATATCTGATAATTTTAAACTTGTTGCCGTCACTTTCTGTTTTGTCTGCTTCCGCCAGAACACCTTTAGCACCATTTCTCTTGTAAGCTTCCTGTAGGATGGCTTCCAGGCCAATTCCTGTTTTGATAATGATCTCCGGCATTACCAGCTGCAGCCATTGCTTGCCTGCAGGTTCATAGGCTACTTGTTTGCCAGCTTCATAGTATTTGCGGGTAAGGTTTCCGTTAGCATCACTCTCAATTTCCAGCTTACGCGCTACGCCATTCTCTTTCTTTTCATAGCGGAAGTAACCATCCGGAGTGATGCTTTTGATATCCTGGTTGTTATTGGTAAGGGTAATGGTGCCGTTATACTTTATTTCTTCGTGTGTACCATTGTTAATATAGATATAACTGCCCTTGTCACCGTTCTTGTTTTTGGAAACAAGATGGGTGTTGTTTTTTACCCGTTTCTTTGCCGTATCTTGCTGTATATAAGAATTATGAAGAACCAGGGAGACTGTTGAAGCTCCTCCAAAGAAGTGTGGAGTAGCTGGTAACATCTTTGCGTTACCAACTGTGCAGAAAACAGTTGCTGCAAATAAAAGGGAGAGTGCCTTTTTCATATATTTTACTTTATAGTGTCGTTTTTTGTGTTTGTGTTGAGGCTGCTTTGCTTACCGTCGTTTGATCAATTCTGATCTTTTACCTCCTGGAATAAACTGCTGAGGTCACAGGAGCAGGTTTGCTCCGCTATAGCTTTTATCTCCTCATTCTTTACAGCTTGTTCTCTTGATGCATAAGCTGCAAACATATTTTTCATGAAGTCACTTATGCCTTTTTTATTGTTAGTCGCTTCCTTTATTTCCGTATCCAGTTTATGTGCGAATTGAAGGCCTCCACTGTAAACGATATCATAGTTGCTGCCCTTATCTTTGCCGGCACTTGCCAGCGAAGCCTTATTCTTCTCTCTTGCTTTGCTGTACCCTAATTGCTTCTGCGAAATTATTTCTTTCCACTCTCCCTTATTCATCAGGCCTAATTCATGCTCCACTTTATAAGCTAAGTAATCAGTAAAACCTTCGTTAAACCAGTCAGTGCTTTCATCTGTCTTAAGGGATCGCCCATTCCATAAATGCCCGATTTCGTGAATCAGGATGTGGTGCCAGGAAGTAGTGCCTGCTTTTGTAGTATGTGCTGGGGTAGCATTTAAAAGAATACTTATTGAATTCGTAAAAGCAGCACCTCCTCCTACATAGGAAGTATCAACATTCATTACATAAAGGTATTTGTCCGGAGCAGATGGCTGCTTAGAAGGAGAACTGCCGTAGATAGCTTCGTACTTTTCAACTGCTTTTCTGATTGTAGATTCAATTGTCTTTTTAGAGGCTGACAGGTCGTTGCTATAAGCCAGGAGTATTTTTGTTTTCCCTGTTTGTATTTCTGATAAGTTAAAGTTGCCAATAGCCAGTACCGTCCAAACCAGTTCCTCTGCGCCGTTTGCAACATAAGTAGCTGGTGCAGTCTGCTTCCAGGCATTGGCTACCTTATAAGGCTGTTTTAACTGGAAATTTACAGTCGCGCTATCCACATCCAGCCTCGTAAGGAAGAGAGCGTTTCCTGTAGCCATCAGCATCTCATCATTTATATAGGCTGCCTCTTTGTATCCAAAGGGCCATTTGCTCTGTTCGTGGCGAATGTTGACGTTGTAGCTAAGGTGAATAGGTTTATTTTTTTGGGAGTTGGCCAGGATAAACACTCCATTGTCCATTTTAGTAAAATCAATTTTTTCCCCCTCACTGTTCGAAATCTTCAGATCCTCTATGAAAGTGGCCCACCCATCCTTTAAATGAGTAGCACCAAAAGGGCTCATCAATAACGTATCACTCTCTGGAAAGAGCTTAGCAGTAACCTGCACTTTCCTTTTTGCTATGTCTTCAACAGTAACAGTATAGCTGTCCTGTGCCTTAGCCCAAAATGGATTTAGGAACAAGATGCTTGCTAATGCAACTGACAGCCACTTCAAATGCGGAAAGCTCATTTCTTTCAGGTTATATATGAATGATGTTAAACTAGGGTGGAAGGTTGCTTCAGGACAGAAGCGTTTCTTCTATCAGTCCCGAAGCCTTTCACCTAAACAAACAACTAATCATATTTACAAACAACTCATTATTCTGTGCGAAGCGCCTTCACCGGGTCGGTCATGGCTGCTTTTGTGGCTTTATAGCTTACAGTAAGTATAGCTATTGCCAATGCAACCAATCCTGATAATACAAATACCCAGACACTGACAGGGGTGCGGTAGGCAAAGTCCTGCAGCCATTGCTGCATACCGTACCAGGCAATCGGACTGGCAATTAGTATGGCGATACAGACCAGCATGGCAAAATCTTTTGAAAGCAGCACCACTATAGCAGATACTGAACTTCCCAATACCTTGCGGACACCAATCTCCTTAGTGCGCTGCTCAGCGGTGAAAGAGGCAAGGCCAAACAATCCCATACAGGCAATGATGATGGTTAGGGCTGCGAAGTAACCGAAGATGGTCAGCATCTTTTCCTCTGCCCGGTACTGCTCATTAAAGCTGTCGTCGAGAAAGAAGTAATCCATAGGGTGAGAAGGAGCGAATTTGGCCCATGTTTCCTGTACATGTGCCATGGACTCATCAAAATTGCCCGGAGTAATACGTGCCATCAGGTATCCGCTGGTTTGCGGTGCCAACATGATCACGAGTGGCTCAATCTTGTTGTGCAATGAAGCATAGTTGAAGTCTCGCACTAATCCCACTACTTTTCCCGCTGTCGTGTCAGAGAAGCCTATCCGCTTGCCGATAGGGTCTTCCCATCCTAATGCCTTGGCAGCAGCCTCATTTATGATAAAACCATTTTCCAGGTCTGTACTCATTTCTCTTGAGAAGTTTCTGCCAGCCTTCACCGGAATATCCATCAGGTCCAGGAACTCATAGTCTACCCAGATGCTGTTCATCGTTTTCTCTGCCATAGCATTATTCCGCTCCACATTAAAAATAATTACCCCAGTGGTTTCTCCAGGAATCATAGCTGTGGTGGTAGCATCAGTTATATTAGGGTTCTTCTGAAGTTCTGCCTTTATAACCGGCATTTTATTTACAAGAGTTGTATCACCGCTCGGAATATCCACTACTAACACCTGCTCTTTTGTAAAGCCCAGATCCTGGTTTTTCAGGTAATGCATTTGGCTGTATACTACTACAGTACCAATAATCAGGACCAAGGAAATCGTAAACTGTAACACCACCAGACCCTTGCGGAACAAAGCACTGCCACTGGTTGGCGTCTGGCCCTGCTTCAGAATATCAGCAGGCTTAAAATGAGAAAGCACGAGTGCCGGATAGCTTCCTGCTACCAATCCTATAAATAGAGCGATAACCAGTACTGTAACAGCTATTCCCGGTTCAGTGAAATAACCTGACGGTATATTCTTATCAGCTAAACTGTTAAAGGTAGGAAGCATTAGCTCTACCAGCAGTAAGGCAATGAGCACAGCAATTAAAGTAAGCAGAACTGATTCACTCAAAAACTGCATGATCAGCTGTGGACGGTTTGCTCCAACCACTTTGCGTAAACCTACCTCTTTCGCGCGTTTAGCTGAGCGTGCGGTAGCCAGGTTCATGTAGTTAATTGAAGCAATTAGCAGGATGAAAATTCCTACAAGGGAGAAAATGTAGATGTAAGACTTTTTACCTACAGGAAAAGCTTCCCAGAGATAATCCGTGTTCAGGTGAATTTCCGGCAGCGCCTGCAGGTGGAGCTCCACCCGTTCTGTCGTGTTGCCACGGGCTGGTGCAATGCGTCTTGCAACAAATTCAGGAAGCTTGGCCTGTAAGCCTGCAGCATCTCCTGCATTTCGCAGTAAAACGTAGGTATAGCTGTTTGTACCAAACCAATTTGATCTGAAGTTCTGCCTCACTTCAGCAGGTATGGTACTAAAAGAGGTAAGCACATTGGGCCGCATATGAGCTGCATCAACAGGCTCAAACACTCCTGTTACCTTATAAGTCTGTGTGCCTATGCGGAAGGTGCTGAACATAGCTTGCATAGGATCATCAAAAAACTTTGCGGCAACATCCTTGGAGATAACCATGGTGTTTGGGTCCTGCAGGGCAGTTTTTGGATTACCTTCGAGCAGCTTATAGTCGAAGATCTGGAAGTAGTTACTATCTGCCCAAAACGTGTTTTCGACTGTTATGGCTTTTTCACCTAGTCTTAAAACCTGTTTGTTTCTGTTGATCATCCGCACGGCAGTTTCGATCTCCGGGAAATCGGCTGCCAGACCCGGTGCAAGGGCAGGGTGAGTTACGGAAGCTTTTTCAACTTCATCCTCTACAATCAAATCATTCACGACACGATAAGTTCTGTCATGCCAGGAGAAATACTTGTCATAGCTTAGCTCATGCTGCACATAAAGGTAAATCAGAATACAGGAAGCGATGCCTAAAGCCAAGCCTACAACATTGATGGCCGCATACACTTTATTCCGTGTCATGTTACGCCAGAAGATGAGCAGATAATTTTTAAACATAGGTTTAGGTACTTTAGGTGATTAATTTTAATCAGGTTAAGCAATGGCACGCCGCCAGATTCGCTCGCAAAGGTTGTTTTGCTGTTCTTGAGCCTTACTGCGCTCTTAAAGTTTTAACAGGATCTAAGGATGCAGCTTTCAGTGCCTGATAACTCACAGTTAAAAGGGCTACGGCCAATGCAATAAAGCCGGCAATAACGAAGATGATCCAATTTAATTCTGTTCTATAGGCAAAGTCCTGGAGCCACACATTCATACCATACCAGGCAATTGGGCAGGCAATCAGAATGGCGATACAAACCAGTATGGCAAAATCTCTGGAAAGCAGCACCACAATTTCAGATACTGAGCTACCCAATACCTTGCGGATACCTATCTCCTTGGTGCGTTGCTCGGCGGTGAAAGAGGCAAGGCCAAATAATCCCATACAGGCAATGATAATGGTAAGCACAGTGAAATAGCCAAAAATAGTCAGCATCTTCTCCTCTGCCCGGTACTGCTTATCAAAGTGCTCATCCAGGAAATAGTATTCCATAGGATGCTTTTGGTCAAAAGTAGCCCATTTCTCCTCTACAAAAGAGAGGGTAGACCTGACGTTTTCAGGAGCAATACGCACTGTCATGTAACTGGCCCAACCCTCCGCTGGATATATCATCAAAGGGTCGATTTTGTGGTGAAGTGACTGGTAGTGGAAATCTTTCACTATGCCGATCACTGTTACATCTGTATCGCCTATCTTTATTTTTTTACCAACCGGGTTCTCCCAATTCAAGTGCCTGGCCGTAGCTTCGTTGATCATAACTGAGTTCAGGTCACCAGGGTAGTCTTTGCTGAAAAAGCGGCCATCTACAAGTTCTGTCCCTAACAGGTCCATAAAGCCAAAGCCTACCCAGATAGAGTTAAATGAACGCTCCTGGTAAGCCCCATCTTTAGGAAATAAGAAGAGAGAAGTTCCTATTCCACTGCCAGGTATATAAGTGGTGGAAGCTGCTTGTTTGATGTTTGGATTCTGGAGCAACTCTTCCTTTATGCTTGTAAGGTGATTCGTCACGGAGGTATCGCCAGGCTGTATTGCTATGACTAATACCTGATCTTTGTTGAATCCCAGGTTTGAGTTCTTCAGGTAGTTCATCTGGCTGATCACAATCAGTGTGCAGATAATCAGTGCGATGGAAATAGAAAATTGTGTTACTACCAGTGTCTTCCGCAGAAGACCACTACCACTGCTTGGGCTTTTGCTTCCGCTAAGTACAGTTATCGGTTTAAAACCGGACAGGAAGAAAGCCGGATACCCACCAGCTAATATCGTAATAAGTACTACCAGCCCCAGGAGCCCTAGTATAAGTTGACTGGATATGAGTGTGGAGTGAGTAATGTTTTTCTCCGTTAGCAGGTTAAATGTTGGAAGCAGGAATTCTACCAATGCAAGTGCGAGCACTGTGGCAATCAGGGTCATGAGCAATGACTCGCTTAAAAACTGCCACAACAGTTGATTTCTGTTAGCTCCGACTGTTTTGCGTAAGCCTACCTCATGCGCGCGCTTGGAAGAACGTGCGGTAGCAAGATTGGTGTAGTTAATACAGGCGATCAATAATACAAAAACAGCTACAAAACCAAAGATATAAAGGTTGGTCAGGTTTCCTGGAGGAGTAGGATCTCCTGGTACACTGGCTTTTAAATGAATGTCAGTAAGAGGCTGCGGGAAAAAAGATACCTGAATGTTCATGTTATCTTTTTTTATTATCGGCCCCATTACCTGCTCCCCAAAGTTGCTGACAGCATTATAGAATTCCTTCTGTTGCTTAGGGTCTTTCAGCAGGGCGTAAGTGTAAGTGTGGTAAAAATGCCACCCTTGCTCTTTCTCAGCCATTGTTTCTTTACCAAAAGAGGACATGGAAATCAAGCCCGTAAACTTTAAGTGAGACTGCTTTGGGTTCTCAATAACTGCCGTTACCTCTAAAGGGCGCTTGCTGGTGCGTATCTGTTTGCCCATGGCATTTTGTGCGCTACCAAAAAGCTTTTCTGCCATTTCCCTTGTAAGTACTATGGTATTGGGGTCCTGTAATACTGTACCAGGGTTGCCTGCTATAAATTCATGCGAGAAAATATTAAAGAAGGTGTCGTCACTAAAATAAAGGCCTTCAACATTCAGCATCTTGTTGTCATCATACCACACGGTTTGTTTTGACGTTCCCTGGAGCCTTACAAAAGCTTCTATGTCGGGGTACATTTGTGCCAGGGCAGGTCCAACACCATAAGGAACAGTGCTTGTTTGCTGCTCATCTCCCTGCATGGAAATGGTACTGGCTATTTTGTAAATGCGATCTGACTTATCAAAATGCTTGTCGTAGCTCAGTTCATCCTGTATGTAGAGTGTTATAAGTATGCAAGAGGATATACCTATGGCCAGCCCAATGATATTAAGGGCTGTGTAGACCTTGTTGCGGAGCAAGATCCTCCAGAAAATGAGCAGGTAGTTATTTAACATAGTTTTATCTGTTAGGTCGTGGGTATGAGTTATGTATTTTGGTAGAGGTCATTACACTTTAATTGCTTTTACCGGATCCAACAGCGCTGCTTTAACAGCCTGAAAGCTCACAGTCACCAATGCAATCGTTAAAGCCAATATACCTGCCGCTACAAAAATCCACCAGCTTAGGTCAATGCGATAGGCAAAATCCTGTAGCCATTTGCTCATGCCGTACCAGGCAACAGGAATGGCCAGTACAATGGCAATCAGAACTAACAAAGCGAAGTCTTTTGATAATAGCAACACAATACTGCCCGTTGAGGAACCCAGTACTTTGCGTATACCGATCTCTTTAGTGCGTTGCTCTGCCGTGAAGGAGGCAAGTCCAAATAATCCAAGACATGCAATGATGATGGTTAGGGCTGCGAAGTAACCGAAGATGGTTAGCATCTTTTCCTCAGCACGGTACTGTCTGTCAAAGAACTCATCCATGAAGAAATATTCCATCGGGTGCTTCTGGTCAAACATGCGCCACTGCTCTTCTACAAAGCTTATTGTTGCGGCTTGATTTTCTGGAGATATACGGGCTATGAGATAGCCAGGAGATTGCGGTGCAAGTACCATAGCCAACGGTTGCACCTCAGAGTGCAGCGAAGAAACGTGGTAATCTTTTACCACGCCAATGATCTGTGCGTTACCGTCACTAACAGCCCGGTCACCGGTTTTTACCTTTTTACCTATGGGATTATCCCAACCCAGCCATTTTGCGGCAGCTTCATTGATGATGATTCCGGATCCCTCATCTGTTTTAATATCACGCGAGAAGTTCCTGCCTTCCTTCAACTCGATGCCCATCACAGGTATAAAATCATAGTCTACTGCTAAAAGGTCGATGACTTTCTCTACCATTTTCCCTTTCTGTTCTACCAGCATGAGCGCGCGGTTCAGCGATTCAGCAGGTATGCTATATGAGTTAGAAACCTGCTCAATATTCGGGTGCTGCTCAAGTTTCTGTTTGATGATGGGCAGGCGCTGCACTAAAATAGAGTCTCCGCCAGGAATATCAATTACAAGCATCTGCTCTTTCTTGAAACCCAGGTCAGTGTTTTTCAGGAAGTGCATTTGCGAGAACACTACAATCGTTCCAACAATCATAATGAGCGAAATGCTAAACTGAAGCACCACAAGGGTTTTACGCAATGTTGCACTGCTGCCTTTGGGCTGCCTATCTGATTTTAATACATCGGCTGGTTTAAAGGAGGAGAGAAAGAAGGCAGGGTAACTGCCTGCAGCCACACCAACCAAAAGCATGATAGCCAACAGCACTACTATGAACTGCCACTGCAGAAAGAAATCGGATGTGAACTGCTTTTCAGTGAGGTTATTAAAGCTTGGAATTAATACCTGAACCATTGCAATTGCCAACAGCACAGCGATCAAAGTGAGCAGAACTGACTCCCCCAGGAACTGACGTATGATCTGGCCCCGAAATGCGCCCACTACTTTTCTTAATCCTACTTCTTTGGCGCGTTTAGATGAACGGGCTGTAGCCAGGTTCATATAGTTGATACAGGCAATCAGTAACAGGAAAATGGCCACAGCACTGAACACATAGATGTAAGACATGTTGCCGTGTGGAGATAAGTCGTGGCTATAGCGGGTTTCGAAGTGAATATCTTCAAGAGGCTGGGCCACAAACTTCATCTGGGCGTTCAGGTTATTTTCCTTTATCCACGGATTTACTTTTGTTTCGGTAAGGTTATCAAGCTGTTGCTGAATACTTGGTACCTGGTCCTGACCCCTTAGTAGCGCATAAGTATAGTTGTTGAGGTTAAACCATTGGTTGGTACGCTCTTCCGGCGATATTTTGCTGTCTAACGTGGAGCGGGAAAGAAGACCTGTAGCGGCAATGTGTGAATGGCCCTCATTTCTATAAACACCTGTTACAGTATAGGAGTCGCGGCTGAATTTGAGTATTTCGCCCATCGCCTGTTCAACACCGCCGAAAAATTTTACAGCCAGTTCTTCTGTAAGAACAATGGTTCTGGGCGCATTCAGGGCTGTTGCCGGATCACCAGCTAACAGCTCATAGTCAAATAGATCGAAGAAGGAACTGTCAGCAAAAAGCAGCTCTTCCTCTGTAAAGCTCTGATCTTCGTACCAGATGGTTTGCTTACCTGCTCTGGTAAACTGAGTCACGTTCTCAACATCCGAAAACTCTTTCACTGCATTTGCAAGAGGCAGAGGTGTTACTGAAAAGTCATCCTGCTGGCCCTCAAATATTACATGACCTACAACACGCACGATACGCTCAGACTTGCTAAAGTTACTCTCATAGCTCAGTTCATCCTGCACATAAAGGAAGATGAGAATACAAGAGGCAATACCTGTTGCTAACCCAATGATATTGATTGCGGAGTAAATTTTATTCCTGTAAAGATTGCGGACAGCTATTTTAAAGTAGTTCTGGAACATAATAGATGTAATGAAAAGGATATGATGTTCTGGATTGATTTACTTGCGCTACTTCCTGATAAGAAGTCCCTTCACCATTGTCTCCGTTCAACCAGTACCAGGTAAAGCTTAGGTATGGTCACTGGCTTTGAGCTCCTTTTCTATCATTGGAAACTGGAAAAGGAGCTCAGTTGCATCGTATTGTTAGCTCTCTTATGAAGAGAGCCTCAGAATCAACTCATTAATGCCATATAAAGCGCCTGCAGAGTGTCAACCTTAAAGTAGTTCCGCCGCGTGTCTCTTCACGTTGATATTCTCTGTCACAATCTGTCCGTCGAACAGGTTTACAATGCGGTGCGCATACTCAGCATCAGAAGGTGAGTGAGTTACCATCACAACTGTAGTACCTGCATCATTCAGCTCCGAAAGAAGGGACATTACTTCACGGCCATGCACAGAGTCAAGGTTACCCGTAGGTTCGTCGGCAAGGATAAGGGCTGGATCAGAAACTGTTGCACGCGCAATCGCTACACGCTGCTGCTGACCCCCTGAGAGCTGCTGAGGGAAATGGCTGCGGCGGTGTGCAATACCCATACGCTCCATTGCTTCCTGTACGCGCTTTGTGGTCTCTGCTTTAGACACACCCAGATAAGCTAATGGTAGTGCAATATTTTCCTCCACGGTCAACTCATCAATCAGGTTAAAGCTTTGGAACACGAAGCCAAGATTTTCTTTGCGCAGCTTGGCTCTCTGGCGCTCAGAGGCACGGCTGATATCCTGGCCAAGGAATCTGAAGGTTCCGTCGCTAGGGGAGTCAAGCATACCTAAAATGTTAAGAAGAGTAGATTTGCCACATCCTGATGGACCCATAATGGCTACGAACTCACCTCGCTTGATATTCAGGTCAACCCCTGCCAGCGCAGTCGTTTCTACAGTATCTGTCACGTATTTCTTCTGCAGGTTCTTGGTTTCAATTACTAGTTCTTCCATGTCTTATTTAATTTTTTTTGAATTGAGTTTCTATTGATTCTTTTATGTTTCAGTGATTTCTATTTTAACTCCAGCCTGTCAATTTCCCCGTAGCTGTCGTAGGAGGAGAGTACTACCTTCTCGCCTGGCTTCAATCCGCTTAGCACTTCGTAGTGATTAGGGTTCTGCCGGCCTAGTTTAATTTCTCGTTTCTCTGCAAACTCTCCAGTCTCATTTACAACAAATATCCAGTTACCACCTGTGCTCTGGTAGAACCCTCCGCGTGGCACAAGAACAGCTTTCCCGCCATCGTTCAGGTTAAGTTTGATCTGGAGTGTCTGACCACGGCGGATACCTTCTGGTGCACCGTCAACGAACTCCATATCAACCTGGAAAGTGTTGTTCTGTACTTCAGGGATAACTTTAGTGATAGATACCTTATGAGTTTTGCCGTTAAAATCGAAGGTGCCGTTAAGTCCTGGATAAACTCTGGAAATATAGTGTTCATCAATTCTGGATCGTACCTTGAAACCGTTCGTGTCATCAATCTGGCCAATGTTTTCACCTGGAGATTTAGACTCGCCTACTTCAGCTTTCAGAGTAGACAACTGTCCGGTAATAGGGGCTACTACATATAAGTTATTTAAGGTGTTGCGAGCCATGTTGATGTTTGCCTCCATCCTTTTGATAGACTCGTCAAGCTGCTTTAAGCGGTCATCCATCAGTTTAGCATCCTGCTTCACAGAGCGATCAGCCAGGGTCTTGCGCTTGCTCAGGTAGTTGAATTCATCTTTAGAAGCTTCAAATTCCTCCTGTGGAATTACCTTCTCAGCTATAAGCATTTTATTGCGCTCGTACTTTCGCTTGGCAAGTGCAAGGCTGTAGTCTATCTCAGCAAGTTCATTCTCTTTTCTGATCAGGTCCTGCTTCATGGTGATCTCTGAGTTCTGGCGCTCGTTCATGAGGTCATAAAGCTGTGTCTCACGGGTCATGAAGTCGATCTGGAGCGTTGTATTTGATAACTTTAAGATCGTATCACCCTTCTGCACCATTCGGCCATCATCTGTATAAATCTTATCTACACGGCCTCCTTCTGTAATATCTAGGAAGAACGTGTTAAGAGGTTCCACAGAGCCGTCAACCGCAATAAACTCCTGGAACATACCCTCCTGCACATTTCCGATGGTTACACGCTCACTGTCCACATTCAATTTAGAAGTGTGCTCTGCGAAAAGCAGGTTGTAGATAATAAGCACAAGCACAAGGGCTCCTCCGGCGATGAGGATAATCTTTTTTGGAGTATACTTTTTCTTTTCAATTACGCGATCCATAGTGATTTATAAGTGGTAAGTATAGCTTTTTTCATAGTCTTGGCAAGTGAATGCCAATAAGTGTGCCACTAAAGTTAATGTGTTGATTAACAGTGTTTTATGATTGGTGTTGGAGCTGGGTTCGGGAGTAGGTTGTTCGTTTACGGACACTAAAGTGTCTGCTAGCGAACAGTCTTTAGAGAAAGGTGGGTAAACATCTGTTTTAAGTGTGGAACAGTATGCGTATACTTAGCGGACGTACTGGATATTTATAACTAAAAAAACGTAAGTTTACATATATGCTTTTAATTAATGCTCTGAAGGAAATATGAGTAAAGACCCGTGTAAGATACTATTGGTTGATGATGAAGAAGACATTCTGTTGGCTGGTAAATTGCTGCTAAAGCAACATTTTGCCTCTGTTATCACAACTTCTGACCCTTATCGGATACCTGGCCTGCTACAAGAAACTGATTTTGATGTTGTGCTGCTGGATATGAATTACAGCACAGGTGCAACCTCCAGTAAAGAAGGGTTTCATTGGCTAAAGCAGATTTTGCAGCTATCTCCTAAAACTCAGGTTATACTCATGACTGCCTATGGAGACATAGAGATGGCTGTAAGAGCACTGAAGGAGGGGGCAACTGATTTTGTGTTAAAGCCATGGCAGAACGATAAGCTGCTGGCAATACTCAGGACTGCCTGTCAGAACAAGTTAGGCTTGAAGAAGCGTAGTGCCGAATCCGCTGAAAACAATAACACCGCCTACCATTATGACGGATTTATTGGAGTTTCGCCGGCGATGCAACGTGTATACCAGACTATTGATAAAGTAGCCCGTACAGAGGCGAATGTGTTGATATTAGGTGAAAATGGCACAGGAAAAGAAGTTGCAGCGCGGGCACTGCATCGTAAATCCAAAAGAGCTGATAATGCTTTTGAGAAGGTAGATTTGGGAGCTGTAAGCGAAACCTTGTTCGAAAGTGAGTTGTTTGGCCATGCAAAAGGAGCTTTTACAGATGCAAAAGAGGATAGGATTGGCAGGCTTGAAGCAGCAACAGGCGGGACATTATTTCTGGATGAAATAGGAAACCTTTCTCACTCTTTGCAGGCAAAGTTGCTAACCGTGTTGCAAAGCCGGCAGGTAGTCAGGTTAGGCACTAATAAGCCAAGGCCTATAGACATACGATTGATATGTGCCACTAACATGCCGGTATACGACATGGTAAAGGAGGGAGCCTTCAGGCAAGACTTACTTTATCGGATAAATACCGTCGAAATACACTTGCCACCACTCCGCGAGCGCAGGGAGGATATTAAATTGCTGATAGAGCACTTTCTGCGCGTGTATTGCGAGAAATATGACCGGCCAAATCTTGGCATCAGCAGCAGTACGATTAGGCGTTTAAGTGAATACCACTGGCCAGGTAATATTCGCGAGCTGGACCATGCCATGGAACGCGCTGTTATTCTTTGTGACGGAGATGAACTACACCCTGACGATTTTTACCTGGCACCAGGTGGGGCGCCACAGCATAGCCAGAGGGTGGAGGTCTTTTCAGAAAATGAATATACCTTAGAGGCCCTTGAGAAAATGATGGTGCAGAAAGCACTGGTAAAACACTCCGGCAATATTACACATGCCGCGAAAGAGCTTGGCATTACCCGCACTGCCCTCTATAGAAGGATAGAGAAGCATGGTCTATAATAGCTTTCGGCTCAACCTGCTTTTTCGTCTGCTACTACTGATTGTGGTAATAGTGGCATTGCTGCTTATTTTATACCGCACAGACTGGTATGTAACTGCTTTTTGCCTGCTTCTGCTGGTACTCTTCCAGGTATATGATCTTCTGTATTTTGTAGAGCGCACGAACCGTGATTTAAGCAGTTTTCTGGAAGCAATGCGTCATTCTGACTTTACACAGCGCTTTGCTACTAAGAGTAAGACGTCCTCATACCATAAGCTTTATCAAAGTTTTAATGAAATATCCGAGGCTTTTCAAAAAGTAAAGACAAGAGAGCAGGCAAATTACCATTACTTGCAGACTATTGTAGAGCAGGTTGGGGTAGGTATAATTACCTTCGAGGAAGAAGGGGATATACGGCTGGTAAACCAGGTAACGAAGGAGATGTTTCATGTCCCCTACCTTAAAAATATTCAAGCGCTGGAGCGGGTAAGTCATGACTTAGTGCATGCTCTCAGAACAACCGGGCACAATGAAAAGGCCCTTGTGACAGTGCAGCTCGGGCAGGACCAGCTGCTTGTAAACGTGCATGTAACAGAGATGGTGTCACAGGGGCGTAAACTTAAAACAGTTACGTTTCAGAACATTCAGTCGGAGTTGGAGGAACAGGAGCTACAGACCTGGCAGAAAGTAATCAGGGTGCTTACGCATGAGATAATGAACTCTGTTACCCCGGTTATTTCCCTTACTTCCACTGTATCAGATCTCTTAGAGCAGGAGGTAGAGAAGTACAAGGCAGGAGAAAATCTGGACGAAGAGGTGTTACAGGATATGCAGGACGCTCTCCACACAATTGAGAGACGGAGCACAGGGATGCAGAGCTTTGTTAAGAACTACCGACGCCTGATGCGTTTGCCTCTTTCAGAATTACGGCCTGTTGTGATCAGTAGCTTGTTGCGTAATGTGCACCAGTTGCTGCGTTCTCAGATGGAATCGAATAAAGTAAGCCTGAAAATGTATCTTCCTGATGAGAAAATAGCTGTGATGGCGGATGAAGAGCAACTAGAGCAGGTGCTCATTAACCTGATTAAAAATGGGATGGAAGCCTGCCAGGCTGTGGAGCAACCTTGTGTGGAGTTGACAGCTTACTTGTCGGAGCACGATAAGGACAGGATGCGCATCGATATTACAGATAATGGACCAGGAATTCCGGAAGATGTACTCGATAAGATCTTTATTCCATTTTACACCACCAAAAAGAAAGGTTCTGGCATTGGGTTAAGTCTCTCCAAGCAGATCATGCGCCAGCACGGAGGTTCTATCCGTGTTAGCTCGCAACCCGGAGAAACCACTTTCAGCCTTCAACTAAAAATCATGAATGCCTAAAGATACTGCTGGATTACCTGTGAGAGCTGATGGGCAGGCATGGCTCCTGACTGCCGCCATACTTGCTGGCCTTTGTGGAAAAGGATGAAAGTGGGCACACCCTGTACTCTGAATTGAGATGCAGCTGCCTGATTGCTATCAATATTCACCTTAACTACTTTAAGTTTACCATTGTACTCGCTGGCTAACTGTTGGATTACCGGATTCATGGTTTTACATGGTCCGCACCAGTCGGCGTAAAAATCTACGAGCACAGGCATGCCTGGACTGTTGATAATCTCCTGGAATGATTTTTTTGCCATAGTCTGTTATGTTGGGCAATTTGTTATTCCTCTTTTACGACTAATAGGACAAGAGTTGTTGCACTGGTAGATTTACATCAAGATGAGATTTTTTATAAATACATATTTCAATATATTTAAAGCATCACACAACTAACATAAACAATCATGCCTAGATTTGATGGAACCGAAGGTGCACCTATAGCGCTGGACCAGGCTGCCTCCTGGACAGCGAATTATCGTAGAAACGCAGCTGCAGGTGAAAACGGTGTTGTAATTAAGGGGCACTTTTATGGTAAAGATATTCTTCAGAAGATCTTAGATCAGCCGGGCTGTATGGGCATCCGCATCTATCATGCTCGTGATGGGAGAGGACAAAGACAGCTGGTTTTAGTTGGAGCCAACGCTGAGGGGGAGGATATGGTAGAGGGAACAGTTGCTGACAGTGGTAAACTATGCCCCCCTGACTGTGTAGTGAGTGAACTAAACGGCTAATGGAATTCTTTCTTCGGAAGATTTACCCTTGGTTGGTTGAGGTCGCCTCATTAAGTTCTGTAGTACCTTTTCTGGCTGCTATTCTATTGGCATTCAAACACAAAAGCCCTCTTTTTAGATTACTTTTCGTGTATGTTTTCATTATTGTGGTCATGCAGGCTATGGGATACATACCTGTAATGTTGGGAACAACAAATAACCTTTGGGCATCACACTTCTCCGCTGTGCTGGAGTATGGTACGCTATCAGTTATATTTTATCGCAGTTTCAGCAGGCCTGTATTCAAAAAGGGTGTGGCGCTTTTTGCAATTGTGTTTACTTTGTTCAGTATCTGGAACGCCTTTTATGGTGACGGATATAGGCAAATAAATACAACTGCTATAATGATTGAGAACTCTTTGCTGATTGTTCTGATTCTGCTGTATTTTTATAAAGTAGCCAATGATATGCAGATAACTTACCTGGACCAGGATCCTGTTTTCATGCTGTGCTGCTTTCTGTTGATCTACAAGGTGGGTGCTACAATGTCTTATGCCATGTTTAATCCTGCTTTAGCTGTATCCTATGACACGGCACGTATGTGCATCTCTGTTTTATATGCTTTGATGCTCCTGTATCATCTTAGCTTAATATTAGTGCTGAAAAGAACACCTCTCAGATGAACGTTTATACACCGGTTTTCATAATTACTCCCGTGTTGTTAGCACTTGCTTTCGGCATTATCGGATTCGTGTTTCTATATCAGCGCAGAATGTTGCAGCACCAGGAGAACCTAAGGCAGTTGCAGGAGGCAAAGCAGCGCCAGATATTAGATGCTACGGTGCAGGCACAGGAGGATGAGAGAAGAAGGGTTGCCCGCGATTTGCATGATGATGTGGGTGCCATGCTGGCTTTAGTTAAACTAAATGTGCACCAGCTTAACACAAAACTGGAAGACAAAAGCAGTGGAGCCGAAGTTAAGAAGCTGCTGGATGAAGTAATAGGCAGTGTGCGGCGAATATCGCATGAACTTATGCCTGTAGTGCTGGAGAAAATGGGACTGCCACAGGCTATCGAGTCTCTCAAGCGTGCTGTACCGCTTTCTTCTGACATAGCCTTTGAATTTAATTGCAATGATAACAATAGGCGTACAGATCCTAAAATAGAGCTTTTTCTATATCGGGTAGTACAGGAGCTGCTTAACAATACTTTGAAACATGCAGGTGCCTCGCTTATAAAAGTTAATCTGGTTTTTGAGGCAGAGCAGTTACTACTGGAATACACCGATAACGGGAGAGGATTCTCTTACCAGGAGAACTTGCAGGAGCGGGGGAACAGTAAAGAAGGTCTTGGCCTGATGAACCTACAAGGGAGAGTCGCTTTATTAAGAGGTAGTTTAATTTTTGAGTCTTCACCAAATAAAGGAGCAAAAGCTTTTATTTCTGTTCCTATTTCCTAATTTTGTATCGGAATATTTTGTATATATTATGCATTTTCAGGCACTTACACTTGCCGTCGCAGATGACCATACCCTGTTCAGGAAAGGCGTGCTGGAGATACTGAAAACGTATCCTGAGATTACTGTTATTGCAGATGCAGGTAACGGTGCCGAGCTAATAGAGAAAATAGAGGGAAATCTTCCTGATGTTGTAATGCTGGACCTGGAGATGCCGGAGATGGATGGAATTGCTACTTCCCGTTATCTCTTGAGCAAATATCCCGACGTAAAGGTTCTGGTAGTATCCATGTATGGAGAGGAATCTTTGGTGGAAAAGCTGCTGGAAGAGGGTGTACACGGATATCTGTTAAAAAGCTCTGAACCAGAGGAACTGCGGGAGGCACTGCAGACTTTGAAAAGCGGTAACGGTTACTTTTCTCACACCATTAAAGATGGCTTACATTTCTAAAAAGCAACAAACGCTTCAGCTGCTTTAATCCGTATCGTAGCTGTGTCTTTACATTTATTCTCTTCAAACTTTTTTTAAGATACTTTTCTGACGTGCTTTAAACCCAATTTATTGTCTATCTGTTAAAATAACGAGGATATGACGGATAAAAGGAATGGCAAAAAAGCAGGAAGAATTAATATGCGAACTTTGTGAGCGTGATGTACATAGCTTGTCCCGGCATCACCTGGTACCACGTGAAGAAGGCGGGCGCTATGGGCCTACCGCCGAACTGTGCCAGCCATGCCATAGTACAATCCATTTAAGCTTAAGTAACCGAGAGCTGGCAGTAAATTTTAACTCAATTCCCGCACTAAAGCAGGCGGAGCCGCTCCAGAAATACCTGAAGTGGGTAAAAGGGAAGCGTATTGAGCGTATCTCAAACAGGCGGAGTAGAAAAAGGTAAGTTGCTATGTCACAAAAGTTGAACGGGCTTTGCCCTACAGTCGCTTTTCTCTTTAACTTTATGCTATGCAAGAACGAGTTTACCTGCCCTTTTCAGAGGTAAAGAATCATAAAGCCATTATAGTAGATAGCACCCATCCGAATGGGTTTATGCTGTCGCACTGGAAAGGCGCTCCAACACCTGCCACCGTACGTGATGATACGAGTGCTGCCATCGTTTTAAATGCCCTGCGCCAGAACCTGCCAGAATTAAACCTTCCTTATGTTACAGCCAATCACTTTGACATTGATGGTTTTGTAGGGGTGTGGGCATTGCTGAACCCTGGTAAAGCGCTTGATAATGAAGAATTGCTGCGGCAGATGGCTCTAATAGGTGACTTTAGAGAGCTGGATCTAAATCACCCGCTTGCTGGTGAGGCTCTAAAACTGGTGTGCTGGATAAATGCTAAAGAACAGGAACTGTTCTACCGCCCTTTCGAAGCTGATGAGATGGAGGAAAAGGAAACAGAACAGTGTACCGCGAAATTCAGATATTTCTTAAGGGAGTTTAGCAGGGTTCTGCAGGATCCGGACTGGGAAAAAGGAGCATGGGAAGAAGAGGTGGGCAGCGTACTGCTTGGTTACCGGGATATGTACAAACCAGACACAAAGCTAACCCGGCATCCGGAGTCAGGCCTAATCATAATTGATACGCCTCACCCCCTTCACTACTATGCCTTATTCAGCCGTACCCGAGGCTTCGATATAGTATTAACCTGCTACGAGCAAAACCGCTATGAACTTGAGTACAAGTATACTACCTGGGTAGACATCACTTCTCGGCCCACGTTGCCTCGAATCAATATGGGGCCACTCGCTGATAAGCTTAATGAACTTGAAGAATCCGGTTACCGATGGACTTATAACTCCATTACCGATACCGGACCACTTCTCCGTTTGAACGGTGACCTGTTGAAGCGTTCAGAGATGTATGCTAACCCAACGGAGAGGCAGATATTTTCTTCCTCCATAAAGCCTGATGTGCTACAAAAGGTCGTGGCAGAATTTTATCATAAGGTATATAAGGACATTGAGCCAAAGTACAACTGGACCTGGAAAGAAATAAAAGAACTGAATAAAGGGAGCTAGCCCTGCTTCTAAACCTTGGTTATTATTGATAAAGTGGCAAAAGTCATTTTTAGAGTGGATAATTTCTATCTCTTTTGCAGTATCTCGTATACATTGTAAAAACGTGATATAATTGAGCTTCACACTATTCAAGCCAAACCTAAAAATGAAAAAGATTCTTTGCCCTACCGACTTTTCCAAAACAGCATCAAAAGCAGTGGAGTATGCCACACATATTGCCAAGCGTGCCGGTGCTCACCTTACTTTGATACATGTTGTGCATCTGCCTATTGTAGATACCTCAGAAACTGCTTTAGTGGCAAGTGAGTTGCTAGGAGAGCAGATGCGGGATGCAGGTGAAAAGCTGAAGGCACAATGCATGGTTATAGAGGAAAAGTACGGAGCTAACCGTGGTGGGGAGTTTACCTGTGACTATGTGCTAAAGGAGGCTTTGCTAACAGATGTCACGGAGCATTTGACAAAGCGGGAAGGTTATGACCTGGTGGTAATGGGCACCACGGGCTGCGACAACACAGTAGAGGAGATTCTAATTGGAAGCAATACTGAAGCTGTGATTGAGGAGGTAAAATGTCCCGTATTATCCATACCTGCTAGTGCCGAGTGGGCTGATATTACAAAAATAGTGTATGCGGTTGATTATACTTCCGACCACAAAGATGCAATGACTGAAGTCGTAGATTTTGGGAGCCTGTTCGGGGCTAACATTGATGTAGTGCATGTAGTAAAGGAAGCCAGTTCTGAGAGCAGGGCAGAGGGTGAGAAGTTCTGGAATAGTATTAAACAAGCTTATCCTGATGTACCCATGCGCTTTGAAGAAGTAGTAAGCAGACATCGGGATGAAGGGCTGAAAGATTATTTCCAGAAAGAGAACGGAAGTATTTTAGCTATTTTAAGAAGAGAGAAGGGATTCCTGCGGCAGCTTTTCTCTCAGAGTCTTGCTGAAAAAATGACCTATCAGGCTGAGGTGCCACTACTGGTGCTGCAAGGGCACAAAAAGCAATAAATAAAAAGAGCTTTACCGGAGGACGGTAAAGCTCTTTTTATTTATTCGCTCATACGAACCATATCTTCGTCGAAAATATGGTTGAGGTCCTTGCTGCACTCCTGGCAGTTATACCGGCCATATTCTTCTATAGCTCTGTGCATCGTAAGGTTTCTGAAAGAGCCTTTTCCTTTACCTGTTACCAAAACAGGGCAATCGTGCTTTAGGTGAAAAATATCCGACTGGCTATCCTCTAGTATCCACACACGCTTCTTCTCCATTCCTTTTGGAATGATAAAAAAGGTGGGAGCGGGTCTCTTTTCAGACACTAAGGAAGCATTAGCCTCGGTTGGGGCAGGAGCTGGTATCTCCTCGTTTTCAGTTTTCTGCTGTTGGCAAGCGATAGTTCCGAAAAACAGAGCTATAACAATTGCTGCAGTTTTTAAAGTAGATGCAGCCTGTTTGGTAAGGGTAAGAGTCATTATTTTAAAGCTTGTAGTCAGGCCAAAATTATAAAAAATATTACTGTTTGCTACAGGTTTTATCTAACCTCCTTCCAAATTCACGTATAGCTGCAGCCTCTGTTACCGTTAACACTTCAGCTTTGCAGCGCTTTAAAACAGAACAGGATTTATCTACATGATATACTGCTGAACCACTGCTATCGCATAGGTAAACAGTACGTTTGGTTGCGCCTTTAGGCACGGGTGTTACCGCTACCGCAGGCTCTAAAGCATTGCTTTTACTGCGCTTTTCTTTGCGGTAATCCCATGGAGCAACAGGATTAGGATCCTGCCATAGCCCTCGCTTGAACCTGCGGGCGTCAGCTTCGGCGTTCGCTAAGTTTTTATCATTCGAGTAAGCCTTGTAATGCCAGGCATAGCCATTTTTAATTAGCTCCTCGTTCAGGCTCTTTCCATTAGGAAGTATAATAGTACCCACTGTTCGGCCATAGCGGTCTTTGTTGTGAACCAGCAGACGCACTTGCTTGCCAAAGGCAAGGTCAGAAGTGAATTGCTTCGCCCTTTGGCCATATGCCTGGGCTTTTTCTGGTGTATCAACACCAAACAAGCGGACTGTTAACTCTTCACCGTTCCGAAGCAAGACAACGGTATCTCCATCTTTTACCCCAACTACTTTGTCTCCGGCGGTAGAAGCTGGTTGCTGTGATAATGGTTCTTCGACAACAGGAGAATCCTTTATAACAGCAATTTCTTCTCCTCCAATGGCCTGCTCTGTGTCCTCACCTTTTTCACGCTCAAGTATAGCTTGCTGGCGGTCCCTGAACTGTTCCTGCGCATCTTTGCGGTCGCTCTGGCAGGAGAGGGTGGTTATTAACATTAATGCACTAAGCAGGTGAAGCGTAAGCTCTCTCATATATTGGATGTTTAAATACAAAAGTACTATCCCTGATGAAAAAGTTTAAAGAGGTGTCAAATTTAATCAATGGTTGTAAGTAAAAGAGCCAGTAAGCCAAAGAGCTACAGGCTGTCAACAGCTTGATTGTTCTCTTGTAGAGAGTCTTCAAGACCAGCCCCTATATCTGTAGTGGGTTTGCCGGGAGCTACAGTTGGAGCTCTGGGGTCATCTACCGATACAGGTATATCACCTTCTTCATCTCTATCTCCAGTATTTTCTCCACAAGCTACCGTCAAACAGGTTGTTGCACCTACTAGCAGGCTGAATAAGAGTTTCTTCATGGTATGTTTTATTAGTTTCTGTATAGATACGGTGAGTTTTCAGGATTAGTGCATGTAAAGAAAAAAGCCCTCCAGCTTAGCAGGCTGAAGGGCTTTTTTTAGGTATGATGATTATTTATTCCTGAATACCAGGAACACCTACAGGCATGGCACTGTGCCAATCAAAAGAAGGAGCTTCCTGCTTTGTTGGCGCTAATTGATCCAGTGTGCTGGCATCATACAGTCGACCATTGCGCATCACATATTTAATGGTGTTTGTATTGCGGATGTTCTCCAGCGGATTCTGATCCATGATAACCAGGTCAGCCAGTTTTCCGCCCTCGATAGAACCAAGGTCACCATCTAAGCCTAAGCCTCTTGCACCAAGGATAGTAGCTGTTTTAAGCGCATCCAGGTTGCTCATGCCACCAGACTGTACAGACCAAAGTTCCCAATGGTAGCCTAATCCCTGCAGCTGGCCATGAGATCCAACACCAGCCAGACCACCAGCTTTTACAAGATCATTTACGAACTCAGCGTGGCGCTCAAAGATATGCTCTTCTTTAGCAAACCAGCCTGGTCTGCGTCTTGCTTTGGCATCCAGCTCAGCTTTCGGAGTAAAGTAGTTCAGTTTTTTATCACCTAGTACATTTTCTGTCGCATAGTAATAGTTCTCAGCCCAGGGACCACCATAAGATACAAGCAGTGTTGGTGTATAGGTCATTTCTGTTTTCGCTACGAAATCAACCACATCTTTGTACAGTGGATAGATTGGGAACGAGTGCTCATGACCTGGGTATCCATCAATTGCCTGCGTCATGTTCAGTTTAAAGTCTAGGCCACCTTCTGTCGTTGGCAATAAGCCCTGCTCTTTAGCTGCCATGATGACCCACTGACGGTGCTGGCGGTTACCCACCAGGTACATCTTAATTGTTTTTGTGTTATAGTATTCTGAGTACTGCTTCAGTACCTGCTTGGCATGGTCTAAGCTCTTCAGGTTGTAAGCCCAGTAACCAACACCAGGTCCCGTAGAATAAACTCGTGGGCCAATCATTTTACCGGCATCTACCATGTCAGCATATGTCAGCACATCAGTAGTGGCAGTTTGCGGATCGCGGGTAGTGGTAACGCCGTAAGCCAGGTTAGCAGCGTAGATCCATACTTGGTTAGTATGCACTCCCCAACGCGGCCACATGTGTGCGTGCGTATCGATAAAGCCAGGCGTGATGGTCTTCCCTTTTACATCCACTATTTTAGCTTCTTTAGGAGCATTTAATGTTCCGGTTGCGCCAACAGCTTTGATGCGGTTGTTTTCGATCAGGATGTCACCATTCTCGATCACTTCATCGCCCTTCATGGTAATGATGCGCGCGCCCTGCAATAGGATGGTGCCTTGCGGAATGTCACGTGGTACCTGAATCGCTATCTTCGTTTCTACAGGCTTATAACCTTCGTCCTTCTTCTCTTCTTTGGCCTTGTCGTCTTTCTTTTCTTCAGACTTGCCGTTTTCAGCTTTGGCTTTCTCTTTTTCGGCTTCTTTTTTACGCTCCAGTTCTTCCTGTCTGGCTTTCGCCTCATCCAGGTTGTAGGCAAAGAAACCATTACCGATTGACCAGTAAACAGTTTTACCGTCAGCAGACCAGCTTGGGAACTGACCACCGATCTCAGTTAATTTCCAGCTAGGGAAAGCTGAGCTTGATACATCAGCCACAGAGATAGTAGGAGTCTCACCACCAGTTACAGGTATTGTCACCACATAGATCTCATTGTTGATCAGTGCAAGCGCCTTATCACCTACAGGAGCCTTGATAACTGTAGAAGCAGTCGATGGCTTCTGCTGTGGCTCACGCTCTTCCAGGTGCATGTTATGGTTCATTTCCTCCTCAATCATGTCTTCCACAGAACCGTAGGTCGTAATACCTTTTACTTTCAGGAAAGATTTCTTGTCCGTCCCGTCCCATCGGATAGAGATCAGGCCGTCAGAGCCATTGTACAGGTAGATGCGGTCATCACCTTTTACAAAGTGCGGGTTGGCACCTACATCAGCTTTGGTAACATAATTGGTCTCACCGCCTTTAGCAGACACCCAATTTATACTTTGCCTGGAAGCAAATGCTCCAGGTCCTGTAGCCTCACGATATGCCTGTGCAGAGCCTTTTACAAAAACAATCTTACTGCCATCCGGTGACCAAACAGGGTCCTGGAACACAGCCTTCTCAACTGTTATTTTAGAAGGCTTCCCTTTCCCGTTAGCGTTAAGCTTATAAATAGAACCACCTGTTTTCTCATCCCAGGTAACAAAAGCAATTTGCTTTCCATCTGGCGACCAGGCAGGCTGTGCCTCTGTATGGTCTGCTGTTGTCAGACGTTTAGGAGTACCACCCGGATAATCCATTACATAAAGCCTGTCCAGTGCAGTAAAGGCAATCTGCTTTCCGTTAGGCGATACAGCCGCATCTCTGATTTGAGTTACGGTCATCATCTTCTCGTCAGAGATTGGGAATTTAAAGTCGAGCTTAGGGCCTACTTCAAGTTCTGCATCTACCTGAAAAGGAATTTCCTTTGCATCGCCACCAGCTACAGGTATGCTGTAGATCTTACCACCGTAAGAAGCTACCAGATTCTTGCTGTCTGGAGTAAACGACATAGCAGGTAACACACCAAGTGGAGCAATAGACTCTTGTTCATCACGTTGTACAGGGTATGCGAGCCATTTTTCGTCACCGGTTTTCAGGTTCTGTGCAACCAACCCTGTGTTATCGTTATGGCGCGTACCATACACCAGCCAGTTTCCATCAGGAGAAAGGGTAGGAGTAAAGGCAGAACCATAACGGGAAGTTCTTACATCCACGTCACCTGTTTCACGATCGTAAGTAGCAAGCTGGTACTGTGGCAGCTGTGCATTGTAGTTCCAGGCACCGTTACGCTGTGCGAACCAGATATAGCGGCTATCCTTGCCAAAAGCAGGTTCTACCGTTTTCAGGTTATCAGGCTTGCTGATTAATTCAGCTCCGGAACCACCATCTTTATGATACAGGTGCAGCTTTAGGTTTCGGCGCCCTTTAGATGCAACGATATATTCCCCATCTGGCGTCCACTCCGCAGCCTGAAAGTTATCATTCTTACTTTTGCTGATCTGCTTTGTCTTTTTTGTAGCTAGATCCATAGTCCAGATGTTGTCCGCACCGTCTTTGTCAGAAACAAAAACAATTGACTTACCATCCGGGCTGAATTTTGCCTGGGTATCGAACTGCATTCCCGATGTCAATTGCTCTGCCTTACCTCCCTTTATAGAAAGCAGGTACAGGTCGCCAAGCATATCGAATACAATCTGGTTACCATCCGGACTTACATCAATGGCTAGCCAGGAGCCTTCGGTAGTGTTAATTTTGACTTTGCGTGTACCTTCCAGCGGAAGGTCTTTCTTGTCCTTTTTCTCTTTGTCCTTCTCAGTTTTGGCTGTATCCTGCGCCATGGCAGGGCTGATCATCAGGCCAAGTGAACAAAGCACTAAAAGCGATTTTTTCCATCGGCTTTTTGTGTTGTACAAAGTTTGGTGCATAAAGAAGCGTTAGGTTTAGTTTGAAGAAGCTAATATAAAATAATAAGCCGAAGCGGGCCTACTAAATAGATGAATAGTAAATTTTTGTGGGTAGTAAGGTTAATTCTCTAGATAAATATATATTCTGCCCTGAAAGTTCCACCCACAGGGTATGGCTACTTTTCAGGAAAATAAACAATAGTGGTAAGGTTGGTGATGAAGAGAAGGTAGGAGGTAGGCTCAGACTAAGCCAGTTCTAATTTTGCTTCCTCAGCAACCTGTGTAATCTCTTCTTGCGGTTTTAATGCTGGTAGTCTGAAACTGAAAGAACTACCTTCGCCTAATTCACTTTCAGCCCAAATTTGGCCCCCATTCTGCTCAATAAAGTACTTGCAGAGCTGTAACCCTAAGCCGCTTCCTTTTTCATTTGCTGTTCCCGGGCTACTGTTGTTACTGTGGCCGGAAAATAGGGAGCTCAACTTCTCAGGTAGTATACCAATGCCTGTATCTGTTATTTTTACCGTTACATAATCAGGCTTCTTCTCTGCCATTACCTGAATGGCATCTCCTTGTTTGCAGAATTTAATGGCATTGGAGATGAGATTCCTTAAAACAAGGTCGGTCATTTCTTTGTCAGCGAAAAGCCGTAGTTCCGAATCCACAGTAGAGGTTAGGCTTATGCCTTTTTGCTCTGCCTGTGGCTGGAGTAACTTGATGTTCTGGTTAACCAGTCTGAAGACTTTTACTTCTTCAGGTTCCATCTTCAGTCCATTCATCTGCGCTTTCGTCCAAAGCAATAAGTTATCGAGAAGCCAAAGTGAACTCTGCTGCGATTTTTCTATAGTAGCCAGGAAGGTGCTCATCTTCTCAGGAGGTACAGCGCCTTTAGAGAAGACATGCAACAAACCCTTAAGTGTAACCAACGGACCGCGAAGGTCATGGGCAATTATGGAAAACAGCCTGTCTTTTACATCATTCAGTTTTTCAAGCTCAGCTTTTTGCTGTTGTAAGAGCGCAGATTGCTCTTTTAATTTTTCCTGCTTCTGAGCTAAAGCAGCGCTATGTTCTAAAACATCTCTGTTTTTCTGCCTTAGCAGACCATTAACCCGGTGGAGCCGTTGACGCCCTGCAAAGAACACAGCAGCTAAAACAACTGCCATTAGCAATAGAGCAATTGTGAAGTACTGAAGTGAATTTTTACGTTTAATTTCCTGCTCATGTAAGCTATGCTCAACTTTTAGCAGCTTGTTTTCCTGTTCGGCTCTTTCTTTCTCGTACTGCAGTTGTAGCTTTGCTATTTTGGTGTCTGCTTCAGTTGTGTTAACGCTGTCTTTATACTGAGTGTGCATCGTTAGATAACGATGTGCATTTTTATAATCCCCCAGTTGTTGATAAATAGAGTTAAGTAACTCAGCCCCTATTCGGATTTCGTCTTTAGAATCGATGCTCTTAACTACTTCTAAGTTTCTTAACCCATAAGGGAGGGCCAGTTCCGGAAAGCCACCGAATAAATAGGCTTGTGCCAACCCGTAAAGAGAATATGCTTTGTTAAGAGAGCTGTCCTGTGGGGTTAGCATTTCCAGAGCTCTTTTATGAAAAGAAATAGCTTTGTCCCATTCCCCCATTTCTGAGTAGAGGTAACCAACATTATTTAACCCCAGAACAACACTCTCATTGTCCCTTAGCTTTTGCTTCAGGTGCAGGCTTTTTAATACATGGTTGAGCGCTTCTTTCAGGTCATTTTTCTTCTGATAAATACTGCCGAGGTTATTATATGACTTTGCAATAGAAACAGAATCCCTAAGAGCGAGGGCAATGTCCAGGGACTTCAGGTAGAACTCTGTTGCCTTCTCAAAATTGTTTTGGATGTTATAAAGGGAGCCAATGTTATTGTAACTAGCAGAAAGCCCTATGGAGTCTTTAAGCTCTTCACGAATCTTAAGAGACATAAAGTAGTATTCTGCCGCACTGTTATATTCCCCTGCCTTATCATAGGCAATTCCAATACTATTATAAGCAAGGGCCAGCCCGGTTGGGTAGTCTATCTTTTCAGCTAGTTGAACAGCTTTGCTGGCATAGGCAATAGAAGTGCTAACGGAGGTGTTAAAGTGAAGCCTGCTGAGTTCGCATAATAGAAGAACCTGCTCATTAGAGTCAGATGTTGCCTCCAATTGAGATTCTATCTCTCTTATTTTATCAGTTTGCGTGTAGGCTTTTCCCCAAATTAGAAAAAAACCTAGTAGAAGGAGGTATCTCATTTGCACTATGTTACGCTCAAATATAGTGCAATTAAAATAGTTAGCATAGCATTTTTAGAATAATATTTTATTTATGCTATTCTTGAGCTGAATATAAGGTTTTAATGATTTTCAGGCTCAATCAATTTTTTGTTTAAATGAAATTGTGCAATAAAATATTTAACCTGCACAAGCCAGGTAGATGAAATATGAATAGTTATCTAACCTCTATCTTACTGATTCCACCTGCCTGCCGCTGTACTTTAATTTGTGTGCAGATTCGCTCTTTCAGTGCCTCTACATGCGAAATAATACCTATCATTTTACCGCTTTCCTGCAGGTTTTCCAAAGTGGAAATAGCAGCATCAAGCGTTTCCGCATCCAACGTTCCGAAACCCTCATCAATGAAAAGTGAGTTTATCTGTGTTCGACGGCCTGCAAGATCGGAGAGCCCTAGTGCAAGTGCCAAGCTTACCAAAAAGCTTTCGCCACCCGATAGCGTATTCATCGGGCGTATCGCCTCTGCCTGGTATGTATCAACGATCAAAAGCTCCAGGTCCTCCTCTGCACTCTTCAGGATTCGGTAGCGATCGTTCAGTTTCTTTAGATGCCGGTTAGCTAGTTCTGCCAATCTGGCCAAGGTAAGACCTTGTGCAAAACGACTGAATTTGGTTCCCTCTGCAGAACCAATCAAATCTGAAAGCTGTGACCAGCGGTGGTACACCTGCTGTTGTGTTTTGATTTGCACAGCAAGTTCTTTATTCTTCTCACGCTGCTCCGAATCCTGCTCTAGTAGCTGCTGTTGGCGGGCACGCTGTGCAATCAGTTCCCGGTGCTTCTCAGACTTAAGCTGTAGCTGGTTTTGCAGGTTTTCTTTGCTATCCTCAGTAAGCTTTCTTGCTTCTGTTTGTTCCAGTTCGTGCTGCACATCGCTAAGAGATTTCCTTAGTTCTGTTAACTGCTTTTCAGTATGAGCTTTGAGGTTAGCAAGTCTGTCGGCTTCATCGCGCTCCAGCAGCATCTGGCTAAGTACCTCTATTGTTTCGATACCCTTTTGCTGCAGTATCCGAAGCAGGCCGTTTTTCAATTCATCTAAAACAGATAGGTTCTGCTGATGTTTGGACTGGCATTCAGTTTGCCTGGCCTGTGCCTCTTTTAACTCCTGTTGTTTTTGCTGGTGCTTAGAACGAGCCTCCTCAGCCTGGTTTATAAGTCTGCGAAGCTCCTGTTGTGCCTGTTGCCGTTCCTGCTGTGTGTCTTTCTCTCCAAAAAGCTTTAGCCGTTCTTCCTTGAGTAACGTTAATTTTTGGTGAAGTTCTTTTAAAACCTCCTGGCGCTTTTGTAGCTCTTTCTCCTTGTTCTTTATGTTTGCCTCGAGGTTCTTTACCTGTTCTTTTACTTCAATGTAGTTTTCCCGCATACTTTCCAGTGCCTGCTGCTTCTGGATATAGGCAGTTGCTTTATTCTCCAGCTTTAGCAGCAGATCCTGGCGTATTTCAGGAGTATATTCTAAGGCGTATGTTAGCGCAAAAGACGTAGCCATCTGGGTGTTTGCCTGCTGCTGCTCCTCCTCATCAGCCAAAATAGCCTGTAGCTTTAGGAGCTGGTTCTGCAGAAGTTTTTCAGAAGCTTGCAATTGATTGCATTTGGCTTCTGCCTGTACCAGTGCTTCCCGGTTTTGCTGAAGCTTTTGGTTAATTTCTTCGAGTGCACGACTAATAAGACGTGCCTGGGCCAAACGTTTTTGCATAGCATCTGCTGATGACTGCTGCGATTGTAACAGGGTAATCAGCCTTTGCTCTTCCGTTATGTTAACTTTTTCCGTAACTCCTTCTGCAACCTGCATAAAAGTTTGAGTTAATCGGTTCGCTTCTGATTCTGATTCAGATTTGGTTGAAGTTGCTGTTTGGATCTTTTCTTGAAGCGAAGCGAGTTCGAGCTGTACGGTATGGATGTTCTGCTCTGTCTCTTTTACCAGTGCCAGTTGCGCATCACGCTTCTGTACCTCTTCCGGCAGGTTAATTGAATAGCCATCTTCAATGAAAGGATGATGTTGAGAGCCACATAAAGGACATGGTTCGTCCTTTGTCAGCGTGTGCCGGGCTTCTTCATACTGCTGTATCTGCTTTTGAAGGTCTACTATTTTCTGCAAAGCATCCAGGTAGGCAGTTGACTCCTGTAGCTTATGCTGCGCCTTTTGGAGCTGTGCTTTATTTTCTGCTTTCTCCTGCTCAAAATGAGCCAGTGCCTTATGAGTACTTTGGAGTTTAAACTGTAGTTGTGTGTGCTGTTGTGCCAGTTCACCCAGACGTTCCAACCTGGCCAACATAGCAGGTTGTGCCTGTGCTATTTGCTCTAGCTCATCCAGGCTCTTATCCAGGAGAATGGCTTTTACCTCATTCAGCTTTTCCTGCTTTTGTTCCTCAAACTGCTTTTGTAGCCCTTGTTGCTGCTGCTGCGTTTGTTTTAAAAACTCTATCTGGCTGGCTTCAGCCTGCTGTTGCTTTTGCAGTGTATGCTGCTCCTGTAAATAGCGTTTGGTGCGCAACTCCAGCTCCTGAACCTCTTTTAATGTCTGGCGAAACTCAGGCAAGTGCTCACGGAGGTCCTGAAGGCTGGCATTAGTCTCTAGCCAGGCTTTTATTGCTGTTGCCTCTTTTGTAAGCTTGCCTAATTCCTGCTGTTTTGTTTGCAGCAGGTTTTGCTCTTGCTTTAGCTGCTCCTCGAAAGAGACATAAATGGTTTTATCTTTTTGATAACTATCACGAATAGAAATAAGCTGGTGGTCAAGCTTTGATACCTGCTCCAGTAGTGGCTCTAATTTTTGAAGAACCTCTTCCTGCTGCTCCTTAGCTTTTCCAGCTTCTAAAGCTACTTTACCTGTCAGCTCTAGCTCTGTTTGCAGAACAGGCAGGCGCTTTTCAATGGTCTGAAGCTGTTCCTGAACTTCTTTAAGCTTTCCATTAGCACTTCTGATCTCAGCTAATTCACCAACAAACTGATGCGCTTGCTCATGCTTTTTCAGTTTCTGAAACTCAGGTTCAAGTCGTGATAGTTTTTGTTCCTGGTCCTGACAGGCTACTTTATTTTGCTGCAGCTTAGTTTTAAGGTGTGCTAACTGCTGTAGCCATTGTACCTGTTCCTGTAGTGTTTTTAAATCTTCCTGCAGTTGCCCTTCCTGTTCTGCGAGTTCCTTTATACTTGTTTCGTAGGCTTGCCGCTGTTCTTCGGGTAACAACTCAATGTCCTGTAGTTTCCGCTCCAGGTCATCTCGTTTCTGGCGTTCAGCTTTTGCCTTCTCAAAAGCGAATTTGGATATCTCAGAGTAAATACCAGTGTCAGTTATCTTTTCCAGCAAACTGCTGCGCTCATTCGGATCTGCTTTTAAAAAACGGGCGAAGTCACCTTGTGACAACATCACGGATCGCAGAAATTGGCTGTAGTCAAGCCCGCACAATTCTGCTACTTTGCCCGGTACCTCACTAGGTTTTAAATCGAAAGGCTGGTCATCCTTAACCTCACACAGCTCCATGTGCACAGGCTGAATGTTCCCATCCACTCTGCCACGGCTACGACGGATATGCCATTTGGAACGGTAGTGTTTTCCGTTAGCCTCAAATTCCACTTCGGAAAAACTTTCTGCAGTATGGCGCGTCATCAACTCCAACGGCTTTGTGGTATTGTGGCGGTGTGCCATTCCATACAACCCCACGGTGATTGCATCCAGAATAGTAGTCTTACCTGCGCCTGTTGGGCCAGTAATAGCAAACAGTCCGGCTTCTGCCAGCGGGCTTCGGTCAAAGCGGATTTCGTGCTCTCCCTTTAGGGAGTTTAGGTTTTGGAAGCGTACGGAAAGGATTTTCATGGTTGTCCTGTAAGTAAATCAGATCTTAACTTTCCTTTTCCTGGCCCATCAACTCCAGTAGCTCCGAAAAAGTAGCTAATAGTTCTGAATGATCAGAATCAGGGAAAGCGCTTTCGCAGCGCTTTAAGAAAACATCTTTCTCTCGTAGTGAATGCAGGTCTACTTCTTCTTTAACTTGCTGCTCCAGTGTTTGTACTGCCTTTATGATAATGGGCGGACGATGAATGAGGAGCTGGAGATCTCCTTCTTTTAGCTTCAGCACCTCCTCTAACTGTTGGTTCAGGTCGGGTAGGGGAGCATCCAATTCTAACTGTAGCTCTGCCCAGGCCTGTAGTTTATAGGTGCTGTTGTCATAAATAGCGAGTTGTTGCTTTACCTTTTCAAGTGATCCTTTGAAGCGCACTAACTTTCGGCAGCAGGGTATCTCCAGTTCATGCAGGTCGGCCAGTTTTCCATCTGCGAAGTCAAGAATAAGAATGATCTTCTTGTCTGTTACCTCACTAAAGCTTAGTGGTATAGGAGAACCGGAGTAGCGGATGTGGTGCCTGCTGTTTACTTGCTGTGGCCGGTGCAGGTGACCAAGCGCTACATAATCAAAATCAGCAGGAAACTGATCCGCCCCGATCTGGCCCAGATTTCCCACGTGTATTTCTTTCTCACTCTCAGATGCTGAGCCGCCGGCGGCAAATAAATGCCCCATGGCAATAACAGGTATACTTTGCTCTTTGTACTGCCGGATGTGCGGCACAAAAGCTTCGTAGTGTGAGGCAATGCCCTGCTTTATACGATTCTCCCGCTCTTCAAATGTTTCGCCGGCAACAGAGAGACGGATATCCCTGTCTCTTAAGAATGGTACGGCGCAAACAACAAGCTTAAGGTTGCCCTCTTCACAACGAAGCTCAATCAGTTCATCCAACGGGTCTTGTGAAGCACCCCCGATAACTCTGATGTTGAAGTACTCCAACAGTTCTTTTGGGGCATTCAGGGTGGAGATGGAGTCATGGTTCCCACCCGTAATGATAATGTGTTTACAGCAGGTAGCGCAGACACGGCGCAGGAAATCATAGTATTGCTTAAGTGCAGTATTGGAAGGTGCACCATTGTCAAACACATCACCCGACATTAACAGCACGTCTACCTGTTCTTGGTCAATGGTTTGTAATAACCAGTTCAGGAAATGCTGGTGCTCTTCTGTACGTTCGAGGTTAACGAGGCGCTGGCCAAGGTGCCAGTCTGAGGTGTGTAATACGCGCATACTTCTTCATCTCCGATTCCGTTTCAAGATACATCAGAATATAGGGATATTGCAAGTGACGCTGTAAGAAAAATAAAAGCCCGTAAAGTTCGATGAACACGCACGGGCCTTTTTAAGATTGGTTTTTGCCGGATTATTATTCTGTCGGCAGTCCAGCTTCTTTTAGTGCGTTAAATCCGCCAACATTATAAATGTGCTTGAAGCCAGCCTCTTTCATTAGTTCTGCTGCTTTGCCACTGCGGTTTCCGGAAGCACAGTACAAGTAGTAGATTTTATTTTTATCCCAGTTCTTCATCTCCAGGGCAAATTCTCCACCACGGTAGTCTGCGTTCGAAGCCCCTTCCAGGTGACCCATGGCGAACTCTTCAGGAGTGCGTACATCTAATAGTACAGCTTTTGTGCTCATTCTCTGGTCTTTGAACTCTGTCGGAGACAACTGCTTTACCTCAGCTGTCTTTTGCTGTTGACCAGTACACCCTAAAAGAAAAACTGATATTAGTAGACTCGCTAAGATAGATCTCATGTCGCTATGTTTTTAATTTACAATAAACATTCCACTGCTGCTAAGTTAGCAGAACACACCTTCATATCAAGGCTTGCCTGATAGAAGCTAATAATACTGGAAAGGATTTTAAACGCTAAAATGTTTTGCAGCCTTTGATACAATCGATAATGTTAGTGATGGTTGTATCAGTTAGAAAGTAATGCATCTTTTTACCTTCCCGTTGTGTATCCACAATGCCCTTATCACGCATATTGGTCAGGTGATGTGACAGGAGCGACTGCTCTATCTGGAGCACAGCCTGCAACTCACTTACAGTTAACCGCTCGCGTTGCTCTAAAAGGTCTATGATGCTGATACGCACCGGGTGAGCCACACATTTCAATACATAAGCTGCTCTATCCAACTTCTGCTGATCTACCCTTACTTTTAAGCTACTCATGGTAAAAGATTTATTGTAAACTAAAACATGAACATTTCTTCATGTAATGTATAAGCACTACAATATTATTTTCATCTGAGTTCCATAAAAAAGCACTGCTGTCAGGCTTTCTTTGTGCTCATACCATGGTTTGCCAGAGGCAGTAGCCAGCCTGTATAATATGTGGGTTTTACCTGTGAAATTAATGGCTTAGCCATATCACAGAAAATAGATGAGAGCAAGAGAACTGCCTGCAACCAGCAACCAAAGCAAAAGGCCCTGGTAAAAAGGCTTCGCACTAATGCTGCGAAGAGTGCTCATATTTAAGTTAACTCCGATAAAGAAAAGGGAGAGGAGTAGCCCTTTTTTAGCGGCAAACAGTATAGCGGGAATAACGAACGCTAGAGCAGGTATAAAAGTGGCCATTAAAGAGGCTAAGACAAACAGAAGTATGAAAGCTGGAAACTTAATTTTTGTGTTGCCTGCTTTAAATAACAAACCGGAAAGTAAAACCATCGGTATTATCCAGAGGGCGCGTGTAAGCTTAAGCGTGGTAGCGATTTGCAGCGCCTCATCTCCATATCTACTTGCAGCCCCCACAACAGAGCTGGTATCGTGTATGGCAATAGCAGACCACAGCCCAAACTGCTGCTGCGACAGGTTTAGTGCGTTCCCAATTAAAGGGAATACAAAGAGGGCTACCGCATTCAAGATGAATACAACGCCAAGGGCAACCGATATCTCCCGGACATCAGCTTTAATAGCAGGAGCCACAGCCGCTATGGCACTTCCTCCGCAAATGGCAGTGCCTGATGAAATAAGGTGTGTCAGCTTTGGAGGTACAGCTAGTTTCTTTCCCAGAGCAAACCCCAGGAGCATAGTTAGTAACAGAGAAGCAAAAGTATAAAGCAAACCAGAGAGTCCTGTGTTTATTACCTGGTGCAGGTTGATGCCGAAGCCTAATCCGACAACAGCAATCTGTAGCACATACTTAGAGGCTTTTGCAGAAAAAGTGGGAAAAGGATTGCCTACAAATATTCCTGCCAGCAACCCGGCGAGCAGGGCCAGTGGAGAGGAAACTATATCTGTGAAAAGAATGGTGAAAACTACTGTTACATATACCAGACGCTGCAGCAAAGGTGCGTACGGGTATCCTCCGGAAATCATAACTCTTATATTTGATTACCCAAAGTTAAGAGAGTTTCTGATGTAGCCGTACTTCCTTCGCTTTAAAACGCTTCCCCGATAACAATATAAAAGTTCGCTCCTTCACGGCCGTAGCCAATGTCGGCACGAATATTCAGTTTCTGTTCCACGTTGAGGGCATAGCGCAGACCTGCCCCCACCGAATATTTTAAGGTAGAAAACTCTACATCTGCAGGCTTATCAAAAACATCTCCCAGTCCAGCGAAAGTTGTCATGCCAAAACGCTTGTAAACCGGAAAGCGGTACTCAACCTGTGTGCCTGCAAAGTTCTGGTCAAGAAACCGGTTTCGGGCGTAGCCACGAAGTATCTTATCACCTCCTGCGGGAGCTAGTCTGTAAAGTGGCGTGGTACCGGTGTTCACAGTGACAAACGTGTTGGTACCAAGCACGTGGTTAGGCTTTAGTTCAAAGTACTTGCTGAAGTTGATGTTATAGTTGCTGTAGTCAAAGTCGCCTCCGAAGGTACTGCCAAACCTGTAGGCAGAAGTCTCCAGGAGAATGCCGCTACTGGCAAATGAAACATTATCACGGCTGTCGTACAGGAAAACTGCTCCTACGCCACTGTTAAAGCCTCCCTTGTACCCGGGGATCTGCTCTGTTAAAAGCATGCTGCTGCCTGATTCCTCCCCGGTGTGCAATTTTATGTTATAGTAATTGCTGAACTGCAGATCTATACCTGCAAAGGTATGCCTGCCTACTTTCTTCAGCGCCCCAAGCCTTGCGTTTACCAGGGAGTATTCATACTTCTCGTCATTCACTTCCAGACTGCTGTTACCAATTCCATAAAAACGATCTGTGTAAATGCGGTGGCGCAGTTCCCCTCTGAGCAGGTATCTTTCTTCGCGTGTAAAGACATTCCACTCCAGTTGCTGGTCTGTCTGTTTGTTCAACGTGTAGTCTGCCAGTAAGCGCATTGTGGAGAGGCGGGTATAGGTAGAATCATTCAGACTTTTAAGCTGCATGTAACCAATGGCCGCAGCTCCAAAACCCAGGCGCGTGTCCGGGGTGTAGTACAGTACGGGTATTGGAATGATCCCTTTTTTTGTTTCGGCTTTTGCCGGCTCAGCCGAAGAAGCGCTGGTTTGAGCCTGCACAGAAACAAGAGCCACAAACAACAGCACAACTAATAAAGTCAGCTTTTTCATGATCAAAGTCTGGAAAGGTGAGGCGCTCTTTGCTGCTAGCTTGTTTTTTACAAGCTAAGTGGCTGAAGCACAGGAAATATAGTGATTTTTTGAATTAAAGAAACTGGTGCAGTTAATCTTTGAGGAAAAAAAACAGTCTAACCGATGGAACTATAATTGATGTACAAACACTATTAATAATTGTAATTAATCGTTAATTGTTGAAGCACAATAAATTATAGCTTCAAAATATAGTAAATTCAAGTATAGATTTTATATTTGAGTATCGACAACCAATCAATCTAAACTATTTAATCACCTTATCTTCAACGGATGAAAAAAATCTTAACCATTGCAGCTTGTCTGGCACTTGGAGCTGGCAACGTGATGGCGCAGGAGACATTTCCGCGCAATGGTGTTTATGATGAGCGCTCCGGTTTGGTAGCCCTTACCAATGCCACCATACACACTGATTACAAAACCACGATAAACAATGCTACCCTGCTCATCCGGAACGGAAAAGTAGAGGCTGTTGGCACGGGAGTTAAAGTGCCTGCAGGCGCTGTTACCATCGATGCCAAGGGTAAGCACATCTACCCGGGTTTGGTTGACATGTTCACCAGCTACGGACTGCCTGAAGTAAAAAGTGAGCGTGTGGGCTATGGATCGCCTCCTCAGCCGGATACTAAGAAGCAGGGAGCTTATAACTGGAATCAGGCAATTCGTCCGGAGACCAATGCAGTGGAGCTCTTTAAAGTAGATAAGAAACAGGCCGAGGACCTGCGAAAGTTGGGTTTTGGTACTGTGCTGGCAGTACACCTCGATGGCATAGCCCGTGGTACCGCAACACTTGTTACTTTGGCTGAAAAGCGTGAGAACGAGGTTGTGGTATTGGACAAAGCTGCCGGTGCCCTCTCTTTCGACAGAGGTTCCTCTACACAAGATTACCCGAACTCTTTGATGGGAGCCATTGCCCTGTTGCGCCAGACGTACCTGGATGCACAGTGGAACGCGCAAAATCCTGCTAAAGAACAAAATATCTCTTTAACCGCCTTTGCAGCTGCTAACAAGTATCCGCAGATTTTCGAGGTAGAAAGAAAGCTGGATGTGTTACGTGCCGATAAGGTAGGAGATGAGTTCGGTAAGCAGTATATCATCAAAGGTGCCGGTGATGAGTACCAGATGATCAAAGAGATAAAAGCTACGAATGCGCCGATCATCCTTTCACTTAATTTCCCGGATGCTTATAATGTGGAGGATCCTTTTGATGCCCGTCGTGTTTCCCTGGAGGATATGAAGCACTGGGAGATGGCTCCTGCTAATGCGGCTATGCTGCAGAAAGCTGGTGTTACCATTGCATTCACGGCATCTGACCTGAAGGATAAAAAAGACTTCCTGCCAAACCTGCGCAAAGCCATACAATATGGATTATCAGAAGAAGAGGCTTTAAGAGCACTTACTGCTACTCCTGCTAAGCTCCTGAATGCTGACAGCAAAGTAGGTAGCCTGAACAAAGGCATGCTGGCGAACTTTATCATTACCAGCAGCAATCTTTTTGCCGATGATAATATTATATTGGAGAACTGGGTACAGGGTAGCCAGTACAAAATATCAGAAATGCCTGCTGACTATAGAGGCGTTTATACCTTAAAAATGGGTCAGCAGCCAGAACGTAAGCTGATGATTGCGGGTACACCGGAAAAGCCGGAACTGAAAGTAATTGCCCAGGATACTGTTAAAGGTAAAATCACTTTCAATGGAAACCTGGTAACCCTTTCTTTCACAAAAGATAAGAAGAGCAAGGAAAGCATCCGCCTGAGTGGTTGGTTACAGGACAAGAACCTGCAGGGCGAAGGCCAGATGCCGGATGCTTCCACAGTAAAGTGGACAGCTACTTTCTCTGAGGCCATGAGCCAGAAAGCGAAAACTGACAGTACCAAAGTAGCTCAGGTGCCGCAGATTGGCAATATGATCTACCCTTTCCGTGCCTATGGCCAGGCTGAATTGCCTAAGCAGGAAACTGTTCTGATCAAAAACGCTACTGTCTGGACTAATGAGAAAGAGGGCAAGCTGGAGAATGCAGATGTGTTAATCAAGAATGGTAAGATTGCCAAAGTTGGTAAAGATCTAACTGAAAAAGGAGCACGCATTGTAGATGGTACAGGGAAGCACGTTACACCAGGTATCATAGATGAGCACTCCCACATCGCACTGGATGGTGTAAACGAAGGCACACAGTCAGTAACGGCAGAGGTTCGTATGGCTGATGTGGTTGATTCGGATGATATTAATATTTATCGCCAACTGGCGGGTGGTGTTACTACATCTCAGTTGCTGCACGGTTCTGCTAACCCAATTGGTGGCCAGTCTGCTATCGTGAAACTTCGTTGGGGAAAGAGCCCGGAAGAGATGATGGTAGAGAATGCCGATGGTTACATCAAGTTTGCTCTTGGTGAGAACGTAAAGCACTCTAACCGTAGCCAGCAGCACAGTATACGTTTCCCGCAGACAAGAATGGGTGTGGAGCAGGTATTTGTAGATGCTTTCCAGCGTGCAAAAGAGTATGAGCAGGCGTGGAAAAACTACAACAGTCTTTCTAAAAGAGAGAAAGCCAAAACACCGGCACCACGTCGCGATCTTGAACTGGATGCCCTTGTAGAGATATTAAACGATAAACGCTTTATCACATGCCACTCTTATGTGCAGTCCGAGATCAACATGCTAATGAAAGTAGCTGATGAGATGGGCTTCAGAGTGAATACCTTTACACACATCCTGGAAGGCTATAAAGTGGCAGACAAGATGAAAGAGCGTGGAATCGGTGGTTCTACTTTCTCTGACTGGTGGGCTTATAAAATGGAGGTGAAAGATGCTATCCCTCAGAACGCTGGTATCATGAACCAACTGGGTGTGGTAACAGCTATAAACTCTGATGATGCTGAGATGGCGCGCCGTTTGAACCAGGAAGCTGCCAAGAGTGTGAAATACGCTGGTGTAAGTGAAGAAGATGCTCTTAAAATGGTAACTCTTAATCCTGCCAAATTGCTGCACCTGGACGACAGAATGGGTAGTATCAAAACCGGGAAAGACGCTGACGTAGTATTATGGAATGATCATCCGCTTTCCATCTATGCGAAGCCCCTTAAGACTTTTGTGGATGGTATCGCCTACTACGACCTGGAGCGTGACGAGCAGATGCGTGTAGAGCTTGAGAAGGAGCGTATGCGCCTGGTGCAAGCCATGCTGAATGCTAAAACAGGCGGTGCGAAAACACAAGCCCCTTCAACAAGGAGAGCAAGTGTTGTGCATTGTGAGGATGTGGAGCACAGCGAAGAAGAGCACTACATTGCTTATTAATTGTAAAACTGCTAACAGTTAATTGAAGATCATGAAAATCAACAAAAAATATATTTCAGCTTTTGTAGCAATGTTGTTCGCTGTGCCAGTAATGGCACAGGTGCCAACTCCGGCTCCAAAGCAGAGCAAGCCGGTGCTGCTAAAGGGGGCTACCCTGCATGTGGGTAACGGTACAGTTGTAGAAAATGCAGCTGTAGGTTTTGATAAAGGTAAAATCACGTATGCTGGTCCTCAGGCCGGTGCTAACCTAAGCGGTTATGAGGTAGTAGATGTAACAGGGCAGCATATATACCCTGGCCTGATCCAGCCTAATGCAACGCTTGGTCTGAATGAAATTTCCAGCGTTCGTGCTACATTGGATCAGCGTGAAGTAGGGGAGATGAACCCGCACGTACGTTCTGTGATTGCTTATAACACAGATTCAGACATCATTCCTACCATTCGGACAAACGGTGTTTTATTAACTCAGGTAACCCCGGTTGGGGGTACTATTTCCGGCACCTCTTCTATTGTACAACTGGATGCGTGGAACTGGGAAGATGCTATTGTAAAGGCTGATGGAGGCCTGCACCTGAACTGGCCATATATGCTGATTTCTACCGGTAACAGTGCACAGGATGCCCGTTTAGCCAGAATGAAGGCACAGCGTGAGCAAGCTCTGACAGAGCTAGCTGCTTTGTTCCGGGATGCTGCAGTGTATAAAGCTGGTAAGCACGAAAACGAAAACCTGAAGCTCGCTGCTACTGCTGGCTTGTTTGATGGCTCTAAGAAGCTGTACATCCATGCAAACTATGGCAAGGAGATCGTTGAGGCGGTTAACTTTGCAAAAGAGCATGGTGTGAAGGACATTGTAGTGGTAGGTGCCCGTGATGCTGTAGCCGTGGCAGATTTCCTGAAAGCAAATAATGTCTCAGTTATCTACTCTGGTGTACATGCCTTGCCTTCCCGTGCCGAGGAAGATGTGGACATGCCGTACAAAACGCCATACCTGCTTCATAAAGCGGGGGTTCCTTTCGCCTTGGATTACGACCTGAGTATTCATGGCATCCGTAATTTGCCGTTTATAGCTGGTACAGCCGCTGCATATGGCCTAGACAAGGAACAGGCACTCGCTGCAGTTACACTTAATACTGCCAAAATTCTTGGTGTAGACAAGCAAACAGGTTCTGTGGAAGTAGGTAAAGATGCTACGTTAGTGGTTTCTTCCGGCGATTTGCTAGACATGCGTACGAACAATGTTACGCATGCCTTTATCCAGGGCCGCAAGCTTGACCTGAACAACAAGCAAAAGTACCTGTACGAGAAGTTTGATAACAAATACAAAAATGAGCAGAAGACTCCCTCCGGCGTAACAACATCCGCTGGAAATTAGTCTGACCTACTCTTGTTTAAAAGAAAGGGCTGCCATTATCGGCAGCCCTTTCTTTTTTACTTCTTTTCAGCTGGAAAAATCACCTCATTTTCCAGCAGTATATGATCTTCTTTCCCCCTGATCTGCATACTGATTATCGTGGCGTCATCTTTCCAATAAATATCCAGAATACCAAAGTTTAGTGCGCCAACCTGTTTGCCAATGCGATAATTGTTGCCTCCATCTGCGGGGTTTCGGAAATGGGTCATACCACTTGATGTAACTTCATAAAGTGGATAGTTTAAGCCGCGCAAATCCATTTTCGAAAGCTCTCCCACATGCCGGTCACCTGATAGAATAATGGGTGCGGAAGGGCGCGTTCTTTCCAGCAAAGATAGCAGCCGCTCCCGTGCTGCTGGAAACGCTGACCAGTTAGTGTAAGCTTTGCCTGTTGGTAGCACCTGTAATCCACTGGCAATGATGTTAACCGCAGCATCACTTTCTTTAAGTTCCTGCTCCAGCCATTGCCACTGTGCTTCACCCAGCACGTCGCCGGTCCAGTTGGGTAAGTAGAGGCCAAAGATGTCATAAAGGTTATCTCTGAAGTAGCGAACATCCAGGAGCAATATCTTTACCTTTTTGTCTCCTTCACCTAGTTCATAACTTCTGTAGATGCCTTGCTGCTCCCGTACGGCAGCATCCCGGGGTACTCCCATAAAATCCAGGAAAAGTTGCTGACTTATGGCTTTTTTATCAAAGTCTCCGCCCGCATTGTCATAACCAAAGTCATGATCATCCCAGATGCCGGTAACAGGTGTAGTGGCTAAAAGCCTTTGATACCCTTCCTGTTGGAGTTGGAGCTGGTAATCGAGGGCCATATTTTGCATATCCCTGGTATCAGCATAAATATTGTCACCCAACCAGACCCACAAGTCTGGCTTAGCATTTACTATGCTCGGCCAGAGTGGCTGGGCCTCCCGTTGATCGTTGCATGATCCGAAAGCGATTCTAATATGATTTTCTGTATGTGGCTTTTCCTGCTCAGGTGAAGCAGGTATATCCTGTGCGTTTAATTCGGGCAAGTTCAATAAAAAGATGAACCCCAGGGTGAGTGCTAATTTCATAAATAAGCTACGCGTATTGTAAGTGCTATAACGAGATATGGAGAAAATACGTGCGGGATGTAAAAAGAAAACCCTGCTCACGAGGAGCAGGGGAATCAGTAGGAGGGTAAACAAACAACAAACTCTCTTTAATACTCTAATTATTTTTTACCAGCTGTTGCGTAGTGTTAGCTGATCTCTTGCTCCATTGTCTGGAGCCTCAGCGCCGCTTCAGTTGTTTTTATAGCCTGGATTGGATGTCGAATAGTTGAAGGTAAAAAAGCCTCCTCTTAAAATCCAATGAAATAGATAAACTCCCTGAACTTATCGACCAACAGGTGCTGAAGATGCTGAAGAGTACATTTAATGTTAAACACGAACTGCGAAGCTGACAAAGCATGAAAGTAAACTTACTGATCAATGCTGATGGTACTACTTAAAGAGCCAGCATCCAGTGGAACAACTACTTGAGAAGGTAGTTTAGGGTGCAGGTAAAGGCAGAAGAGCTGACCAAAATTGATTAGGCACTCCAACGTTAACAGTTGAGGTCCGTTTATAAGTAAAGTTGACGTTAAAATTTAAATATACTATACCTATGGAAAGAAACGAGCATAACTACGACAGAGAATTCCGCAATAAGCTACACCACCGTGACGAAGATTACGGAAGAGACTATGACCGCAGTTACAACCGCAGCCGCAGTAACGAAAATGAACCATTCGAAAATTATCGTGACCGGTATAGCAGCCAGGGCAACTATTATGGAATGCGCGATGATGACTACGAATACAGAAATGTAAAAAGTACTAATACCCGCCCATCCGACTACAGCAGCTCTAATGCTGGTCCGATGCAGGATAGCCAGAACAGAGATTACCGCTCTGGCAGCAGCAGTAACTACCATTACGGGGATCCAAACCCATACATGGGCAATAGCCGGAATGAAGGCTATGAATCTACAAGAGGAACCGGGTGGCGCAGCGAAAATGATTCGGGCAGAGGAAGAGGTAACTATTCCGGTTATGGGTTCGGGGATAGTGATCGCTATAGCCGCCAGGACAACAGCTACCGCTATGGCGGCGAAGGCAGACGCTACAGCGACTTTGGCCGGGATGAGGAAAGAACCTACGACAGAAACAGGAGTTATAATGCAGGCACTGAAGACAGCTACTATGACAGGGGTGACTTCAAGCGCAAGAGACATGAAAATGACTTCGGCCGTGACCGTGACTACTCAAACCGCTACTACGATGGCAGCTACGACGACAGTGACTTCCGCTACAAAGGAGAGATTAAGAGCGTAGACCGTGACAGGGACGATAACTATGCCACCGGCTTATATGCCTCTAACCGCTCTTACGTTAGCGACCACAACGACAGTGACGGCGAACGCACTAGCAGCCGCCAAAATCGTCATCATCGTTCAGGCCCAGACTACAGCGCTAACTCACGCATCAGTAGTTACGGCTATGATAACTTTGGTATATAAACCAATCACACTAAATGAGAAGCCCGTAGTTCTTACTACGGGCTTTTTCTATACCCTGCATTAAAGAAAACCTCATCGGCAAAAGCTACCGTAAAGGAAAGCACATGCGGCCAGTTAGTCTGAGCCCTAAATTCTAATTTAATTCAGAAGAAATATGAGATATGCACTGCCCTTTATTTTTATACTTACATCTGTGTTTCTGGTTAATTCGTGCACCTTAAAAACGTCAGATATAGTTACACAGGATAATACCATACTGGATGCGTATTGGATGCTGGTATCGCTGGAAGGGCAGGACGTGCCTATGCCAAGTGACAGCCGCACCGCTTTTATCCGCTTTCAGGAAAAGGAAAACGATGTGCATGGCTTTACCGGTTGCAACAAGTTTTTTGGAAAGTATACCTTAGGAGAGGAGTCACTGGCCTTGTCTGAGCTAAGAGCGACTCGTATGGCCTGTGCAGGTATGGAAAATGAAAACAAGTTTCTGGATGTGCTAAGTAGGGTAGACTCCTACCGTATCTCCAAAAATGTTCTGACGCTCTACGATGATGATAAAGCTGTGGCTACTTTCATGACAGGTAACCCTGATACGCTGGACAATGATCCGGGCAGATATTAAAAAAGGCAGAGACCTGTGTTACAGACCAATGCCTTCCGGAGTGAATTTGTTTTCTACTTAGTTTAACGAGGTTTTCAGGAGCAGTTCATTGAACTTCTCGAGTAAGGCAATGTATTTGCGCTGCAGGATCACCAGTTCCGCTTCACACTCTTTCATGTTGTTTGGTTTTGGTGCTGATTCCGGTTCCCCATCGAAAGGCAGTTGCAGGTTAACACTTACAGGAGCCTGTGGCATCGGGGCCTCTTTTTTTACAGTTTTACTCAAATGCGGGAATTCCTGTGAAAAGTCGTGGTGAATTACTTCGCCAAGTCTAAGTATAAAGCTGTAAGGTATGCTGCTCTCCTTAAATTTGTTGTAAAGGGTTTTTCTGCTAACCCCAAGCTTTTCGGCGACAACTCCTATTGCCACGCCACTTGCCTTGATAGCCTCTCTGATGATTTCGCCTCTGTGTGTGTTACTTTTTATCATTGTCCCGGCCTCTCTGTCTTGTTATATAATCATGTTCTTCTTTACAAAAATAGGTAATAGGCATGTAGAAAATGTGGATGTGGACAAATTTTACACACATCAGGAGGTGTAAATAAGCCGCCTAAATTGATCTTGCTAATAATCAGTCAATTGCTAAATGTGCCTCTGGTTTTATCAACAGGACACCTGTGTTATCCACAAAGATGATTAAACGCAGAAAAAGATAAGCCCTGACTTTGCAGTTGAAAGTCAGGGCTTATGGTTTATGTTTCTATTCTCTATTTCCTAAACCTTGTGCCAAAAAAATCGCCGGTGTTCCAGGTAGGCCTTTCTGGTTTTTGGGCAACTAGGTAACCAATCAGGAAGTTTAGCTGAACGTACTTCTTGCCAGCCTCAAAGTCGAACACACCATTTATATCGTCCTGCGGCTTGTGGTAATATTTTGCACGCCACACTTTTACCTGTTCATCCAGGTTGTTCTTTCCGTCTAAAGTTTTGTTGCCGTACTTGATGTGTAAAGCCGGTATGCCTTGGGTAACAAAGCTGTACTGGTCACTGCGTACAAACCTGTTCTGATCTGGCTCCGGATCTTCTTCCACGCTTAGATCAAGGTAATCCGCAGCTTTTGCCACAGGCTCTGATAAACTGGAATGTGCGGCTCCTAAGGGCACCACAGATAAAAGCGGGGCAATAATGGTTGGCATATCTGTGTTTACATCTGCCACGATATTCTGCGCCGGCACCGTAGGGTATTTGGCAAAGTAGGCGGAGCCGAGTAAGCCCATCTCCTCGGCAGTAACCATTACTAACAGCACAGATCGTTTCGGGTTCTTCTTTAGCTTCGAGTATACTTTTGCAATTTCCAGCAGACTGGCCACGCCTGAAGCATTATCGTGGGCGCCATTGTAAATAGAGTCACCGTCTACTGGTCTGCCCACACCCGTATGATCAAGGTGTGCACTGTGCACGACATATTCATTTTTCAGGCGCTTGTCTGAGCCTTCTATCTTACCCACCACATTCTGGCTCTCAATATCATCGTAGGAGGAGCTATAGCTTGCTTTCACTTTCATGTTAAGTGGAGCTGAAGCTGCATTGCCGCGTTTAAGCGAGGCAAGAGTTGTTTCAAGGTCAATCCCAGCGTTCTTTAGCCAGAAGTTTGTAGTGGTGTAGTTTGTCATTGCCAACAGCTTCACATCCTCATGGTATGTCCTGGAAAATGCTACTTCGCCGTTCGGTAACATTACGTTGTTTACTCCACTTCTCAAGTTTGGTACACTTCCTCCTGTGCTGGCATTACCTATTATTACCCCAACTGCTCCGTGTTCTGCAGCCGTTTTAAGAATTGTCTGGTAGTCCATGCTATAAGAAGCAACCGTATTCGGGAAAGTAGCGGGAGCACCCCTAAGTACCAGCACGATCTTTCCTTTGGCATCGATGTCAGCATAGTTGTCATAGTTCATATCAGGTGCGCTTATACCATATCCTGCAAAAACAAGAGGGGCCTCAACAGAAGCTTGTTTGTCTTTTGGATTTGGATAAACAGTAAAGTCATGCCCAAACATCAACTCCCGCTCAATTCCGGAAGTGTCAGTAGCAATCATAGTGGCATTATCTGTAACTGCTTTGCGTAGCAGTACCGTTTGAAGGTAGGTGCCATTCTCGCCGGCAGGCTTCACACCCAGCTTTTGGTACTGATCAATCACATAATCCACAGCCATCTGGTAACCTTCTGTGCCTGGCTTCCTGCCCATCAGGCGATCATCGGCTAAGTAGGTAATATGTGCTTTGATATCCTCCGGCTCAACCTTATTCAAGGCTTTCGCTACTCTTTTATCTATTTTGATTTCCTGTGCCGGTGCTTCGTGCAGTACAACTGTTAAGCAAAGACCAAGCAAAAAGTGCAGTGGTTTCATTATTCACAAGTATGATTTACTTTCAAATATAACCATAAAAATGAAGTCGTATTGCAGTTCTCAGCCGCTAGCCCTGATTCTCAACATAATTTTCATCCTTTGTTATTGATAGTTCACGAGGTGATGTGGCTTTTCCGGAAAACGTTTCATAACTCTCAGCAGTCTGAAACACGTAGGTAATGCTTAACGGCAAGTATATGGAACAGCAGGTTATAATAGGAATAGACATCGGTACTACCAGCACAAAAGCTGTAGCATTTGACAGTGGTGGAAAAGCGCTGTTCCAGTTTGCTGTTGAGTATCCTATTATAAGCACAAGGCCTGAGTTCGCAGAGCAGGATCCGGAGTTGGTATTCACAGCCGTTTTAAGCACTTTGAAAACCGTGGTAGAACTGGTACGGAAAGGGGAGTATCAGCTTCAGGGGGTATGCTTTAGCAGTGCTATGCACAGCCTGATCGCAATGGATGAAAACGGAAGGCCCTTGACAAACTGTATTATCTGGGCAGATGCAAGAAGTGTAAAGCAAGCGTCAAGCCTTAAGAGCAGCGTCATCGGCCATGATATTTACCTGCATACTGGTACTCCGCTACACCCGATGTCACCGCTTCCAAAAATATGTTGGCTGCGTGAAATGGAACCGGATCTGTTTAACCGGACCTCAAAGTTCATCGGTATTAAAGAATATGTTTTCTACAGGTTATACGGAGTATACAGGATAGATTATTCCATTGCTTCTGCAACTGGTCTCTTCAATATCTTCACACAGAAATGGCACACTGATGCACTGGAAGTAGCAGGAATTACTTCAGAGCAACTACCGGAGCCAGTTCCACCTTCTTTTACTTTCAGATACATGGACCCGGACTGTGCCAGTGAGATAGGGGTGAGTGCAAGTTTGCCTTTTGTACTTGGGGCGAGTGATGGCTGCCTGGCAAATTTAGGTTCAGATGCCGTTTTGCCTGGAGATGCCGTGGTGACCATAGGTACAAGCGGTGCTATACGTGTAACGGCAGACAAGCCTGTTACGGATCTGGGGGAGCGCATCTTTAGCTACATACTTACCCCTGATAAGTTTGTATTAGGCGGTGCCGTGAATAATGGAGGTATTGTGTTGCAGTGGTTCAGGGATAACTTTTATGGATCTGAAACGGAGGCAGCAAGAAAGAAAGATGAGGACATCTTCAGCTTGCTTAATGCAGAGGCTGCTTCCATTCCACCAGGGGCAGACGGATTGTTGTTTATGCCTTACCTGTTAGGAGAACGGTCCCCGATCTGGAATGCTTCTGCCCGGGCCTGCTTCTTTGGCATACACTTCACCCACACCCGTGGTCATTTTCTGAGAGCATTGATGGAGGGGATTATTTTCGGGCTCTATAGCGTAGGAAATGCGTTGGAGCAAACGATGGGACCAGTTAAGGCCATCTATGCAAACGGCGGATTTTCTCGTTCTGACCTATGGGTACAAATGCTGTCAGACGTTTTTAATGTAAAGGTGCATTTAACAAATACGACAGAGGCCTCAGCGTTAGGAGCTGCTTTGCTTGGGATGCACACGTTGGGCATGATGGAAAAACTGGAGGATGCAGGAAAACTGATAACTGTGCAGAGAACTTTTACTCCCGACCCGTCTGCGCATGAGAAGTACAGGAAAAGCTATGCTCTGTTTGAGAAACTTTACCCAAACCTTAGAGAAAATTTAGATGACATACAGCACCTGAGTGGTAGCGGTAAACCAGAAGCATAAGTACAGAGTAAGCAGTAAACATAATGGAAGGGCGGTGTGCCTGTCATGAAAACAACTAAAAGATAAAGCGATGCAAATAGGACTAATCGGACTTGGAAAAATGGGTTATAATCTGGCTCTTAACCTAAGAGACCATAACCATGAAGTGGTGGCTTTTGATATAGCCAAAGAAACTACAGATGCCATTGCCAAAGAAGGAGTTGTCCCGGCTTATACAATTCCGGAAGTGGCCCAGAAGCTATCCGGGAGAAAGGCTGTATGGATCATGGTGCCTGCCGGAGATCCTGTGGATGCTGTAATAGAACAACTGGTGCCACACCTTAACAAAGGCGATATCATTATTGATGGGGGCAATTCTAACTTCAAGGATTCTGTAAAAAGAGCGGAGGTGCTGAAGGCCTCAGGCATTTATTTACTTGACTGCGGAACCAGTGGTGGCTTAACCGGGGCACGTAACGGCGCCTGTACTATGATAGGTGGGGAAGACGATGCTTTTGCTTACTGTGAACAGATATTTAAGGATGTATCGGTGGAGAAAGGATATTTGCACGTTGGCAAATCCGGAAGCGGCCATTTCGTGAAGATGATCCACAATGGCGTGGAGTATGGGATGATGCAGGCCATAGCGGAGGGCTTCGAGGTGCTGCACAAGAGCGACTTTGACATGGACTATAAAGAAGTAGCCCGCGTCTGGAACCATGGGTCTGTGGTACGAAGCTGGTTAATGGAACTTGTGGAGAATGCCTTTAGAAAAGACCCTGAACTGTCCGGAATTAAAGGTATTATGCACTCATCCGGTGAAGGTAAATGGACAGTGGAAACGGCTCTGGATATGCAGGTGGCAACACCGGTAATTGCTATGTCGTTGCTTATGCGCTACCGCTCCTATGAAACTGATACATTTTCTGGTAAAGTAGTAGCAGCTTTACGCAACGAGTTTGGCGGGCATAAGGTGGAGAAGGCTGATTAGACCTATGGGTGTGCCAATAGATCCTTATATTCCGGATGTGCATTAATATACTTGGCTACGGCAGGGCAGGTGGCTTTTACTTTCAGATTATGCTCGCGTGCGTATTTAAGACCTTCTTCAATCAAACTCTCTGCCATGCCATTGCCTCTTTCAGATTTAGGGACATATGTGTGCGTAAAATCAACTACATCCTCTGAGGGGCAGGCATAAGCCAGTTCTGCCTCATCGCCATCAAGCTCTATTGTGAATTGCTGGTACTTCTCTTCGTGTTTTATAGTTCGGCTCATCTTGTATCTTAATAGTCAGACTTATTTTACGTCTATAAAAACAAGATGATACTACCTGATATTGAGCCGTTTAAAACAAGATGCCTTAACGATAGCGCGGTTGCTGCTTGTTTTTCAAAGGCTTAAGTAGGTACTCCAGTCCATTTATCTTTATCTCAAACATTGTTGCCAGTTGCATGCCTAGTTTGCCTGGCGGAAAGCCTTCGCGGGAGAACCATTCCAGATAAGAAACGGGCAAGTCGCATAAAAGCGTGTCTTTGTATTTCCCGAATGGCATTTTCATCTGCACCAGGTCTAGCAGGATATTGGCATTAGGCTGTGAAGCGTCTGTCATGAACAATAGAATGTAAAAGTAACTAAGGCTTGATCATGTGGATGTGGTCAATACCATCCTCGTCATACACCTCGCCGGTTTGAGTAAAACCAAAGGATTCATAAAACTTCTTTGCGTACAACTGTGCTCCGATCTTTATAGGTCCTTGTCCGAAAAGCTTATAGCATTCTTCTATAGCCATGTCTACCAACACTCTTCCAAGTCCAGTTCCCCGGGTAGCCGGACTGGTAATAATTCTGCCAATCGACATCAGGGGGTATGATACTCCCGGAGGCACCAAACGGGCATAGGCAGCTAAATGATCATCCTTGTAAAGTAGCAAATGAAAGCACTCCTGGTCTTTGTTATCAAGGTCCAGAAATACACAGTTTTGCTCTACCACAAACACTTCACTCCTCAGGCGGAGCAGTTCATACATTTCCTGCGGACTAAGGGAATTAAAATCTTTACAAACCTTGATTAGTGACATATTAAAATCAGAATGAAGTCCTAAAGATACTAATACTGCGACACATAAGCTGTAGGAGGGGAAATTTGACGCAGGTAAAATAGCAGGATTTAAAAAGCGAGGGAGGTATAAACAGGAAAAGGCCCGGTTCGCGGGCCTTTTCCTGTTATGGGTATGCTGCTTATTTTTTAGAAAGCAACACTTTTATTCTTGTCTCAACGGCAGGGTCTTTCTGAAACGCCGTCATGATTTCATCATACTTTTCTACAGTAAGTTCAGCCTCTTGTATGGCTTCTTCTACTTTTTTCTTCGTTTCAGGCTGCACTTCTGCAAGGCTTTTGGCTGCGGCAACAAAAGCATCAACTTCTGCTTCATCTTTAGCTACCTCTTTTAGCTTGTCTTGTCTGTGTGCTTTAGCCAGTTCGTTAAAACGGTCAACAGTTAGGTCTGCATCTTTGATTGCAGTAACCATTGCCTGGCGCCCTTCTTTCTCTATTTCTACTACTTTGCCGTTTACTTCAATAAATTTTTCGAGCTCAGCATCGGAAAATTTTAAGTCGGCTTGTTGCTCCTGAGTTTGTGGAGCTGCTGTGTCCTGGGCGAAGGCTGTTTGCCCGAAAATCATAGATGCCATTAAGGCTGCGGCTGCGATAGTCCCTTTCTTCATAATTATCTTTTGGATTGGGTTAAGTGATTAAATAAAGTCCATGTGGGGGAGTGTAATATAGAATACACAGATGCCCACGATTACTATAAGTTTAACCATTATAGTGCCAAAATCAAAAAAATGTTATCCTGAAGTGTCAATTTATTTAACAGCTGAAGTTCCATGTTTCTTTTGTGCAATTCGTAAATAAGGGATGAGCTACTAGGTGTTTCTTTTATCATTCCTCCTGCAATGCCTACCTTTGTGCCTGGAATAAAAATCAAAACTGGTTGAGCTTATGAAATTGTGGTACCCTTATTCACAGATGGCAAATAAAATGAGCCGATATCCTGTTCAGAAAGCAGAAGGAGTACACCTGTATCTGAAAGATGGGAAAAAGCTTATAGATGGTGTTTCGTCCTGGTGGGCAACTATTCACGGGTATAACCATCCTGCTTTAAATGAGGCATTGGTAAAGCAGGCGGAGAATTTTTCGCATGTGATGCTGGGAGGCTTAGACCACCAGCCGGCACTCCAGCTCGCTGAGAAACTGGTGCAGATTACACCAGCAGGACTCAATCATGTATTTTACTCCGATAGTGGTTCAGTAGGGGTAGAGGTTGCCTTGAAAATGGCTATACAGTTTTGGGTAAACCAGGGAAACAAACAAAAAGTAAAATTTCTGGCACTGAAGAATGCCTACCATGGCGATACTTTCAAGGCCATGGAAGTAGGGGATGACTCTGATTTCCAGATCCCGTTCGGGCATGTACTGCATAAAGGGTTTTTCCTGAGCACCCCTTCCGGCGGTTTTAGTGCTACAGAAGATGAAGTGGAGGGTGACATTGCGGAGCTGGAGCAAATGCTGCAGCGGAATCACCGGGAGTTGGCAGCCTTTATTGTTGAACCGTTGGTGCAATGTGCAGGTGGGTTTAAAATGTATTCGCCTGCTTATTTAAAAGCCGCAAGAGCCTTATGCCATACCTATGATGTGCTGCTTATTTTTGATGAAGTAGCTACTGGTTTCGGAAGAACCGGAAAGTTATTTGCGGCTGACCATGCTGGTGTAACTCCCGATATTATGGTGTTGGGTAAGGCCCTGACGGCAGGTTACCTGGGACATGCAGCTACCCTTACTACCAGCAGAATATTTGATGGCTTTCTGGGGGAAGGGTATGATAAAGCTTTCATGCATGGCCCTACTTTTATGGGGAACCCCTTAGCCTGTGCCATAGCTCTGAAAAGTATAAACCTGATTGAGGAAGAAAACTACCTGAAAAAAATAGAGCAAATTGAACGTACTTTCAGGGAGCGATTAGCGCCTTTACAACATGAGAAAGTACATGCTGTAAGAGTGCTTGGGGCGATCGGCGTGGTAGAGGTAAAGGACAGCAAGCAACTGGAAGGCTTTACGGAATACGCAGTGCAGGAGGGGGTATGGCTAAGGCCTTTTGGCAAGTATGTGTACACCATGCCGCCATATGTAATGGAGCAGGATGATCTGGTGAAAGTGATCAGTGTAATAAGTAACTGGTTTAAGAAGCAGTAAGAGCATGTAAGCTTTTTTGAAGGATATTTATCAAACAGTAACTGCCTTTATAAACAAGTAGAGCCGCTTCAATAGCGGCTCTATTCGTATTAAGTATGTTTGTAGAGTACGTTGTTTAAGGTGAGATGATTTGTTATCGTTTTACAATGTAGTTTTCCTGTACCAGTAAGTGCAGCGTCTAAACTACTTTATGAAGATCCTGCTTTATGTTGAGCAGGTGCTCTTCTGTAAGAGGTTTACTTATGAAACCCCTAACTACTCCATATTCTTTCGCTCTCCTTCTTTCTGCCGGATCAATGGAAGAAGTTAAGATATAAATGGCACAATCCTGTGTAAGAACACTTTCATGTGGCTTGAGTGCCTGTAGAAACTGCCAGCCATTCATGGTTGGCATGTTTAAATCCAGGAAAATTACCTTCGGTAGATGCTCTTTCATATCCTCAGCTAGGAAATCGAGACTTTCCTCTGCGGAGGAGAACGTTAACGTGTTCTCGGTAAACCCTTCCAGCTTCAGAACCATTTCTGTCAGGCAAGAACTGATTGGGTCATCATCAATGATAAATGTCTTCACTTTCTATGCTTGAGGTATAAATGGAGTTTTATTTTATCGTTCTTCTACAAATGACAGTTTATTGAAATAAAATTGAAAGGAATAAAAGCATGTTAAGGTAACGTGATTAAAAGAGTGGTTTTAATTAGTTAAATGGGCGGAAAATAGCTATATAATTGGTATGCTGCTGGTTATAAGTTTGTGTTTTTTGTGTTAAAGTAACATGTTGTGCTTTGTTAAAAATACTGCTTTAAAAAATGATAGCCCGCCAGAATAAGATCTGGCGGGCTATCAAGCTATCATTCCGAAAGGTAACCTAAATCACATCCGGAGAGTTGAGGATTAATATTATTTTTTAGATTGCGGCTCAGGTACCGGGAAACCACGGTCACGCATCAGGGCATCAATCTTGGCATCACGACCTCTGAACTTTCTATATGCATCAGCTGGATCCATGGAGTTGCGTGGAGCGAACAGGTACTTCACCAGTCGTGCTGCCACCTCCGCATCATAGAAACCACCTGGTGCCTCAGCAAAGGCTTCGGCTGCATCTGAAGTCAGCACGTCCGCCCAAAGGTATCCATAGTAACCTGTGGCGTATCCTTCACCAGAAAACACGTGTCCGAAGTGAGGCGAACGGTGACGCATTACAATTTCTTTAGGCATACCCAGCTTTTGCAACGTCTCACGCTCAAACTTGTCAGGGTCCAGGTTCTCCGGATCAGCCATGTGGAAGTACATGTCCATCAGGGCAGAAGCAAGGAATTCAGTTGTAGCAAAGCCTTGGTTAAAGGTAGAAGCTTTCTTAATTTTTGCCACTAGCTCTTTAGGCATCGGCTCGCCTGTCTTATAATGCTTCAGGTAATTGTTGATCACCTTGTCCGTAGACAGCCAACGCTCCAGTAACTGCGACTGAAACTCTGTATAGTCACGCACACCGCTGTTCAGTGTTGGGTACTTTACATTAGAAGCCAGGAAGTGCAAGGCATGTCCGAATTCGTGGAAGAATGTCTCCGCGTCATCCCAGGATACCAGTACCGGTTCTCCCGGAGCAGGCTTCACAAAGTTAGAGTTGTTGGATGACAACACTGTGTTTTTACCATCGAAGGTTGTGTGGGCACGGTAAGTTGTAGCCCATGCCCCGGAACGCTTGCCCTGACGTGCAAATGGATCAAGGTACCAAAGGCCGATATGCTCACCAGTAGTCTTGTCCGTTACCTCCCATACTTTCACATCCTCATGAAACACAGGTACAGAACCTTCCGGTACCGGAGTAAACTTGAAGTTGAACAACTCACCTGCAGTGAAGAAAATCGCATCTGTCAGGTTGCCCAATTCCAGGTACTGCTTCACTTCGTCAGAGTTTAGGTCATACTTTTGCTGGCGCACCTTTTCGGCGTAGTAGCGGTAATCCCAGGGGGCAATGGTAATTTTGCTCTTGCTGGTTTTATTGGCGATCTTCTGCATGTCAGCTACCTCTTCTTTGGCTCTGGCAACGGCTGCAGGCCAAACGGCTTGCATCAGGTCCATGGCAGCTTCCGGCGTCTTGGCCATACGGTCTTGCAGGCGCCATTCTGCATAATTATCATAGCCCATCAGCTTCACGCGCTCATTGCGTAGCTTCAAGATTTTCTGGATATTCTCATTGTTGTCGTTCTCATCAGCGTTGTCAGCACGGGAGTAGTAGTTCTTCCACACCTTCTCGCGCAGTTCACGCTCATCAGAATATGTCAGGAACTGGTCCATTGAGGAACGCGTATTGGTAACAGCATATTTGCCCTCTTGCCCGCGGTCAGCTGCTGCTTTGGCCGCTGCCTTAACAAAAGACTCCGGCAGGCCTCCAAGCTGATCTTTGGTGAGGTAAACTACATACCCCTCTTCATCAGCCAGAATATTGTTTGAGAAGTCCGTGTACAACGAAGAAAGCTCTTTATTGATCTCTGCATAACGCTGTTTCTTTTCCGGGCTCAGGTCAGCGCCTTCCATGGCAAAACCTTTGTACACCAGTTGCACTACACGCTGCTGATCTTCTGGAAGCGGATTTTTCTGAGCGTTTTCGTAAACAGCTTTGATACGCTGGAACAGTTTCTCGTTTTGAGAAATTTTAGAGTTGAATTCAGAGATTTTAGGTGCTAGCTCTGCCTGTACTTCCCTGAACTCTGGCGTAGAAACATTGCTGCTCCAGATGCCATAGTATGTAAATACCCTGTTAAGCTCCTTGCCGGCTGCTTCCATTGCAGCAATGGTGTTCTCGAAAGTGGCAGGATTAGGATTGTTTGCAATAGCTTCTATCTCAGCTAAGTTCATTGCCATGGCTTTTTCCATAGCAGGCTTCAGATCAGCTAAATTCATTTTGTCAAAGGCAGGAACACCTCCGTACGGACCAGTCCATTTAGTCAGCAGCGGGTTTGTTTCTGCTTGTTTCTGTTCTACAGCAGCCTGAGTTTGCTGCGTATTCTCCTGCTTTTGTACAGTTGTACAACTGGCAAGGGCGAGTAAAGCCAGCAAGCTTGTTTTCTTGCCTGCTATTATTATTTGGTTTCCCATAGATAGTATAAGTGAGTAAAAGAATAGTCTTTTTAAGACATTATTGATGATAAATCAGGTTACAAGATACAAAAAACCGGCCAATTTTTTTGATTGTTAGTTGGCAGGGGCAAGGTATCCTTCTGCCAACTGGATAAAAGCTCTTGCTTGCTGCAGTTCCCACTCCGGGCTTCTACCTAGTTCCAGAGCAAGTATACGTGCTACTTCAGGGGCTACATTCATGGCAGCGCGCGCATCCAGGAACAACAACCGTAACCTCCTAGCCAGAACATCTTCTATGGTGCGTGCCATTTCTGAACGGACGGCCCATACTATCTCAGCCTTATAATGAGGAAAGGAAGGATGTAGTCTTTCTGCTAAACTTGGTTGCCTTTGCATTAACTGCTTAATAGCCTTTGCATCTGTACCGTAGATGGACAAGTGGCAGCCTGGTTCTGCGCCAGGAGTGTTGCCATGTATGGCGTAATGTGCGGTTTGGCAGGGCATAAGAGGCAGGTGGTGCGTTTTGATTGCTCTGTCAATGGTGTCCTCGGCCATTTTTCTAAAGATCGTCCATTTGCCACCGGTAACAGTAACTAGTCCGGCTGGGGAGACAATGATCTTATAGTTTCGGGAGATGTCTTTTGTAGACTGCTCGTTTCCCTGGTGGGCCGCAAGGGGTCTTAGTCCTGCGAAAACGGATAATACATCTTCCCGTTGTGGTTTTTGATGAAGGTATCTGCCTGCATTCCCAAGAATAAAGTCTATCTCCTGTTCCAGTGCCCGTGGTTCCAGTTCCGCTCGTTCACGTAAGGTATCTGTTGTGCCTACTAGCAAGTGCCTGTGCCAGGGTACTGCAAATAGCACGCGGCCATCATCTGTTTTAGGTACTAACAAAGCGTTTGAGCCGGGTAAAAACTTTTGGTCAAGTACAAGGTGTACGCCCTGGCTTGGCTGTACTAGTGGGTGTGCTTCGTGTTGCTCCATCCGGAGTATGTCATCCACAAAAACACCTGTAGCATTTATTACTGCTTTGGCTTTGGGCGTGTACTTGCTTCCAGTCTCCAGATCCTGAACAGCAACACCGTTGATTTTACCGGCTTCATCCTTGAGCAGGTCAGTAACGCGCATGTAATTAATAACGCAGGCGCCGTTTTCTACAGCAGTTTGTGCTAAGTTGATTGCAAGCCGGGTGTCGTCAAACTGGCTGTCATAGTAAAGAATACCTCCCTTCAATGCTTTGTGGTTAACTGTTGGTAAGGCTTTTAAGGCTTGTTTTCTGTTAATGAACTTTGATGCTCCCAGACTCCATTTTCCTGCCAGTACATCGTAAAGCTTTAGGCCTGCCAGGTAGTATAGCGCTTGCCACCAGCTATAGGCGGGTATAACAAAAGCCTGCTTCTTAACTACATGTGCCGCGTTTTGCAGTAGCAGCCCCCGCTCCTTGAGTGCTTCCAGAACTAGTTTTACTTTGCCCTGCGCCAGGTACCTGACCCCACCATGAATCAGCTTGGTACTTCTGCTGGAGGTGCCTTTGGCGAAATCCGATTGCTCCAGTAAAAGCGTTGTATAACCCCTGATAGCTGCGTCCATGGCTATGCCTAACCCAGTCGCTCCGCCACCGATTATCACTATGTCCCAGGTAATGGTTTCATCTCGCAACTGATCTGTCATCTCCGGGCGCTTCATACCTTTTAATCTAGTTTGTTCTTGTTTACTTCGCTGTACTTTTCAGCTATTTCGGATGGCTCGATTTCCCTTCCACGGTTATTTGCATAGGCTTTGGTAACCTCAGCGCCCAGCATAAAAATAATAGAGGAGTAGAACACCCATAAAAGTAGAACTACCAGTGAACCAGCTGCCGCATATATCCCAATTAGTTTAATACTAGTAAGCGCGTAGTTAATGACCTCTTTGCCGATCAGAAACAAAACGGACGTAATAACTCCTCCTGCGATGGCATCTTTCCAGCTGATTTTGGCAGCAGGTAAAACTTTATGGATGGTCGTGAAGAAGACAAGAACTACTGTTAGGAAGAAAATGGTGTTTATTGTTCTGACCGCCATGTTGAAGTTTTCCTCCATAAGGTCGACCAATCTATCACTGAAAAAGGATATCATAAAATCAAGCATCAGGCTTATGATAAGCAACAAGCCCAAGCCTGCCACCATGGCGAGCGCTCCCAACCTGTGCTTCAGCATCTTTGTAAAGCCAATGTTCTTCTTAAGCCTTACATTCCACACAGCGTTCAGTGCTTTTTGTATGATGAAGAACATGATAGAGGCGCTTTGCACAACGACCACAATCCCAATTGTAATGCTCCAGAAGCCAGAAGGAATATCAACCATATTCTCCAGTACTGTGCTCACTTGTTCTCCTGCCTCAGAGCCGATAAGTTCCGTTACTTGTCCTACAATCTTAGCCCTTGCTGCCTCTTTTGAAAAGAAGATAGAGGCTACCATTGTAACTACTATAGAAATGGCTGGCAGCGAAAAAATGGTAAAAAAAGCGATAGCAGCACTGTAAACCACCGGCTCACCCTGCTGAAAGTTCTTTTTTGAATCTTTCAGTACCTCCCATATCCTATGAAAGAACTTTTTTATGTCTGACATTTGCTCCTGATTTTGCAGAACACTGGCTTTAGCAGCTGTTTAAAATTTTGATGCTCAAAAGAGTTAAATAGTTGGCGTTCCTCCTGTAACCTGCACCGTAGAGCCTGACATATAACTGGAGTCCTGTGAAGCCAGCAACACGTAAATGGGTGCCAGTTCTGCAGGTTGGCCCGGCCGTTTCAGTGGCGTGTTCTTGCCAAAGGATTTTACTTTGTCGATAGGTAAAGTGGCTGGGATAAGTGGCGTCCAGATAGGGCCTGGCGCAACACAGTTTACCCTTATTCCTTTTTCCCCGAGCATTTGTGCCAGGTTAGCAGTAAAGTTTTGGATGGCACCCTTTGTGGCGGCATAAGCAAGCAGGATCTTTTTAGGGTGATAAGCATTTACCGAAGTAGTGTTTACAATGGTGCTCCCCGGCTTCATATGTGGTTCAGCTGCTTTGCACAAGTAAAACATGGCATAGATATTCGTGCGGAAGGTGCGGTCCCATTCCTCACTGGGAATGTCTTGTAAAGAGTCGTGGGCCATCTGAAAAGCAGCATTGTTCACCAGTATGTCTATCTGCCCGAATTCCTCTACCGCCCGCTGTACAATTTTTTTGCAGTGGTCTTCCTCGCTGATGTCACCAGGCACCAACACCGCTTTTCTGCCAGCCTCCCGCACATACTTTGCCGTCTCTTCTGCATCTTCGTCTTCATTTAAGTAAGAAATCAGCACATCGGCCCCCTCTCGTGCAATGGCTATGGCAACGGCCCGGCCTATACCAGAGTCGCCACCCGTTATGATAGCCTTTCTACCTTCCAGTTTCCCTGAACCCCGATAAGTTTCCTCGCCATGGTCTGCCTTTGGCTGCATGTCATCTTCTGTTCCTGGCACCTCCTGTTGCTCCTGGTCCGGGAAAGGTGGTTTAACATATTTGTCTTTCGGGTCCTGCATGTGCTGTTTGTTTTCGTCTTTCTTACTCATTGCTGTTAATTGTTTGAAGGTTAAAACGATTATACGGTAAAGCTTTTAAACGAGCGGACCACACTGTTAAAGAAGGTAATAGCTTTTAGAAGAGGTTTTGCAAAAATGGGGTGAACGGTAAGAACGGTGTTTCCGTAACAAAGGGTGTGCTTCCTGCCTTAGCCATAACTATAGGTGGAATTTAGCTTCTTATGGAGCTTTTTGTTATATTAACTAACTGAAAGACTATACCTGATTCCAAATATGGAAGTACGAAATATTAGAGACAAGCAATCTATACAGCAGCTTTACAATACTACTTTGCCGGCACTTGCTGAATATGTGCATCAAAACATTACGCCAGTTATCCCGCTGTTCAATGATTTCAGGCTGGAACGAATACTAGACACCTGGACCAGGGATCCTGCAACTGACCCGACTGAGGAGATAAGTGTGGAAAATGGAAATATCCAACAGGTAGGCCTTCGGCTGAGACTGGAGGGATTCCAAAGGGCAGGAGCGGAGGCCTTTGACATGACAAAGGACCTGATCTTTAAGTTAGATCACTACAGCTACACTGTGGGGCCAGACGCTAACAACAGTTGGCTGGAGAAGGATTATCTGCACCGCTGGGGCCGTTCGGAGTATGAAGAAGTAGCTGAACGATGGAGTGAAGAACTGATTGATGATATAACCCAACGGCTGGAAAAGCTAACAGAATAAAAACAAATCTTGCTTTTGAATATGGGCTTGGTTCCTTGTACAACAGGATGTAAGAAATAATACAGGAAACTTTAGAAATAATCTGGATCGTTATAAGGTTATAATAATAAAAGAACTGCTAACAAAGAGAGTTTCACCGTGTAGAGGGAGGGGGAAGTATGTTGGATTACCTGCTTAGTTTCAAGCGCTTTCGAACAGAAGATAGCCGTGTTTGTTTCATCCTTGTTTAAAAGTAGCCTATGAACTTATACCAATTTAATACCTATTCTGTAGCTGCAAGGCTGGAAATAATCTGGGAGCATGGTAGTCTTCTGGCTTATCGCTGCAGAAGAGGCTATCGTATTGCGCTCTATAACCTGGGTAGTTTCTTTGCCGAGATATGGTATAACCCGGAGAATGAATATATTGCCCTTGTGAGAGGATTTCAAAGTAATAAGGTACTGGAAACCTACGTGCCTAAAATCGATCTTAAGAGAATGCTGGAGGAAATGTAGAACATGCAAATAATCAGGAGTGGTAGAGGGTAAGCCCGGAAATTTTCTTAACATTGAATTTTAAAACTCAGGTTGATCTGCAGCCGAAGATTTAAAAAATAAACTCCACTAGTACACCTCTAGCTAAAGCTGAAAATTGAAAGCTGACACTTCTCACAATGCCCACCCCGGCAGGCCAAGCTTCAAGGAAGCTTTTCTGTTTTGGGTTAAGCTTGGCTTCATAAGCTTTGGCGGACCGGCAGGTCAGATTGGTATTATGCATGAGTTCGTGGTTGACCAGAAACGGTGGATTTCTGACTCAAAATTTTTACATGCGCTTAACTACTGCATGCTGTTGCCCGGGCCAGAGGCGCAGCAACTGGCAACTTACATTGGTTGGTTATTGCATGGGGTGAGGGGAGGCCTGGTGGCGGGTATTTTCTTTGTTTTGCCTTCCGTTTTTATACTACTGGGTTTAAGCATAATCTATGTAACCTATGGCAATGTTCCATGGGTGTCGGCGCTCTTTGATGGCCTTAAACCGGCTGTAGTTGCCATTGTTTTGCTCGCCTTGATCAAAATTGGGCAAAAATCTCTTAAAAGCGGCCTTCACTACACTGTTGCGCTACTTTCCTTTATAGCTATATTCTTCTTTAAAGTACCTTTCCCCTACATTATCCTGACTACAATCGCCCTGGCGCTCCTTATTCAATGGATGAAACCCCATTATTTCCAGAATAATAAAGCTTCAGCGGATAATGTCAGCAACGAAGATGGTTTTTATCTTAACTCCGGCAGCCAAACGGCAGAAACTTCCTTCAGCTGGCAGTTAATTGTAAGGAGATCGGTTATAGCGGTTCTACTGTGGGTTGTGCCTTTTATTCTCTTCTACCTCTCAACACAGAACTTTGCGTTCTGGAGAACCTTGTCAATGTTCTTTACAAAAGCTGCACTGGTGACCTTCGGAGGAGCATATGCTGTGCTGCCTTATGTGGCACAGGTCACCGTTGAGAAACTAGGGTGGCTTTCGAGGTTGCAAATGATAGATGGCCTTGCTCTGGGAGAAACCACTCCTGGTCCACTTGTAATGGTGCTGGCCTTTGTGGGCTTTATGGCAGGATACAATGAGTATGGCGGTTCGCTGGCTATGGGTGCCTTAGGACTGCTAACCACCACTTTCTACACTTTCCTGCCCTGTTTCCTCTTTATCCTGGTGGGGGCGCCTGTTGTGGAACGGACGCAGGAAAATGCAAGGGTGAAGGTTGTGTTGGGGATAGTCACGGCAGCTGTGGTTGGTGTTGTGCTTAACCTCACCGTTTATTTCGGGATGGCAGTTGTGTTTACAGACACCGATCCACAAAATGCCGTAAACTGGTTTAGCCTTGGCTGGATACTGGTTTCTTTTGTGGCCATGTATCGGTTTAAGGTAGGTATGATTACATGGATACTCATAAGTGCCCTGGCAGGTCTGGCGCAGCACCTGGTAGTTAGTAATATGTTCTAAATACTTGAGTAACAATTTGAGAGTCTAAAGAATGGCTTCATTTAACTTAAATCGACGGAAGATGCTGTTTTCTACAGCGTTACTCAGTGCCGCAAGCCTGGCTGACTTAAATTTGGTGTTCGCAGCTAAGCCTCAGAATGGTAAAACTCCCCCTTTGAGTACAAGTGAGATTACTGCAATAGAGTCAGCGTTGGGCAAGAAAGGGAACTGCATAAAATGAGCGTCGCACAGGTTATAAAAGAGCTTGAAGCAAACGACTTTAAACTGTACAAGTAAGTTGATGCGCTGCCGATTCAGCATTTTCTGATGTTTGAGAAAAAATAGCTTATGCCAAAAGGCCTGCTAATGTACATTAGCAGGCCTTTTGGCATAAGCTATTTTTATAGCTGTTGTTTCCTTTATTTTGAAGCAGCGTGTTGTTCTACAGTTACGGAGCTTACCACCTTACCTCCCTTGCTCACAACTTTGGCTAGAGGGTGTTCTTTTTGGGCGTCCACTTTCTGCAGCAGCTGTGAGAAAAGCTGTACCGCCTCAAGCTCAGTAAAAGTGCAGTGGCCATAGCGGTTTATAGGTACAGCCTCAAATAAAGACATTTTACCCACAGGCACTTTTTCCTGGTATAAAGTCAGGTTCCAGATTCGTGCAATAGGATCTCCGGTGGTGTGCGATTTGATCAAAGGCTTTTTGAAGATACCGCTTGTTTCGTATAACTTCTTTATAGTCTTTGTTGCTTCTTTGTCTGCTGAATACCGCTGTACTGTCTGGTTTATCAAAGCATCCAAACCAGGGTCTCCTGAACCTGAGTAAACATAGTTTTGGTTATCGAATGGCTGTCCGCCAAGCTTTTCAACAGCATCAACGATGAAAAGGTTATAAGTAAGCACCCCTACAACTGTTTCTATAATTGTATTAGGGTCAGAAATAACATAGGGCGCATCTGCTACATTTAATAGGGTAATGGTTTTAGCCGGATCCTGGCTGATGGCTGCTGTAATTTTGGGTACGTAAACTTTCTCCCAATTTAAAATCATTTCCTGCGGCACATCTACCAATGTACCTGGCAGCACACCTGGAAAGAAGAAATCGAATACTATCCTAAAGTTACCATAGTAGTTTATCTGCCTCTGAAAATCACCACATGGCCCGCATAAAGATAAGCCGCCACTCCATAGTTCCGGGTAACGTTCTATAGCCAGCGTTGTCACTAACCCACCCTCAGAAGCACCTGTCAGGTAAATTTCTTCAGGCATGCCATAGCGTTGGATAAATAGGTTGCGGAGCTCAATCATGTCCTGAATGCCAGTTTGAACTGCCAACCCATTGTCGCTGTAGCTGGTGGTGGCAAAGGCATAACCAAGGCTTGTAAAAAGTGGGGCATAAATACTTGCTTCGTCAGCAATGTGGAGTTGCTCGAAAGCAGGTGTGTAGCCTCTGGCATAAAGTATGAGTTCGCCGTTCCAATTAGCGGGTACACATATAAGTATAACCTCGCCGGAGGGCTGCATTACTTCAGTCTGGCATAGCGCCTGCGTAATGTTACCATTAAAAGTAGTAACTGTTTGCAAGGTGGCAGCGGTATTAAGGCTTTGCGAAGGCTGCGGATCTTCGTCGATGACAGGCTGGCATTGGGTTAGCAAAAACAGGATGCCTATCAGGCCTACAGTAAATTTATGCACAGAGTTTCCTTTAGAAAAAGGGATAGTTTTACCAGTTTGTAACTGACGGTAATGCAGTAGCAGGTACTCTTTGAAGGTTCTCATTGGCTTGGGTTAATATTATACATGACAGAAATTAAGGTCAGTTATGATGGTAGGGTGCAATATATTTGTTTACCTAAGGCAAGTACGGAATTATACTTACGTGTATGGGATGGTATTTAAATAATTTTGTTTTTAATTAATAGATGAAGGTGCTGATCTAAGCAGTGTATAGACCATAACAAAAGGTATAACATAGGTCTCATTAGGTAAGCGCTGGCCTGATCGATTAAACTTACAGTGCTATATTTGCCACATGAACTCCATCGATCTAAGCTCCTACTATCGCCTTTATGCCTTCTCAGACTACAGAAGTATGAAAGCTGCCCTGCCCTACATGCGGCGCGTGGTGCTGGCAAAAGGACTTACTGAAGTAGAGGAGGCAGATGTAAGAAGGTATTTGCAGCGTGTAGAGGGGAGTGGGTATAAAAACTACCTGGAACCGCTAAGTTATCTGCATGAACGGGTCTCAGCCACCAATTCACTTATCTCAGCTTTGCAGGTGCTGTACAAAAGCAGTGGCTATTCTGCCCGGTATATAGTGGTGGAGAGAAAGTAGGTGTATGCTGCAGCAAGTATAAAATTGGTAATGAGTGATAGGTGTTACCCTTGATAATCAGGCTAAAAGTATGGCGTAAAATAAATGGCCGGCTTTCAAGTAACATAGGTTAAAATATAGTAATATTGATCTTTGTATATTGAATGCTGCCGAGTGCTAATCCCGATTTTACATAATACGCTTTAAGCAAAAGTATAAAGCTGCAGTTTTCAGTGCCATATGCTGCCACAGTAACCTAAAGCCAACACTGGCCATACGGTATCCAATTGTTCTTTCAAAGGCAATCAGATATAGCGTTATCAGTTAATTATCCTGCTTACAAACTTGAAAAACAAACTGCATCTGCCGATGAAAAAACTTCTACTGCCTTTCCTTTTCCTGCTTGTTTCCTGTTGCGCGTTTGCTCAGTCTGTGTCACCTGCAGGTTTGCTGAACAAGGCCAGAATACACCATGAGTCTCAGCTGCTTTCTGATGGCAGAGTGCTGGTGTTCGGAGGAAACGATTACTGGATATCAAACCTGGTAAAGTATGTCTCTGCAGAGCTATACGATCCTCAAACTAAAACCTGGTCATTTGCAGCGTCTATGAGTCAGGAAAGGGATCATTTCTCTTCGGTGCTGCTGAACGATGGCACTGTGTTAGCCATTGGCGGAATGAACCAGACTGATGAAGAATTATCATCCTGCGAGCGCTATGACCCTGCTACCGATACCTGGCAAAGTATAAGTAGCATGGCTGCACCAAGGGCTCTCCACAAAGCCGTCAAACTAAACGATGGCAAAGTACTGGTTGCCGGAGGAAGTATAGGCAAGACATCGGAAATCTACAATCCGACAGATAATACCTGGACTAGCGCGGGAAACATGCAACGGGAGCATGGCCCAGGAATGGCTATGATCTTACTGGATGATGGCAAAGTTCTGGCAACTGGCGGACAGCTTTCACCTACCAGCCCTGAGATCTTCGACCCTGCTACACGGCAATGGACGCTGCTTTATTCTGGCACCACCCGGAGCCGCTATTACCACGACATGGTGAAACTGAAAACCGGGGATGTACTGATCGTGGGGGCACAGTCGATGAACAGCTACGATCTTAAAAGCGCGGAGATCTTTAACCCGAGAGCAAATACATTTTATAACGTAGGTAACCCGGTTACAGAAGTTGGGGCAGGCCGTATGGTTTTGCTGGATGATGGCAGGGTATTGCTTTATAGCATCGGCGATCTGTTTAACCCAACCAATTCTAAATGTATCCAGATCTACGATAACAACACAAGAGCCTGGACTACACAAACCTATGGGTTTTTAGGCGCCAACCTAGCTTCTGTTCACCTGCTGCACGACGGTAAAGTGCTGCTGGCTGGCGGCGCCTGGACAACCGGAAACGGTGCAAGTAACTCCAGCTTCGTGGTAAATCAGGATGCATTTGCGGGCTGTACGCCTCCGGATCTGATGCTTTCCGTTTCCGGCAGCAGCACGTGTAACGGGAAAGGCGCCACTGTAACAATTCCTGCAACTGAAAGCGGGGTGCAGTATGAGGCATACATAGGTGATGTACGGGTGAGCGGCACCTATGCTGGCGGAGGCTCTTTGGCTGTTTCTATCCCGGAGGACAAGCTTGCTCCCGGTAAAAATATCATAAGAATAAAAGCCTTGAAGCCAGGTTGTGCCGCCTATACACTCAAGAATAAGGCGCATGTAACTGTGCAAATGCCTGCAACTTCTAAACCTTCCATCATAGCCGGAGGGCCGGTTATTTTTTGCTCTGGCGGTAGTGTAGAACTGGCCGGGCCGGCAGGTATGGCCGGTTATGAGTGGAGCACAGGTGCAACAACACAAAGAATAACAGTAAGCACCTCCGGTTTTTACAGGCTTCGGGTTAAGGACCAGGATGGCTGCTATTCAGACTATTCAGATATAATAGAAGTAAACTCGCCTCCTAAGTCTGTACTTGCGGGCAGTTATGAGTCAGTTTGTGCAAACTTGCCACCATTTAAATTAGCAGGTTTCTCTCCTGCTGGTGGTGTATGGTCTGGTGCGGGAGTTAGTGCAGATGGTATTTTTAATCCGGCCCTGGCAGGAGCAGGCAACCACACGCTTACTTATTCTTTCTGCGGTATTTCTGCCAGTAAGGTAGTGGCCGTTACTGCGGTGCCAAAGGTAAACGACTTTACAATTACTGCAGGCCAGAACAGTTTGTGCTACGGAGAATCTACTTACATAGAAATTGCCGGTGCCATGCAGGGAGTAAAGTATGAAGTATGGCTGGGAGACAAATTGATCGTAACTACCCAGGCAAACTACTATTCGTCCTACATCAGGACAAGCTACTTCAGTATCAAGGATAGTTCTAAAATCATCGTAAAAGGTATTTACACAAATGGGTGTGGAGCCGATATGCTTACAAAAGAACTCGACCTGAGCTTTTATGTTGACCCCCGCCTCCCTGTAAAAACGGATACACCTTTCTTATGTAAGAAGAACGCAGGCATTATTTATCTTCTAAACTCGCAGCAGGGTGTACCTTACCAGCTAATGAATGGCAACGAAACAATAGGTGAACCTCAGACAGGCACAGGTGGTACTTTACAGTTTAACACAGGCCCCCTTTTTGAAACCACTACCTTCACTATTGTTGCCTCTACCTATTACTACTGCAGAACAACATTGCACCAGGCTGTAACCATAGAGGTTGCCGGGCCACTGACGCATTTTACAGTTGATAACTATAACCCCGAGGTTGGAGAGCCAATTCAGGTACTGAACTCTTCCATAAATCCGGGGGGCAGTTATAAATGGGTTCTGGAATCCGGAGCATCTGTTTTAAGTTCAACAGCACAAGACCTGCCCCCGGTAACTTTCAGTAAGGCAGGCCCTACTTACATTAAACTGATCTCGTTTGGTGTAGAAGGATGCAACGACACTGTTTCGATCAAGCTGAATGTTATTGAACCGGTTAGTGATGGGGAAAGTAATTTCTCCCTCACCTCAGCATCCAATAGCTACTTAACACCACTGGCAATCACGACAGATACAGAGGATAACAGCTACATGTTCTTTAGTGGAGATAGGCAAAGCCATAACTATGGCATGTATGGCGATAGCTTGCAGTTGTTTCCGGATGACGAGGAGTATAATAAACTGCATACATTGGTAAAATATAATGCGAAAGGAGTTATACAATGGGCAACCTTCATCAGCAAAAAAGCAGGTGGCGGAGACGGGGAGGTCGTGGTTGATCCGCACGGGAACGTGTATGTAGCTTATCATCACGAAGAGCATTTATCTGATGTCCGTGCCTACTCCACTGATGGTAAAGTTACCACCTTTTATCCGCCACATGATGCGCATGGCCATTACTCGGTTGTAATCCTAAAGTATAATAAGTATGGCATTTTACAGTGGCATCAAACATACCTGGAGCAGTATACTTCCAACAACGTGAACCTGGCATTAGATCAGGACCTGAACCTGTATGTAAGCAGCGACCTGAAACTGTACAAGTATGACCAGGATGGAAATTTGTTGTGGAACAAGGCTACAGGATACTCGGATATTGCCGTAGATTCTAAAGGAAATCTGGTAGGTGTAAAGCCTTATCTGCTTGTAGTGGATAAGTATAATGCAGCAGGCGATATGTTGTTCTCTTCTCCTGAGCCTGTTAAAGCAGGGGATAGAGATCTGCATATAACACCTTACCACTTGAGCCTCGACAGGCAGGATAACATATACATTGCAGCAGATTTCAGCGGGGAGTTTAGCTTTAAAAAAGATACTTTATCCGACATCTTCGTTTGGGGAGATTCGCACCAGGATGTGTTCATCTGTAAGTTAAATCAGGATGGTTCCCCAGACTGGCTCAAACAGATAAGTACAAGTCTCAGGTTTTCTGTGGATGGTATGGATGTGAAAGATGATAGGCTGATTTTCTCTGGTGTGGCCTATGGAGGGGAAATAAGGTTTAACAAATTGCCCAATAAAACATATGCAGACCGCTTAACTTTAAGTCACCAGACCTATATTGGAGTTACAGATACTTCTTCAACGGGAAGCATAAAGATAAAGCCCCTGGATAACGGACCTGTAGCAGTATATCTTTTAGCACAACCTGTTACCTTATCTAAGGGGTCGGGTAAGGTTCTCTTTGTTGCTTCGTTTAACGTAGATCAGTTTCTTGGGCGTGATGTTTTGATAAAACGGCTTCCTGAGCTACAGGCTGATCTGCTCTTAGTAAGAACCACCGCTGCTACTTTGTTTCCACCAATGGCTCCAGTGTCTCGATTTTATACTTCCGGAGTAAATTGCGAAAGCTCTGACATCAGGTTCTTTGATATGTCAAGTGAAGACCCGAATTCCTGGACATGGAGTTTCCCTGGCGCAAATCCTTCAACGTCTGATGAGCAGCACCCGGTAGTAAGGTACAGTGCCCCCGGCACCTACTTGGTGTCGTTGGTTGCAAGAAACGCTATAGGAGAAGGAAACACTTTTACCTATACTGTAGAGGTTGGTGCTTCTCCTCAGGTTACACATACACTGCTTGGGTCTTTGTGTGTAAGCCAGGGGCCGGTTACCCTTTCGGGTGGATCTCCGGCAGATGGTACTTATAGCGGGCCAGGTGTAACAAATGGCGTTTTTGATCCTGCGGTTACAGGAACAGGCATATTCACGGTTACTTATACTTACTCAGATAAAGGATGCGTTTCTTCTTACCAGAGCCAGATAGAAGTTACCACGTGCACAGGCGTAGCAGACGAAACAGAAATAGGGCAATTATCAGTTTATCCGAATCCAACAACTGGTAAGTTTATACTTGAAACTGATTTGCTTAAAACCCAGCCGCTTTCAATAACAGTTTATAGTACCGAAGGGCGAAGTATATTCAGAAATACTCTTCCCGCTCATACTTCAGGTAAGGCAGCAGTAGATATTTCAGGCTACCCGCGAGGCATGTACCATATACAACTGCTGACAAATGATGGAAGAATTCTCAGAAGAAATGTTATCATCAATTAAAGAGCTGCAAGTATGTGTTTGCGGCCTTTCTAAATGATGAATGCGTTATGCTTCCTCGTGACAGTTTTATTTTTCACAGATCTGTCATTACACACTTTCAAGGTCGACGGTCAGGAATAGTAAATAGTGACTTTGTCTCGTTATAAAGGCAACGGTTGTTGTATCTTTGTTCTGAGTAAAGCCTGAATGTATGAGCCAGAAAAATTCGTTATTATACAGCATAGCCACAGCTAAATGCCCCAGGTGCAGAGAAGGAGATATGTTTCCAAAAGGTACCCTTTATTCGACTAAGTTTGCTGATATGCATGATAGCTGCCCGTGCTGCGGACAACCCTTTGAGCCTGAACCTGGCTTCTATTACGGTGCCATGTATGTGAGCTTCGCCTTTAACGTAGGAATTTTCCTGATAGCACTATTTATTCTCCACCAGTTTGTGGAGGAAATTACCATGGCTATGATGATAGGTGTTGTGGTGGTTTTGGTTGTAGGCCTGCTGCCTGTTATTTTCAGGCTTTCGAGGGTGCTATGGATTAATATCTTTGTCAGGTACGAAGGACCTTGTAGTCAGATAGCGAAGAAACCGAATAAGTAATAACACTAATAGCTTGGGACTCATTTGTAGATGACGTTATAACGTGCTATCCTAATCCAAACCGCTCCAGAAGCGCTTGCTTGTGGTTCTTGCTTACCTTAAGCTCCATGTTGTTCTGGAGTTTCATAATCAGACCGCCGTTGAAGTGGTTTTCCAGTTCGGTTACCTTTTGCAGGTTTACCAGCGACGATTTATGAATTCTGCAAAACTGTTTTTCGGCCAGCAACTGCTCCAGATTTTTGATGCTGTCACGGATCAGGATGCGCTGTGATTTATAGTGGATATTTACATAATAGTCTTCCGCCTCAAAGTACCAGATATCATTCAGGTCGAGGAGGAGAATTTTGCCGTTAGCTTTTATACTTAGCTTGTTCAGTGCATTGATGGAGGTAACCGGACTTACTAGTTTCTCTTCTTTCTGCGTTGCCTGTTCCTGCAGCAGCTGCCGGATCTTTTCGCTTAAGTCTCCCTGGTTTTTTTGTTCTACTACACTTTTGCATTTGGCAAGGCAGGTGCGGAAGCGATCATTGGTGAATGGCTTTAGAAGGTAGTCTATAGCGTGGTGCTCAAAAGCTGCAATGGCATATTGGTCGTAAGCGGTGACAAAAGCTACGGCAGGAGGAGTAGCAGAAAGAGACCGAAGCAATTCAAAGCCGTTCACCTCGGGCATCTGGATATCCAGGAAAAGTATATCGGGTGTTGTATGCTGCATCAGGTCTATCGCCTCTAAAGCATTTGCGCAAACACCTATCACCTCTACCTCTGCATCTGCTTTTAATAGCGCAGCCAAACCTTCTCGAGCGGCCGGCTCATCGTCAACAACTATGGTTTTATACTTGCTCATAGGCTATTTTTATACTTGCTACAACTAAACCGTTTTGCTGCTCCAGGGTAAAATGAGCTTTATCGCCGTAATGCAGCTTTAGGCGCTCCCTTACATTATGTACGCCTATGCTGCTTCCGTTTTCATTAAGAGGCTTAAGCTTTCCGGTGTTTTTTATGCTGATGCAAAGTTCTTCGCCCTCTTCTTTACTTTCAATCTTTAACAGGGGAGCAGCATCCAGAGAATTCATCAGGCCGTGCTTAAAGGCATTTTCTATTAGGGGCTGCAGAATCATGCTGGGAACCAGCTTTTTTTCTGAATCTGGGTCTACTTCGAACGTTACCTTCAGTCTGTCTTTAAACCGCACCATCTCAATGTCGAGGTAATGGCGGCAGTACTCCAACTCAGCCTGCAAAGGTATCAGCTGGGTTTCTTTCTTGTAAAGCGAGACACGCAGCAGCTCAGCAAGCTTAGCCAGCATGTCGGTGGCCTCTTCGTTCTTGTTAGCCCGCACAAGCATGGAAATGGTATTAAAGGTATTGAAAATGAAGTGCGGGTTAAGCTGCATGCGTAGCATCTGAAGCTGTGTTTGCACTAGCTGCGCCTGTAATTCAGCGTTTAGTTTAGCCTGCCTTTCTTTTTCCTGTAAGCCGCTCCAGCCAAACCACACTATAAAAATTACGACTGCTGTAAGCCAACTTATAAAGAAGGAGCTAACTATGTTAATCTCTACTCCGGCAACATACTTTTTCACATCAAAGGTGGTGGCAAACGGAATTACATAGGCTACAATAAAGTATAAGAGCACGGTAGCCAATGAATGCACAAGCCCGACTGCTGCAGTAAGTAAAATTGCTCTAACCAGGCCTTTTTCATAGTACACCTTTTGCAGTGCCTTTAGGTAGGGTATCGTAAGGGCACCCCAAACCAAATGAAGCGTAATAAGATAGCTGCTGTGTTTGTACCATATTACCGGTTGCGCCTCATCAGGATTGAGCAATGCCCTGTACAATGAAAAAAGCACACCTACCGTCAACCAGAAAAGAAGACTGGTCATCCACTTATGCTTTAACAATAGGTTGCTTCTGATGCTCATTTCGCTCCTGTACAAGGTCATTGGGTGTGGTAAGTTATAGGTAAAATCTGTTAGTTGGAATAGGGTAGCCGTTCTGTTTTCAGGTTGCTTTTCCAGTTAATGTCTTCAGGAAGATGGCCCTTCCCCGTCTATTCATAAAAATTCTGAACTCGGGTTAAAAGAAGACCAGAGTCTAACTTTGCTTCTTTAACCGGACTTTTGAAACCGCGTGCTCTTTTACAGGGTTGAGGCGCCAAACCAGGTAGCTTACAAGGATAAAGAAAAAGCTTTTTCATAGTTTTATTTTGCTTTAGGAATGATTGTGTTCGGCTGTATTAAAACCTTAGCAAAGGTGGCTTGCCTGCAGCGGGAAGGCAATGGAAATGATGTGAGTAGCCAGATAATTGCTATGCCTGTGCGGAATGATGCAGTGTAGGAGAGTGGTATAGGCTAGCAGTTAGTCAGTATTCTGGTAATACGGTGCTTTATAGAAGCTAAAGCTTGTGGCGCTGAGGCAATCCATCTTTTAGGCAAAGGGACTGATCCTCTTTACTGAGGTGATAGCCTTATCAGATTCTGTTAATTCGCTGCATATCTCTGTACTTACACATCATCTTCCGGACACAACACTGCATTTTCATTGTGGTCGCGGGGCTTACGCTGCAACTTTGCATCAGCTACTCAGCCAAAAAACTAAAAACAGATTGGCTAAGCAGCTTTGAGTTTTTCACTGCAATCAGGCAGGTTATTTAAAATCATCTATAAAACCATAAAAATTAAAACCATGAAAAAAACAATCACATCAATCTTCGCTCTTGCTGCTGTTTTATTTTTCACCAGTTGTGAAGACGAAACCCAAATAGTTAGAAGCAACTATGCTTTAGATGAAGAAAACTCTGTTGCGGTATGGAAGGGGTACAGCCCGGTTCTTTTTCACGACGGTTCCTTCTCTGTTACCAGTCAGGATATAAAAGTGGAAAACGGCATAGTAACAGGTGGCACATTTACAATTCCGATTGCTTCCATTAAAAATTTCGATTTACCAGCCGATATAAAGCCAGTTTTACTGAATCACCTGAAAAGTCCTGATTTCTTTAACATGGCACTTTACCCGAATGCTACTTTTAACATTACAGAGGTAAAACCGCTTGCATCACCAACTGCGGGAGCGGTAGAAGGAGCAAATTTTGCAGTGAAAGGCGATTTTACGATGCTGGGCCAGACACAGTCGCTTTCATTTCCGGCAAAAATTGTGCTTGCAGGAGGCAAAGCAGACATAGAGGCTGCCTTTAAACTGGACAGGACCAAATGGGGGATGAACTATGCAGCTGATCCCGCACTTGGTGATCACCATGTACTGCCAGAGGTTGATATTCGCCTTGATCTGACAGGGTATCAGCTATAAGTTGATATTCATAACGTTTCTAACAAAGAAGCCTTTCGAGTTTTCGCTTGCAAGGCTTCTTTTTTTGCTGTAGCTCTTAAAAGTACTGCCTATGAACTTCAATAGTGGCTAACTACTCTTGAACCAGCCTATTTAAAGATGAGGTTATAATTGCAGCTGCAGTAACATGTATCAGCAACACTGCAGTATGAATAGGTTCGTTGGTGAAGGTAGGTTAAAGTGAAGCTTTGTTACTTTTTGTTCCACCATCTACTTCGTTTAGTTTCTATGATTTCTGTGATATAATAATTTTTATTTCATAGAGTCTTTTGAATTGTATTTTACTTAGCTGTGTGTTTCTGTTTGTTCTAGCTGATTTATACCTGTGGCAAATGTAAAATATATATATTCAGCTAATTAGGTGCTTGTTGTGTTTTTGAACTATACCTGAATACAGACGTAAAGGTTTGTAAAATATAACGAGGTTAATTTGGTGGGCGGGCTAGGACTACTCGCCTTTCTGCCAGGAACAAATTTAATTTAAAGAATAAAGTTATGTCACATACAGTAGTAGGAGTCTTTGAGACTTCCAATGAGGCGCAAACAGCCTTACAGCAACTAGTAAACAGCGGCTTTGAAAGGGACAATATTGATATTGCTCCACAGGCCGCTTCCAAAGCTACAGATCATGATAAAGATAATGACAGCATCGGTAGTTTCTTCCGTAACCTGTTCGGCAGCGATGATCGCTCTAAACACTATTCAGATTATGCACGCACAGGTGCTATCGTAACGGTACATGCCAAGTCAGCGCAGGAGGCAGACAGGGCAGCCGGTATCCTGGACCGTAACGGTGCTGTAGATCTTGATGAGCGTACTTCCGGACCTGTAACTGGCAAAGAAACAACCGGGAGAGACACTGCTTCAACGGGTACTACTATACCGGTAATAGAAGAGGAAATGCAAGTGGGCAAGCGAAGCATGGAAACAGGAGGAGTACGTGTGCGTAGCCGCATTATTGAGCGTCCGGTGGAGGAGCATCTTCGACTGCGAGAGGAGCATGTCCGTGTAGAACGCAGACCTGTTGACCGTCCTGCAACAGACAGGGATATAAATTCCTTTAAAGAAGGTGACATCGAAATGAAAGAACATGCTGAAGTGCCTATAGTTAATAAAGAAGCCCGTGTGGTAGAAGAGGTAAATGTAAGCAAGGGTGTGGAGGAGCACGAAGAAAATATCCGCGACACAGTGCGTAAAACCGATGTTGAAGTTGATAAGTTTACGGAAGAGGAGTTGAAGCGCCGCCGTGAAGGTGGTGACCGCCCAAACAACGTGTAGTATACAACTGCCAATCATAAAACAGGAAGAGCGGGGATTTCTCCGCTCTTCCTGTTTTATTATATCTCTTAATGGTGCACTGTTGCCTGAAGAGTAGACGTCTGCTTTAATTCAGAGCCATTGTTGGTGTTCTCAAAAATGATGGTGAAAAATACCCATTTGTGAGTATTGTAAAGGAAAAGCAGTGGGAGCTACATTTGTTCTTTATTAGCAGTCTTTCACTCTAACTCAACGCTTATTCTAAAAATCTACTAACTCCTTTTTCCCTGTTCTTTATCTCAGAACAGCTCAAGGGCGATTATCTGTATGCCCGGACTTTACAGACCACACCTACATTAATATCCCCCTACACCTGCAGTTCTTACTGCATGGCAGCGCTTTTTCAAATGAGCAGGCGCAGAAGCTATGAGCAAGTTCGTAATTCACCTCTAAAACTTTAAAATGAAAAAATTTTACCTATTGTTTTTCGCACTCCTGACTGCTTTCTCCCTGCAGGCGCAGCACCCGGGATCTTTGGCACAGACCGCGACAGAGGGTTTAGGCCGCACGTTTGTCGGGTTAACCTACTCCCGCCACGTGACATTCTCTGAAGAAACCTATGATTTTGACACGTTTCCAATCTTTGGTTTTAACGTGCTGCTGGAGAAATACTTTGAGCCAAGGCAGGGCGATGTTAAAGCACCTTCCAAAGGGTATGGTCTGGCTTCGACCAACTATTTTGGGTACTCCGAAAACCTTGGCAGCAATGAAGTCTATAATGGATCACGGCACTATGTTACCGGATACTTGTTTAAAGAGATTTCCGTGAAGAACATTGTAACACTGGGTGGTCTGGCAGGTGGTGGCCTCTGTTACACCCGGGGTAAAGCCGACGAGGGCAACCAGGTAAACCCGGGAGAGTCCGCTGGTGTGTTTGGTGGTGGCGCTCATGTGGGCCTGTTCGCGCAGCGAGCCCTTACTATAGGCGCATCGGGCAAGCCGTCTTCTCTGGTACGCCTCGGCTACGACATCTTTATCATGTCTAACGCAAACGGTACGTTGGGTGCAAACTTATCTATCAGCTTTTAATTTATTCTGAAAATGAAGAACAGATCAATTTTATACCTACTTATAGCTCTTTTTTCTTTTACTTTTTCTGGCTGTATAAGCGATGCAGAAGAAGATTTTATGCTGATTGCCGAAAAAATAAAGAATGGAGACAAAGACTCGGGCAGCAGCGGCTCTTGCCCGGTAGGAAAATGGGGAACTGCTACATGTAATGGTAGTAAGTCACTTATTTACTATTTTGGTAGCAATGGGGAAGGATATTCAGAAAACCCTGATTGTAACGGGATATGTACGCCATTAAAATTTCACTTTAAGTATACTGTAAATGGTAACAAGATTACCTATAATTTTACCAAAACTGATGATGTCATATGTAGTGGTGCTAATCAAGGAAGACCAAGTGTGCCAAGTGGTACTTACACTATTACATATACTTGTAGTAATAATGGGAGTGAACTGATTACCCAAACATCAACGAATGGAGTGATTAGGACAACTACCTTTACCAGAAGGTAACTCATCACAATTAAAAGCTATAGCCTAGTACATAATGGTAATTTTGCCAGTGTGCCCATCATGTGCCGCTGTAACAGTATAAAAAGAAAGAAGGGAAGTGACTTTTATGTTGTTTCCCTTCTTTCTTTTAAAGAAGATATGTACTTAGGGGGAAAAACGGGTGTTATCAAATCAAGGGGAGAACTCGGTTTTATATTTAATGAGTTTTATAGCAGAAAATTGTGTAGACAAAGAGTGGGCTATAAATGGATTGTATTTTAAATAAACCTTCGTTTAGTTTACTTCCTCCCCAGCACTGTTTCCAAGTCGATTCTACAAAAGGTAGTTTTTATAACTTTCCTGTCATATAGTTGCTGCTGACGATCTTCCAAGTTGTGCAGTAAGCACAGCAGGGAGTGTTTTAATATGCCTTATAGCCGTGTATACCTGAGTATAAACGCTTATAAGCGGATAAAACGGATAAATACGCATAGCAGGAAAAGGGGAGAATTTGCACTGTGGTGGTATTTCAGGTATGTCTATACAGTTGGATCTGCGCATGAACTGCCCGAGTTATGGCTAATATGGCGATACTGATGGTGCAACTGAACGATTTTGCCTTTGGTTAGAGCATTTATTGGTGATCAAGCTATATAACTGATCTCAAAACTGGCACTTTAGTTAAAAGTTCTTATATTGTATAGGGTAAATATAATAGAGGAAGTCCATGGATTTGCCCTGAAAACACCAAAATCTGCATAGAAAATGGACATTACCACTTACAGATATAGTGCAGATAACCGTAACTGACTTCCGTATAGCCAATAGTTGAGTGCCATTCAAAGTACATAATAAAACTTCCACTAAGGAACATGAAAACAAAAACAGCCAGAGTCACCCTTCCTATACTTTTTGCAATCATATCATCCTTTTCTGCCTTTTGCCAAATAAAACCATCAATCACAGCTCGTGTTGATACCACTAATCAAGAAGTAAAGAAGGTGTACAAGCTTATCGGTAACTATATCAACTCTAGACCAGACAGCCTCTACCAAAACCCTTACTGGAATCAAAAAGAAATAGAGTATTACCTAGATCAGAAGAACGAAAAGTTTGACTTAGCAGCCCACTTCCTGTTCGGCAACATGAGCGCCAAGCAACTGTTCAGCACTTTCAACCCAATTATTCTTAGCATTGAGCCAGTAGGCGAAAAGTATGTGACCAGAATCCTTTTAGCAGCCGATACGGTTCAAAAGTGGATGGTTGACTATAAAATGAACCCGCCTTTTATTCTCAGATACTTTGCAGCAAAGAATAAAACAGGAAACTGGAAACTCGAGAATACGTGGTCTAACGAACTAACAAAGTGGAGAGATTATAAAACCAAATGGGTAACGTTTCATTACCCCCCAACATTCGACTTCTCTGTAGTCAACGCGGACAAGGCAAGCGAATTCATTGAATCTGTTGTCTCTAAAATGGAGTTGGAAGATGCCAAACCATTTGATTTTTATGTAATGTCCTCAGAAGAAGAACTTGGACGACTTCATAACATGGATTACTGGCTCTCTTATAGTACTGGCTTCACGCAGAAGATGTATAATAGGGCTTTGTCAGCGAAGGGACGAGAAGCACATCTGCACGAGTTTGTACACATGGTTTACCACCCTGTTCAAAACTACTTTCTGGCCGAAGGCATTGCCACCTATCTTGGGGGAGTTGACGGCTACACTCCTTACCAACAGACCCTGAAAGAAGTATCGAAAGATTTGCATGATAACCACCCGAAAGTTACTTTCAAGGACCTTTACTCGAACAGTTTCAGGTATGCCACCAACCAAAACCCGCGCTATGTTGCGGGTGCTGTGGTGTATCAGCTAGTGTATGACAAGAAAGGGTTAAAAGGCGTTAGGAGACTTGAAGAAAGCGAAAACACCTACGAGTCCTTCATCAAAACATTCGCGGGCGTAATGAAGATAAAAGAGAGAGAAGTAGAAGAGTTTCTGATAAATCACATCAGGAAGTATTATTCAGCAGAAGATGCTGAATCTTAACATAAGGCATTTAGGAAGAAACAAGAACAACACTCAACACCAGCTATGTTGCATAAACGCACCATAGCCCAAACGTTAGCAACAATAACAAATATGAAAAAGATAAAAAGAACTTTTGCGTTGGTAAGCTTCATAGTACTTTCTCATCAAGCTTTTGCTCAAACAAGCTATGGAATCAAGGGTGGGGTAAATTGGGTAAGGCTTAATGTGAACTCAGAAGACTCATTTTATGAAAAATGGGGTTATAACTACAAACCTGCCTTTCACTTTGGAATTTACGGCAAGCACAACCTAAGCGAAAGATTCTCTGTCAATCCAGAACTCCTGTTCTCAAACAAGGGCTATAGCTATGACAAAACTTCTGAAGGTCCCAATGCTTACAGCCATTTAAACTATTTGAATTTGCCAGTCATGGCAGGTATAAAATTGTTCAATAGCATGGATTTGGTTCTCGGACCTGAGTTTGGATACCTACTCAACGCAGGAGCGCAGTACAATAAGGAACAGTACAATAAATTTGACGTTGGGTATGCCTTGGGCACAAATTTTTATGCTGGCGAAAAAATCTATCTTAGTTTTAGATATAGCTACGGCTTAACCTCAGTAATCAATACTGACAAATCCCAGCTGCCAATTAATGGGAAAGTAGATTTCCAGAACCAATCCTATCAGTTTTCAATCGGTTACAGATTAAAATAAAAGTTGCTAACCCAAACTATAGTGCATAAACGCACCATAGCAAAACCGTTGTGCGGCAGCTAAAAAGACAGACGACATGAAAAATTTGCTAATACCAATTCTGACCAGTTTGACCCTTTCGGTTTTCGGACAGAATAAATATGACTACGTTCATTTCAATAAATTGACAGAAGTTAAAGGAACAGACTATGTAATTGCCTCTATTGACAACAGAAGTAAAATGGCGGAGTCCAAAAGCAAATACCTACTGTTTATTGACACAAAAAATGGCTCAACTACACAAGTCGATTTTCCAGGAGATGGATATTTGGGACAAATCGAGCAGGTAAAAATTGAAAACCTTGAAATCAACCAAATTATTGTTGCGGCTAAATCGGTTGACTTGGACGGAAAAAGTGGAATTGATTGGTCAGACCCACAACAGATTTTTATTATCTCGGTAGACGGCAAGACCAAAAAGCAATTGACTGAAGACAAATTTTTCACGAGAACATGGACTGTTAACTACCAAACAGGAATGATTATAATTACAGGACATTACGACTCAAATGAAAATGGAAAATATGACAAGACAGACAAGAACGAAATCTTAATCTTTGACTTGAAAACACTTGAACTGAATAAGAAAATTTAAAAAAAAGCCGACCGCACAACAACGCATATAGCTTATGGCGAGTGAACGGATGCCAGCAAGGTTTTCGCTCCGTATCAAGCTTTGGTTTCGGTGGACAGGAAAGTGCTTCGAAACCGCCACAAGCCATATGCAAACCGTTAGGTGCAAACAGTAATAATGAAGAAGGAAAGAATAAAAACATTAGCTGCAACAAGTCTTTCAGGACTATTAGGAGGTTTTCTATACTTTTTGATACCTTCTATACCTGTTCTATTCTTTTCT
>NZ_JBHULU010000021.1:0-198477 GCF_042684605.1 Pontibacter locisalis
CGCTAATTTGGCAGCCATTAGTAGGTGTGGGTATTGCTCTAAGCCTGAAAAGAAAGTCTACACCTAACACAGCACATGAGCAAAGCTTCGGCTGATGCCTCGCTCGCCTCATGTACAAATCCGTTGGGGCATATTCAAAAGTATAAATTAACCAAAGAAGTAAAACTTACTCTTGAAGAACAGCAGAATGAAGGTTTTATTAAATATATTCTTGGGTATTCTTATACTTTTAGGGGTAGCTAATCTATTGTTTTGGATTATGGCAATAGGTTCTGGTCATAATATTCCAACAACAACAACTAATTCAATTCTATTGGTCTTCATTATTATAGGACTACTGATAGCAACGGTAGTGTACTTGAAAAGAAAAATTCAAAACGTAATAAATCTATAGAGTAGGATTGATAGGCAAATGTTAGTAATAAAAGAACACATCCCCAACCAAACCTATAGGTTAGCTTCGCCATCCTATAGCCCAGCCCGTTAGCAAATAATTGAATGATGAAGCTTCTTAAGGAAATACCAAAAGAGAAATACTTGGACTACTTTATACTTGCGGCAAGGTTTCTTATCGGGTGGACTTTCCTCAGGTATGGCTACAGCAAAATGGTGGATGGCCAGTTTGGTATAAGTGACGCAGAACTGGCTACACCGTTGAAGGACTTAAGCTTGTTTCGTGTCTCATGGTACATGTTCGACCATCAACCCTTCAAGGCATTCATTGGCATCTCACAAGTAATTTGTGGCGCTCTCTTAATCATAAACAGAACCGCCTTACTTGGAGCGTTCCTTTTTCTTCCGATAGTAACTACAGTTTTACTCATCGATCTGACTTTCATGCCGCCAGCTATGGCTAATGCCTTTACATGGCGCCTTTCATTTTACATCCTATTAGACTTTTTAATACTATGGCACTACAAGAGCAAGATGGAAGTCATTTGGAATGAAGTATGGCAAAATGTAAATACTAAATTCAAGTACCCGGTTTGGCTATACTTATTGTTACCTATTGTTGCAATAGCTATTGAAATAGCTGGTGTATTACCAAAAGCTTTGTTTTACATCATCCTGCATCCAGAAAATGCATGGTCAGGAGTTCAGGGAATATTGAATAAAATCATTAGCTAACCACACCCATAAGCCAGCTATGCCGCCTTATGGCCCAGCACGTTAGCTGCAATGTAAAGTATGAAAGAACAAATCTTAATCCTTATTACAGCCTTATTGTTTTTGGTATGTCTGTCTGCCTCGGCACAGATGAAGACTATCACGGGCAGAATCATATCTGAGGATTTTGAAGTGTTAGAAAATGCAATAATAAGAACCAAAGACTCTAAGTATACTGCTACTGCAGATGAGCACGGCAATTACAGTATAAAAGTACCAGAAGCAACAAAAGAACTGGTGGCTCTATACATTGCCATGGAAACAGACACGATACCGATAATGGGAAAATGTCAGGTAAACATCATCCTATTGAATCATATGATTATTGAGTATGAGACAGTAGAGCAAGCGAAGAAGCACTTTAAAAGAAGAAAAAAGGACTTAAAGCCTCTTTACAATAAGGCCTATAAAGAAGGAGTATTTAAAAGAGAGAATCCCTGCAGCTAACAAAATACATAAGTTATTCTTCGGCTGCGCCTCAATCACCTTATGTACCAGCCGTTAGGGTTAACAAAAAGTATAAAATTTAAATTGATTAGAAACATAAAAACTGTTTGTCTCTTTTTACTCGCAATTCTCTGCACATCGTGTTTTAGTGTTGACTGTGATAAATTAGCTACCATACTTAGACCTAAAGAGTGCAACATTGTAGTAGAAGACCCACCAGAGCGGGGTAGAAGATTCACAATAAAAGGTATAAATCCTAAAACTAAACAAAGAGCGACATACAGCGATGTAAACACTTGGTATGTTTTCTTAAATGATAAAATAGAAGTGGGTGATACTGTGGTAAAACACTCTGGGGAGCTAACTTTCTACATTCATAAAGCAGACACGACTTTGTTCTTTCCTTATGAATGCGAAGGAAAAGTATATGAGTAAGAATGAAAATTGCTTCCCCTAACCCAGCACATAAACCATGTTCGGCTACGCCTTCACGTTTTATGTACAAACCGAAATCTATGAGTAAAACAAGTGTTTCGCTCTAGATTTTGTTCAATCTTATCTCATAGGGTGTTCCTCTCTTGACCACTGCCACGATCTGGTGGAGGAGCTTGTTTCTGACAGCGTTGATAACGCTCATCTTGCTTTTACCTTCCCCGACCTTTCGTTCATAGTACACCCTGAGCTCCTGGTTGAAGCGGACGCTGTTGATGGCAGCCATGTGCAGGATGTGCTTTAGCTCTTTATTGGCAAACTTAGACACGCCTGTTCTTCCCATCACACTCGTTCCGCTACGGTACTCGAAGGGTGCCACCCCGCAGTAGCAGGCCAGCTTCCTGGCGTCCTCCATCCGGGTGAAACCTTGTGTGTAGACCAGAAGCGAGATGGCCAGCACCTTGCCCACGCCTTTGACTGAGGTGAGCAGGTCATACTTTTTCTTCAAAGCTTCGTCTTTGGCGATGAAGAGCTGCATTTTCTCTTCCACCTTTTCCATGCTCTTCTCTATCCCTTTGATGGCTTTGCTGTTGACCTGCTGGAGCGTTTTACCAGAGACAGGATCTACCGAGAGTAATTCTTTGATGGTAACCTTGATCGACTGCAGCGCCTTAAGTAATCTGCTCCGGTTTGCCTGCAGGTCCTTCAGCCGCTCCAGCGTCAGGCCTGAAAGAGTCACGCACTAAGCCTAAACGCTGGGCGTATGTTCATAAGCTCTACGGTTTCTCCCTGTTCTTAAACAAGAAGCATCCGGCTTGGAGGTACATGAATGTATATGACAGGCGTTCGGGAAATTTCATCAGACGCTTCTACAGGGAACAGTACATACCTGACTTCTTACTGGTTTTGTTTTTTTTAACCTTTAGTATTTTAAACCTTCATTACACCTTCCTTATTGGTTTTAATAATACTGCAACGATTCAGATTCCGTGTTAGTCAAAAACACGTATGGTTGCAGCGCTGTGCTAGGCACAACTTTAACCAAAAGGCTATTCTATACGAAGTATTCCGGTTCATCTTTGGACAGGAAAAAGCAAGTAAAATCTAAGCCAAAAAAGAAAGAACCTGCAGAGGTAGAAAAGGAGGAAGATACTGCTGAGAAAGTTCGTGTTATGTCTAGCCGGACTAAGACTAAAATCAGAAAGAAGCTCTTTGCTTTCTCTAGACTTCATAAACGCCTAACGTTCGTTACGCTCACTTTTGTAAATGAGGTAACAGATGAGCAAGCTATCAAGGTGCTCAGGAAGTTTATTGATAACACAAAGAAGAGGAGTAAGAACTTTCAATATCTATGGGTAGCTGAGAGACAGACAGAGAATAAAATCTTTCCGGATAACATTCACTTTCACATGATCACTAATAAATACTGGGACATACAAAAGACCTGGAATTATTGGCTTGATCTGCAAAAAAGGAACGGTATTGCTCCAAGGGATGAGAGCTTTAAGGCTTCATCTGCTTTTGATGTGAAGAAAGTAGATACAAAGAATCCTAAGCAGGTAGGGACTTATCTCACAAAGTATGTCACTAAGAATAAAGCTGAGTTTAAATGTCAGGTCTGGAACTGCTCTAAATCTATCTCTGCACTTTATACAGACTTCTATACTGACTACAGCTTCTTAGAGGAACTACAGAGGCTTAAGAAAGATGAGATAAAAGAAGTGCCGCTTGAGTTCTGTACGCTTCACCTAGTGCCTTTAGATAAAACTACGATAAGGTTCTATGACAGACTAGAAAACAAGAATAGAAAAACATTAGAAAACTTAAAGCAACAAGAAAATGCCAGTATCGAAAAATAGAAAGAAGAAAAACAATAAGAGCAGCAACCAAAAGCCTAAAGCTGCTAAGCCTATGTGTATACATGAACTTTTCAGGCTACAGACAAACCCCTGCAGGAAGTGTGGAGGCTCCAGAGATGAGTTTGTATTTGATGAGCTGCCTGAAAGAGAGCAGCCACATTGGAAAGAATCAGGAATGTTAGATTCAATAGACTACTTCCTATATTGTCCAAGTTGTGAAGAACACTCAGCAATATTTGAGATCGATACTGTTTAAAAAGAAATGCCAGAGATAAGCTCTGGCATTTCTTTTTAAACAGTATGAACTTTCTTTTATATCTTTTTGGAAACTGAATCCACAACGTTGGTTATTAAATTTGGACTTGCTGCTTCGCTATCTTGTCCATTATATCCTGTATTTTGATGAGCAAAAATGGCTTGCGTAGCCTGTAATAAAAGTTTATCATTTCCGTCATCTGAGCGAGCAGTATCTAATAAGCTTAATGTAGATCTGAGTGAATTCGATTTATGGACGTTAATTACATGGTTATGCATCTGAGCATTATAATTCTTTATACTAACAACAATTCCATATATCCATAATGAATAAATTAAGAGTGTCGTAGCGATGTATTTAATGAAACTGAAATATAATGTAGTCTTATAGGTCTGTTGTAAAGTGGCTTTAGTAATAACACTTGAGCCATTACTTTTAAAATTATTTACAATTAATGTGTCGCTCGATCTTGAAGAAGTTGATAGCGTATCAAATGTACTAGTAGATAAAGTGTCAAGGGCATTAAAACCACCATAAACTGAATTCGCAATATTCGAGAATGAGTCTTGTTGTGAAATGCTGTTCTTCAAAATAGCTAACAGAGATATTATTAAAATCCCTGCTAATACAGCCCATCCAATTGCAATATGTCTATTTTGCTTGGCCAGAGTCTGAAAATCAATAGTCTTGTCAGAAACTTCTAGCTTCTTTTTGAACTCATCAAATTTATTGTTTTCATTAATGAGTTTTTCTCTTTCTTTCCGCAAATCCTCTTGAAGCTGCTTAACTTCTTCATTTTGTATAAGTAGCTCAGTCCTTTCTTGATCAACTTCAAGTTTTGCAAGCTGAGCTCTCTTTAACTCTTGTTCAATCTGGGCTTTCTTTTTATCAAAGTCATTTCTCTCTTCTTCTAGCTTTTTAATTTTAATGTTAATATCCCTTATGTGCTCATCAGAATTTTTACCATTTAACTCAATTTCCTCAAGCATTGTAGTTATCAGGCCTCTTAGTTTTCTGGTACTCTTTACATAGTCATTCTCAAAATCTAGGCTTGATAAAGTGTCGTCGTAATTAGAGTTTTGGAAATGCTGCTGATTATAAAGATGAAGCCTACCAGTTACTTCTTCTGTTAATTCGTAATCATAGCCATTTGCATGCTCCAGCCTAGCTTGAAGTTCAATGAGCTTGTCGTAAAGAACATTTGGGTTATACATCTTAAATTTGCTTAATAGAGATACCTAAATAAATATCTATATATTTAAAAATATAGTCAAATTCCGTCCCCTGTGCCGTCCCCTAGAAATAGAAAAGCCTTGTAAGTGGTTAGCTTACAAGGCTTTGTCTTGTGTTTCTGTACCTTGGGCCGGAGTCGAACCGGCACGAGTGTTACCTCATTGGTGTTTGAGACCAACGCGTCTACCAATTCCGCCACCAAGGCTTGTTCCTCTGTCAGGAACGGGATGCAAACTTAGATAAACTTTCTTGAATGCGCAACAAATATTTTTTCTTCAAATAGTAGGTTTTTATCTGCTGCAGCGCCTCTTCTTTGGTAACTCCGTGAAGCTCAGGGTAGCGCTGTAAGACAGGCAAAACATCATTATCTAACTGGGCCGTAACCCCGCTGCTTTTTTCTCCGATCTCATGAAGTTTGGCTGCATCAAAATCAAACTCCAGCTCCATCAACTCCTCGTTCAGTTCCATCATTTCCATCAGGAAGTCAGATGGCAGTTCGTTCTTTCCTTCCTCAAGTATACCATGCTCTTTCAGGATGTACTGCATGCGAAGGTCCGGATCGGAGAGGGTACGGTAGGCGTTGGTGTTCTGGGTAGAAAGCTGTAGTATTTCGTTTTGCTTCTCCTGAGATTCATTGGCATAAAAGTCCGGGTGGTATTCGCGGCTAAGCTGGTAATACTTTGCCTTCAGTGCCTTTTCGTCCAGCAGGAAGCTCTCAGGTATATTGTAAAACTCGAAGTAGTTGCTCATTTATCAGTGACTATTTAAATAAATCAAACCGCCCGTGAGAGCAGCTCTACTAGCAAAGGTACAGGAAATGGGCAAAGAATGTTTATCAGGAGAAGTATGGTGAACTAACGATAATTAAATAAACCAATGCTAAATATCTACCTGCACATTCGACCAGGCCTGTGGTTTATCAGCAAAAAGGGCTTTCGTAGCTTTCCAAACCTGCCCGAAAAGTTTAGAATCCCGGTAGTTGTTCAGGTGTTCCTCTGAGTCCCAAAGGCTATAGGTGCTGTAGATGTTCGGGTGGTTTAAATCCTGGAGGAGCTCTACGTGATTACATCCTTCAAAAGCTCTTATCTTATCTTTTGAATTTCTGAAAATCTCTAAGAACTCGTTTGTTTTCTCGGGCTGAAAAGTCATTCTGACGATGCGGATAAGCATAAATGTATTTTTGATTTAAAAGTCACAGAAGTTAATGGCGGCAGGGGCAAAGGTAACATTTTAACCAAACCTTGTTTAGCCATCCTGTTTTACAAGTACTCCTAAACAACCTACGCCCCCGGATAAAACCGCACGTCTACCTGCGAATCAAAACCTAAACCGAGCAACTCGGCAGCGTGGCCTTTGTTTATGCCGATGCAAAGCTGATCCTGGCTGTTGTAAGTGCAGCAGCAGTCACCGTCATCCACCTGGTTATAATTAGGGTGTACTCTGCCTATTGTTTCACGGCCGAAATGAATAGTGTAGGTTCGGCCATGTGCAATGGTGTCTATACTATCGCGGGTAATGTTGGTTATTAAATTTCCGTAACGGTCAACATGGATAATATGTCCGGTAATGGAGTGGTCATTAAGGCGGAGCTGCCGGTTAAGCAGGTGCCTGAACTGGTGGGTGCGCTCGCCAAGCACCTCAATATCTCCACCTTTTGCCAGAAAAGCTGCAGCAGGAGCTAACAGATTTTTAGCCGGAAAAGCTATGTGCGGTGTGTCGTTCTGTAACTCAATAACGATGTCTGGTTGCCCATCTGTCAGGAGAGACAACAATCCATTATCTGAGAGTAAAAAATAGTGCCCTTTATACTTTGCAGCATGATATTTGCCCTGTTTATTGCCGTGGGTATTTACAGCAGATATATGCACAGAGCCTTCGGGAAACTCGTGGTAAACAGAACCTAAAACAAACACTGCCTGGGCAATGTTAAAAGGATCAATACCATGTGAGATGTCCACGATAGTGGCCTCTGGATGGAGAGAAAGAATCTTTGCTTTTACAGCAGCCACGTAGTGATCTGTGTACCCAAAGTCTGACAGAAACGTAATTACAGCCATACTGCGAACTATAATTTAAGTAGATTTGTAATATATTATACTAAATTAAGTAAATTAAAGGAATATAACCAACGTACTATATACGGAGATAAACATTTGGTAGAGAAAGTAATAACCTTAGAGAATATTTCTCTTATTGATTTTCTGGGGACAGAGAATCAAAACATAAAGCAACTGGCCGCCGCTTTTCCAAGCAGCAAGATCATTTCCAGGGGCAACGAAATAAAGATTCAGGGACAGACGCCCGAAATCACTAAAATTCACGAGATACTCTCATCACTGATAGACCATTACCACAAGTTCGGGAAGATTACGCATAACAGCGTAAATAGATACCTTTCAGCCGATTCTTTTGCGGATGAGGAAGTTATTGTTACCTCTCCGGATATCATTGTTTATGGTAGCAAGGGAGGTATCATCAAAGCTAAAACACCTAACCAGCAGAAACTGGTAGATGCCGTGGAGAAGAACGACCTGGTGTTTGCCCTGGGGCCTGCGGGTACTGGTAAAACATATGTTTCAGTGGCCATGGCGGTGCGTGCGCTTAAAAATAAAGAGGTGAAAAAGATCATCATCTCCAGACCAGTGGTAGAGGCAGGCGAAAGCCTCGGTTTCTTACCTGGTGATATGAAGGAGAAGGTTGATCCGTACCTGCGTCCGATCTACGATGCCCTGGAAGATATGATACCTGTTGAAAAACTAAAGTATTACCAGGATAACAAAATCATTGAAATAGCACCGCTTGCTTACATGCGTGGCCGTACGTTGAACAATGCCTTTGTGCTACTGGATGAGGCGCAGAACACTACGCCAGCTCAGATGAAGATGTTCCTGACACGTATGGGGCCAAACGCCAAGGTAATGGTGAATGGGGACTGGTCTCAGGTGGACCTTCCGCGTAACCAACGCTCTGGTCTGATGGAAGCCCTTAAGATATTGCGAGGGGTGAAAGGTATCGGTTTTGTAGAGATGTCGGCAGAAGATGTGGTACGACACAGGCTGGTGCGCGATATCGTGAATGCCTATACGGTGCTTGAAGAGGAACGCCGTGCAGCCCGTGAGGAGGCGAAGGCAAATGGTGAAGATGAGTCTGCACGTTACAATGGCAGAAAGAGGCATATAAACGTAGAGTAGTAACAGATATTTTTTTAATTCTTGTAGAGACGCAGTAAATGCGTCTCTACTTTTTTAAGCATACCTTGCAGCATGATTGAGCTGAAGAGAATTAAAAATGAGCAGGACCTGAAAACTGCTCATAGCATACGGGAACAAGTGTTTGTGCTGGAACAGAAGGTGCCGCGTGAGGCAGAGCTGGATGAGCATGAACCTGTTTCAAAACATTACCTGGCTACCTATGAAGGGGTGCCCTGCGGAGCTGCCCGTTGGAGGGTAACACAGGATGGTGTGAAGCTGGAGCGATTTGCCGTGTTGCAGTCTTACCGGAATAAGAGCATTGGAGCCCATATTTTAAAGGCAGTGCTGGAGGATGTTCAGCAGGAGCATACGGGTAAAAAAGTATACCTGAATGCACAATTACCTGCCGTTAACTTTTACAAGCGCCACGGATTTGAGCCGGAGGGCGAAATGTTCACTGAATGCGATATCAAACATTATAAAATGGTTTTCAAAGGCTGATGCTGCGGTGGGCGCCATATCCGTTTGTGCGCGTCGCGCTCAGCTTTGCTGCAGGTATCCTGTTATACATCATTACGGGCAGGGAGTTCAGGTTTAGCCTTGAGCTCCTTGCCTTTTTCTTTGCAGCCTTTGTGGTGGCAGTCCTGCTTACCCGTAGAGTTAAGTCTGCTTTTGCCACAAATATAGCCGGTATACTGGCATTGCTAACCTTCTTCAGTGCCGGACTTTTCACAACGCACTACCGCACAGCATACCACCAACAGGATCATCTTCTGCATTTGCAAGAACAGCCTGCGCATTACACAGGTGTAGTAACAGATTACGTGGTGCAGAAGGCAGGCTACCAGAGCACTGTAGTAGAGGTGCAGCAGGTGCTGGTAAATGGCTCCTGGCAGAGAGCTACAGGCAGGGTGCAGCTCTCTGTGCCCCATGATTCAGACAAGACCTATGAGCTTGCTTATGGAGATGTGCTGTTGGTAAAAGGATCGCCGGAGCCTGTTGCCCCGCCTGCAAACCCTGGTCAATTTGACTACAGGCAGTATCTGGCAAACAAGAACATTTACCACCGGCACTACTTACAGGCGTACCAGTACGGAAAAGTATCAAATGATCCACCACTTGGTATTCTGTCTTACAGCATACAGTTGCGCGGTAAGTTAGACGCTTTGCTACAGGAAAAGCTGGACGAAAAGCGAGAGTATGGAATAGCATCTGCCTTGTTGCTGGGGGTGAAAGATGAGTTGGATAATAATATTCGGAAGACCTATGCCAATACCGGCACCATGCATGTGCTGGCGGTGTCAGGGCTGCATGTCGGGTTGATCTTTACGGTGCTGATGTTGCTTCTGACACAGTTTAACCGAACAGGCAGGCAACGCCTGGTAGGGGCTGTAGTTATCCTGCTAGTTCTGTGGCTCTATGCTTTTATAACAGGCTTATCACCTTCTGTGCTAAGGGCAGTACTGATGTTTAGTTTAGTTACCGTAGGTCTTGCTATCAAACGTCGCACTAATATCTATAATACGGTGGCTGTTGCGGCTTTGGTGCTACTCTTTATCAACCCTTATAACCTCCTGGAGGTAGGTTTTCAGTTGTCTTTCCTGGCCGTGTTGGGTATAGTATACTTGCAGCCACGTTTATATACTCTAGTCCAAGTAGATAACTGGCTTCTGGATAAAGTGTGGGCTTTGTTTACTGTAGCCATTGCGGCGCAGTTGGCAACGTTTCCGCTGGGTTTGTTTTACTTTCACCAATTCCCGGTGTACTTCTGGCTGGCCAATATAGTAGTAGTGCCCATGGCTACAGTTGTGCTTTATTCCGGTATGGTGGCACTTGCCTTTAGCTGGGTACCCGGCCTCAGCTGGCTGTTGTTTAAGCTGCACTTTGGTTTCATCTGGCTAATGAATGAGTTTAATGTGTGGGTACAGCAGTTGCCAGGGGCGCTTATAAATGGGATAGACATTTCTCTGCTGCAAGCCGTGTTGCTTTACATGTTGATGTTTACTTTCATCCTCTTCCTGTTTAATAAAAGATTACGCTACGTCTGGTTTGCCACGGGTATTGTTGCCGTATTCTCGGTGCAGGAGATACTGGAGGTTGTAGAGCAAAAGAACCAGAAGCTGCTTACTGTTTATAGTTTGCGCGGCAGTACAGGAGTGTCTTTGCTGCAGGGGCAACAAGCTGTTGTTATTGCAGATTCAGCTTTGTTGCAGGATGAGAATAACTACACTTTCAATGTGCAGCCACAGCTGTGGGCACGAGGGGTGCAGCAGCCTGAATTTGTTACGTTAGGTCAGGATAAGTTACCTTTTGCTTCTTCTGTGCGTTTGGCTGATGAAAACCAGCTGCTGGTGTGGCAGGGACAAAGCTGGCTCATACTTTCAAGCCCTCCAGTGCTTCAGCCCAAAGAGCAGCTGCAGACAGATTACATTCTGCTACGTAACAATGTACGCTTAGAACCAGGTATGCTGCCGAAGTACACTTTTAAGCAAATCATTATAGATGCTTCCAATAGTATCTGGTACCGTAAAAAGTTAAAAGAACAGCTTGATGCCCAAAGTATAGCGTACCATGACATAGCGGAAGACGGTGCATTCATAGTAGAGGTAGAGTAGCGCTACAAATTCTTCCTCTCATTTTCTTACCTTTGTACCTTCAAAAGAGAAAACTATGAGTGAGTATACCCCATTAAGTGAAGTAGGTGAGTTTGGCCTGATAAGGCTAATAAAAGAGAAAATCGAGCTGCGCCAGGAGTCAACGATAAAAGGCATTGGCGATGATGCCGCGATCATTGAGCCGCAGGAAAAGCAGATCGTGGTTTCCAGCGATATGTTGCTGGAGGGCGTGCACTTCGACCTGACGTTCTGCCCTCTGAAGCACCTGGGTTATAAAGCCGTGGCTGTAAATGTTTCTGACATAGCGGCCATGAATGCAAAGCCCACGCAAATAACAGTTAACATCGCCTTAGGTGCCCGCTATACGGTAGAAGCAGTGGAAGAGCTATATGAGGGAATCCGTATGGCCTGCGAGAACTATAAGGTGGATCTGATCGGTGGTGATACAACCTCTTCACATGCAGGATTGGTGATCAGTGTAACTGCTATTGGCGAAATAGCAAAAGGTGAAGCTGTACTACGCAGCGGTGCACAGGTAAATGACCTTGTCTGTGTGACTGGTGATTTAGGAGCAGCCTATATGGGGCTCCAGATACTGGAGCGTGAGAAGCAGGCATTTCTGGCTAATCCGGAAATGCAGCCGCAGCTGGAAGGGAAGCAGTATGTTGTCGGCCGTCAACTAAGACCGGAGGCACGTATGGATGTGATCTACGACCTGAAGGAGCGTGGGATCAAGCCTACCTCTATGATAGATATTTCTGACGGACTGGCCTCTGAGCTTTTCCATATCTGTAGCCAGTCGAAGGTAGGAGCAACAGTTTATAAGGATAACCTGCCGGCAGATGCGCAGATGCTGGAAACGGCTGTGGAGTTCAACATAGATCCGCTTACCTGTATCATGAACGGTGGCGAAGACTATGAACTACTGTTTACAGTGCCGCTATCAGATCATGAAAAGCTTAAGAACCACCCGGATATCAGCATCATTGGTAAAATAACTGAAGCCAGTGAAGGTGTAAACCTGGCTACGAAGCATGGTAACTCTTATCCATTAAAAGCCCAGGGCTGGAGTCACTTTTAGCAGGTATTTCAGGTAAAAACAGAAAAGGCAGTTATCAAGACTGCCTTTTCTGTTTACAAGGTACATCATCCTGAAGATTAATCTTCCGGATAAGGGATGAATATAAAATTCTGGAAATCTCCGTCAGCTACAAACAGGCAGCAGAACTCATCAGCGTCCCGGTAAGCTGCTTTAAATTCTTCTACTTTCTCGGGCATTACCAGCTGGCGTTGTACAAAATCCTCCAGGTAAGAGGCATTAATGTGCCACTCCAGTGCAGCCTCTTCTTTAGCCAATAGCACCATGCCTACCGGTAGCTGTGTGCGGCTGAATATGAAGATCGGGTAATCAGAGATCTTACGCTTACGCACCTGGTAAGCTGCTTCTTTTAATGTTTCGGCTACTACCACAAAGTCCTTGGAGATAGTGCCGAGGTATTTACCGTTTAATTCCGGATCGTTTTCCATGATAGTATTTTAACTCTTTATCAGTTTTAGATAAAAAGGCGTAATTATTTGCCTTCTTTAATTCTACTTCGATGTCAGCAACACAATGTTCTCAACGTGGTGCGTCTGCGGGAACATATCTACCGGCTGCACACGCGCCACATCATATTTGGCTGATAACAGCTCCAGATCGCGGGCCTGGGTAGCAGGGTTACAGCTCACGTAAACAATACGGTTAGGATGCACTTGCAGTAGCTTCTCCACGACATCCTGATGCATTCCCGCCCTTGGCGGGTCAGTGATCACCACATCTGGTCTGCCATGCCGTTCAACCAGTTCATCTGAAAGAATGTCCTTCATGTCACCGGCGTAAAACGTGGTGTTGGTGATGTTGTTGATCTGTGAATTGATTTTGGCATCTTCGATTGCACTTGGCACATACTCGATACCGATCACCTCACGGCACTGTTTCGCCACAAAGTTGGCAATAGTGCCTGCGCCGGTATAGAGGTCATATACTAGTTCATTCCCGGTAAGTGCAGCAAGCTCGCGGGTTAGTCTGTATAACTCGTATGCCTGGTCTGCATTTGTTTGGTAAAAGGACTTAGGACCTACACGGAACTTGATGCCTTCCATTTCTTCATAGATGTAGGGTAGTCCCTTATAGCAGACTACTTCCAGGTCGTGAAATGTCTCATTGCCCTTCGGGTTCACAACATACTGCAGCGATGATATCTCTGGAAACTTAGCCGCTAAATGGTCCAATAGCGCCTGCATTACTTCCTGGTCTTCATAATACACCTGCACGATAACCATTAACTCACCAGTGTTGGCCGTGCGGATGATCAGGTTTCGAAGGTAACCTTCCTGCTTTATAAGATCATAGAAGGGTAAATTATTAGCCTTGGCATAGGCTCGCACCTCCAGGCGGATGGTATTTGATGGGTCCGGCTGCAGATAGCAATGCTTTATGTCCAGGATCTTATCGAAACGGCCTGGTATATGGAACCCTAGTGCATCACGGTCAAACTCCTCGCCAGACTGTATCTGCTCTTTAGTAAGCCAGCTGGTGTTGGAGAAAGTATACTCGAGTTTATTCCGGTAGTAACGAGTTTTGGCAGAACCCAGGATCGGGTCAAACTCCGGTAGCGCTACTTTACCAATCCGCTCCAGATTATCCTTTACCTGCTTTTGCTTGTAAAGTACCTGTGTATTGTAGCCGATGTGCTGCCACTTACAACCGCCGCAGATGCCGAAGTGCTCACAGAAAGGCTCCACGCGAAGATCCGAGAGCTCATGAAAATTCACGGCTTCGGCTTCCATAAAGCTTTTCTTCTTGCGGGTAATACGCAGGTCCACCACATCGCCGGGAGCCACACCACCTACAAAAATCACCATGTTCTCGTGGCGCGCCAGGCATTTGCCCTCTGCTACCATCTCCTCGATCCTGATGCGTTCGAGTATAGGGAATTTCTTTTTATGCTTATTTCTCACAATGCTGCAAAAGTACGAAAATCTTACAACACAGCAGCCCCGGGAAAGAATTCAAACCTATGAGAATCAAATTAACGAACATGGATGCTCTGCCGGGCAGCCTCATCCGCTAATTAATAATTACCTCTATCTTTGCAGCATCAACACCAGAGGAAACTATAGATGAAAAATAAAGTCGTTCTGATAACAGGAGGTACATCAGGAATAGGTAAAGCACTGGCATTTGCTTTCGGAAAGGCAGGGGCTAAAATAGCAGTTTCGGGGCGTAAGCAGCAGGGACTCGATGAAACAAAAGCAGAACTCTCTGCAGCTGGCATTGAAAACCTGACGATACAGGCAGATGTAAGTGTGGAAGCTGATTGTGAACGTATGGTTCAGGAAACGGTGGCGACATATGGTAAGCTGGACATTCTTATCAATAATGCCGGTATCTCTATGCGCGCGCTGTTTGAGGACCTGGAGCTGGATGTGTTACGAAAGGTAATGGATATAAACTTCTGGGGCACGGTGTACAGCACCAAGTATGCGTTACCTCACATAAAAGCTGCGAAAGGATCAATTATCGGAATCTCATCTATTGCCGGATACAGAGGCTTACCTGCCCGAACGGGATATTCTGCCTCTAAATTTGCCATGCATGGATTCCTGGAGACTTTAAGAACTGAACTGCTTTACTCCGGTGTACATGTACTGCTTGCCTGCCCAGGGTTTACGGCCTCCAATATCCGAAATACGGCTCTGGCCGCTGATGGGCAGCAACAGGGCGAAACACCACGTGAAGAAGAGAAGATGATGAGCGCCGAAGAGGTGGCTGACAGAATTCTAAAAGCTACCATTAAACGCAAACGTGACCTTATCATGACGACGCAGGGGAAAATGGCCGTCTGGGTTAATAAGCTGCTGCCGGGGCTCGCAGACAAGTTAGTTTACAATGTAATGGCCAAGGAAAAGGATTCGCCTCTGCAGAAGAAGTAAGGTATATTCTCAGGTATAAATAAACCCGTAGCCAAGACTGTATTTATTCTTGGCTACGGGTTTACTTTTTATGGTTTAATGGAAGGCTTAGTAGTAAAAGACCATTCCTCCGCCGCCACCATTGAATCTTGGGTTTACTACGTTATTGAACAGAGAGCCAAACCTGTAGCGGACACCAAAGTTAAAAAAGAAGTCATAGTTAGAGTCCAGCTGACGGCGACGTGTTAAAAGGTCCTGATCAGAAACGGTGCCTTTAATAATATTAAGCTGATCGCGTTGAATGGCATAGTAGCCGCCCACATTGAAGGACAATCCCTTGAATAACCTGATATCAGCATAGCCTGAGAAGGATAATCTCTTTTTAGAGAAATCATGGAAATAGTGGCTATAGGAGGTGGACCCGCTTATCTGCCCCCACTTTTGATTGTAGCTCAGGTCAAGTGATAAACTCTGCTGAAACCTGAACTCCTCCATTTCTGAAAAAATCGTTTCTTCTTTATAGTTAAAATACCGGGGACCAACCTTGTACATCAGGCCAAGGTAATGGTTGTTAGACTCTGAGTAAGGAAAGAAGTTATACTCAATGGCAGGCATAACAGAAACATCAAGGTCATGGTTGCTGTAGTCTGAGCGCTGTCCGTTAATATATCCACCTGCAGATAGCTTTTGGTTAATTGACCAGACAGTAGTGTTTCTAAACCCGTACCGCTCATTCGTGTAAGTAAACTCTTCGTCGCCTTCACCAAACCGGTTGTTGTTCTTGTTTGTGTATACCGAGAAATTAGTCTTGAACTTATCGGTAACTCTGCTGGCATTAATTTCACTGTTAAGGCTGTTGCTAGAGTAATTTCTGTCACCGCTAAAGTAGCCTCTGAGGCTAAGGTTAAACACCCAGAAGTTCCAGGGGTCCTCTTCGGGATTTGTGGCGATATCTTTTGACTCATCACCGGCATTTTTAAAGGAAATCTCCAGGTCTTTGGCCTTGTCCGTTTTCAGGATGAAGGGGAGGAGGCCTAGTTTAATGTTTTCTACGGCTTGCTTTCTGTCTTCATCATCAGTAGCCGTGGCCTGTCGTATGTAGGATCTTGTGTCTGTCAAACCCTCGAACTTGCCCTGTCCCTGGAACTGCAGTTTGTACTCGCGCCCACCGCTTCCTGTAGATTGTGACGTTATCAGAACATATACGTTTGATTCAAAGCGATCATTAACATAGTCTACAAAGGTTATTTCACGCTTAATGTAGTCTTGGTCGCAATAGGCCTGGCAGTCTAGAAAAACCCGAAGGTTATCTACTTTAGTGGCCGGTACTTGCGCCTGAAGGCTAAAGGCAGTACACAGCAGAAGCAAAAAGCAACAGATTGTTTTCATAAATGGAGTAGAGGATTTATAATTTTAGTTAAGTTAAATCTCATAAAGATATAAATAAATTTATTTTAATATAGATTTTCAAAGATGTATTTTGTGTTATTGGTGCTTATGAAAAGAGAGGGCAAAAAAAGAGCGGGTCAGGCTTTTTAGCCTGACCCGCTTAAATGTAACGGAGAAACAAAAAAAGGCTGTTGCACTATGGAAGTTCCAGTAAGTTACTTTTCCTGATATACGCTTTGCTTCCTTTCCACCGGATCTCATACCAAATATCCTGCTCACCTGTTATTGGAACCTTGTGCCCCTCTGAAGCAGTGGCTATCCATGACGCGCCGGCAGAAGGGGCTGACATGATTGCTACTGATTTGTTTCGGATAATACCGGCGTCACCCAGAGTCAGGAAGTTAATGTAGTAAAGGATGAAAAGGAGATAAACTGTAAAGCCTATTTTGAAGGTGTTCGTGAATTTATGGCCCTTACGCCAGCTAAAGAACATGACGGTAACCGTTATGACAGCGATTAGCAGCATCAGTTCAAGGATACGCATGTAGTGTTTACTTAACTGGGTCTTAAAGAACTGCAGGTCGTTGTATTCATATCCTTGTAATCGGTGCGTTTGTGCCAGTTCTTCCATCTTTTTCAATGTAGACCGGCTAGGCTCTTTGGTATAAAAAAGGTGCAGGTAATACATTGCGCTGGTATAATCACGGAGCCCCTCCTTTATATATGCCATTTTGAGCAGCATTTGGGGAGAATAAGCCTGCTGCTTTTGTAAAATTGATTCGTATATATCGAAAGCTGCTGTATAATGCTGTTGCTCGAACAGAGAATCTGCTTTTGCCAATGCACTTTTATCTTCCTGGCTATAAGCTGGTTTAGTAAAGAGTGCCAAAAAAAGAATTAAAAAGGCAGATATTTTGAACCAAAGATTTTGCATTTAAACAGATGGTTGTTACTTTTGCATCGCGATTCAGGGAAACGTTCCTGAGAATGCAAGTTACTAAAAGATTCTGTAGCTCAGCTGGTAGAGCAATACACTTTTAATGTATGGGTCCTGGGTTCGAATCCCAGCGGGATCACAAATAGGAAGAGAAGCCTTTTCAACATGGAAAGGCTTTTTACTTCTACGATAGTAAAGCAAATGTTGAAATTTTATTTTGCATTTTAGAATAAAGCTTCTAAATTTGCCCTCCCAAACAACGGGAAAAACAGTGCCGATTCTGTAGCTCAGCTGGTAGAGCAATACACTTTTAATGTATGGGTCCTGGGTTCGAATCCCAGCGGGATCACAAATAAAAAAAACCACTCCTTATCGGGTGGCTTTTTTTATTTTTAGACTTAGTTTATTTGGGACCATCCCAAGGCATATCAGACCCATTACTAAGCCAAATATAAAATTCGCCTTTCTTTACTTTTATCGTATCGCCGCCTGCATGGGTGCTGGACCAGTTAGTCACCGCCGTATATTCAAAGGTGCCTTTTAAGCTTTCTTTCGTAAGACTGGTTATGTCCACGAAGCCGTCTATACTATTTGCAGTATAAAAGGTGGTTTCCCCCCTTCGCACAATGGCATACCCATTAGCCCATTCGTTATCTGTAAATGGCGTTGGATTGGTGTTGAAATAAAATTTACCTGCTGAAACAGGATGATTAATATAAATCCCCAGTTCGTAACTATTACCATCAGGTAATTGCATGCTGCCGCCATAAATCCTTAAAGTATGAGCTTGCAGGTCACGGTTGTACTCTAGTTGCGCATGTCCGCCATCACCTGCATGCCACTCCTTACTGTTTACCTGTGCCATAACATAGGTCTTTGGGCTTTCGTCTGATTTTTTGCAGGAACTTATGAAGGCAGTGGCTATCAGTATGGCTAAGAATGGCTTTAGATAGGAAGGGTATAAAAGTATTTCATTTGTTTTCTGTTTATAGCGGCTAGTCTAAAGGTTGAATTTATGAAAAAAAGTTTCTTTACCCAGTGCAAATTTATAGAAGATGCTGAGCATTGAAAGGAGCCCAATCAAATGCTTTAACTCTTTAAAATTGATAGTCAGATCTAATTTTTATTGTTTTAGTTTAGTGGCGCTTTGATTAAGTTAATACATTGCAGCCTTTAGTCACCTTATACATACCAGAATAAGAAAGATTTTCACATAGAAGAAGGTCCTGTCAGCTATATCCTTCCTTCTCACTTTAACTATGGAGAACGCAATAAGAATTCAACTACCTGTAGCTATTACCTATCCTGCACTGGAAGACGTGCTTAAGAAACAGATGGTAGGGGAGTATATACCTAGGCCTGATGAAGGCACTCCTTATGCCCAGATATTGGATGTAGGGGTCGCAAAGAGCAGTGCTGGGGCTAATGATATCATACTTGCCATTAAAATGCGTATACTCCGGACGGTGTTAAAAAGGGATCAGGTAGATTTGTTTGTACTTGCCACTCTTGATTATGACAATGAAGCAGAGCAACTGTTTGTACAGAAGTTCAACCTGGAATCCAGAACCTCCAGCGGCTTTTATAACACAGCCCTGGAAGTGCTGGCAAATAAAGTGGCTTATAACCAAATCATAAAAAAGGCGAGATTTAACCTAAGGGAAACAATCTCAAAGGAGCTAGAAAAAGCGAATGGGCTTCTGGATAAGGGGCTTGAACTGAAGGGATTTAAGTTGGTGGGTAAAGTAGAAAAGGTAAGAGTGCAGGAAGTAAAACCCATAGCCGGGAGAGTATCGCTCATATTAGAGGTGCAGGCAAATTTAGAAGCAGATGTATTTGACCTGCTTAGCCTTATGCCAACTGAATAATTGCTTTGTGCTACTGGAAAAGTAGACCTTGTAAGTCTGCTTAAGACATATTCAGCAGGATAATTATCCTGTTTCTCGTATAATTACTACATTTTACTGCTATTTTTAAACCAAAGGGTATTTTGTTGCTATATAGGTGTATCTTTCTTGCTGTACGGCTAGGTTGGCTGTAGCCAGAATAAAATAAAACTAAAGCACCTGCAAAGCCATTGAACTATGGATAAATGTATTGCCAGGCTTTTAGTTCTTCTGCTTTTCATTACTGCTGCCTGTGGTCCACAGGAGCAAACGACTTCCCCTTCTTACCGGCAACTGACAGAGGCTGTATATGCATCCGGAAAGATCTATCCCGATAATGAATACATCGTGTCCACTAATGCGGATGGTGTGATCACTTCCATGCTCGTGGAGGAGGGGGATACGGTGCAGGTAGGGCAAACCCTGATGAGTATTGAGGGCGATATACCCGATGCCCGCCTAGAAAGTGCTACAGAAGCCTACCGGAGGGCAAGAGAAAACTATAATACGGACTCGCCTGTGATGCAGGAACTAAGGGCAGGGCTGGAGGCGGCTAAAACTAAAATGCAGAATGACTCTGTGCAGTATGTCCGCTATAGAAACTTGCTTAATGCCAATGCTACTTCCAAAGCGCAGTATGATCAGCGGAAACTGGCTTATGAGCTATCGAAGCAGGAATATGCCGCAAGGCAGAGTAATTACCGGAATGTTCGGAATCAACTTTACCTGGAGCTTAAAAACGCGGAAAGCCAGTATAAAATTAATTTAAAGGACGAGTCCAATTACAATATCAGGAGCAACATAAATGGATTGGTGTACGATCTGTATAAAGAGCAGGGGGAGTTGGTTCGGCGTAATGAACCTGTAGCTCTGTTAGGCGATGCCAGCAATGTGTACCTGCGCTTGCTGGTGGATGAGCTTGATATAGCCCGTGTAAAGCGTGGGCAGGAGGTATTGGTTAAAGTAGACCTATATCCTGATAAAATCTTCAAAGCGCGCGTAACAAAAGTATACCCCAGGCTCATCACCGCTGATCAGTCCTTCAGGGTAGATGCCGAATTTATAGAGGAGAAACCGGAAATCTTCTACGGCCTGAACATTGAAGCAAATATCATCGTCAGTGAGCGCGCGAGAGTCCTTACCATACCTAAATCGTACCTTGTTGGGCAGGATAGCGTGCTCGTGAAACGCAATGGAGATGTAGAAAAGGTGAAGCTGAAGAAAGGTATGGAAAATTTTGAACTGGTAGAGGTGCTGAGTGGCTTGGACACTAACTCAGTTATTGTAGAACGATAGCATGTCGCTGAAGTTAGCTGCCAATATTGCCCGCACCCACTTAGTTGCTAAAGCAAGGCAAACTACGATTGCGTCGTTGGGTGTAACCTTCGGTATAGCCATGTTCATTCTTATGGTCAGTTTTATGACTGGCGTGAATAAGTTTCTGGAAGATACCATGCTTACCTCCATGCCTCATATCCGCATCTACAACGATATTGAGACAAGCCGGAGCAGCATTCTGGAAGAGGTGAAACCCGGGGAGGAGCATATGAATGTAGTGCACCACCAAAAGCCGAAAGATGAAAAGCTTAACCTAAAGAGTGGTCTGCACATTGCTGAACAAATAAAGAAAGAGCCTGGAATACTGGGAGTCTCCCCACAACTTACCTCCCAGGTTTTTTATAATTATGGCCCAACCCAATTAACAGGAGTACTGGTAGGGGTTAACATTTTTGATGAGGATGCTCTCTATGACCTGGGGTCTAAACTGAAGTCTGGCTCGCTGGAAGCATTACTGACCTCTTCCGATGGGATATTGATGGGAGAGGGGTTGGCAGAGAAACTTAATGTGCGTGTGGGGGACAGGGTAACGGTAGCCACGCCAAAGGGGCATACTATCCTTCTGAAGGTAGTTGGAACCTTCCGAATAGGTATAGGCGAGATTGATAACATGCGTAGCTATGCCAGTCTCTCAACTGTACAGAAGGTGCTGCAACAGGATCCGCGCTACATAACAGATATTCACATTAAACTGACAGATCTGGAGCAGGCAAAGGCACTTGCGCCAAAGCTTCAATCCATGTATGGCTATAAAGCAGAGGACTGGGAGACCGCCAATTCAAGTATACTTGTCAGCTTTACTATCCGAAATGTAATGACATATGTAGTAGTAGCTACACTGCTTATTGTTGCTGGCTTCGGCATCTATAATATCATGAGTATGACCATCTACGATAAGATGAAGGATATTGCCATTCTTAAAGCCACAGGTTTTGATGGTCGGGATATCGTGCACATGTTCCTTTTACAGGCTATATTCATCGGTGTGATAGGTGGGGTTGTGGGCTTGTTATTAGGTTTCGTGCTGTCGTACCTGCTCTCTATTACACCCTTTGATGCAGGTGACTTTATGAGTATTGATACCTTTCCGGTTAATTTTGATCCGATGTTTTATGTGTCAGGTATCGTTTTTGGTATTCTGACTACGGTGCTGGCTGGTTATTTCCCGGCGAAGCGTGCATCCAAAATAGACCCTGTTAGCATCCTGAGAGGCTAAAATGAAAAGCACTATACTGAAAGCCAGCCATATTAATAAGTTCTTTCACGAGCCGGTAGAGTTTCAGGCGTTAAAGGATATTAACTTTGAGATTAATTCTGGTGAGTTTCTGACAATAGTAGGCAAATCGGGCTGTGGGAAAAGTACATTGCTTTATATCCTATCCACTATGGACACTGAATATGACGGTACACTGGAGATCAACGGACAACTGCTAACCGGGCAAACACAGAACCAACTTGCAAAATTCAGGAACGAGCACATTGGCTTTGTCTTTCAGTTTCACTACCTGCTGCCGGAATTCACCGCTTTGCAGAATGTAATGCTTCCTGCGCTTAAATTGGGTAAGTACAGTAAAAAAGAAACAGAGGAGAGAGCTTATGAAAAGCTTCGGTTGCTTGGTGTGGAGGAGCAGGCCTTAAAAGCCTCTAATAAACTATCAGGGGGGCAGCAGCAGCGTGTTGCTATAGCAAGGGCGCTGATAAATGATCCTGCGGTTATTATGGGAGATGAACCTACAGGTAATTTAGATAAAGCAAATAGCCAGGTAGTATTTGATATTCTAAAAGATCTATCCCGCAACTTTAACCAAACCATCATTGCTGTTACTCATGATCCGGATTTCGCTGAAAATTCAGACAGGATTATAGAGATGAGTGATGGACAGATAATCAGGCAATGACCTCTTAAGCTTCTACTTTGTAAAGCGTTTCGAACAACTGGTACTTATACCTTGGATACTCTTTCATCACTGCAGTTAGTGCGAAGAACACACCCCCGATCAGGACAGGGTAGATGAGGTACAGCAAAGGGTGAAGCAGTGGCAGGAACATCATTGCAAACAGTGCCATGGCCAGAAAATTAAACAGGTAACTCACTTTTGCATCAAAACTAAACAATCCTCCCTTAACAGCTTTCGGGCTAACAAAAGAGGCAATGATACTGAAAGGGGTCAACAACAAGGCTGATCCAATGTACATCATGACAATGAACGTCACATTATCGTGATTAAAGAAGGCAACATATACGAATGTGAGTGCAGCATCCATGAGCAAGGGCACACGTAGTGGCAACAAACTAGCTTTTAAGAAATCTCTATAGCTGCCGCTGGTGCGCTCTATCGTAAGCCATAGGTTTTTATAGAAACCCCACACATTATTGAAAACATAGGCGAAAACAACAATGGGGCCTACAAATAACCATAGGGTAAAGCTCTTTTCAAATAAATGTATCCCATCCCTGGTGAAGGACAGTGCATCAGCACCCAGGAAAAAGCCTTTAAATACCAGACCAAAAATAATGATTTGCCGGGCCAGTTTATGGTTTTTAAACAGTCTCCACGCCAAGCTGCGGCGGGAGTTCTGGCTGTAACTAACCTCTTTAAGGCGCGGCTCTGCTGCGGCCTGTTCTAAAAAGAAATTAGAAGCAATTAAAGCCCCTAAGCTAGAAAGGTGTACTATCAGATACAACCACTCATCAGAGGCTGTAAACATGGGTACACGTGCCTGCAAGGCCATAAAGCCTCCGGCAAGCACAGCAGCTGTTATGAAGTTGCTGTGCAGCCAACGCATTTTACGCTCTACGAATACCTGCAAAGAACGTAACGTTACATGTGCTGTAAACAGCACCAGCGTACTTTGAAGCAAATGCTGGAATGTATACTCCGGCGACATCAGGAAAAGCAGCACCAGGAAGTTGAGAAGAATAAAGTAGAAGGGTGAAACCAGTTCCACAATAAATTCTGTCCAGAATTTCTGCAGTGCACTTACCGGGTAAATTCGCTGCACTATCTCTGTTTTAGGAATATAAGCCGGAAAGAAACCTCGGAGAATCACAATAGCCAGCAGAGACAGGTTTGCATACTGAAGCACTTGCTGTACACCAGGGTTTATACCCCCCTCATAAGCTTTATGGAGTAAAAAGGAAAAAAGCCAGCTGTAAAACGCGGAGCCAACTATACCTAAAGCCAGCAACAGTACGCGTTGTAGTTTCTTCTGCCTGAAAAAGCTGGCAACACGTGCCTGGCAGGAAAATATGATTAGATCCATTTAAACAAATTTAACTTTGAGGGCCTGAGTAGAAGATAAAATTAAAAGGAAGAGAAAGGCTCTCTGCACTTGCTCCCCTTTAATTTAGCATCCAGTCAATGTTGCTTTCTTTTGTTAGGTGGTGAGGCAGCAACAGTTGGAATAGTGCCTGGTCGATCAGGTTTTCACCATTCATCGTGAACTCCTGAACAGAGCCGTTGTAAATTAACCGGCCATCATTTAATACTCCAATATGGGTAGCTACTTTCTCCACGTAATTCAGATCATGAGAAGAGATAAGCACAACGCGGTTAGGATTACTATAGCTACGTATAAGCTTTACAAGTAGCTGTGCTGCAATCGGATCAAGACCAGTGAAGGGCTCATCCAAAATCAGTAAATCCGGCTTATGGAGTATGGCGGCTGCTATCCCTACCTTTTTCTTCATCCCGGTTGAATAGCCAGCTATATTCTTCTGCAGCGATTCCTGATCAGTAAAAAAGTAATTCGTTAGACTGCTGATACGTTCCTCAGCTTCTGCTGGAGACAACTTATACAGCTTAGCGACAAAGTTTAGGTATTCCAGACCAGTAAATTCTTCAATCAGGGGGTTGTCTTCGCAAAGAGCACCCAGTTTCTGCTTTACAGCAAGTGAATGCTGCGCATAACTTTGCCCAAAGATGGATACGCTTCCAGAATCAGGCTTAATGAGGTCGAGGATACAGTTCAGGAAAGTGCTTTTTCCAACTCCGTTCTTTCCTAAAAGGCAATAGCACTGTCCTTTTTCAATTGATAAGTGAAGGTCCTGGAGAACTTGCTTTCTGCCAAATGCCTTCGTTAGTCCACTGATCTCTACGCTCATGCTCTGATATCTAAAAAAATTATACCGATATAGTTACAACAACCATACTAGTATAAAGTTAAGAATACACTTTAAAAAGTCCTAGTTAAAGGGGGTGATAACTGTTAAACAAGCTCTGCCTGCAAAACTTTTGCCAAAAGGGTTCCTTTCTTATGTTTTAGAACAAGCATAAGCCATAATATGGTTTCTGTTAAGGCCGTTTAATATTTAATTTTTTATAAAAAATGCAGTATCGGGTGCTGCAGTAGAAAGGTAACCAGAGAGTTATAAATATTCTCTTGGATTATTATATACAGGCATAGAAGCTTCACCTCCGTAGTGTTGCATATTTCAAAGTGGCTCTTTACTTTTGCAATCATATTTACCTGCGCACGTGGTGGAATTGGTAGACACGCCATCTTGAGGGGGTGGTGCCTTCGGGTGTGGGAGTTCGAATCTCCCCGTGCGCACATTTTCTTCTCCTACCTCCGGAATATTACCGGTTCTTTTCAAAAGGATTTTCCGGCTTCACCAGAATTACCTTTTCACGCTCTACAACAACGGCTCCCGGGGCTGATCCTTTTGGTTTTCGTACCCACTTTTTAGGCGTATACATCACAGGGCAGAGGGAGTCACTTTTGCGCTTGCTGTAGTACGCCGCCAACTGTGCAGCTTTTTCAAGAACGGTAGTCGGAATGGTTTTCCCAGCCTGATGTTTTATTACCACATGGGAGCCGGACACATCCTTTGCATGAAGCCACAAATCCTCTTTGTATGTATGCCGCTGTGTAAGAATATCATTGTTCTTTGCGCTTTTCCCTACCAGAATCTTATATCCTTCTGACTCAAATATTCGGAATGGTATTTCCTGTTGCGCTTGTTTTTTGCCGGAAAGCAGGTGGGTATACTCCCGGAGAAAGTTTTTAAGTTTTTTAGGGTCTGTTGCTTCTCCTAAAGCCTGTAAGGCATCTTCCAGCACAATAACTTCCTCTAGTTTCCGCTCTACTTTTTCCTCCAGTTGCTTAACTTCCAAATGCTGGTTCTTTGCTTTACGGTACAAACGCTCCGCAAATTTCTGAGGCGTTTCAGACTGCTTTAGCTGGTAAGTCCGGTTTTGATCAGTATAGAAATCATACAGCTCAACCTGCGTAGCCCTTGGCGGTATATTCGTCAGGTTGGCCATGATTACGTCGGCAGTCTGGGAGTAAGAACGATCGTGCTGTAGCTCCTTTCGCTTAGCCTCTGACTGCTCCAGTACTGTTCGCGTCACATGAAGCTTTCGCTCCAGTTGCTGCTTAGCCTGTGAATACTGGCGATCAAAACCTGTTTCAGATAGATAAAAGCGGGTATAGGCATTTAATGCCTCTAAGGGATCTGAATAGGTTTGCTCCACCTCGCCAATTGGTAGCAGCGAAAGCCGTAGCTTGCCTTCCAGCCGGATGATATAATACTGCTCCGGAGCCTCCAGAATATCCAACATACTTTGCACCAACTCCCACTGTTGTTCCAAAGGTAACTGACTGTAATTCCGCTGCTCCAGGTACAGTGCAGGAACATCGCCGAAGGTGGGGAAAATTTTGCGGAGGTTGCCGTTAGCTGCGGCAAAAGCTTCATAATTCTGCTGCAGTAACCGGTCCATGTTTAGCGGGTCCAGTTCCATATCGGCGCTGAATTTGTGCAGGAACAGGTTTATCGCCTCCTCGTGCTGGTAAAGAACAAGGTTTGACCGGGTGCCAAACAATTTGAAAAGCAGCATCATACCATCGCTGAGTTTCAGGTAGAAGCTCCTCTCGTTTGTATGCTGCACTACGTCCTCTACTATCTTACCCTGCATTTCCCTGAGCAGTTCCACACTGTTGGCACGGGCTCTGTTGAATGTTTCAGGGAAGGAAAGGGAGGCAAAATGAGGACTCAGAAGTGCTCGGATGTACTGCTCCTTTTCGCCATTGGCAAACCCGATAACCAGTTCATATTTATTCTGGCTGAAAGCCGTTACAACCTGCATTCCTGTAAGTGTGGCTTTCAGGGATCTAGTAAGTTGCTTTAGGAAATAGTAGTTCTGGTGCACTTATACTTCTATCTGTAGTCCGTCGTAGGCCAACCTGATAAAATCCGGAAGTTCTTGTTCTACTTCACGGTGCGAGCCCAATAAGTGACTGATGTGTGTCAGGTAAGCCTGTTCCGGCTGCAGGTCTTCAAGTAAGGCAACAGCTTCCCGGAGGGAGAAATGGGAAATATGCTGATCCTTCCGAAGGGCATTCAACACAATTACCTTTGAACCTCTCACTTTCTCAATCTCCTTTGCAGAGATATAGTTTGCATCCGTGATATAGGTAAAGTCGCCGACCCGGTAGCCTAATACAGGTAGCTTAAAATGTTTTACGCGGATAGGAGTGAAAGGAATCCCCTCTACTTCAAACGGTTCCTCATCAATTGGATGGAGCTGCACCTGGGGAATACCCGGATACTTGAAATCCGCGAAAATATAGGCGAACTCTCTCTTAAGTTGCTCCAGAACGCGTTCCTCTCCATAAAGAGGTATGTCTTTGTGCTGAGAAAAATTATAGGCACGAATATCATCAAGACCGGCAGTATGATCTTTATGTTCATGTGTAAATACAAGAGCATCCAGCTTTTTGATGCGCTCTCGTAAAACCTGCTGTCTAAAATCAGGACCTGAATCAATAATGATACTTTTATCCCGTACTTGCAGGTGCACCGATACGCGCAGGCGCTTATCTCGGTAGTCTACAGAACGGCACACCTCGCAACTGCACCCGATAACTGGTACGCCCTGCGAGGTGCCCGTGCCTAAGAATGTAATTTTCAATTGCCTTTTTCCTGATTACAGATCTCCAGATAAAGCTGTCTGTTCTTCTCGCTCAACTGGCTTTCATCTACTGAAATAGTGCGCAGAATATCATATAAGCAATTGATTTTGCCTTCCAGGCTAAAGTATTTATTTACTACAGCCACTTTCATGTCCTTAAGCACACAATAGCCTGCTTTGAAGTTGCCTTTTTCGTAGCGCAGCACAAAATCCGACTCTGCAAAAATATCCTCCAGCTTATTCAGGAATGGCCGCGTGTACTTCAGCTCCATTTTTACTGTGCCGTGTATTTCTTTACGGTTAGTACAAGCGCATCGAAGTCCAGGGGCTTAGGAAGGTAATCGTTTATACCAGCCTCTTTAAAATCTTCCATGCTGTAGTTATTGGCATTGCCTGTTACTGCAATGATGGGAATATTTGCAATGTCTTTGTCTTTATGCGCACGGATCTCACGTGTACAGTCCATACCACTCTTCACAGGTATGTTGAGGTCCATGAGAATCGCATCAATTTTGTTGTTTTCAACCTGCTTGATCACTTCGCCACCGTTCTTAGCTGTCAGAATCTTATAATTCTGAAGTTCAAGGATCTTTTTGGTAAGGTTCAGGATTACAGAACTGTCTTCTGCAATCAGGATAGTTTTATCTGCCATGTTTGTTAACTAAATGATAATGTCTTTATATGCTTTTCGGTAGTTTTCGTATTCTTCCAGCAGCTTCACGAAATTCTCATTTACACTTTCAAACTGATCGTGCTTGATATCGTGCTCCAACTGCTTTGCAACTTCAGCCAGTGGGTTAATACCGAGGGTAAAGCCGGTTCCCTTTAGCTGATGCAATGTACTCAAAATACTTTTGTAATGTTGTTCTTGTAGTTCTTTTTTGGCCTCTTCGAGCAGCTCTGCGGCTTCTTGCACAAATTCTGAGTACAGTTGCTTCGTAAAATCCTCTCCACCTATCATGCGCAACTGCTCAACCACACTCTTATCAATGATCACCTGGGCTGGGGAAGTATTTTCTTCTTTCTTGTCTTCCTCCTCTTCCTCCTCTGTTGCTGCAGTAAAATTCACATCCCATTTCGTGATCATGCTATAAAGGTCAGAACTTTTAACAGGTTTAGAGACGTAATCATCCATTCCCTGGTTCATGAACTTATCAGCGTCATCTTTCATGGAATAAGCCGTCATGGCCACAATAGGAGGGCAGTTGGTGCCAAGCTTCTCCTTGATGTGTTTTGTAGCCGTTATACCATCCATTTCAGGCATCTGTATATCCATAAAAATGATATCATACCTCTTGGAGGTTGCAAAGTCTATGGCCTCAAAGCCATTAGAGGCAACATCTATCTGGCAACCCAAACGCTCCAGCTGCTTCCAGGCGACCTTCTGGTTAATTTGGTTATCATCAACGAGAAGCACGAATGGATTGTTAGAAAGAGTTTTATACTCATTCACTTCTGTTTGCTGCCGCTTCAGTTGTTCTTTTACCTCTTTCTCATTGGCCTTCCGGACCCTGATGTTAAACCAGAACACACTACCGTCGTTTGGTATGGATTCTACGCCTATATCCCCGCCAAGCAGTTGTGTAAGTTGCTTAGAAATAGCCAGGCCAAGGCCGGTTCCTCCAAATGTTTTAGTGGAGGAGTTGTCCAATTGGGTAAAGTCTGTAAACAGTAACACCTGGTCTTTCGGGGAGATACCTATTCCTGAATCCTTTACCCGTACCTGTAGCTGGTAATCATTTCCTTTTAGTTTGACACTGTCCACGCTAATACTCACTTCACCGGAGTTGGTGAATTTGATAGCATTGGAGGTAAGGTTTGAAAAGACCTGTAGCAGTCTTGTTTCATCGGTAATGATATACCGCGGAGTTTCTGGTGTGATAGAATAAGTGAACTTCAGGTCTTTCTGCTGTGCCCTGTTTACGAACAGGCTGTATATTTTATCCAGCGACTCATGAAGGTCTACGCCACTTTCATGAATCACCAGCTTACCAGCCTGTATCTTAGATAAGTCAAGGATATCATTCAGGATGGCCAGTAATGCATCCGATGACTTACGCAGCGTGTCGATATATTCACTTTGCTCCGGATCGGTGTTGACCTGGTTTAGCAGGTCTATCATACCAATGATACCATTCATCGGTGTACGGAGCTCATGGCTCATATTGGCAAGGAACTGCGTCTTTACTTTCAGAAGGTTCTCTGCCTCTTCTTTAGCTTTGAGAAGCTCCCATTGCGTACGCTTCAGTTCCGATACGTCTCGGGCTACCCCTTCCAATGCTACAGGGTTGCCTTCATTATCATAGGCCAGGCGGGCATCAATCAAAAGATTGACAACATGACCATCCTTATGAACCATGTCAAGCTCAAAGTCACGGATGCTTTCTTTGCGGAGCACAAGGTCTATAATGTTATTTCTATCATTAAGATCAGCATAGAAAATTTTAGTTTTTTGGCCTATTACTTCATTTTCTCTATACCCTAACAGGTTATAAATAGATGGACTTATCAGTTCCAAAGTGCCGTCCATGGATGCGCGGTAATAAACGTCCTGGAATGACTCGAACACGTGGCGGAACTTCTCTTCATTCTCCGCAAGAGCCAGCTGCGATTTTTTCTTGTCTGTTATATCCAGGGCTATACCTGAGATCTCCTCAAAAGTGCCATCACTCAGATAAATGGGGTTTAGATAGACTTCACGCCATCCTTCCGGATTCTTAAGATGCACTTCGAAGTGCTGTGGGTTTCCTTCAAAAGCAAGCTTATACTTCTCTCTCCAGTAATCATAGGAGTTCTCATGAAGCTCCAGCATATTCTTGCTGTCCAGGCGCGTGTAAGGGAGAAGCTTTAAGTTATTTCGGTTTTCGAAGGTGCTGGCAAAATTTTGATTAAAAGAGGTAAGCTCATACCTGCGGTTCAGTGACCACATATGATGCGTACCACTCTCAAAAATAGCATTCAACCTGGCATTCTGAGTATTGATTTGCTCTTCATTACGCTTCCGCTCAATAGCAAGGGCTACCTGGTTTGAGATAAAGTGCAGAATCTCAATATCTGTGTGCACATACGCATCAGCGTTTTGGTAGTCCTGGAGCGTGATTACACCAATAATTCTGTCGCCAATAGCTAGGGGAGAGCAAAGTATAACTTCCGGAATGGCTCCATGTATAATAAAGTTTTCTTTCTCAGCTAATTCGACCAGCTCTTGCTTCTGCATGTAAAGCGGTTTGCCGGATGCTATAATATATTCTGATAAACCTACAGAAAATGGTCGGTGAGACTGCCTTTTAGTGGCCTTATCTATATACTGGTCTACAAGGTAAACGAAGTGTAGATTTGTTCTTTCTTCATCACAAAGAGCAATGTATATATTGCGGGTTTCGATGATCTTACTCAATTCCCGGTGTATGGCCGAGTAAAGGGAGTTAAGGTCTTTGCTGCTAATAGCTAAGTTTGCGATACTATAATAAACCTTCTGCAAGCGCTCAGCCTTGATACGGTCAGTGATGTCATGCAGAATACCCCGTGTGGCGACAGGTCTGCCGTCTTGCCAGCTACAGGTGATACTACCGATCAAGTGTACCGGCTTGCCTGCCTTTGTCAGGAATACAGTTTCTATCTTATTCACATTCTCACCCTTGTACAGGTTTCGGAGCTGGTAGATCAGCTTTGCCTTATAGTAAGGGTGTACAATATCGTTCAGGGAGAGTGATTCAATATCCTCGTCTGAATAGCCAAGTCTCTCTTTCCACGCTTTATTTACAAATATGAATTTGTTGTCAACGGAGATATTCTGAATAAGGTCATGGGCGTTGTCGAAGAGGTCCTGCAGACGAATTTTGTTATCCTTTAGGGCCTCCATCGCTATACGCTTGTCGGTCATGTCCTTACCAACACTCGTAATTCCTGTTAGCTGACCATCTGGCGAATATTCGAACATGCAGTTCCAGCGGATCGTTTTCAGCTGTCCGGACTTGGTGATGATATCGCGCTCGTAGTAAGTGTTCAGGTGCCTCGTTTCGAGAGAACGAACAAAGTCCTGCCAGCGCTGCTCCCGGTCCTGCTCAGGTACCAGAACTTCATAGAAGTTCTTGCCAACCAGTTCTTCGCGGGTATACTCGGTATAGGTAAGGAAATAATCGTTTGCGTAGGCAATATTTCCTTCAGTGTCCAGGCTATAGTAGATCAGGTTTACCTTCTCCAGGAAGTTTCTGAACTGCTGCATTGATTCCTGCACAACCTCTTCGCGTCGCTTTGCCTGCTGTGCCAGCTTACGCTGTGTTATGTCACGCTTGAATACCTGGACATATTCTTCCTCATCAATGATTATCTTATTTGCATTGATTTCGGTAAAAAAAAGAGTTCCATCCTTCCTGCGGTTCTGCCACTCAAATGTAATAGATTGCCCGGTTGATAGTACCTCCTCCATCAACTTATTGGTTTTTTCTACAGAATGTGCTCCGTCTGGTTGAAACTCCGGAGAAAAATCAAGGGGGGCATGGCCTAGCAAATCCTCTCGGGTACATCGGAAGAATTCCAATGCCTTTTCGTTACACTCCACAACAACTCCATCTTTAAACATCAGGATGGCGTCATACGAAGATTCAAAAAGGAGTCTATATTTATCTTCAGATAGAGAGAGTTGGTGTAAAAGCTGGTGTCGTGAAATATAGTTGCCGATGGCACTGCCAATGAAATCCAGTAAGGCTACGAAAGACTGTGTCATGCGGGGTCTGTCACTAGGCCACACAAGGATAAAGGCAAGTACCTCCTTATCAGTTAGAATCGGAACCAGCGAAAGCTTTCTTCCTAAACTATTCTTTAAAATTTTACGCGTATCAGTAAGAGCTTTCCTTTTCTCATTGGAAAGTATGCGTTTAATAAGATCCGGCTGGATTTCAAGCTCTTCAGGTAACGGTGCCGTATCAACTTCACCGGCAGAATATGAGAGAGAAAGCTTATTGTTGGCAGCACAATAAGTGTAAACACAACCACCGGTAACATCGCTTTTATCCAACAGTTCATTCAGGGTATAGTGTAATACCTCATGCTGGCTATCGGAGGTTGACAGGTTCGTTATTAATTGGTTAACAAACTCCAGTTGGTGATTTCGAAAACGTACTTCCTGTTCAGAGCCCACAATTTCATAGAGGTTCTTAACACAGCCAAAGATTACCTGTTCATTTTGAAATATCCCTACCTGCAGCGATATCTCTACCGGAAGTAGCTCATTGTCATCCTCCCTGATCCACCACTCAAAGCGTTGCGGATTACCCTTGAAAGCCTGTACTATTTGTTTCCTAAGCGACACACGCTCAAATAAGTTTAAGCCAAAGCTGCTGTAAATGGACTTTCCGATAAGGCTCTCCTTGCTTCTTTTCGCTAATTTTGAAGCGCTTAGGTTAAGATCAATGAATTCCCCCTCGTAGTTTAGTATGAACAGAGGTTCTACACTTTTCTCGAATACATTATGATAACTTTCTCCATCGAAAGGAATCAATGTGGATGGCTGCCCTATGCCCGACAACTCTACGCAGACATAGCTTTCTCCTTGAAAATCAATAAGGCGGCAGCTGAAGTGACTTGTGCTAAGAGCTGTCTCTTCACTTGCAGAAATATCCCCCTCCACCTTGCTCAGCTTCATCAGCCTGACCATCAGGTGGGCAAAGTCATCCTGAGTCATGCCTAACAGGTCTGGCAGCCGTTTGGTATGATTAAAAACAGAATTTTTCTGCTGATACTTAGCAATATGTTCATTTGCAGCCAAAACATGTCCGTCTGTCTGGGCTACCACTAGTCCGTGTGTCGGCTTCGCAAGCTGCACCAGCACCTGTAGGAGAGTGCGCGCCCGGTGTAGTGTTTGTTCTTGAGGCTGCTGGTTAGTTATGTTTGGCATTTGTGTATAATCTTAAGTACTTCAGTTTATATTAAAATCAGAGTACTACTTTTATGAAATCAGTGAGTAAATTAGCAAAAAAATGTGTCTTGGCAGACTATCTCTGCTGTTAATAAACAACATCCGGCCGCAGTTGGTGCTTTTTTTGACATAAAAACCGGCCTCACCTACATGAAAAAACTCTTTTTTGCCGTTACAAGCGACCTGAACCACGACCAGCGCATGCAGCGCATTTGTGGGTCGCTTGCAAAGCAGGGGTATGAGGTAGAGTTATTAGGCAGAGAGAAGAGGAATTCTAGACCGTTACAGCAACAGCCATTTAAGCAGCACAGGCTTAAATGTTGGTTTAACAGTGGTAAGCTTTTTTACCTCGAGTACATGTTACGGTTGTATCTGTACCTGCACGGCCGTAATTTTCATGCTCTCTGTGCAATAGACCTGGATACAGTGTTGCCGGTCTATTTTCAGGCAAAAAGAAAGAAGGTGCCGTTCGTGTACGATGCACATGAGTACTTCCCGGAAGTGATAGAGGTTACAGACAGGAAGCTCGTAAAATCAGTCTGGACAGCCATCGAAAAGTTTATCCTTACCCGGACAAATCATGCCTACACAGTAACACAATCTATAGCAGATGTATTTTATCAGAAGTACAACACAAAGGTTGAGGTAATAAGAAATATGCCTGTGCTGCGGCCGCTTGAACCTGCTGTAAAATACCCGAGAACTATCTTGTACCAGGGAGTTGTGAACGCAGGTAGAGGACTGGAGCCACTGTTCCAGGCAATGGTAGGATTAGATGCCAGGCTCATCATCTGCGGAGACGGAGACGTTATGCCTCAGTTAAAAGTACTGGCGGAAGAACTGCAGATTTCGCACAAGGTTGAGTTTAAGGGGCAGGTGCTGCCAAAAGATCTTCTAGCTATTACCCGTAGTAGCCGTGTAGGTACAATGCTGCTCGAGAACAAGGGCCTTAGTTATTACTATTCCCTGGCAAACAAGTTTTTTGATTACATGCAGGCAGAGGTTCCACAACTGGTAATCGATTTCCCGGAGTATAGGCAACTGAACGATAAATATAAAGTAGGCCTGTTAACAAAGCTTGATGTTCAGGAGATCAGGGAAAAGCTAGAGCAACTGTTAACTGATGATACGCTTTACCAGGAACTACAGGCAAATTGTACTGCAGCCAGACAAGAACTGAACTGGCAACAGGAAGAGCAGAAGCTTATTTCATTTTACAACAGACTATGGCAAGTATAAAAAAGCAGAAGCACCTGATTGTGGTAGTAGGTCCTACAGCCGTGGGTAAAACGGATCTTTGCGTGCAACTAGCCAAACATTACAAAACAGACATCGTCTCAGCTGATTCCCGTCAGTTTTATAAGGAGATGAGTATAGGTACGGCGAAACCTACCCCAGAAGAACAGCAGGGTGTAAAGCATTACTTTATTGATTCCCATAGTATAAAGGAAGAATATAGTGCAGGAACTTTTGAGGCTGATGTGCTGACTCTGCTGGATAAGTTATTTCAGGAACATGACGTGGTAATCCTGACAGGCGGATCCGGATTGTATGTACGTGCTGTGCTGGAAGGAATGGACGAGATGCCGGAGGTTAACCCGCAGGTGCGTGAGGAACTGGTAGGAATGTATGAGAAGGAGGGCTTACAGCCGCTGCTTGATAAGCTGCAGCAGCTCGACCCACTTTATTTCGAACAAGTAGATAAAGCAAATCCTCAGCGGGTCATAAGGGCGCTGGAAGTGTCCCTTTCCGGGGGCTTGCCTTATTCCTCGTACCGGAAGAGTGAAAAGCAGGAACGGCCTTTTAATATTATCAAAATCGCGCTGAACCGGGATCGGACGGAGCTTTACCAGCGCATAGACGCGCGTATGGACCTGATGCTGGAGCAGGGACTGTTGGATGAAGTAAAGTCCTTGTACCCCTACAAGCAACACAATGCCCTGCAAACGGTAGGCTACAAAGAGATATTCGATTACTTAGAGGGCAGTTACAATTGGGCGGAAGCGGTGCGTCTGCTAAAGCGCAACAGCCGCCGCTATGCCAAGCGGCAGCTCACGTGGTTTAACAAAAATCCGGAGGAGTACTCCTGGTTTCATCCGCAGCAGTGGGAGGAGATCGTTATGTTCATTAATGAACAAATAGGGGAATAGGCATCCCTAGAAAGGATAGCCTATCGCGATATTCAAAACCATACCATTTTCACCACTAAAGCTGCCATCAAAGTCACCGAGTACGAAGCGTTCTCCTCTAGGCAGGTATGGTATACGTACAGGTATGCCAACATCCAATCGGATGACGAAGAATTCGATGTCAATACGCAAACCAAAGCCTGTGCCCACGGCTAATTGCCTAAGGAAAGTGCTGGAGTCAAAAACACCTCCAGGTCGGGCAGGCTCTCCTTTATCATTAAACTCCTGACGCAGCATCCACACATTGCCTGCATCCACAAACACGGCACCTTTAAAAAAACCAAAAATTGGAAAGCGGTATTCTAAATTACTTTCCAGCCTGATATCGCCAGTTTGGTCAAAGAAGGAGAAAGCAGTTTCATCTGCATCATAAGCGCCTGGGCCAACACTGCGTGCCCGGAACGCCCTGAGGCTGTTAGGGCCACCCACTGCGAACTGCTTCACATAAGGTAGCGTGGAAGAGTTTCCGTAAGAATAGCCTATACCTGTAACCAGCCTTGCTACAAGTTGGCTCTCTTCCCCAATATTGAGGTAGTACCTGAAGTCATTGTCCAGGAGTACGTACTGTGAGTATGGTTGGCCGATGATGGTGCGTGGGTCATCATCCGTAGGTGATTCAGCACCGATCAGAGACTGTACCCCGCTCACCAGATTACCCGACAGGTCCAGCGTTAGCCTATCGAATAGTAGGCTAGTGCGGTCTGTGTGCATTTGGGTGCTGTAGGTAGCCTGGTAAATAGAGCCGATGATAAACTGGTTCTCAAAGCTGCGACGCAGGAAGGGGGCGTCTTCCAGTACTGCTTCGAATGCATCAGTGGTGCTGGCTAACCTCACAAATTGCAAGTTGATAGGGGTTACGTCAAAAGTCAGTTCTTCTTTGGGGCGCCAGTTATAGGCATAGGAGGCATTGTAAGAGTTGAGCTGGTAAAAGCCAGCACGGCTCAGGAAATTAAACCCGAGGCCAATCCGGGTTTGCGGCGAAAACTCTGTACGGAGGTTTCGAATATTGAACGGCGACACGATACGCGGTATGGCAAGAGTGGTCTGTACCCCCAACTCGTAAGAAGTTAAATCTGTATTATCTACATCCTCTACCCCTTCAGGAGCCTCTCCAGTACCTCTTCCTCCTATTTGAGATTCCGTACTTCCCGTAAACTCTACGATTAGCAGTTCAGAACCTTTGAAGGCATTTCGGTTCCGGAAGGACACACTGAGGCCTGGCCCTGCGAAGCCATTGGATTTAGTCACCATTTTAACCTCGGCCCGCAAAGACTTCTTTAGGGCAGGGGTAAGGTATATAAAGGCATCCAACTCATTGTTGTTTAATGTATCGACCTCATAATCAATGTTCACAAACTTGTAAGCAGAAAGGCTGTTCAGGCGCTTAACGGTAAGCAGGTGCTCCTGGCGAGTGTAGAGACTGTCATGCTCCAGAAATACATTGCGCAGCAGGTGGCGTGCCCGTACATAGTTTTCATTTGGGATGTAATGGTAACCCTTGTAGTCAATAGTGTCCCTCACAGAGAGACTGTCGCCCATTGAATAGTTAGCGAAGATGTAAATATCATCTAAACTATAAGGCTTTAGTGCCCGGGCGGGGGCGGCTCGCTTTATTCGCAACAGTACGTCCGCTTGACGGTTACCCACAGTAGTGTCCACGCTGTAAATAAGGAGTTCGGGGCTGAAAAAGTAGTAGCCTTTGTTTTTAAGGTCTCCAGCTATCCTAATACGCTCCTGCGTCATCACACTCAGGTCATAGGGGTCACCTGGCTGTAATAGTGACTCTGGTTCTACCTGTTCAATGGCTTCCTGTACTTGCAGGGAGTCGTGCCAGGTATATTTAATGTTGCGCAGGCGGTAAGGCTCTCCCACACGGGCGGTCCAATCGATGGTAGCTTTTTTTTTCTCTATAGTAGCGCTGCTGCTAACAGTGTTGTTGAAGTAACCCCGGTTGTGGAGGCGGTTGCTCATAACCGTGCTAATACTTCCAGTGTCTACCTCTGAAAGCAGCACAGGCGGTTCTCCCAACTTGGTCATGATCCAGTGCTTGATCCCTTTCTCCTTTTCAGTATAGAAGGCGTTGTAGATACCCAATTTAGGGCGCCAGCCAAGGATGGAGGCGTTTGGCTCCGGGCGCACGGTGGCACTTAGTTCTGTCTCGAGGTCTGCGGAGCGGTTGCTGCTGTCTTTCTCACCTTTTACAGTCACATTGTAACCAGTGAACAAGGCATCGTTCTCCGGTACTGTTTTGGTTACGTTGCAGCCCGAGAAAAATATAAACGCCAGAACCAGTGGCAGCATGGAAATATAGTAAAGTCTTATCCGAGGTCGATCTTTTATCATATTTAACTTAACGTATACTTGCTTATTGAAGCTCTTCTTCAGTTTTCTGAGCTTCTTCTAACTTACGCTCCGCTTCTCGGGCACGGCGGGCTTCCAGGCTACGGAACAGGTCAGAAAAGTTGTTGTATTCACGTACATATATAAGTGACACACCAGTAGCCCGCACATCGCCTCCCTCTATAATGCCTTCGTACTGGTTGCGCTGGAAGGCCCTGACACGAAGCCGTCCGTCTTCAGTTAATGAATACTCTACCGAAATATCTCCGCCAAAGCCACTCATCGTTTGGTTCGCCTGACTGCCGCCCTCTAGACCAATGTCAGTACCGACCCGTACTGTTAGCCTGTCGTTGAGGAACTGCTGGCTTAGCGCCACATTCAGGTCTGTGCGGCCCTGAGCTGACCCGGATGAATAGTCCTGATAAGAATCAATTCCGAGTTCCAGGCCTAAACCTCCGGCGTAGCGGTTAGTTAATTGGTTAAGCTGGTCGGTGAGTACACCGCCCAGGCTGTTTCGAGCCGTGCCTTCAAACCCGCCCCCGGAGCTTGCAAGAGGGTCAGGAGCCAGGAAACGGCCAAGCACCAGCAGTGCGAATACTTGCTTGTTTTGCTGCGACTCATCCTGTCGCAGCGCTTCCAAACTACTTACTACAATTGGTGGCACACCTCCTCTTTCTTCCTCTGGCAGCTGAATATCAAAACTTATTTCCGGTGTTAATAGCTCACCCTCCACATACACAAGCACCTGGAACGGTACCTGATTCCTCAATACAGGGTCAAGCGTGCCGCCGGCCTGTGAGGACACAAGCTCCTGTGGTGCTGCCTCTACAGTATAGATCGCCGTAATGTCCATGATAGCTTGCAGCGGGTCACCATTCCAGTTGATATAGCTGCCCTCGACAATCTCTAGTTCACGGGAAGCAATGTCGTAAAACTCCATACTGTACTTGCCTTCTGTTGCTGTGTAGCGGCCATTCATGTTGATTTCTCCGCTTGGCTGCATACCTATGAATAGCGGATCAGCGGTTCCGCGCACGGTAAGCTGATCACCTGTTAGTGGATCGATGATAATGGTAATAGGTGTGGCCTCGGTTATAGTTATCCGCGCTTCCAAATCAACCCCCTGAAAACCTGTGACTTCTACAGTGTCTTGTTTCATTTGCCCGCCAATGATGCGGGTCATCTCAGGATTGAGGTCTACAAATTCTACAATGCCCTCACGTTCGGCGGCACCTATTTGGTCTGCCGGTATCACAGTCGTAAATTCTGATCCATCAAGCACCCGCGCATCAATTTGTATAACAGGCACTGCCATATCACCCGTTATAGTAGCCTCGGCGTCAACGAATACAGTACCGTAGTACAAGTCATTATCTGCAGCGGTAGAATTGAGCACAAGAAAACGCTCCGCATCCACTTCCAGGTCGAACTGAAAGTCTGTGTAAGTTTCCGTAAGTATCCTGCCTTCTACTACCAAGTCGTTTCCGAGTGAATCAGTGATGGTGAAGTTCGGGAAGCGAATCCCTTCTTCAGTGAGCAGGAGCCGCTCATTTTCCAACGTGAACAAGGATCCGAGCTCGGTGATATTGAACTGAGCCTGGTCGAAGTATAGCGGCCCGATAATTTCAGGATTGTCAAGGGTACCGGTTATTTCAAGATCACCTCTGGCCAGCCCGCCCATATCCTTGACCAAACCTGCGGTAAAGCCCTCCAGCGAAGCCAGGTTGAGGCGATCTATGTTGGCGTTGAGATTGAGGAGCGTGGCATTGGGTTGTGTTTCCATAAAGCCGGCTATATTTACCTGATTGCTGTTACCGGTAAGTGCGGCATCAATGTTATAGCGGTTGCCGCCAGTGCTGTTTGCCTCCAGGGCCAGGTTCCCGACAGGCACTCCTTCGTAAGTAAAGTCTGTTATTTCTAGGTCGGAGGTAAAGCTTAAAGTGCCTGATAACAAATTTTGTACAGTAGCTTCTCCGTTAAGCGTACCGTCTAGCAGCAGGCTATCGCTTGGCTGGAAAGATGCCATCAGGTAACCCAGGTCAAAGTTTTGTATATTCACCTGCAAAGGTGCACCAGGCCCAACGGGACCTGTGCTGTTCAATGACAATGAACTGTTGTTTCGTTGAAGTACAATGTTATTCGCGTAAATGAAATCCGTGTCAAACTGCAGTGAGTTATCCTCCGGTACATTCCATAGATCTCCATTAATGATCACCTCGTCAGGCTGAAACGTGAAGCGGTAGCCTTCGCCCAGGCTGTTAAAGATACCACCTAGCATAAAGTTAGTGTCGGTAGTGTCGGAGCCGGCAACAGTTAGTTTTACCTGCAGGTTGTCGTCACGGGCTGCACCCTCCAGTGTGGCGTTATTAACCTTAAGCGATGGCGATATAAGCTTTTGCAGGTCAACTTTATAAGCCAATCGTTCTCTGTTACCGCGCATCTCCAGGTCAATGTTTTGTAAAGTATAGTCTGTATAAACTACTTTGCTGATATTTCCATCCAGCTTCAGTTGATTGGTGCCGCCATCATAAACAGCCGTTATAGGGCCGGCTGTTTGCAATTGTTCCAGCCCCGGCACAAACGAGGTGATCACACCTGTCTTCTTCAGATCAATGGTAGCGGTAAAGTCTTGCAGGTTCACATCGGCTGGGTAGGGTGGGTCTGGCTGCAGGTCAAAGTAATTTGAGAAATACTTCTGCAGGGCGGTAGGCAGCGTAGCCAAGGAGTTTTCAAATTGCATTTCAGCATCCACTACATCTGAGGCAAGATCCAAACTGGCCATCTCTCCGCTCTGCTCTAGTGTAAGCAGCAATGAGTCGACAGGGTAAGCCTTGTTGTTGTGCCGTATTACCAGCTCATCACCAGTAAGCCTTCCGCTGATTGTACTAGCATCTGCTCCGGTAAATGTTCCCTTAAATTGACCTTTTACAGAGAGGGGCTCAGGGTAGAAATTAAGAACACCCAGGTTTGCCTCCCTCAGAGCGAGATCGAAAGTATAGGCAGGCTGCAGTGTATCGCGCAGGTTAAACTTCCCATCCAGTGTGAATGCCAGATTTTCGTCTCTCGATACAGCATCAACATCATAGATGCCTCTGTTAATATCCGCATCAACAGTAATATCATTATATGTATAGTTGTTGTAGGTAAAACGCCCGATCTGAGCATCCACAGTAGCTTCCAGAGCGTCGGGGTCCATCAAATTTGTGCCCGAGGCGTTGGCTGAGAAAGCAATTTCGCCTAGACCTAAGCTATCAGTGAAAAGCTGGTTCAGATTGAAACCACTGGAACTGGCGGAGGCCGTAAAACGACCGTTTTCCTGTGTGTCGATGTCCAGATTGAGATCACCAAAAGAACTTTTAAGCTCTGTGTTTGCATCAAAGGAAGTTAAGGAACCCTTGTAGTTTCCTTGCAGGCTTATTTCATTGGGAAGCCTGAATCCTTCTGGAATAGTTTCAGCCGGTAACAAAGCCTCTATGTCAGTACGGGTTGTTGTCAGGCGACCAATATCAAGGTCGAGGTATAGGTTATCGGGGTCCATTGCGTTGCGGATCTCTCCGCTCACATCCACGTTTGTGTTCTGTAATCCTGCCAACTGAAGATTCTCCAGCTGCAGGTTTTCAAGAGTGCCTGTTACTTTGGCTGTTACATTTACTGTTGAGCCTGCTATTTTTCTAAAAGAAGGATTTGCCGCAACCTCTGGGAACAGTTGCTTTATATCCTGCATGCCGATATAACTCCTGTTGATATCAGCTCTGACACCAACTTGCGCAGGTTTTTCTGTTATAGCCTCCAGCGAAGGGTAAGTCATGGCCAGATCGCTTTGAATGAAGCTGTTTTTCGTTCTTAAATCCAGGTTTGTGAGACTGGCGCTGTTTTCGTCCACCTCTACAAGCGCCTGCAGGTTTATCAGTTCAAAGCCTCCCTGCTCCTCCAGCGTCAGCTGGTTAATGTCTGCCCGGTATTGGTTCAGGCTGTAGAAAATGTCTTCGGCATCTATAACTATATCTGTAAATTTCAGGTGATCATAGTCCATGCCTTCCGCCTGCTTTGGAACATTGAAGTTATCAAAAGCTACATCTAAGTTGTTTACATCTAGCTCCCCTAAAGTTAATACCCAATCCATGGGTTGACCTGCAGCCTCTTCTACAGACTGATCTAGCTCCTCAGCGGTTTTGGCAGGATTTACAGCTAGGGAGTCAACAGGCTTATACTTTTGCTGAACGTATATAACATCAGTGTTTTGTAAAGCAAAACTTTTTAGGTCGATCCTGGCTTCCTTTAGATCAATATTATCAGCGATCAACTCTGATTTTCCTAAATCAAGCTCTATGCGCTGATCTGCAGGCCTGCTAACATACTTTAGCTTTACATTTTCAAGTGCCACCCGGTTAAGGCCGAAATCTAGGTCCAGAGGCTCAGAATCTTCTGTTTCGGGAGGGAGTTTAGTTTGTTCGTAGTCTACCCAGGTGTTTTCCAGCTCAACTTCGTCTATAAGATAACGCTGCTTATCCAGGTTAATCTCCTCCATAGATGCCTTCAACTGGCCAATCCGGGTGCGGACAAAATTACCGCCAGCTTCATCTTTTAAAACAAAGTACACCTGTTCCAGATTGACTGTGCCGATGTCTATTGCCATTGCTGCTGTGGTATCAGCAGGTTGTGCGGCGGCAGTGTCGGTGGCAAAGGCATCCAAAATGAAATCATAGTTGGTGGTGCTGTCTTCCCGAATGTGGAGCTTAACGGTTGCCTTATCCAGGTTAATGTTTGATATGTTTAATTCACCTGATAAAAGGCTTAGTATTGCCATATCAACCCCTAGGCGCTCCGAATACCATAGCGTGTCCTGTTGCTGGTCTTCCACATAAACATCCTTTAATACAAAGGTGTTTCGCCAGTCAGTGGTGAATCTTCCAATATCTACTTGGGTGTTAAGGGTGTTTTCTAAGTAATTGGCAGCCTTTTGAGCAACAAAATTCTGAACTCCCGAAAACTGAAGCGCTATGACAATAAGTATGACAATACCTATTACAATAGCGAGCAGCCAGAGTATACTTTTCAGGGTAATCTTTCCGATATGTTTAGCAGTAGCGATAAAGAACTATTATTAATATTAATAATTATCTGTGCTCTGCTTTTACGGATTTGTATGAATATAGATAGGAAGGAAAGGGGGTTGTTTGTGTATCTAGTTGATTATTAAATTGTTGATTTTGTCGGTGTTTTGGATAATGGTACAGTAACAGCTCTTAAAGTGCAGAAGTACTACACAGAAAGTATGTTTACCATCTGTATAAAGTGGGGATTGATGATTTTTTGTTTTGTAATAGTTTCGATAAATGGAGTGTACACCAGTTTAGAGTCTACAATGCCTGCCATTACATTTTTGCGTCCTTCCAAAAGGCCCTCCACACAGGCTATGCCCAAGCGGCTAGCTAATAAACGGTCGGCGGCGGTAGGAGAACCTCCCCGCTGCACATGCCCCAGGATAGTAACACGGGCATCCATGTAAGGAAGTGCTTTCTGTACTTCCGATGCAACCTCAGTTGCATTACCTGCTTCGTCGCCCTCTGCAACAATTACTATAAAGGATGTTTTAGAGCGGTCCCAGCCTGTTCTAAGCGTATCTACTACTGTTTGAATAGACGTTTCTGCTTCCGGAATCATAACTATTTCTGCGCCGCCACCAATAGCACAAGGAATAGCAATGTAACCCGAGTCACGTCCCATCACTTCAATAAAAAATACTCTGTCATGGCTGTCAGCCGTGTCACGAATCTTATCAATAGCGTCTAGTGCGGTATTTACAGCAGTATCATAACCGATAGTATAGTCTGTGCCATAAAGGTCGTTGTCTATGGTGCCAGGAGCTCCGATGATAGGAATACCAAACTCCTCGCAAAAAATATTTGCTCCTGTAAACGTTCCGTCTCCGCCAATGGCAACCAGTCCCTCAATACCAAATTTCTTAAGCTGTGCGTATGCCTCACGACGTCCTTCTTTGGTCATGAACTCTTTACTTCTGGCTGAGCGGAGCATTGTACCGCCTTTCTGTATCGTATTGCTGACAGAGTTAGACTCCAGGCGGGTAATCTCACCTTTTATCATTCCTCTATACCCACGCGTTATCCCATACACTTCTACTCCCTGATGCACAGCAGCACGCACTACTGCCCGGATACATGCATTCATGCCCGGTGAGTCACCGCCGGAAGTAAAAACTCCAATTCTTTTCATTCTATAAATATTTTACTAGCTTAATAATCTGATAATGTTTTGCTTAACAAAATCGTTATTAGGAGTACAGACTTCGGACTAGCGTTACTGTTGCACAAATTTACCGAAGGATCGACACTTTAAGATCAAAAATATAAAAAAAGCTACAAAAGCATGTCTCTATAAATAGAGAAAACCGTATGCTATAGCGGTAGTTACAATACTAGCATTTTGTAGGCTGTGTTGCACAATAAAATTTACTATTTCTGCAGCCATTTAAGCATATTTTCTGATTAGAATGAGATATGCTCATCTTGATTTACAATGACTTTATTACAATAAAAGGGGCAACATATGTTTGGTTTTTTTGAAAGTGAGGAGACAAAAAAGTTAAAAAGCCATATTGCTAATTTAGGAGCACTGGCAAAGATTGATGGACATGTTGATCCTGCCGAAATAAATTTTATCATCTCAATAGGGACCAAAAATGGCATGAAGGCGAGTGAGGTACGAAACCTCATTTCAGGTTCTGATAAATCTGAAGCTCAATTGCCAACCAATGATTCTGAAAGATTCGATCAGATTTATGATTTAGTGGAGATGATGCTTGCCGATGGTATAGTGGATGAAAGTGAGATGGAGTTCTGTATAAACATGGCTGCCAGGTTAGGCTTTAAAAAAGCAGTGGTGGGCGTGCTGGTTCGCAAAATATCTACGGGAGTGAAAGACGGACTTACGCGTGAGCGTATAAAACAGGAGGCGCAGTCTTTTCTTAACTAATGAGACTTGCCAGCTGTGTTACTGCCCATAGTCATACGTTTTTAGATTATCTTAAAAAATGAGGAGGATACATTCTTACCATAAGCTGTTGTTTTTTGTTTACAGCTGTGCTCTGCTTGCCTTAGGCTCTTATTTTCTGGTGCGTGATAAAGTAACAATGAGGAGCCATTATGGTGATTTACCAATCGACTTTATTGTACGCTTTGGCATGTTCTGGTTTATAAGTTTTGTACTGGCTCTGCTTTTCTTTATGCTTCACATTTACCTTAACAAGTACTACTTCTCCGATTCTGAGATTCTTCAGTCTTCCAAAGTAGGCAAACTAGCCTTTACACTTGGCACTGGTGCAGCCGTTGCTGCTGTCTTACTGTATGTCAGCCTGTATTAAGTTCTGTCTGCTTACTTCTCTACAGGTGTATATTGGGTAAACTTCCCATTAGTATAAACATACGTTACAGCTTCTCCTTCCATTCCTACAGAAACAGCGTCCTGTGCTATTTCAAATTCTTCATTGGTCTCAGAGTTTATAAATTCTTCACCTGCTTCTGTGAGGTAGAGGTAATACAAGCTTTTAAGTTTTCCACGGTCATTAAAAAGAATGTCACGTTGCAGTTCATAAACATTCCAGTTCCCGTTACCTGCATCTGTCAGAGCCACGATGATCACACTTTTCCCTTGCTGCAGCTGTAGGGCATAATCCTGGTTATTGTCTGCGTTTAAATCTCCACGAACAATGAATGGCCCCTGGTCGTGCTGGATAGCTAACTCTCTGGCTTCTTCAGACAACTCAGGCTGCTTAAAGCCAGGGTACCGCTCTGAAAGGAGTCTTAGCACCGGAGGGGGTAAGGGCATGGTAGGAGATATTTCATTTTCGTCTGTTTTAACAGCATCCTTTTTTGTATCCGCTATAGAGTCCAGCGCCTCGGCAGGTGGTCCTATTTCCACTTGCTCATCTTTTACTTCTTCATTTTTTGGGGTACAGGAACCTGCCAGGAGAAGAAGAAATGTGCAGAGTATTTTAAGATTGTCTTTCATGATTTCCTTATTTGACTATTGCTTACTGCTAATCAGGGAAAGCTGTTACATTGGCCAGAAGACAGGTACAAGAAGCATTATAACAACTATAAGCAAAAGCGTTAGGGGAAACCCTACCTTTATAAAATCCCAAAAGTGATATTTGCCCGGGCTATAAACAAGGATACAGGCTGGTTCAAATGGGGTGACCAACGAAACAGAAGCTGCTAACATAATGGCAATTGCAAAAGCCCTTGGGTCTGCATTTAACTCTGCAGCAGTGCGAAGTGCTACGGGTACAATCACTAAAGCCGCGGCAGCGTTAGACATGGGCTGGGTTAAGAGTACTGTTAATATCACAAAACCCGCCAGTACTGCTAGTTTGCCAAAAGAGCCCATCATATTTACAATGCCCTCTGCAAGAAAGTCTGCCGCTCCTGAATTTTCCATGGCTGTACCAAAGGCCGTCATTCCGCCAATGAGGATAAGTAAGCGCCAATCTATAGCTGCATAAGCTTTATCGGTACTGATGCACCTGAACAATATGCTGCAAACGGCTGCCAGCAGAAAGGCAATTGATAGAGGCAGCAGGTTCATAGAACCAGCTACGATGGCTATCAGAAAGCAGGCTATAGCAACAATACCTTTCCGCTTCTTAAAAAGGATAGGTTGAAATTCATCCAATAAGGCCAGGTTGTTTGACTGCCGTAGTTGTTCAAAGCTATGAGCAGATCCTTGTACCAGTAGCAAGTCGCCGAGTTGTAGCTGAATGCTGCCGATTTTGGTACGGAGGTTTTCCCCATGTCTTGAGATAGCGATTACCACAAGTCCGTAACGCCGAAGAAATTCTACTTCCTTCACCGTTCTGCCTATCAGGTTCGAATTTCGAATAACCAGCATCTCTCCGAGCCGGATGTTATCTGTTACCAGGTCTTTAGAAAGAATGGCATCAGCCATAATCTGAATACCCTTTGTCTCCTTCACCTTTATCAGGTTATCTAAGTCACCTTCCACCAGTAAGATGTCGTTAGCCCGTATACGCGTGCGGAAGTCGGGCAGGAAATTGTCTTTGCCCCGGATGATATTGAGCATTCTGAAATTGAGAGAGGTAAGATCAGAGGCAAACACCAATTGCCCGATAAGTGGGGAATCAGGATTTACAAGGATTTCTGTCAAGTATTTCTGCAGTTTGTATTCCTCGGCTAACTGCTGATCATGATGGCTGGGCAACAGGCGCTGGCCGATCGTCATCATGTATAACAGACCAACAGCAAAAATAGCCACTCCAATGCCTGTGATTTCAAATAAACCAATGGGTGGTAGTCCTTCTTTGGCGATGTAGCCGCTAACTGCTACGTTTGTTGAAGTACCAATCAAGGTACAGGTGCCCCCAAGTATAGAGGCAAAGGCAAGAGGCATCAAAATTTTGGACGTACTCTGGTTTATGCGTTTTGATAACCCCACAAGCGGTGTTACAAACATGGCTGTAACGGTAGTGTTGTTCATAAAAGCTGACACAACACCAGAAATAAGCATCACCATGAACAGCATGAGGTTGTTGCTTTGCCTGGCAAGACGCACGAGCCGCACTACTACAAAATCGAGGATCCCGGTTTCCTGCAGGGCAGCACTAAGTATAAAAATAGAAGCAATTATGATAATGAAGTCGCTGCTAAAACCATCAAAGGCTTCTTCTGCTGATATAATCCGTGTACTGGCGAGAATAATAAGCATGATAAGCGTCACGAGTTCGATCGAGAGCACTTCAGTGGCAAAGAGTACCACTGCGATTACCAGCAGCGTTAGCACCAGGGCAATTTCCATAAAGGCAGCGAATAGGGCTATACTTAAGAGGCAAGTACAGCTCCGGCTTTTACGTACAGTGCACCGGAGTGGTGGTGAATTTGAGAAATTATTTCTGCATTGCCAACGCTTCTTCTATAGATTGTAAAATTACCTGGCAGGCCTCCCGAATCTGTTTTTCCGTGATGGTCAGGGGAGGAGCAATGCGCATGGAGTTATCACAGAACAGGAACCAGTCAGTTAACACACCATTCAGGATCGCACGGTCAATTACTGCTTTTAATACTTCAAAAGACTCAAATTCAGCAGCCATCATCAGCCCACAATTTCTTATTTCTTTTATGCGTGGGTGCACCAATAACTTCTTAAACAACTCCGCTTTCTGTGCCACGTTTTCAAGCAGGTTTTCTTCCTGAATAGTTTGAAGTGTGGCAAGAGAGGCAGCACAGGAAACGGGATGCCCGCCAAAGGTAGTCAAATGGCCCAGTATAGGGTCGTTTTTAAATACAGCCATGATCTCCTGCGGCGCAATAAACGCCCCGATAGGCATACCTCCGCCCATTCCTTTGGCACAAAGCAGAATATCCGGTTCAATACCAAATTGCTCGAAAGCCCAAAAAGTACCCGTACGGCCAAAACCACACTGGATTTCATCCAGTATAAGCAAAGCTCCCACTTCCGTACAACGGTGGCGTAACTTCTTTAAATACCCATTAGCCGAAATACGTACACCTGCTTCCCCCTGAACCGTTTCTACAATTACAGCGGCAGTGCGGTGCGTAATATTCTGTAAGTCGGGGAGAACGTTATATTGAATGTGGCGGACATCGGGTAAAAGTGGGCGGTAGGCATTCTTAAAGTTCTCACTGCCATTAACTGACAAGGCTCCCTGTGTGGACCCATGGTAGGCATTGCGGCATGAGATGAGTTCGGTACGGCCAGTGTAACGCTTTGCTAGCTTTAAAGCTCCCTCTACGGCTTCGGTGCCGGAGTTAAGCAGGTATACATTGTTTAACCTTTCAGGTAAAGTGCTGCAAATAGCCTCAGCTAATTTTGCCTGTGGAGCCTGTACAAACTCACCGTATACCATCAGGTGCATATACTTCTCCAACTGCTCGTGTATGGCGCTTAGCACTTTCGGATGCCGGTGGCCAACATTGCTTACACCTATGCCTGAAATAAGGTCCAGGTAGCGTTGCCCTTCTGTACCATACATATACACACCCTCTGCTCTTTCTACCTCAATCATCAGCGGAAAATCTGATGTCTGGGCCTGGTGCTTCAGAAACAATTGCCTCATCGAAATCATGGTACAAAGGTAGGTAATAAATTGTGGAATCATTAAAGCTTACCTTAACATGGCACTCATGCCCCCATCTATGATCATGGTGTGGCCGGTAACGTAACTGGCAGCATCTGAACATAGCCAGAGTATGGCAGCGGCTGCCTCGGCCGGATCTCCTAATCGCTTTTGGGGAATAAAATTGAGGTACATCTGCCGCACCTCCTGTTCTTTTGCAGTATCACCCCCTGATTGCATCCGGAACATATCCTGCAGCATGGGTGTGTTATGAGCGCCTGGGGCTAAAACATTTATCCGGATGTTATTTGTTGCCAACTCCTGGGCAGAAGACTTGGCCATGGCGATCACTCCAGCTTTGGCAGCAGAGTAAAGGCCACCTCCAGGAGCTCCACCTAAGCCGTTTATGCTGGATACATTTACAATTGCTCCTCCCGCAGATTGCTGCTCCAGCATCATGCGTATTTCCTGTTGCATGCAGAGCCAAACACCTCTCAGATTTGCCGCCATCGCTTCCTCAAAGTCAGTTAATTCGAATTCATGGAGCGGCTTTCCTATTCCAGTTTCGTCCGCAGCGTTGTTAACCGCCACATCCAACTTGTTATACTTGTGCCTTATCTTCTGAAATAATTCGAGAATTTCATCTGGGTGACTGTTGTTTGTGCGAATAAAATCGGGCTGAAAGGATGCCTTTTTCATCACTGCCTTTGCCCTCTCTTCATCACGGCCTGTAATTATAAGTTTGGCCCCGGCTAAGGCAAACATTTGAGCTGTGGCCAAGCCTATACCAGATGTACCCCCTGTGACTAGCACTACCTTATCCCGGTAGTCATACTTTACTTTCTCCATGCTTTGGTTGCTTAAGTTGTAAGGTTTTACTCACCCTTACTTTATGATGTTTATCAGTGTACAAACATTTAATAATGTGTTCACTAAATATTTTTAAAATTAATGCTTGGCATATGTGTTGCTGCCGGATCATTCAATATTTTTGTCAAATATTTCAATTAAAGTTCTATGAAGAAACTGTTTACGCTCTTGCTTCTTATTAGCTGCATCAGCATGGCCTTTGCCCAAAACAAGCATACCATCAGTGGGTATGTGCGTGAGAAGGGCAGCGGCGAACAACTTATCGGCGTGAGCGTGTATCTGCCTGGTACAGTAATCAGTACTAGCACCAACACCTACGGATTTTATTCCTTAACTCTACCCGCTTCCGACTCTGTGTCACTTGCCTTCGGATATCTTGGGTATAGGTCTGAATTTAGAAAAATATCTCTGCGGCAGAATGTAGAGCTTAATATTGACCTACAGTCGGAGGCTACGCTTAAAGAGGTGGAAATAGTAGCCGAGAGAGTGGAAAAGGTGAGTCAGGCAGTGGAGATGAGCAAGCTGGAAATTCCTGTCGCTCAGATTAAAAGTGTGCCGGCGCTGCTTGGTGAGAAAGATGTGATGAAGGTGCTCCAGTTGATGCCGGGGGTGCAGTCTGGCAGCGAGGGTAACAGCGGTATTTACGTGCGTGGCGGTGGCCCCGATCAAAACCTGATCATACTGGATGATGCTACAGTATATAACGCCTCGCACTTGTTTGGTTTCTTTTCCTTATTTAACGGTGATGCCCTTAAGAGCGTGGAGCTTACGAAAGGTGGCTTTCCGGCACGTTATGGTGGACGCTTATCTTCTGTAATTGAATTGAATATGAAGGACGGTAACAAAGAAGAACTGCATGGCGAAGGTGGTGTTGGCCTGTTGTCCTCACGGTTCATGTTGGAGGGCCCCCTGAAAAAAGGGAAGTCATCGTTTCTTATCTCAGGCCGCCGTACGTATGCCGACGTGGTCGCAAGGCCCTTTCTTGAAAAAGATGAACGCCCTGGCTTCTATTTTTATGACCTTAACACTAAAATAAATTATGACTTTGGGAGGAAGAACAAACTCTATCTAAGTGGCTACTTTGGAGAAGACAGGTTTTCTTATAAAGAAGAAGATCAGGAGGGTTTTAGTAAAGCCGGACTCAATTGGGGAAATGCCACTGGTACCTTACGATGGAACCACCTTTTCAACGACAGGCTGTTCTCTAACACCTCAGTTATCTTCAGTCGCTATCAGTTCAACATCTTCTCTGACGAAGAGGATAATGACACGGAATACAGTCTGCGTTACTCTTCAGGTATCCATGACATTGGCCTAAAGTATGATCTGGACTTTCTGCCAAACCCACAGCACTCCATCAGAGCAGGTTTACAAAGCACTTTCCATCGCTTCAGGCCAAGTGCCCTGGTTGTAAAAGATACAGAAGTTGATAAGTATGAAAGCAACATCGAAAATATTGATGTAGTAGAATCTGCCATATACCTGGAGGATACCTACAGACCTTTCGCGCGTCTCCGCCTGAATGGAGGGTTACGTCTTAGCCATTTCTATGCTAAAGGCAAGCAGTACTTTAAACCGGAGCCCAGACTTTCAGCATCCTTTAACCTGAAAGAGGATCTGGCTGTGAAAGGATCTTTTTCTCAGATGAACCAGTACGTACACCTGCTCACTAATACTGGTATTGGACTACCGACAGACCTGTGGGTGCCGACCACTCGTAAAGTAGCTCCACAGCAATCTACGCAGGTAGCAGTGGGCTTTGCTAAAGATTTTCTGGAGCGGGATGTTGCACTAACGGTAGAAGGATACTACAAAAAATCAGACGACATCATCGGGTATAAGGAAGGAGCAAGCTTTCTGCTGCTGGAAGATCCGGAATCAGCTGAAAACGTTAGCTGGGAGGACAACATTACCAAGGGCCAGGGTTGGTCTTATGGTGTAGAGCTTCTGTTACAGAAAAAGGTAGGGCGCTTCTCGGGCTGGGTAGGCTATACCTTATCGTGGACGCAGTTGCAATTTGATTCGCTGAACTTCGGGCAGAAGTATTATGCCCGTTACGATCGTCGTCATGACGCCTCCCTGGTGGGAATTTATAAGTTACGGGAGCATATTACCCTTTCAGGCACATGGGTATATGGAACAGGTAACGCTATAACAATGCCAATGGGTACCTGGCAAGCTCCCAGGAACAATCCATCGCGAAGTGAAACAGGAGGAGGACACAACTTCTGGGGTATGAATACCACTCACTACGGGCCTATGAACGGGCATCGTATGGCTCCTTATCACCGGCTTGACTTAGGTATACAGTTCCACAAAAAGAAGACGTGGGGAGAGCGTACCTGGGAAATAAGCATTTACAATGCCTATAATCGCAGAAATCCTTTTATCTATTATCTGGATGGTGAAACTCATTATAACGGTGACAAATATGAGTCGGAAACCAAGCTGAAACAGGTGACACTATTCCCTATTATACCATCAGTAAGCTATGGCTTCAAATTTTAAGTCCGGTTAATCTTAAGATAAGACATTATGAAATTGCATAAATTTTTGTTAGCAGGGCTTGCTCTCATAGCAGTCACCTTGCAAGGCTGCGAGAAAGATGTGGCTAATTTTGATATGAGTACAACACCCATGCTGGTGGTTACAAGTTTTATATCGCCGCAGGATACTGCCCTGGCAGTAGAGCTAAGGCGAACACAGCCTGCTATCGGAAAGCAAAGTAGCTATGAAGAATTGAAAGTTACTGACGCCACTGTTACCATATCGGATGGTAGCCAGACAGTAAATCTGACCTATCATACAGCACATGATAAATACTTTACTTCAAAGAACTCTTTGCCTGTAGTGGCAGGGAAGTCCTATTTTCTTAAAGTAACAACACCGTCAGGAGATAAAGCGGAAGCCGTTTGTACAGTACCTTTACTTACTGGCATTCGTGTTACGGAGCTCAACTATAATGTTACTCCTATGGTGAACTATGGTTATCCAATGAACCTGCATAAGATAAGCTTTAAATGGCAGGATGCTCCCGGGGTTGAAAACTACTACCACCTTGTCAGTTATCGCACCTATAAGTACACTTATGGCTATCCTCCTGTTATCGAGACACAGCATGAGGCGGCCTATACAGATAACTCAAAGATATTTATAGGAGATGCCAAGCAGGATGGGAACATATTGCATTCTCCAGAATTCACTATTACTAGCGGGGATCCGGATCATGCACCGAAACCCATAAATGTTGTTGCTGTGCTTGCCGTTACTGATAGGGCATATTATCAGTACCATCAAACAGTGTTGAGTCAGGAAAATGATGGGGGTAACCCCTTTGCTGAACCACGGCAGATCTATAGTAATGTGCAGGGTGGCCTTGGCGTGTTTGCAGCTTATAACCAGATTAAAGTGCAGAAAACTTTTTATTAGAAGACTACCACCTAAACACAAAAGCCCGGCAGGTAACCTTGCCGGGCTTTTATATTTAGTGTGAAGGTATCAGATCGCAGAACCAGAAACTGGTGTCATAAACTTGTTTGTCTTCCTCTTTAAAACAATTGTCAGAAGCATCCGCTGGTGCGCCATAGGTTTTCAAAACCTTCTCTCCTAAAGTATACTTTATTGGTCTTTTGAATAGAGGACCGTCAAATACAAAGGTATGGTACTCGCCGTTTTCGCCTGCAGGGTCTACGCCTTCTGGCAAATCGTTTAAGAAACTGTTGTCCAATATACGGCCCACGAACGACTCGTCCAGTAACCTGGCATTTACACTTACTACCACAGCTTTGAATCCTAAATCTATAAACTCCTGTACCAGCTCCTTTGTCGGCCTGCCCCATAGCGGGAACACAGCCTCTATGCCAACTTGTGCCAATTGCTGCTCGCGGTACTGGCGCAGGTCCTCCAGGTTTATGTCGCCGAAGATAGCGTGTGAGATTCCTTGTTCTTTAAGCCCCAGCATAGTTTGATGCATCAGGTTATTATAGGAAGCTATGGAAGCACTCTCTGATAGCATTACCTGTTTTAACGGAATACTTAAACTAACTGACTGCTGCTCTAAAAGGTCCTGTCGCACCCCATGCATGGTGATTCTGTTGGTGGTACTGCTCAGCGTAGTCAGCAGCAGCTGTACCTTATACTGCTGCTCCTTAAGAGTATGGTAAAGGCATAAGGCAGAATCTTTACCTCCACTCCAGTTAAATACAATTTGCATGCTGTTGATTTGAAGTTTGATTGGGTAAAAGTATAAATAAACTACTACTTATGCTTTGCTATTCTTTTGCAAGCCAACTGCAATTGCTGCTATACGTCTTAACTTAACCTAAATACCCGTGTGGCTCGTAAAAATAGGAGAATGCGCTATAACAAGTAGTGCAGTATAATGTGTAACTAAAAGAATGAAAGCTATGTCAAAAGGAGATAAATCAGCTTACACAGATAAGCAAAAAAGAAAAGCGCAACATATTGAAGATAGTTATGAAGATCGTGGCGTAAGCCACAAAGAAGCCGAGAAAAGAGCCTGGGCTACCGTAAATAAACAAGATGGCGGAGGCAAGAAAAGCGGCTCAGGCAAAGGGTCAAAAGATTGATCAAGGAAAGCTCACTTACTAAAGGAAACAGGCCAGAAGGATTAAACCATCTGGCCTGTTTATTTTAAGGATAATTATTGGTGTGTGCATCCGGATCATCATGTTCAGGGTCAACGGTAGGTGGGAACCCTGTTATTACCCTGTTATGCGAATAAGGTCGGTTTTTTGATGGATGCTGCTGTTGCTGTACATAGTCGCTTTGGCGAGCTTTGTTATTCTTCTTGTTGATTGTAGCCCAAACAAGCCCGGCTACAGCCACGGCACCGGCCACGGCAAGTATCTTAGGTGGCGAGATATTTACAGCAGGAGGCAAGGATATAATACCACGCTCATCGGTTACAGCAGGTTCATGTACATAACGGCCGTGTTCAGGCACTGCTCTTATCCAGAACTCTTTTACCAGATCTTCCAGCTGCCAGCGTAATTCCCTCCCTCTCATAGGCATGCCATGTCCGGTGGCTGCTACTTCTGGACTAAGGTTACAGAGCGTATCCACAGAACGGTGAGCAGCGCCCCAATCAGAGGTAAAATACGCAGGAGGCCCATGCACTTCGCGTTTCTCTGTTACTACGGCAATAGCTGATTCCCCATCACGCGTCACAAAAGCATCGCCTGCAAGTAGAACCTTGTCTTCTTCTCTATAAAAAGAAACGTGCCCCGGGCTGTGGCCTGGTGTATAAATCCAATGCCAGCCTTCAAGAGCAGGAACAGACCCATCTGGTGGTAACAATTCCAGCCTGTTTTTAATGTTGATAGGCTTTTTAGGATACACAAAAGACATATACGCCATCGCTCCACCGCCTACACTAGAGTCTGGTGGTGGGTAACTGGAAAGCCCGGTAAGGTAAGGGAACTCCATCGGATGGGCATAAACCGGTACGTCCCACTGTTCGGCCAGTTCCTTTACTGTGCCAACATGATCGAAGTGACCGTGTGTCAGTAAAATAGCTTCCGGTCTGCTGTTTTCTCCAAAAATTTCATCTGCCGCGTCTTTAATCTGCTGAGCAAATCCTTTCACCCCAGTATCAACTAAGACCCAGGAGCCATTCGGGTTAGCTACAAAGTAAAGGTTGACAAATATCGTCTTGAGCCCCCACACACGAGGAGCAACATGGAAGGTGTGTCTGCTGCTACCGAAGTGATTTCTTTTGAACGTCGCCATAAGCAAAGTATATAATTAAAGATAATGAATCTTTGTCAGATATGTTAGTACGTCTAAAGGGTGAAAGAAGCTGTTAGAATGTCTTACAAAATCAGAAAGTACAGAAGCTTTGCTAGTTGGCAAATAGGAATATACCGTAATTAAACTTTCAAATCTTCTTGATGTACAGGGCATGGTTTTTGATGGTATCATACAGGTAGCTTCAAAAAAAAGCAGATCCGTTTCCTGTTTTGCAGGAATTTTTTATCTTTCGGTAAAGTTTGTTTTATATGGTTAATTTATTTGTGCCACCGAGCTACATGGCGGTCTTCGCAAAGTGCGTAGATGCGTCGATGCCTGCCTTCGAACCTGAAGAGTGGGTAGAGGAAGGAAAGGTGTACCCTGTGAAGCATTTCACGGAGCCCCTGAACCAGGGTGACGGGTTTGCTATCACGATTATGGACGAGGACGGAGTAGAAATTCACCCTTCATCATCTCATTGGAGTTTTGCCTCCAATAGATTTGAGTTGTACACGTTACACCTTAACTAGACCAAAGTCTGAAAAATTACGTTAAACTATAAAGGCTGCCTAAATGCAGCCTTTTTTAATGTATGTTGGGTTGTGTAGATTAGAGTTATGATTAGCGCCAAAGATTTTAATGAACTTTCACCATTCCTGCAGGCTGATCTGGTGCTGGAGCAGGGGCATTACGTTCATCATCGCATCAAAGGCTGGTGTAAAATAGACCTTTACTGGTTCCATGATTTTTATGTAGAGGTGTGGTTTCTCTACGATCTTAAAAGCATTGGCTTGGTACGTGCCCTTACCAGTTATAAACAACTGGAGCCTTACCTTGAAACTATAAAGCTGAAGTTAAAGCCTGTCAAGAAGGACTAGTGCTACCAGGAAGGGTTCTAGATTTATTCTTTCAAGGACTCATACAGTCATTCAAAATTCTTAATTTTGAATATGAGCAGAAATTTACTTTTAATCAGCACGTCTACTACGCATGGAACAGGTTACCTGGAGCATGCCGAGCAAGAGGTAAGGTCACTTCTGGAAGGAAAATCAAGTGTTCTTTTCATCCCCTACGCCCGCCCGGGAGGTATTTCACATAAAGACTACACAGCTAAGGCAAGAGAGGCATTTGAACAGTGGGGTATAAGCGTTACAGGTGTTCATGAATATGATGACCCGGTAAAAGCAGTAAATGAGGCAGAGGCTGTGTTCATAGGAGGTGGTAATACATTCGTTTTGTTGCGTAACCTTTACGCTAGTAAATTAATTAAGCCTTTGCAGGAGCGAGTGCAGAAAGGAATGCCTTATATGGGTACCAGTGCTGGTACAAACGTAGCAGGTAAAACGATAGGAACTACCAACGATATGCCTATTGTGCATGCAAAGACATTTGATGCGTTACAATTGGTGCCTTTTAATATTAATCCACATTATCTTGATCCTATTGAAGGGTCCACACATATGGGGGAGACAAGGGAGACACGTATTGCTGAGTTTCACCACCATAACCGCCAGCCGGTTGTGGGGCTTCGGGAAGGCAGTATGCTTCGCGTGAAGGGAGATAAAATAGAGCTTCTTGGCCCACTCACTGCACGCATCTTTCTACAAAGCCAAAAACCCATGGAATTTAAGCCGGGTGATGACATCGCTTTTCTAATGGAAGCATACTAGAAGGATATCAAAAGTTAAATAATAGTAGAGTAAACAAGGGAAAGCAAAACTGCTTTCCCTTGTTTGTTTTAATGTTGTTTTAAGGCGTTTGTTTTTGATCCCGTATATACTTTATAATTCCTTTTCTCAAAGATTATGAATAACTTAATATAAAACTTTACAAGCGTCACCTATGAAAAATCATCATCTCACATTATGTGTACTACTTGCTGCACTTACCTGGGGTACAGCTAGCTGCACCAGAACTTCAGAAGCTGAACAAACCACAGAGGCAGTGCAAACGGAGCAAAACATCAGTCAGGTGTTTGAAAACTATTTTGAGGAGCGGCTTAAGCTTTTCCCTTTAGAAGCGACAGCTATTGCTGATAGCCGCTACAATGACCAGCTGCCAAACGACCTGAGCCAGGAGCATAAACAGCAGGTAAGGCAGTTGTATCAAAAATACCTTAACCAGATAAACCAGATAGACAGAAGCAAGCTTACCGACCAGGAACAGGTAAGCTATGATATCTTTAAATACGAGATGCAAATGTCGCTGGAGGGGTTGGAGCAGCCTACGGAGCTGTTACCTATTAACCAGTTCTGGAGCTTACCGATTACGATGGCTCAGCTAGGTTCCGGCTCAAGTAACCAGCCCTTCAAAACACCTGAGGATTACAAGGACTTCTTAGGGCGCATAAAAGGGTTCGCCGTTTGGGGTGATACTGCTATCGCCAACATGCGCAGAGGGATGGCCACAGGTATCATACTGCCGCGAACACTTACCCAAAAGGTGCTGCCACAACTGCAGGCCATGATGGTAGAAGATCCAAAGAAGACTATTTTTTGGGCACCGGTTGAAAACCTGCCTGATAGCTTTACAGCGGCACAAAAAGACAGTATCCGGCAGGCATATACCATGGCTATTAAAGGAGAAGTGATCCCTACCTACAAAAAGCTCCATGACTTTATGAAGCAGGAGTACTTGCCTAAAAGCAGGAGTACTTCAGGAATTAGCGGAGTAAGAGGGGGGGAGGATTATTACCGTTTCCTGGTTCGTTACTGGACTACAACCCAAATGACACCAGATGAAATCTTTAATACAGGCCAGCAGGAAGTAGCACGCATCCGAAGCGAAATGGAAAAGGTGAAGGAACAGGTAGGCTTCAGTGGTGATCTAAAAGCTTTTTTCAGGTATGTAAATGATAATCCTAAGTTTACTCCGTTTAGATCGCCCGAGCAGGTGCTGGAGGCATACAGAGGAATTGAGAAACGGATGCAGCCACAGCTAAATAAGTTGTTCGGTATCACTCCGGAAGCAAAATTTGAGGTACGCCAGACAGAGGCATTCAGAGCTGCATCGGCCAGTGCGGAGTACAACCCGCCTGCACCTGATGGATCACGTCCGGGAGTGTTTTATGTACCGATACTGGATGCATCCAAGTATAATATTGTAGGAATGGAGTCGCTGTTTCTGCATGAGGCAATACCAGGCCACCATTACCAGATATCTATACAACAAGAGCAGGAGGGGCTTCCAAAATTCAGGCAGTATGCCTGGTATGGCGCCTTTGGCGAAGGATGGGCTTTATATTCCGAGAGCTTAGGCAAAGAGCTTGGATTGTATACAGACCCTTACCAATACTTCGGTCGCCTGAGTGATGAAATGCATCGTGCCATACGTTTGGTTGTTGATGTAGGGTTGCACGCCAAAGGCTGGACACGCGAACAGGCAATTCAGTATTCCCTGGATAATGAGCTGACAAGCGAAGAAGCAGCCACTGCCGAAATAGAGCGATACATGGCTATTCCAGGTCAGGCACTCAGTTATAAAATCGGAGAACTTAAGATAAAGGAGTTGCGCCAACGTGCAGAGCGTGAATTAGGGAGTAAGTTTAAGATAAGTGCTTTTCATGATATGATATTGAAAGGAGGAGTTATGCCCTTGGCTGTTCTGGAGAAAAAGGTTGATGAGTGGATAGCCGAGCAAAAAAAGAGCTAAGTGAAGTATGGTACAAGAAAAAAGGCACTCCTGTTAAGGTAGTGCCTTTCACTTTCACTATAGCCAAATATTATTTGTTCGCTCTTCTGTGATCTAGCCTTTTCAGAAGTAGTTTGGTGAACTCACGTTCTGCACGGTAAAGCTTAATTACCTGTTTAGCCGACAAGACTTTCTGATACTTTGCTACATATTCTTTTTCTAGTGCCAGTTCTCTTTCTTTTGTCTCAAACATCTCGTTGAGCCGTGCATTTGCTTCCTGCTCGCTAACTTCTTCGAGATCCCTGCGGTAACCACCACGGTAGTTTCTCATCAGTTCGCGACGCTTGGTTTCATACTCGTTGTAGATTGGCCAGAACTTTTGCGCCTGATCTGGGCTCAGCTCAATCTTGTCAGTTATATAGGCTATTTTGGCCGCCTCCACATTCTCGCTACGATCCTGTGCAACAACAACTGAACTGCCAAGGGTGATCAAGCAGAAAAATAAAAGTATTATAAAACGTTTCATGGGTGAATTAGTATTCTGTATCTCCGATATTTCTTAGGTGGTAGTACTCTAGTTCCTCTTCGGCAGCAGTAGAGCTAACATTCAAAAAGTCTGCCGTAAATTCCTGATCAGACAAGGTGCTAAGTTCTGTGAAATCAGATGTTTCCAGATCTTCACGATTATGTAGGTAATCTACAATTTCCTGCTCAGCCAAAGAACCCAAAGCATATGACTGTGGTTGCTTGATCTTTTCTGTACTAAAGAAGTAAACTCCAACAAACACTAAAAGGAGTATCAGAGGAGCCACTGCCAAGCGAAGGGGGCGCCACACACCTGGCAACCAAGCATGTGCCGGCTTATTCGCAGCAGCGGTCCTTTCCATTACACGTGTCGGCAGGCGATCAAAATAATCATCTGGCACCTGGTAAATGTTGTGCTTTGGAAGGTCTTCCAGTTTAAATTCCTTTTTCATATTATCCATCACTATCTGTTAGATGCAGAATACAAGCTATAGTTTAATCCTGCTTGATAAATTCTTCTATTTTTTTCACAGCCAAATGATAAGAAGCTTTTAAAGCTCCCACAGAAGTGCCTAAAATCTCAGACATTTCCTCGTACTTCATCTCGTCAAAATATTTCATGTTGAATACCAGGCGCTGTTTATCAGGCAGGCGCAGGAGGGCCTTCTGCAGCTTCATTTGTATCTCATCGCCGGAAATGTCGGGTGATGACTCGATTTTGTCGGAGAGTTCGGCAGTTACATCATGTATCGGGAGAAAGAAGCGCTTTTTCTTATTTGACAGGAAGGTAAGGCATTCGTTTGTGGCAATGCGATAAATCCAGGTATAGAGCTGGGCATCTTTACGGAAGTTGTCAAGGTTCTTCCAAACCTTCACGAAAACCTCCTGGGTCAGGTCATCGGAATCGTCATGGTCGATTACCATCTTGCGGATGTGCCAGTACACTTTCTGCTGGTATTTCCGGACAAGCTGATTAAAGGCCAGGTTGCGACTTTCGGGTTGGGCGAATTTCTCTAAAAGCTCTTTATCTTCCACTGCTTAAAAACAGTTGCAGGCTCAATAAAAAGAGAAGCTGTACTGGTTATCAGTACAGCTTCTCTTTTTTAATTCTGTTTACTGATAATTACTTATTGTTTCTTTCTGCTGATAACGCGCTCAGCAGCGGCAACAACATCATGCTCTGACAGACCGTACTTCTCCATCAATTCATCAGGAGTGCCAGATTCTCCGAAGGTATCATCAGTGGCTACGTACTCCTGAGGTGCCGGGAAGTTTTTAGCCAGAACCTGTGCGATGCTGTCGCCCAGTCCGCCGTAGCGGTTGTGCTCTTCTGCAGAAACAACACACTTTGTTTTGCGCACAGATTTTAAGACTGCCTCTGCATCCAAAGGTTTAATGGTGTGGATATTTATAATTTCTGCAGAGATGCCTTTGTCAGCTAACAAATGACCAGCAAGGATAGCTTTCCAAACCAGATGACCTGTGGCAATGATAGTCACATCTGTACCTTCATTCAGCATCACCGCTTTACCTATTTCAAATTTTTGGTCGGCAGGAGTGAAGTTAGGGACTGTTGGTCGGCCAAAGCGCAGGTACACCGGCCCTTCGTACTCAGCAATTGCTATGGTAGCAGCTTTTGTCTGATTGAAGTCACAAGGGTTGATTACTGTCATGTGCGGAAGCATCTTCATCATTCCGATGTCTTCCAGAATCTGGTGTGTTGCCCCGTCTTCACCGAGCGTTAAGCCAGCGTGAGAAGCACATATTTTTACGTTCTTACCTGAATAAGCAATTGACTGGCGAATCTGGTCATAAACACGGCCAGTAGAGAAATTGGCAAACGTACCTGTAAAAGGAATCTTGCCTCCGATGGTCATACCTGCAGCAAGCCCCATCATGTTAGCCTCCGCAATACCTACCTGGAAGAAACGCTCCGGAAAGTCTTTTTTGAAAGCGTCCATTTTAAGTGAACCAGTCAGGTCAGCGCAAAGGGCTACTACATCCGGGTTGTTCTTGCCCAGCTCATGCAGGCCGGCACCAAAACCTGAACGTGTGTCTTTTTTCTCTGAATATGTGTACTCTTTCATTTGTATGTTTTGTTCTTAAAGGTCTTTAATCGCTTTGCGTAAAAGCTTTTTATCTGTTAAAAATTTTGACGGATGTTGTTGCTCCCGACCTGACGGTGAAATCCTGAACATCCGTAAATTTACTTCCCTGAGCGGATTTCATCCGGTAAACCAGTTTATACTTTCCAGGCTGTAAAGGAAGTGTGATCTTACTGTTATCTTCCGGAATATTATAGATCCAGCGTTGCTTACCGGTTTCATCCAACTCATAGATGCTGCCATACCCTTGCATCTGCGAAACAATGGCTAGTTGTCCCGGAGGAGGAATAGTAATTGTCTTCGTTTGCCCCTGTTTTATTTCAACACCTTTTAAATGAATGCGTGGTAGCGTTAGTAATTCCAGGTCATACTGACCAGTGAGATACTTATGCTTGCTACCGAACGTCTGTACATTTAGTGTAGCATGTGAATCCTGCTCCCTTACCAGTGCGGTTAGCTGTCCGTAAGGTGATGGCCCGTCCTGGCGCAGGTGAAGCACTCCCTGCGGAGTCTTTACCCTTATCACGTTGTGCTGCCCCGGCTTGATTTTTAAGTTCTGCTCTGTTACCGCAGGAGTTGTATTAACCACCAGATCATAGGGAACTAATGCATCAATGTCCAGAAGGTCTGTTTTACCTTGCCCGTTTTTATAGTGCACGTAGTTATACTCTGTGTCACCGGTCAGGGAATTCAGAAAGGTCATGTTCACATTGGTTTCCACTGCTTTGCCCTGCTCATCCAGAAGCTCAACACTAACTGTAGTTTCGCTAAGCGTTTGCGTCACAATCTCTGTAAGCACATTCTCAAAAGTCTTCACATCGGCTGCATTGAAATACTGGCCAATGCAGCTTAGCTGTTGCTCAAACTCCGGGGCAATGCCAATGCCTATAATAAAGGGCCGAAGAAAGATGCGTTTCTTCTGAAGGGCCAGCGAAACAGCACAAGGATCTCCGCCGCAGGATTCCAAACCATCAGTTATCAGGATGATGACATTCCTGGACTTATCTGCCGGAAAGTCTCCTGCCGACTGCAGGAGCGAATATGTAATAGGTGTATTGCCTCGCGGGACAATCTGATCCAGCTTTTTCTTGATCGATTCAGAATTTTCTTCTGCAAAGGGAACCTCTAACTTGGTATCCTTACAGTCGTTTCGCTCACGGCCAGACTGGTGCCCATACACCCGCAAAGCTACTTCCAGGTTCTCATAACGCTCCAGAGAGTCTACCAGGTGGGCCAGGAGATTTTTAGCAACGTTCATTCTGTCGCTATTTTCCCACTTTGCCAACATACTCCCTGATGCATCAAGTAAAAACAGGATGCGAGTTTTCGGCTGAGCTTTCTGGCTTTGGGGAAAAACAGTTCCGCTTGCTGAAAGTATCAGCAAAACCACTAGAACTGACTTTATCCAGTTTGCCATGAAAGCCTGAAGCCGTATAAATTAATAATCTGAGGCTACATTAACAGCTAGCTGCTGTAGTGCAATCTCCAGCTGTTCGTCATTAGGAGCGACACCATGCCACTTGTGGGAGCCCATCATAAAGTCTACCCCGTAGCCCATTTCTGTGTTCATTAAGATCATGACAGGTTTCCCGTTGCCTGTAGATTTCTTAGCCTGTTCCAAAGCAGGTAGCAACAGCTCAAAGTTATTGCCATCAGCCTCTAAAACATGCCAGCCAAACGCTTCGAATTTAGCACGCAGGTCGCCAAGCCCCATCACTTCATTTGTAGAGCCGTCAATCTGCTGTCCGTTTCTGTCGATAGTGGCAATTACGTTGTCAATCTTATGGTGAGCGGCATACATGGCAGCTTCCCAAACCTGTCCTTCTTCCACTTCACCATCACCCATCAGCACATAAACCAGGCTATTATCCTTGTTTAGCTTTTTAGTTTGAGCAGCACCAAGGGCTACAGACAAACCTTGCCCCAAAGAGCCTGATGCTACGCGGATACCTTCCAGGCCTTCTTCTGTTGCCGGATGGCCCTGCAGCCTGGAGTTAAGCTTACGGAATGTAGAAAGTTCTTCAATATCAAAGAATCCAGCACGAGCTAAAGTGCTGTACCAAACCGGAGAGATATGGCCATTTGAAAGGAAAAACAGATCTTCTCCTTTTCCATTCATATCAAAATCAGTGCTATAGTTCATCACGCGGAAATACAGCGACACGAAATAGTCTGTACAGCCAAGAGAGCCGCCCGGGTGGCCGGAGTTAACGGCATGCACCATGCGTACGATGTCTCTGCGTACCTGCGCTGCGACCTCCTTCAGTTCATCAATGCTTTTGTTGTGTGGATTCACGGTAGTCAATTATATATTAGAATTATGAATTAAGAATTGGTATCCAAATATACGAAAAACGCAGCTGCCCGTGAGGGCAGCTGCGTTCATAATTATTTCAGTATTTGTTCGGCGTGCTCTTTCGTTTTCACTTTCGTGATGATGTCCTGTATCATCCCATTTTCATCTATCACAAAGGTATAGCGCATGGTGCCCATATACTTTCGGCCGTACATTGATTTCTCTTGCCAGACCCCGTACTGCTCTACAATCTGTTTGTCTGTATCTGCAATTAACGTAAAAGGCAGTTCAAACTTGCTGATGAAGTTCTGGTGCGATTTCTCACTGTCGATACTCACACCTATCACTTCGTAGCCTTGCTGCTGCAACTCACTGTAGTTATCGCGGAGGTTACAGGACTGGGCGGTACAGCCAGGGGTATTATCTTTTGGGTAAAAATACAGTACTACTTTTTTGCCGCGATAGTCGCTGAGTTTTACTTTATTTCCGTTCTGGTCTTTGCCTTCAAACTCAGGGGCCTTGTCGCCGATGTTTAATTCCATAAGCCTTGTCAGATTCTTGTCGTATAGGTGGCTTCATTGCCAGCGTTGTCCTTTACCTTCAAAACTACTTCACCCGACAAAGGTACACTTTTATCCAGTTTTTCAGAGTAAATCGTGGCCTGTTTATGTTCATACTTCATCAGCAGCCATTCACCGTTTATATAGGCGTTAAAGGAGTTTATTCCTGACAAATCGTCTCCAATCCTGAACCTGATCTGCGTTCCGCTTTTACTCAGCAGTTTTATGGATGGCGGTCTTGTGTCTTCCATTACCTTAAACTTACCCATGTTTTTAGTAGTGAAAGTAATGCTGTTGCCATCCCATTGGCCACCCGTATAACCCCGGCCGCGGCCTGTGCCCAGGAAATAAACTGCTGCCTTCGATTTGTCTTTCACCTCATTTGGTGGAGTGATAGTAACCTTCAAGGCCTTATGCAGCGGGGTGAAATAGTCGCCGATGGTATACACATCTCCATCTAAACTGGTTCCAAGGTATAAGGTGTCGTACAGGGACTGCTGGTCAAAAAGCACCTTCAGGTAATTATTTGTGAAGGTGAACTCTTTGGCGGGAGGTATAACACCTTCCAGTCCGAATACTGTAGAAACTCCGCAGAACTTCATGGAGTCCGGAATGCCGGCACGAAGGTCATAGAGGCTGACAGATTTTGAGTCCTTGATATAGCTAGGCACCAGGATTAAAGTTTTGTCGCCCATATACAGTTCAATGTTCTGTGGTGTGCTTCCTGAGTCGCTGGCAATTATCTTCAGTACATTTCCAACTATTTCATGGTCAAGAGCAGGTTTTACAACGGCTTTGGATTGCGTGTGCGTAAATGTTGGCTTCTGCCCCTTAACCACAAAACTAAGTGTGGAGTTATTGTTGTAGGAGTCGCGGGCCACAAGCTTTACCTGGTAAACAGAGTCCAGGTGAACATTAAACCTGCCCTGCCGGCTGTTGGTATTGTAAAGTGGCAGGTCGTTGCCATGGTCTATAAAAGCTTTCTGAAATGAGCGGCCATGGCGCTTATACATATTGTAGTTAATGTGCTGCGACACCTGGCGCGACAATTCGAAAGGCACTTGATCGATATAGTGGTTGTAAATTTGTTTTCCGTTCACAAAGAGTGACACCTCTTGTGTTCCGTTTCTGTTGGCAGCACCATCCAGCCTGTCAATGGTCTGAAGCTCTAAGCCAATAAGGCCATTGGCAAAAACCGTGTCAGGTAGTGAAAAATTGTTGTTCTTTTGGATTGTACGGTATTCAGCTCTGTCAAATTCATTGTTAACCCGGGCACGGATGTTAAGAGGCATTATTCCTAAGCTGTAAATTTCCGGAGGAGTGGTGTCAATCACTTCTGTGAATTTATACTTCAAAGGGTTGTACAATTGGTCCTTTTCATCACGTATCTCAAAGTGGAGGTGAGGCCCGCCGGACCCTCCTGTGTTACCGGAGAAACCAATTACATCCCCACGCTTTACCGGGAACTTACCTGCTTCGGGGAATACCTCCAGCTCAAAAGTCTTTTTCTCGTACTGCTTCTGAAGAATATGTTCAGCCAGTGGCTTCCCAAACTCCCGCAGGTGAGCATAAGTGGTAACCAACCCATTAGGGTGCGTGATGTAGATAATATTTCCGTAACCGTAGGTGGATTGTTTTACCCTGGAAATATAGCCATCAGCAGCGGCATATACTGGTAAGCCCTCTCGCTGGTCTGTCTTGATATCCAAACCGCCATGAAAGTGATTTGAGCGAATCTCACCCATTGTGCCCGAAAGGAAATTTCGTTCTCCAGGCTTAATCGGAAATAAAAAGTAGCCAGGTGTAACCTCTGGTACCGCAGCTTTAGACGTTGCGGGTTCAGGGCCCAGCTGGGCAAATGCGCTGCAGGTGGTAAAGAGTGACAATGCAGCAAGCGCTATTCGCTTTCTATTTAATCTCGAAATCCAAAAGTTTTTTATCTTCAACATACCCTTCTAATCTATCTCCTATCTTAACCGGACCAACACCCTCTGGCGTTCCCGTAAAAATAATGTCTCCTTTTTTTAGTGTTATAAAGCGCGAAATATAAGCGATGATATCATCAAAAGAATTCAGCATCATCTTGGAATTACCTTTTTGCTTTGTTTCACCGCTTACATCCAATCTGAAGTTAATGTCCTGCAGGTCCTTGAACTGGTCAAGTGGTAAGAACTCCGAGATAGGTGCGGAGCCGTTAAACCCTTTTGCCAGCGTCCAGGGCAGGCCTTTGGCTTTGGCTTTGGATTGAATATCACGTGCCGTAAAATCAATTCCGAGGCCAATGGCATCATAATATTTATGTGCGAATTTTTTTTCGATGTTTTTGCCTTCCCGGCTGATGCGCAGAATCAGCTCTGCCTCGTAGTGTACATCATTTGTATATTCCGGGTAATAAAATGGTTCATTGTTTCGTAGAACGGCCGTGTCAGGCTTAAAGAAAATGACAGGCTCGTCTGGTACTTCATTCTTTAATTCGGCAATATGCTCTGCATAGTTTCTTCCTATGGCTAAAATCTTCATTTAATGTTACGTTAGATGTTCTGTTTCTCAAAAATAGGGTTTCTAACGTAGCTGCACACAATAAAGTAACAAATTTGTGTTTTACTTTTTTTGCCCCAGTTATCCCCGAGTTTACCTTACCGTGCCCATCAACTAACAAGTTATACGAGCAAATATTGTGCAAAGTGCCTGTAGAACATTTTACAATGGGAAAGTCGTATAACCGAAGACTGCATTTTGTACTATGCTTAGTGCCTAGAACTAAATAATATATTATACGGAAAGGTGATAAGTATGGTAATATGTTAATTATTTAATGTGTTAATATTTGGTTTCTGATAAATTGGTTCAAAATTTGAAAATGATTTTACAGAACCACAAAATTTTAAGATGATGTACAATAGAATAGTTGCTTTTGCGATAGCTGTGGTAATGCTGGTAGGATGTACTACTGTGCCCCTGACAGGTCGCCGACAGTTAAGCCTTGTTTCCGATGCGGAGATGCAGGCAATGAGCTATGAAGCTTATGATCAGTTTTTAAAGGAAAATAAGTTGTCCAGAAACGCACAGGCAACTGCCATGGTGAAGCGTGTTGGTCAGCGTATACAAAATGCCGTGGAGCAGTATATGACTGCCAACGGTTTGCAGAACGAGTTGGCCGGTTTCAGGTGGGAGTTTAACCTGATTGATGATGACCAGGTTAATGCTTTCGCTATGGCTGGTGGTAAAACCGTTGTTTACGAAGGAATTCTTCCAGTAGCACAGAACGAAACGGGCCTTGCTGTCGTAATGGGTCATGAGATCGCGCACGCGATTGCCAAGCACGGTAACGAACGTATGAGCCAGGCGCTGGCGCAGCAGTTTGGGGGGCAAACGCTCTCTGCTCTGGCCGGGGCTCAGCCCGGAACAGCTGCTAACCTTGTGCTGGCTGCTTATGGGGTAGGATCTCAATTAGGTATGCTTAAATATGGTCGTAATCAGGAATCTGAAGCTGATCGCCTGGGTCTTATTTTTATGGCAATGGCTGGCTACGATCCACAGCAGGCAATTCCGTTTTGGCAGCGTATGCAGGAGAAAGGGGGCGCTTCTCCACCTGAATTCTTATCAACGCACCCAAGCGCAGGCACACGTCAGTCTGATCTGAAGAGGTATATGCCTGAAGCGCTAAAATATTACAAAAAGTAACCGATACATAATCTATATGCACAAATTCACCCTTGGCCGCAACATGCGTGCTGTTATTCACCCTGTGCTCTTTATCGTGCTTTTGCTCCTTGTAGCATCAGCCTGTACCAGAAGAGAGTCTTTTCCCGAAGAGAGCGACGAGCCCTTAGAGGTTGCAGAGGGTGAGGCGGCACCTGTTAAGTACGATGGTGTACTACTGGCCCAAGTTGTACAGGATAGCGTGCATTACATCGTGTCGAAGGAGGCTTTGCTACAGCCCTTCATCCGTGAATTTGGCGATGGGACAGTGGTAGACAAGGTGATGATCCGGAAAGTACAGGAAGTGGAGGAGGATACTGCAGCTTATTATTTGGTTGGGTTGGGTATGCGTAACGGAGCTTTTCGTTCTATGGCCCTGGAGTTGGATAAGGCCTCTGACAACAGCCTGTTTTTGAGCAGCCAGGGGGGGAAGCACATGTGCCAGGCTTCCATTGGTTGCAGCTTTTGCTACTTTACTTTTTCGGGGAATAAAATCACCGGTTGTGAGTGTTCCTCCCGCTCTACAGAAAATACCTGCGTACATAAAGTTGCTCCTACAAATGGGCTTCTTAAAAATACCAGGTTAGGGGCTAGAAGGTGATGCAAAGCACAACAACTATAAATGAAAAGGGCTGCAAATTATTGCAGCCCTTTTCATTTATAGTTGTTGTTGTTAGGACAGTTGAACATTCCTGAGGCGGATACGGGTAAGTATTTTTTTAGTGTAAAGGGGGAAATCTCCTTTCATCATCCAGTCATAATAGCTGGGTTCTTTCTGCAGCACTTCCTCTACTGATACATTCTTATACTTCCCGAAATTGAAAACCTCCTGGCCAGCATTATTATATACAATTCGACCAGACAAGTCAGCTGTTTTTTGTACAGTGAACTTATGAAGTTGTTCCATATCATTTTGTATCGGGTACTCTTCAACTCCTTCTGCAATCTCTACAGGCGTGTTCTGGTACCGGTCCAGTTGCGCCATCAGAATATGATAGGTAGCTACAGTATCTGCCTCAGCGCTATGGGCATTCTCCAGTGACTTATCACAGTAAAACCTATAGGCGGCTGAAAGCGTGCGCTGCTCCATCTGATGAAAGATGCGGCAAGCGTCAATTACATTCCGGTTATCAATGTCAAAGTCTATTTCGCATCGTAAAAACTCTTCTGCAAGCAGCGGAATATCAAAGCGAAGCAGGTTGTAGCCTCCTAAGTCACAACCTTTCAGGAACTGGTCCAGATCACGGGCTATATGCTTGAAAGCCGGACAATCCTTTACATCCTCGTCGTAAATTTTATGAATCAAGCTCGATTCCAGAGGGATAGGAATAGTTGGATTAATACGGCGTGTCTTCAGTATTTCTTCACCATCAGGCATTACTTTCAGTACACTGATTTCCACTATCCTGTCTTTGGCTATGTCGGTGCCGGTGGTCTCCAGATCGAAAAATACGATGGGGCGTTTTAGGTTCAGCTTCATTGCTTTGAGTAAATGTTTAAAGAACCGCTTTTTTTAGCGCCTCAAGGTCTATGTTGTTGTAAGTGCCTGAGCTCATGAGCAGCAGGTTGGCATTTTTCCAGTTGCGGCTGGTTAAGTGTTGCTGCAGTGCATCAGAATCGGTAAATACCTTTATGTTTGGATTTTTGAATGCTTGCTTCAGCTCCTCTTCAGTCAGCATCTCCATCCTCTTGTGCTCTATGGTTTTGGGGCTGAAATAAACAATGGCTTCATCTGCCTTATCCAGAGCACCGGCGTACTGCGGAAGAAATTTCTTGTTAAGGCTGCTGAACGTGTGCAGCTCAACTACAGCCACAAGTTCACGTTGTGGGTACTGATTTTTTACAGCCTCTGTGGTTGCCTTTACTTTAGAAGGGGCATGGGCAAAATCACGAAACATTGCTGTACTGTCACTTTCACCTGTTTTCTCCAGGCGTTTGGCAGCACCCTTGAAGGACTTCAAAGCCTCGTAAAAATCATGCGCTTTAACACCAACTTTTTTACAAACCTCTTTGGCTGCACTGATGTTGCGCAGGTTGTGCTCTCCGAACAATTGGATTTCCACATCCCCTTCTTTTTTGGTGTGAAGGATGGTTTTGCCGTTACGGATGCTGTGGTCATGTACACCATAGCCGATGTAGGCAATATCAGCAGGATTACGCGGAACTGCCACTAACTGCACTTGCTCATCGTCCTGGTTGTAAATAAGGGAACCAGCCTTAGGTGTCATCTCCGCGAACATCCGGAACTGCTCACGGTATATGTCCGGCTCAGGGAATACATTTATATGGTCCCAGCTGATGCCACTGATAACAGCAATGTGGTGATGGTATAGGTGGAACTTTGGCACACGCTTGATTGGATCTGACAGGTATTCATCTCCTTCAATGATGATGATAGGAGCATCGTCGGTCAACTTCACCATCCGGTCAAATCCTTCCAGCTGCGCACCCACGGCATAGTCGAACTTGCGGCCTAGGTGCTGCAGCACATGCATGATGATAGAGGTGATAGAGGTCTTGCCGTGGCTACCACCAATCACTATGCGCTGCTTATCCTTGCTTTGTTCGTAAATGAATTCCGGGAAAGAATAGATGGGTATGTTTAACTCCTGCGCACGCTTCAGTTCCGGATTGTCGGGACGTGCGTGCATACCAAGTATAACAGCATCAGGTTTTGCATCTAGTTTCTCTGGGAACCAGCCTTCCTTTTCAGGCAGTATACCCGCTGCGGCAAGGCGGCTCTTAGCAGGTTCGTAGATTTCATCATCGGAGCCTGTTACCTGCAGTCCCTTGTCGTGTAACGCCAGCGCAAGGTTATGCATGATGCTTCCCCCCATGGCGATCAGATGTATATAATTAAATTCCTTCTTCTCCATAATCCAGGCAATTTGATGTCAAGCAGACAAAGTTAGAAGTCCCTCACTAAAATAAAATAGCTATACACTAATATGTTGATACTTTGTGGATATCTTGTGGATTATTAACACACTTATAAAGATTGCTTCTACGGCTTATCTGTTAAATTTGTGCATATGGAGGAGATGAAAATGAATGTGAGGTCTGCAGGCAACCGGAACGGATGGCAGAAGAAAGCCCCTGTCGTATCGGAGTTGGGTAAAAAACCGCCGCAGGCACTAGATCTGGAGGAGGCCGTTTTAGGTGCTCTGATGCTGGAGAAGGATGCATTAACCAATGTAATTGATATTCTGCGTCCGCAGAGCTTTTATAAGGAGGCTCACCAGCGAATTTTTAAAGCTATCCTTGGCCTGTTCGATAAGTCGGAGCCAATTGATATTCTTACAGTGACGCACGAGCTCCGTGAGAACGGAGAGCTGGAGTTAGCTGGTGGTGCCTATTATGTAACGCAGCTGACAACCCGTGTAAACTCTGCGGCCAACATCGAGTACCACGCACGTATTATTACGGAGAACTCCATCAAGCGCGATCTTATCTCCATTTCCTCTGAAGTACTCTCCAGTGCCTTTGAAGATACAACCGACGTATTTGAGTTGCTTGACAAGACCGAGGCGAAGTTATACGAAGTATCGGAATCAAACATCCGAAAGAATTTCGATGATATGCGCTCGCTCATGCACTTAGCTATCAAAGAGCTTGAAGAAAAGCGTAAGCAGGCTGATGGTTTAACTGGTGTACCAAGCGGTTTGGTAGCCTTGGACAGAGTAACATCCGGCTGGCAAAAATCAGACTTAGTTATACTTGCCGCACGTCCTGCGATGGGTAAAACAGCCTTCGTGCTTTCATGTATGCGTAATGCAGCCGTGGATTTTGGAAAAGGTGTGGCTATTTTTTCACTAGAGATGTCATCACTGCAGCTGGTGAATCGTTTGATATCGTCAGAGGCAGAGCTGGAGTCAGAGAAAATTAAAAAGGGAAGCCTGGAAGAGTACGAGTGGGCGCAGCTGAACCATAAAATAGCGAAGCTGACGGAGGCTCCGATTTACATTGACGATACCCCTGGTCTTTCGATCCGTGAGCTGCGTACCAAATGCCGAAGATTAAAGGCTCAGTATGATATCCAGATGATCATTATTGACTACCTGCAGCTGATGAGCGGAAACGCAGACGGCAAAGGCGGGGGTAACCGTGAACAGGAGATTGCTTCCATTTCACGAGCATTAAAGATGCTGGCAAAGGAATTAAATGTGCCGGTAATCGCCCTGTCACAGCTAAGCCGTGCTGTGGAAACACGAGGTGGCGACAAACGTCCGCAGCTCTCTGACCTTCGTGAATCCGGTTCCATTGAGCAGGATGCCGATATGGTGTGCTTCCTGTACCGCCCGGAATATTATGGTATCACTGAAGACGAAATGGGGAACCCAACAGCGGGGGTAGGAGAGGTGATCATTGCCAAACACCGTAACGGATCGCTGGAAAACGTGCAGTTGAAGTTTATCGGTAAGTTTACTAAGTTTACAAACCTTGAAAGTGAATACGGAGGTGATAGTATGGGAGGGTTCAATGCCTTGCCGAACAGCACATTTGATTCTGAAAGTCCAGGGTCTATCAGATTAGGCAGCCGCATGAACGATGGTGGTAATAGCGGTGGAGGTTTCCCTGCTTCTAATTTTGATGAAGAGCCTCCTTTTTAACCTGATCTGGGTTGCAGAACAATAAATGCATTCAAATCCTGTTTTAAAGGAAACAGGAATAAATCATTCAACATATAGCCAAAGGTAGATTAGCCGTTGCGTCCGAAGACCAGCGGCTTTTCTTTTTACAGCCTTTTATGCGTTGTAGTAGTGGCTATGTATTAGGGCAAAGGTCAGATACTCAGCAGCCAGCTCCTTGCTTTCTCCTCGTTGTCAAAAAGCTTTACTTCAAGCATGTCGCCGATGCGCTGATGGAGTTGGTGAAAAGACATTTGCCCATAAATACCGGGGGCTAAAACCTGTGCCATATAGCGCATTCCCAACTCAATAGCTTTTGGTGTCCAGGTTTGGCTAATCCATTCATTGGCAAAGTCCCAGGGGCCAATCAGTTCCCGGTGACTGTTCAGAAGCTTCGGACAAGGGTTTTCATGCATCACCTCTAAATAAACTTCTCCACCTTCTTTGATGGTATTCATTGTCTGGATGCCTGTCCAGCGGGCAATCAAATAAGCATTGTCTGGTGTGCGTTCCAAAGTAGCATATACGTCCCCGTTTGGTTTCATAAATTCTATTTTTTCCAACTCCTGCTGACTGCTCAAATATCTATACCCCATAAAAAACACTCAAACAGGTCAGTAATTAAATATAAAAAGAATGGCTAATCATTAGGAGTTTACCCCAGCAATCAGCCATTCTTCTTGTACAAGTTTCTTTACTTCAATTTAAGATCAACCAGAATCTGCTCAATTTTCTCGTTCAGTTGTTGTTCTACTTTATCAAAATCATCTTTTGACTTTAATGGTTCATTCACGCTGATGTAGAACTTAATTTTGGGTTCAGTACCGGATGGCCGGGCCGAAATTTTGCTGCCGTCTTCAGTGAGGTACTGCAGTACGTTTGAGCTTTCCAGTTTAAGCTTTTGCTCCTCTCCGGTCAATACCAGCTTACGGGTACTTACCTTGTAGTCATTTATCTCCACCACCTTGGAGCCTGCTATACTTTGAGGTGGATTGCTGCGCATGTCAGCCATCATCTGCTGAATCTCCTCTGCACCACGTTGCCCTTTTTTAGTGAAGGAAACCAACTCCTCTTTATAGAAACCATACTTCTCATACATCTCCACCATCATCTCAAACAGGCTAAGTCCCTTATCTTTTGCTACGGCAGCCATTTCTGCAATTAAAGCGCAGGCAGAAATGCCATCCTTATCGCGAACGAAGTCACCGATCATGTAGCCGTAGCTTTCTTCACCACCACCTATATAAACTTCCTTGCCTTCCAGTTCACGAATAACCTCTGCAATGTATTTGAAACCAGTCAGGGTTTCATACATCGTTACATTATAGCTTTCGGCAATGTCCTTTATAAGGTCTGTTGTTACAATGGTTTTTACCACGAATTCTTTACCAGTTAACTTACCGGCACTTTGCCATGCCTGCAACAGGTAATTAATGAGCAAAGCACCTGTCTGGTTGCCGTTTAGCAAAACAAATTCGCCTTTAAGGTTTCTGACAGCTATACCCACGCGATCAGAATCAGGGTCAGTGGCCATTACCAGGTCTGCATCAATCTCTTTCGCTTTATTCAGTGCCAGTGTCATGGCTTCTTTCTCCTCCGGATTCGGGTACACCACTGTCGGGAAATTGCCGTTTGGCTCCGCCTGCTCCTGTACTACATGCACATTGGTAAAACCGAAACGGTCAAGCACCTCAGGCACCAGTGTTATACCTGTTCCATGTATAGAAGAGTAAACGATTTTAAGATCGTGCTGGCGTTTTATGGCATCTTTTGAAATAGAAAGATCAAGCACGCGCTCCATATAAGCCTCGTCCAGCTCTTTGCCTATCATTTCAATGTTCTCAGGCTTCGGGTCAAATTTTACCTTATCTATAGAAGTTATCTTGTTTACCTCCGAAATAATGTTTTTATCATGGGGGGAGGTAACCTGGGCTCCATCGTTCCAATAGACTTTATAACCATTGTATTCTTTAGGGTTATGAGAGGCTGTTACAACCACACCGCTCTGGCAACCCAGATGGCGAATTGCAAAAGATAGCTCAGGAGTCGGGCGTAACTCTTCGAATAGGTATACTTTAATATCATTGGCTGAAAAAATCTCTGCTGCAATGCGGGCAAATTTGTCTGAGTTGTTACGGCAATCATGAGCAATAGCCACTTTTACCTGCTCATCAGGAAAGTTCTGTTTCAGGTAATTGCAAAGACCCTGTGTCGCCATACCCAGTGTATAACGGTTCATGCGGTTGCTTCCGGCACCCATTATGCCTCTTAACCCCCCTGTGCCAAACTCAAGGTCTCTGTAAAAAGCATCAGAGAGCGCCTCGTGCTCATTGCGCTCCAGCATACCGCTTATTTCCTCCTTTGTTGCTGCGTCGTAGTTGCCGGTGAGCCAGCTGTCAATTTTTTGGCGTATGGTTGTATCGATCATAGTAGTGATAGTAGTAGAATCTGAAAAATTTGTAAGTCGAAATACACAAAAAATCACACCAGCCTTTTTTGTACACGGTGTACAGCAGAAGGCTGGTGTGATGTTAACTATAAATTTATTGCATTTGCCCTAATATTCCAGGGCTTCTATACTTGGTTTTTAGGTTAGAGGTTGCCGCGTAATTCCTGCTCACGCTCAATTGCTTCAAATAAAGCTTTGAAATTTCCTTTACCAAATGACTTGGCTCCTTTGCGCTGGATAATCTCGTAAAATACTGTCGGACGGTCCTCTACTGGCTTTGTGAAAATCTGCAGCAGATAACCTTCCTCATCACGGTCGACGAGGATGTTTAGCTTGCGCAGGTCACCCATGTCTTCATCTATATGCCCGATACGCTCAATCAGATCATCATAATATGTGTCTGGCACATACAGGAATTCAACGCCACGACGACGCAACTCGCTTACCGTATGCAGGATATCATTTGTAGCGATGGCGATATGCTGCACACCTGCACCTCTGTAGAACTCCAGGTACTCGTCTATCTGCGACTTCTTCTTACCTTTAGCTGGTTCATTTATCGGAAACTTGATGTAGCCGTTTCCGTTTGACACCACTTTTGACATAAGGGCAGTGTACTCGGTGCTGATATCTTTATCATCAAAGGTAAGCAGGAGGTTAAAGCCCATCACTTTCTCATAAAACTCTACCCACTCATTCATGCGGCCAAGCTCTACGTTACCAACGCAGTGGTCAACATACTTCAGGCCTACAGGTTCTACTTCCAACAGGCTTTTCTTTTCAACAAAGCCTGGCATAAACGGACCGCTGTAGTTCTTGCGCTCTACAAAAGTATGGATGGTATCGCCGTAGGTATGAATAGAGGCTACTTTAACTTCGCCATGCTCATCAGAAAGAGTTTTAGGCTCCAGGGCTGGTTTAGCACCACGCTCTACTGTTCCTCGGAATGCCTCTTCCGCATCATCTACCCAAAGAGCTAACACTTTAACACCATCGCCATGCTTAAGCACATGCTGGGAGATTTCTGAATTAGGATCTAGTGAAGTAGTAAGCACAAAGCGTACTTTCTCCTGCTGCAATACATAGGATGCACGGTCCCGAATACCGGTCTCAGGACCTGCGTATGCTATTAGTTTAAAGCCGAAGGCTGTCTGATAAAAATGTGCAGCCTGCTTGGCATTGCCTACATAAAATTCGATATAATCGGTGCCATTTAAAGGCAGAATATCTGTTGCCATAGTTTTAAGAGTAGTTTAAATGGTGATTTATGTAAAAATACAGCTTTTAAAGTTTTATCAAAACCTGTATTGAAGCAATGCAAATTATCACTCAGAATACTTGCAATTGCTCTGGCATGTTTTCAACTTTGTAAAAAATACTAAGATCTCATGAACGCAAATGCCCTAAACAGCTCTATTGTTGCTATCCTGGAGAAAAAGCAGGAACTAAATTCCCTGGACTACAACGATGAGCGTTATGATGATATAGAAGAGGAACTGCACGACCTTGAAGATGACTTCAATGAGGAATACGGGGAATATCTTGAAGATGTATTGGAAGATGTGCACGCCAAAATAAAATCTGATGCAGACATTCTTTTGCCTACAGCTTACCTGGCTAGCTCACTGAACGGAAGAGAGTTGGAAGACGGTGAGGAAACTGAAGGTGTCTGGGTAGAGTCTGACTCTTTTCCGGGAGTAGAGATGCGCCTGGTGTTAGTGGCAAACCCTCCGCGTGTACTGCTTATTCTCTCTGATCAGGAGCGTGTGCTCTGGACAGCTGAATAGTCGTTAATATTCAAGTTCCTTATCATCTTATAGGGGATCAGCCTAAAACCGCCGCGCCTGCTTTTGTAGCTATACGAAGGAGGCGCGGCTTTTTGTATAGCAGCTGCTATACAAAAATTTAATCGTGATGATATTTTTCGCCCCGTAAAATAGTAAAGCCACGATACAACTGCTCTATAAAGAAGAGCCTTACCATCTGGTGAGAAAAAGTCATTTTGGAGAGTGAAATTTTCTCTTTAGCTCTTTGGTAAACAGCTGCCGAGAAACCAAATGCCCCTCCAATAACAAAAATCAGGTTGGTGTTTACCACATTAAGCTTCTTTTGAAGGAAATCTGCGAATTCAGTGGACGTAAAACCCTTGCCTTTATCATCTAACAGGATTACATGATCGCCCTCCTGAATCTTTTGAAGTATAAGCTTTCCTTCCGCTTCCTTAAGATTCTCAGGAGTATACTTGCCGCCTTGCTTGATGTCAGGTATAATTACGAATTCAAAGGGGTGGTAATGTTTCAGCCGTTTAAGATACTTTTCTATTCCCTCTTCAAGAAAGGATTCATCTGTTTTGCCTATTGCAATGAGTTTGATCTTCATCCGTAGATACTTTTTTACAATATCGGCCTAAAAAGGAGTATTTTCAAAATCTCATTCCTTCGCTCATGAAGTAGCACCTCTTTTCTTTTTTGTGAAAGTATAGTATCTAGTGCTGATATCAGTATTATAAGGAGCTGCCAGATTTGAAAATATTTTAGCAGGAGCAGGTAAAATGTATAATAAAATTGACGCAATAGAAGCCCATGAATATGAGGAGGTCGTAAGTGTATGGGAAGATTGTGTGAGAGCGACGCATCTTTTTTTGAAGGAGGAAGACATGCAGTTTTTTAAGACGTTAATATTGAATGAATATCTAAAAGCAGTTAATCTGAGATGACGAAAGGAGGATTATTGGCTTTATCGGCAAATCTGGGCAGAAGGTTGAGATGCGATTCATTCACCCGGAAGCAAGAGGAAGAGGTGGGGTAAAGCTCTTTTAGAATATGCTGTTCAGCAACTGAAAGTAACCAAAGTAGATGTGAATGTAGATTATAAACAGGCTGTTGGATTTTATGAGCACCTGGGGTTTAAAGTGATAGGACGATCAGAAGTAGACTCTTCTGGAAAACCATATCCAATCTTGTTTATGGAGTTGAAATAACTTCGCCTACAGCTTAACCACGTTGTTTGAACAGAGCTATTTTACGCGAAACCTTTAGAGACAGCTAGAAAGCCCCACACTAGTGGTGTTCTAAAACCCCACTAAAAAATGAGTACAGATATGAATGAGTCATTAGCAGTAAGAGAAGTTCAGGCAGAAGACATAGACTTGATTGCCAATTATTGGCTAGAGTCAGATTCAGTCTTTCTGGTGAGCATGGGAGTTGATCTGGAGAAGTTGCCAACAAGGGAAGGGCTTAGAACAATGCTTACTCATCAGATACATTCTAAAATGGAAGAAAAAATGTCCTATGCCTTGATCTGGTTAAGTGATGGAGAACCTATCGGCCATTCAAATGTAAATTCAATACAGTTTGGGGAATCAGCATTTATGCATTTGCACTTGTGGAAGCCGGAAACAAGAAAACGTGGGATTGGGACAACGTTAGTTAAGAAGTCACTTCCGTATTTTTTTGAGAACCTGAAGCTTAAAGTTCTCTTCTGTGAACCCTATGCTCTTAATCCAGCACCAAATAGAACACTTGAGAAAGTAGGTTTTGTGTTTGAGAAGAAATATAGAACTATTCCCGGGTCGCTCAATTTTGAACAGGAAGTTAACCGCTGGAAATTAACCCGAGAAAAGTATGAGGGAATATGTGCTAATACTGAAATAAAAGTGCAGTAGCCTCAATCTTTAGCTACTGCACTTTTACCCAATCAAAAAGGAAGGTCTTGCAATGCTGTTAAATGCATCTTGCTAATTAGCTTTCTTTAAGTATTTGTAGAGTTCTGAATCTGTGGAAAGGATGATACTTGTTTTATCATCAAATGATTTCTCTAACGTTTCCATAGACCTCAGGAAACTGTAAAGGTCTCTTGCCTGTGAATTCTTGTTGTAAGCAGAAGCATAAATGGATGTAGCCTGTGCATCGGCTCTACCTTGTATCATTTCTGATTCCCTGGTTGCTTCTGACTGTATCTTAGCAAGGTCACGTTCTTTATTACCTTGTATTTTACTGGCCTCACCCTGTCCTTCGGATCGGAACTGGTCTGCAATCCGGGTACGCTCACTTATCATTCGGTCATACACCCTGTCCCTCACTTCATCTACATAATTCATGCGCTTAAAGCGGAAATCAAGAATCTGCACGCCCAAATCAGCTGTTCTTTCGTTAGCCCGCTTAAGTATCAGGGCTTCGATTTTTGCACGACCTACAGTGATGTTATCCAGGTTTTCAAGGTCTTCCATAAACTCCTCTACCACTTCTGGCTTCCTGTTGGAAGACCTTACGATGTCCAGTAGATCGTGACTTGCAATCGCATTACGGGTTTCACCATCCAGGATATCATCGAGCCTCGATTGGCCGGAACGCTCATCCCGCAGACGGATAAAAAACTGCAGCGGATTTATTATTTGCCACCTTGCATAGGTGTCAACAAAGATGAATTTCTTGTCTTTAGTTGGTACCTGGTTAGCATCTCCATCCCATTCCAGGTAACGTTTATCAAAGAACTGCACCTTCTGTATCATTGGTATCTTAAAATGGAGCCCTGGCTGTGTCCGGGGTTCTCCAACAGGTTTACCAAATTGCGTTACAATAGCCTGTTGTGTCTCGTCAAGTACAAATATGCTTGTAAAAGCGAGTGTCAGTAAGATAAATACGGCTAGTAGCGATAAAATTTTTCTAATATTCACGGCTTATTTCTTTTTAGGCTGGTCGAGGTTTAACAGTGGGAGAACGTTATTCCCATTTTCATCCACAATGATTTTACCACCAATCTTGGGTAAAATTTTTTCCATTGTTTCAAGGTAAATGCGCTTTTTTGTTACCTCAGGTGCTTTTATATATTCTTCGAAAAGGGAGTTAAAGCGAGCTGCCTCACCGGTGGCTAAGTTTACTCTCTTTAGGGCATAAGCCTCTGCGAGTTGTATAGTCTCATCAGCTTCACCTCGTGCACGCGGAATGATGCGGTTGTATTCAGACTCTGCCTTGTTTATAAGGGTCTCTCGTTCTTGCTGTGCCTGGTTAACAGCGTTGAAAGACGGTTTTACAGGCTCCGGTGGATTCACATCCTGAAGTACTACCTGATCAATTCGAATACCATTCTCATACTCATCGCACATGCGTTGCAGGAGTACTTCTACACTAGAGGCGACTTCCTGTCGTCCTACTGTCAGCACTTCGTTTACGGTTCGGTCTCCGACCACCTTTCGTACAGCAGCTTCCGACATATCACGCAGTGCTTTGTCGGCATCTCTGACTTTGAACAGGTAGTTGTAAGAATTGACAATCCGGTACTGTACTACCCATTCCACATTAGCTAAATTCAGGTCTCCGGTTAGCATCAGGGATTCATCGGCAAAGTTTTCTTTAGAGTATTGGGTACTGGTACCGGCTGCCACAGTACGGAAGCCAAATTCCTGTTTTAGCTGCCGCTGCACTGGTATCTTTTCCATTTCCTCTATACCAAAGGGAAGAATAAAATGAAGGCCGGGATCAACCGTCCTGTCGTAATGGCCCACATAAAGGACAACGCCTTCTTCTTCGGGGCCAACTGTTTTAACGGAGGTGAAAATAAGTACAAGTAGTGCCAGACCTAAAAGGATTTTGCGGTAGTGCTTGCTGATTAGGAATTTGTAGTACTGGAGTCGGTAATTAGGTTCGTCCATGGGTGCGGAATGTTGTGTTGTATCGTCAATTTACTATAAAATTATTACAAGAACCAGTTTAGTGAGGCGGAATGGTGATATATAAGCAACAAATCTGGAGCAGAAAGAGAGGAGGATTCCCTATTAGATGTTAATCTAAACCTGTGATTTAGCTGATAAAGACTGTAATTCTCCGTAAGTACAACCTGCCAGTTAATTTAATCAATCTTCAGCTTTGATTAATAAAAGTGCTGCAACAGGAACAGTTTAAAATGAAGGTTATAAGTAACTCTGAAAGTAAGTGAATGGTTTTGTCCCTTTTTTGTCTGCTTACACAAAAGACGATTTTTCAATTGATTATTGGTCTCAAAACTCGACATTTGCCAAATCCGGATAATATCAGAAAATAAGTAAGAAAAAAATGGAAGCGAAAGATAGCAACGGGAACATACTAAATGATGGAGACTCTGTACACGTTGTAAAAGACCTGAAGGTAAAGGGGATGTCTACTACTTTAAAGCGTGGCAACATGATCAAAAACATCTGCCTGACTGATAGTCCAGATGAAGTGGAATGCCGTGTTGGCAAGAGTCAGGTAGTACTCAAAACAATGTACCTGAAGAAAGCATAGTAAAAGAGATGTCTGCTTGGTCGAAGCCTATCTCCCTATTGCCTTCACTACAAAGGTAATAGTAAGGTAAAGTAAGCCCAGCGGACTGTAAAGATAAACTGCAGGAACCTTATATTTGCAGTATAAAATTTTAGAATCATGAGCAAAGCAAATTGGATAACTGTAAAGGAATACGAAGATATAACCTATAAAAAATCGAATGGCGTGGCGCGTATTGCCTTCAACCGGCCAAACGTGCGAAATGCATTCCGCCCGAAAACAGTAGGGGAGCTTTTTGAAGCTTTTCTGGATGCCCGCGAAGATACTTCTATTGGGGTAGTGCTGCTTTCTGCCGAAGGTCCATCTACAAAGGACGGCGTTTACTCTTTCTGCAGCGGCGGAGACCAGAATGCACGTGGCCACCAAGGGTATGTAGATGAAGCCGGAATGCCGCGCCTGAACATTCTCGAAGTACAGCGCCTTATTCGCTTCATGCCGAAAGTGGTGATTGCTGTTGTGCCTGGCTGGGCAGTAGGTGGTGGTCATAGCCTTCACGTAGTGTGTGACCTGACACTCGCCAGTAAAGAACATGCAATTTTTAAACAGACCGATGCTGATGTAACAAGTTTTGATGGGGGCTACGGATCAGCTTACCTGGCTAAAATGGTAGGGCAGAAACGAGCACGTGAGATATTTTTCCTGGGTAGAAATTATTCGGCACAGGATGCCTATGAGATGGGTATGGTGAATGCTGTAATTCCTCATAATGAACTGGAAGATACAGCTTATGAGTGGGCACAGGAGATACTCGCCAAATCGCCGACATCTATTAAAATGCTTAAATTCGCCTTTAATCTTACAGATGATGGTATGGTAGGCCAGCAGGTATTTGCCGGAGAAGCTACCCGCCTTGCTTATATGACTGAGGAAGCCAAGGAAGGCAGAAATGCCTTTTTGGAGAAAAGAAAGCCAGATTTCAAGGATATTAAATGGATTCCTTAATTAAAGCTATAGTGTTAAAATAGAAAAAGCTGTTTTTGTAGGTTTACCTTTACTTGTAAAAGCTCCTTTGCCCGAATAAGGCAAGGGAGCTTTTTTAATGGCTTTTATTGTAAAATGGTACTCAAGGCTTTCCATCTACTGCAGAAAGGAGGTTTATTATATTATTGTTAACTACATAGTTATCGTAAGGGAATATTATAAATTTACCAAAACTCCAGGTAAGATAGAAAACGAGAATAATCATTATTATGAAAAAAACCATTGCTTTAATTGCGCATAATAGTCGTAAGAACGATTTGCTGAACTGGGCGAAAGTTAATTATCAGATTTTGCGGGAACATAACCTTATTGGCACGACCAACACCTCCCGGCTTATCAATGAAATGCTGGATCTGGATATTAAAGCCTTCGGGCATGGTCCGAGTGGTGGGGATATTTTGCTTGCTGCAAAAATTCTCCAGGGAGAAGTAGATAAAGTTATTTTCTTTATTGATGCTGAAACACCACACGGGCACGAGCATGATATACAGACGCTTATAAGAACCGCAGTGCTCAACAACATTCCCATTGCCTTGAACAGAGCATCTGCAGATCTAGTTGTTCAGGATCAGAGCAGAAATTAATTTTAAATTAATTTTTGTAAAAAGTAGTAATAGAGCTGGAATTCAGGTCTTTATTTTGTACATATTAAAGATTGTAAAAGTCATATTTATATTCCTGGTTTGTCTAATTTTCAGTGCAATCCTACTTTTGTTCACTTCGTTTATAGTTGCTTACACTTAACAAGAAAGGCTCTTCACTTCTCTAGAGGGTCTACTCAAACCTAATAAAGGTGTACTGACGTAGAAATTTATTGTATCGGCTATTTTGTGCCAATACATAATGTTTTAAACAAGAATTAAACAAAAACGACTATGAAAACTGAAAAAGATAAATTGATGAAAATTTTAAGTACTGGTCTTTGCTTTACGCTGATGACTGGCTTAGTTGCCTGCGGCGGTAACGATATGGAAACAGCTGAAGAAACAGAGACACTTGAAACTACAGCTGAGGTAGATGCTGGCGTAATGGAAAACTGGGACCAGGAAAGATTCGGTACCACATTCGCTTCTAACAGACAATATGGCGAGTGGGATGAGAATGATGATAATCTGTTGGATGAGAACGAATTTTACACAGGTTTCTATGACACCTGGGACATCAACGATGATGAGTTAATTGATGAGAATGAGTGGACAACTGCCAGTAGAGACTACGGAATTGAGAATAACAATTGGGCAGACTGGGACGTGAACAGGGACAATAATCTAGATGAGAATGAGTTCAGGACTGGTTTTGCTAACAGTAACTACTACGGGGAATGGGATAGAGACAGAGATAGCATGATCAATGAGCGTGAATATTCAGATGGTATATTTACTCTTTGGGATACCAACAGAGACAATATGTTAGATAACAATGAATATAATGAGCGTTATAACCGCTATTATGGTGAGGGTGATATGTAATCCTATAAACCGATATACAAAAAAAGCCTGAAGTTTCCTTCAGGCTTTTTTTGTATATCGGTTTATAGGATTAGAAGCCTAGCTTTTCTCTGACACGTTGTAGAACAGGTTTTGCAATAGCTTTGGCTTTTTCTGCACCCTCTAGTAACTTTCTGTCTACTTCCTCAAGATTATCCATATAGTAATTAAACAACTCGCGTTCTTTAGCATACTTACGGATGATAATCTCATACAGCGCCTGCTTTGCATGCCCATAACCATAGCCGCCAGCCAAATAATTTTGACGCATGGTCTCAATTTCTTCCGGGCTGGCTAATAAACTGTAAAGCTGAAAAACAGTATCACTATCCGGATCTTTGGGCTCTTCAAGTGCAGTGCTATCAGTTATAATGCTCATGATTATCTTACGAAGTGGCTTGTCTGCCTCAAAGATATCAATAATGTTTCCGTAAGATTTACTCATCTTTTCTCCGTTGATGCCAGGTACTGTCATAACAGCTTCATCTATACGGGCATCCGGTAGCACAAAGGTTTCACCGTAAATGTGGTTAAAAGAGCTTGCGATGTCTCGGGTAATCTCCAGGTGCTGCATTTGGTCCTTACCAACCGGAACAATGTTGGCATCATACATCAGGATGTCTGCAGCCATCAGTACCGGGTATGTAAACAACCCCGCGTTTACTTCCGAAAGGCCTCTGCGCGATGATTTATCCTTAAAAGAATGTGCGTTCGCAAGCATTGGAAAAGGAGTAAAGCAACTCAGGTACCAGGTGAGTTCTGTCACCATCGGTACATCTGATTGGCGATAGAAAACATGCTTATCTGTGTCAAAGCCGAAAGCAAGCCAGGCAGCGGCTACAGCATAGGTATTGCTTCGCAGCAGTTCTGCATCACGCACAGTGGTAAGAGAATGCATGTCAGCAATAAAATAAAGCGACTCCTGTTCAGAAGTTCTTGACAATTCAACAGCAGGAATGATAGCTCCTAACAAGTTGCCCAGGTGAGGTCTGCCAGTTGCCTGTATTCCGGTGAGGTAACGTGCCATTTATCTTGAGTTCTTAAGTTCTAAGTTGCAAGATAACCTAAAATGGCTTTGAATTGAAATACATGAGCCAATTTGGCTGCTACCCCCTCTGCTTTTGCAGCATATAGTTGTGTTTTGATTTGATGGAGCTCTGTTTGCGGTCGAGCATCTTAATGTCATAATCATTTAGCCGCAAGAAGTATAGCGGATCATAATTTCCGTCAGGTATTAATTGGATTACAACTGCTTTGGGGTCTTGTTTATTTCCACGTGCAGGAATCCATATTCCTTTTATGCGAACAACATTACTGCCTGCAGGCTTTCCTAAATAAGTTTGTTCCAATAGGAAAGTCTTACCCTTGCCAGCTTTACCTTCTTTGAGTGTAAGCTTCATTTGTATGCCCTCGCAATCTACACAGGGTACCGTGCCAATATATGTTCCTGTTGATATGGTAATGGGTGCTCTTGATGAAGAGTTAATAGTAAGAGCTAGTTTGGTATCAGTTGGTTGAGGAGTTTCGGTTTTAAACTGAAAACTCATAGCTAAAGCAGCTACAATTGTGATCGAAAATACCTTTTTCATGTGCTAACAGGGTAAAAATAAAAAAGAGATAAGCTTTCCCTTAAAACAGGTGAGGTAGGTAGATTATTGTTTTAGAAAAGTATTCGATGAAATTTCAGGAAGTTTTGGCGCTCCTAGAAGGAGGAGCTGGTTCAGCAGGAAGAGGAAATGGTAGAAAACCTTGTAAAAAACAATGGTTAGGAAAACAGCAGAATTGCTGAACCTAACCATCATAAATCAACCAATTTATTTTCAAAAACTTTTATAGTATCATAGGCAATTTAGTAGATGAAGAAAAGAGTTTAGTTTTGATGTTAATATAAAGTTTCTGCCACTGGCACTGCCCGGGCTTTATTAATTCTTTTAAAAATCATTTTCCAGTTAGCTATTAGAATGGCAACTAAAATCAGAATCACCCCCAGCCATTGTATAGGCCAAACCTCCTCCTGCAGTACTAACCGCGACATTAGCACAGCTACTGGTAGCTCAGCAGCACTAAGTATGGCGCTGAGTCCAAGACCTGTTTTAGGAATGCCATATGCGTAGAAAATAGGAGGAAGCACTGTCCCGAATATTGCTAACACAAGCCCCCACTTAAATAATCCGTTCAAAAGGGCACCATTCACAAGGAATACAGGTGGAAAAACAGTGAAAATGAGTACACAGGCACCTGTTAAAAGCAAGGCGCTTTTGGTGATTGGGTGCATGTTGTTTCCCACTTTCCCATTAATGGCCAGAAAAACAGTATAGCTTATTGCAGCCAAAAGACCATAGCCTATTCCTGCCCAATCAAATTCCGGAAGCTTATCAGAGAATAATCTGCCGGCAAGGCAGGTACCAATTAATACCAACACCACCATGCCTACCTGTGTTTGTTTTGGCAGTCTGCGCTTGATAACAGCATCCAATAAAAGGCTCATCCAGGTAAACTGCATCAGCAGAAGAATGGCAATGGAAGCAGGTACTGTTTGTACGCATTTGTAATAGAAAATACTTACAAGGCCGGTGCTAGTGCCCATGGCAGCTAATTGCAGCTTTTCTCTGAACGACGTGCTGTTGCTTTTGCTGCCAAACAGCTGTCGCAACAACACCATCACCCAAAGAAAAATCAACCCAAAAAATACCTGTGTGCCCGTTACGTCACCCAGGGTAAAACCTTCTTTATATGCTAACTTAACGAATGTAGAAAGTATGCCAAAACTACAAGCCCCAAGAAAAACCAATATGATTCCTCTGAACATGATTGTCCCTCCAAAGAGATATATCTAAAAAAAATGAAATAAGGAGGCTGGTTAGCCTCAAATGCAGAAGAGAGGAGCTACTATAGGTCGTGCAGGACGTACCCGGTAATAAAAATTTGTGTATGTGCTAAGTGAGCTGGCATTTTTTTCTTTTGCAAGGATGCAAAGGTAACAACCAATGTTCAGACATTGCAAGTATTTTGAAGAGAAATTTATTCTTTGCTTGCCATTGCTGCTGCTTCAACTGTAGCTTTTGCTTGATTATCACCTAAATAACGGTCTATAAAATAATGAGCTACATATAGGAGGGGGGTTAGTAGAATGGCAACAGTAAACTTGTAAAGGTAGTTGATCAGGGCCACTGAAAGCACAAGCTCCATGGACCAGTTGCCAAAGAGGAAGAAAGCGATGAACAGTACTACAAAGCTGTCTATTAGCTGTGAAACTAAAGTAGAGCCTGTTGCGCGAAGCCAGATTTTCCTGCTGCCGGTAAAGCGGCGCAACCAATGAAAAACAGTGGCATCCAGAAACTGCGATACCAGAAAAGCCACAACAGAGCCAATTATAATCCCAAGGCCTTGACGATAAACTGAATTGAAGGCGAAATCAATATTAAATGGATTCCCATTCGGGTCCTGGCTGTTAATTTCTGTCCAGAACTGTGCTGGAGGAAGACCGGTGACAACGGTTATGACTAGAAAAGCATAGAGGATAAGCGCTACTGTAAGAATACTTACCTTCTTTACTCCTGCTTTCCCAAAGTACTCATTGATGATGTCTGTTGTAATAAAGACTACAGGCCATATAACTACTCCGGCAGTGAGGTTGAAATCAAGCTTGCTGCCGCCAAGGAGAGGAATCTGGGCTCCGGGTAAACCAAAGAGAGCCTCACCCGAAAAAATTTTGACTCCAATCAGTTCAGCAAGCAGAGCGTTTGCGATAAAGATTCCGCTCAGAACCAGGAACAGGTTCGTACGCTTCCTTTGTATGTCAGAGGTTGGTAAAGCCATAATTTTTTGGGTACAGCTTATAAGACTGTTCTTGCAGAGGCAAAATTACTAATTAAATTAGACCTTCTAAGCTTACCAATATTCAGAGGAAGCTCTTATTCCACGACACTGAAAATGCTGCCTTCTGTGGCGAGGTCAGTGTCTGGGAAAACACTTCTGGCCTCGTTCAAAAGGGGATTGAGGTCTTTATAGCGAACGGAGAAGTGGCCAATTAAAAGCTGACGAACCTGAGCATTTGCAGCAAGCTCTGCTGCTTGCCGGGCTGTACTATGGAAAGTGTATTCTGCCCGTTCACGCAGGTCATCAGCGAAAGTGGCTTCATGATAGAGCAGATCAACCTCATTCAGGTAAGGTAGCAGATCGGGCTTATAACGGCTGTCAGCACAGTAAGCATAACTACGGCTACGCTTTGGGTCCATTGTTACTTCCCTGTTCTTAACAAGTAACTTACCTTCCCCGTCATAAACGTCCTCTCCCCATTTCAGCCGAACCAGTTGTGGAGGTGTTAGAAATGAAGGAAGATTCTCCTTTATTAGCGGACGGGGCTTTTGCTTTTCACGGAACAGAAAGCCACAGCATGGAATTCGGTGCTCCATGGGTATGGTGTGAACCGTAAGCTGTTTATCTTCAAAAACTTTTTTGTGAACGGTTGTGTCAAGCTCATGAAAATTAAGCTTAAAGCTCAGATTAGTGCCGGAGTACTTAAACTGAAGGCTTAGTATTTCAGAGAGACCCGGAGGGCCAAAGAGATGCAAGGGTGCCTGGCGTCCCTGTAAATGCATCGTTGAGAGTAAACCAGCCAGTCCAAAGTAATGGTCACCGTGTAAATGGCTGATGTAGATGTTTGAAATGCGCTGATGCTTTATCTTGTAAAGCATCAGCTGCATTTGTGTTCCTTCGCCGCAGTCAATCAGATGATACTGATTACCAATAGTTAGAATCTGGGCGGTATTATGTCTGTTTGCCGATGGTGTGGCCGACGAACTGCCTAATATCCTGAGTTCGAAATCCACAATAGGCGGCTATGCTTAGTCTTCTTTATTAGTTAGGTCCTGCTCAATCTCGTGCAGGAAAACGCGGTCAATAGCCTCCTCTACAGTAGGAAGGATATTCAATACTGACTCAAGTTTTGAAATTGTGATTAGCTTCATAACATGGTCCTGAAGCCCAGTCATGATCAATAAGCCATTAGATGAGTTGCAAAGACGGTTTGCAATCAAAATAGAGCTTAAGCCTGAAGAGTCTGTGTATTTTACGTTATTTAGGTCAAGAATCAGGTTAGTAATACCTTCAGCATTCAACTTCACGAATTCAGACTTCAGATCAGGTGCAATAGAAGTATCTAACTTCTTCTCATCTATCGTGATAATTGTGTAGTTTTCTTTCTTATCAATCGTGTACTTCATAGATCTACCTATAAGGATTTAAAAGCAAATGTACCAAATCTACTTTAAATATTTTAATCTTTGGTACTAAAAATGTTTCCTGTTACCTGCTCCTCAATTTGTTTAAGGATATTTGAATAATTCTCTTTTACAAAGGTTGTTCCTGTAAAAGCCTCGAATAACTCAATGTAACGCTCTGATATTCCGGCAACTACATCGTCTGTCATTTCTGGTATTTGTTGGTCTTCTTTCCCTTGAAAACCATTTTCAATGAGCCACTGCCTGACAAATTCTTTTGAAAGCTGGCGTTGTGGTTCATTCTGTGCCTGTCTCTCCTCGTAACCCTCACTGTAAAAGTAACGGGAAGAATCAGGGGTATGGATTTCATCTATTAAAAAAATCTCTCCCTTATACTTGCCGAACTCATACTTAGTATCTACCAGGATAAGGCCTTGCTGCTGCGCCAAGGCTGCTCCTCTTTCAAACAGCATGCGCGTATAACGCTCTAAATTAAGGTAATCTTGTTCAGATACAAGTCCTTTCGCTAAAATTTCTTCTCTGGAGATGTCTTCATCATGCCCTTCATCCGCTTTGGTCGTCGGGGTAATAATCGGCTCGGGTAGCTTATCATTTTCTTTTAAACCATCTGGTAAGGCTACGCCACAAACGCTTCTTTTGCCCGCACGATATTCCCGCCAGGCATGTCCTGCCAGATACCCTCGTATTACCATCTCTACTTTATAGGGCTCGCAATGGTAACCAATAGTAACATTAGGATGCGGTGTAGATATTACCCAGTTAGGTACAATGTCTGCTGTGGCTTTTAGGTTCAGAGCAGCTATCTGATTCAGTACTTGTCCTTTATAAGGTATGGCACGCGGAAGCACCACATCAAAGGCCGATATACGATCTGTTGCTACAATAGCCAGTTTGTCCCCGAAATAGTAAACATCACGCACTTTGCCCCTGTAAAAGCCTGTCTGGCCAGGAAAGGAGAAGTCGGTTTCTTTTATAGCCTCCATTTGGTTTGATGGGTTATCGAAGAGCAAAGTTAACTATATTTTATAGGGCGAGAAAAATTATAGCTGTACAAAGTGTATTTCATCGGTATCGCCCTAAATATAGGCTGAAAAATATATTGAAGTATACTAAGGGGGAAGGTTAAAGTTTTATACTTGTGAACCTATAAATAGCAATATAATAGGAATATTCAACTACTGCATCTGTTTTTTGTCTGCTGAGTAATTGATGATGTTTTCTATCATTCCTCCGAAGATGATAAAGTGGAAAGGCAAAACAGCATACCAGTACAATCTGCCTAAGAGTCCGTTAGGGCGGTAGGCCGCCAACTGCTCTAAGTAGTTGCCGTCAGGCTCTTCGGAAACTTTGAACTGCAGCCAGGCTTCACCGGGTAGTTTCATCTCAGCGTATAAGAGCAGGCGTCCCTGTTGTTCATCAGCTACCAACACCCTCCAAAAGTCTATTGTGTCGCCGGCTTTAAGATCGTAGGGGCTTCTACGGCCACGCCTCAGCCCAACACCTCCTGCCATTTTATCAATGATGCCCCTGATACGCCATAGGAAATCTGTTTTGTACCAGCCGCGTTCACCACCAATCCTCCAGATGTTCTCCTGAACTTCGGCTACAGGCCTGGTAAATTTTCTGCGCTGCTTATCTGTAAGTACACCAAATTCAGGTATTTGCACAAAGTCCATGTAGTTTAAGTGCATCGTGCCGCTTACAAGTGAATCTTTCCAGCTTGACAAAACCATATTTTGCTCAATTTTATTAAAAGCCAGTTTTATAGCTTCATCATAGGTTAAGCACTGATGCGGAATGATGTCATTTATGGAATAATCTTTCACCACCACATCGTTACGGAGGCTATCAACTAAACTTCTAGCGAGGTTAAAACTGGTGCTCGTTACAAAGTATAACCAGTAGGAAGAAAGTCGTGGAGTTAACACAGGCACAGTTATCAGGTAGCGTTTCAGGCCACGGATACGGGCAAACTGAAGGATCATTTCTTTGTAGGTCATCACATCAGGGCCTCCAATCTCAAACCGCTTGCCATAGCATCTGTCATTACCAAGTACAGTGGTTAAATAGAAAATAACATCGCGTATAGCTATAGGCTGACACATAGAGTGCAGCCACTTAGGAGTTATCATAATGGGCAATTTTTCAACCAGATCCCGAATTATTTCAAAAGAAGCGCTTCCTGATCCTATAATGATAGCTGCGCGTAATACTGTAAGTTTTGCTTTGGCTTCCGCCAGTAGTTCCTCTACATGTAGACGGGAAGTGAGGTGTTTTGACAGGTGCTCAACGTTTGCAATACCACTTAAATAAATTATTTGCCTGGCCGTAGTCGAGTTAATATACGTTCTGAAGTTGAGTGCTGCATTTGCTTCAAGCTCAGAAAAGTTATGATCTCCACCACCCATGGAGTGCACCAGGTAATATGCTGCATCCAAATCTAAAGGTAAACTGTCTAGCGAGGACGGGTTGAGTAAGTCACCTTTTATTACTTGTACTTTTTCTTTGATTGTTGGGGGTAATACAAATCTTCTCGGGTCCCGCACCAGGCACAGTACCTGATGCCCCTGGCTCACCAAGAATGGTAGAAGCCGCTTCCCGATATAGCCGTTGGCACCTGTAAGAAGTATTCTCATTGTTCTTTACTAAACGAGATAAATATGGGTTTGGGTAATTTATAAAAAGGTACCCTTCAATATAACTAACTATGGAAAGTGTATTTATAACCGTATAGCGTACCGGGCTTAAAGTATGTAGGGCAAGGCTGTATGAAGCTGAAATGAAATTAAGATAGAAACAGAGCACCTTGGGTGTAACTTTAGCCCTAAACTCCTCTAGTAGGTTTAAGTGATTGGCTATGACTTCTTCTGGTGTGAAGCAAAAGGAGTGGCAGGGGGGTGGAAAAATGATATACTCACACTTATTACAACACCAAATAAGTCAAAAAGGAAGTGGGCTTTTATTGCACTACTTTCCGAGCAAATCTCTTCTGAAGAAGTAGTGAACTGGCTTTGATGATCCTACAGTTCGTTCTCAATACGCAAAATTAGTAGATCGATTTAGTGGGGTAGAATTGAAATTTGGCTTTTAAATATATAAATATTCCGTAAAATATATTTAAGTATGTTTATTGTATGTTAGGTGCGTAAAAATGCTGGTATAAATTGTAGCTGTAAGCTAAAACTGTTCGTACAACTAGTATGTGTTGATGATCTAAATTGTACGAAAATGATAAGAAAATATTTACTCCCTATATTTGTTATGGCCTTGTTTGGCTTCTCCTCCTGCAGACAGGAAAGTGGATCCCCGGTAAGAAATGTGCGCTTTGACCCCAACTTGTTAAACCAGATGAAAGATGGCTCTTCGTGTGCCTCCCACAGTTACTTTTATGAAGACAAGGAGGTGAACTTAGGTGCTGTGTTCACAAAGCAAGTATTAGTGTCTTTTACAGCTGGTAGTACCTATGAGGAGCAAAAAAATACCATGGAAAAATACGGCTTTGTAAAAGGAATCGGTTATCCTGCCACTTTTAGCTCAGGTACCCTTTTTAACTTATCTTTAATAGATGGGTTAAGCTGTAGCCAAACCGAACAGGCCTTAAAAGTTTTATCCAAGGACCAACTCGTAACGTATGCAGCGCCCTATTTTGTGCAGCAATCCAATCTGCTTGGTGTAAGTAATGAAACTATTGTAGCTGTACAGGAAGGTAAAAAAGCCACTCTGGATGATTTGCTTCAGGCTTATGGTGCAAGTGTGGTTACCAGCCTGGGTGAAAATGTATATGTTGTTGAAGTGGATAAAAGCTCTAAGGGTAATGCGCTTGAATTGGCGAATTACCTGAAGTTGCAAGAAGGCATTGCGCACGCGGAGCCGAACTTTGTGGTTTCCGATGCTCCGGCAAATCCTGCAAGCTCTTTACGTAACTTATCAGGAACAACACGCAGGTAAAAGGCAGTAGCTCATAAAAAAAAGCCCGCTTCTACTTATTTAGAAGCGGGCTTTTTTTTGAGCTACTGTTCTTACAGGTACAAAGCCTTTACCTTGTTGCGCAGGTTGTACCCAGAAGCCATCACTTCGCCGTAAGCACCGGCAGTATGGATCGCGATAAGATCACCCCGATTGGTTTCCGGCAGCATAACAGCCTTGCCAAAACAATCCGAAGATTCACAGATCGGGCCAACGACATCGTAGCGCACATCTTCCTTTTCGCTGGTGATGTTCTCAATCTTGTGGTAAGACTGGTACAAAGCAGGGCGAATCAGCTCCGTCATGCCGGCATCCAGTATGGCAAAGTTGGTAGTTACACCTTTCTTGATGTAAAGAACTTTGGAAACAAGCGTACCGCACTGTGCCACAAGCGCACGTCCCAATTCAAAATGCACCTGTTGCCCTGGCCTTAGCTCCAGGAACTGATTAAAAAGACTGAAATAAGCTGAAAAATCTGGAATTGGCTGTTGCTCCGGGTTATAATAATCTACTCCTAAACCACCTCCAACATTTACATGCTCCAATTGAATCTTATGTGCCTCAAACCACTCCTGAAACTCATTAACTCTGGTGCACAGGTTTCTGAAAACAGTTAAATCCGTGATCTGTGATCCAATATGGAAGTGTATACCTATAAGCCGGATGTTTGGTAACTTGTTGAGTAGTAAAAGAACACTGTCCAGTTCCCAGGCATTTATTCCGAACTTGTTTTCTTCCAGGCCGGTAGTAATGTACTTATGAGTTTTGGCATTTACATTTGGGTTAATGCGCAGGGCTATACGGGCTGTTCTGCCTTTCTTTTCTGCCAACTCATTCAGCACCTCCAGTTCATGACTCGACTCGCAGTTGAAGCAGAAAATATCCTGGTCCAGTGCGTAGTTTATTTCATCATCCGATTTACCTACACCCGCAAAAACTACATCCTGTGGAGCAAAACCATTTTCAATGGCTGCCCGAACCTCATTGCCGCTTACACAGTCGGCGCCAAAGCCATGCTGACGCATTTCATCAAGAATTGGCTGATTAGCATTTGCCTTAAGTGCATAATGCACATGAAAATTATACTTATTGGCTTCCTGCTTGGCAGCTTTTAGCGTTTGACGCAGTAGCTCCAGGTTATAAACATAAAGTGGAGTAGCATGCTGACGCAATTCCTGTAAGTGTTGCTTAAGCATTGGCTGTGTTTCTTTCAAAAATTCCATCGTTCAACCTTGTTAAAGCTTCCACCTTATCGGTAGTATTTATTAAGAGGCTGATATTATTTTTGCTTCCGCCATAGGAAATCATGCGTAGCGGTATATATTGAAGCGCCTCAAATATCTTCAACCCAGAGCCACTGCGTTCAGCTATAAAATCACCTACCACACAAATAATTGTCTGTTCCTGGTCAACTTCCACTTGGCCAAACTCTTTCAGTTCTCGCACGATCTCATCCAAAAACTTAGAGTTATCAATTGTTAACGAAACAGCTACCTCAGAGGTAGTGATCATATCGATAGGTGTTTTATATCGCTCAAATACTTCGAACACACTGCGAAGAAAACCATAAGCCAGTAACATCCGGCCAGACTTAATTTTTATAGCAGTGATATCATCTTTGGCTGCAACAGCTTTAATGCTACCGCCTTTGCTCTGTGAAGTGATAATAGTCCCTTTGGCCTCCGGTTGCATGGTGTTGAGCAGGCGCACAGGAATGTCTTTCTGTTTAGCCGGATATACACTGCTTGGATGCAGAATTTTAGCTCCAAAGTAAGCCAGCTCCGCCGCCTCATCAAACGAAAGTTCAGCGATAGGATAAGTGTTTTTTACAATACGCGGATCATTGTTGTGCATTCCATCAATGTCAGTCCAGATCTGGATTTCCTCGGCATCAGCGGCAGCACCTATCAGTGAGGCAGAATAATCAGAACCACCCCGCTTCAGGTTATCTACCTCACCAAAAGCGTTCCGGCAGATGTAGCCTTGGGTTATAAATAACTTATTGCCAGTATGCTGCTCCAGTTCTGATCTCAGGTTTTTGGCAATATATTCTGTGTCCGGCTCCTCATTTTCATCAATCTTCATGAAATTAAGGGCAGGTAACAGTACAGAGGGTAAATTCTGCTCCTCCAGGTAAAACTGGAACAAAGCAGTAGAAAGCAATTCACCCTGAGCTAACACCGCTCTCTCTTCATGAATTGTGAACAGGTCAAGGGTAAAAGAGCGGATGTATTCGAAATGATTGATTAGTAACTCTTCAGCCTGTTTCTTTTTAGCAGGAGAGGAGTATAGCTCCTCAGCCACCTGTTTATATTTATCATGAAGCGCATCAATCAGCGCTCTTGCTTCCTGGTTCATATTCTGGTGCAGTTTTTCTGCGATTTGCACCAGTGCATTCGTAGTGCCGGACATAGCCGAAAGCACCACAATTTTTGGCTCATCATTTTGGATGAGCGAGGCAACCGCCTTCATTCTCTCAGCAGATCCTACGGAGGTACCACCGAATTTTAAGATTTTCATCTAGGTGTCTTAAAATAATAAAATTGTAGACTACAAAAATAGTGTAGTATGTTTAGATTATCAGTACAAACAATAAATTAATATAAAACCGAAGAGGCTGCTTTACAAAGCAGCCTCTTCGGTTTTAAGTACTGATGCTGTGCTTATTGTGCTTTTAACACTTTTAGAGTAGTATTAATTTCAGTACCTGTGATATTCAGGAAATACAGGCCTGTGCTTAATCTGTTTAGGGGAAGGACAATATTGTTTGATCCTTCAGCTACTCTCTGCTTAAAACTATGAATTACTTGTCCTCTTGTGTTCATAAGATCTAACTTTACCTCTCCTGCAGTTGGGGCGAAAACCTGTACATTCAGTTCTTTAGAGAATGGATTCGGGTAAGCCTCTGCTAAACCTGTGCTAGAAACCTTTCCTATAAGTACAGTTATAGACTTGCTATAGCTGTGTTTGCCGTTAAAGTCAATTTGCTTTAAACGATAATATACAGTGCCGGCACCTGGTCTTGTGTCTGTGAAATTGTAGCGCAGCATCTGTGAGCTACTACCATTACCTTTCACAGAACCAATTTTTTCAAAGCGCTCCCCATCAACGCTTCGTTCTATTTCAAAACGATCATTGTCTTTTTCAGAAGCGGTAATCCACTGAAGATACACCTTTCCTTCTGCAACGTTTCCAGTAAAGTATGCCAGCTGAACAGGCAAGGGAGTGAAGGGTGATGCTGGTGTTCCACGGTCATACATTCTGATCAGCATAGCAGTGTTAGAGGCAACGGAATTAGCATCTATTGTGCTGGTCATGAAGGTGTAAGAGCCAGCTAAAAGTGCTGATGCATTCGATACTGTCAGAACAGCCTCCTTATTAATGATTGAGAAAGAGGTGCCTGAAGGCAAAAGGCCGCTTGTGGAGGTAATACTAGAGATTCCCCCATCCTGGTCAGATATAACAGCAAGTATATCGCCATTTACATACTCGTCAATAAATTTTGTTGTTTTAACACTTGCAGCGGCAGGGCAGTTAACAGTAATTGTAACACTGCTGGCTGTACTTATAGTTGGTGTAGTACAATTTGTTGTTACGGTCCATGTAAAGACATAGGTTCCGGATACTAATCCTGTTACAGTAGTGTTGGCCGAGGTAGCGTTTGTTATGCTGCCTCCTGATGGACCACTTGTTTTTGTCCATGTTCCAGTGCCCGGTGCTGGGTTGCTTCCTTGTAAAGTAGCGGTATTACCACACACAGTTTGATTAGGTCCTGCAGAAACAGTGGCAGCGGGGCCGCTGGTTACATTTACAGTTGGTTCTGAAATTAGGTTCGAGTTGCAAACTCCGCCAATAACTTGAATCTGATATGTTCTACTCCCGGTTATGCTTAGGATACCTGTTGAAAGTGTTCTGATAGTGCCATCACCTGCGATAGTTGCCCCTACCTGGCTGTTCGTGCTCTTTTCAATCAAGCTGTAACTGTAGCCATTCTGAGTGCTAAAGCTGAAGCTTACGGAATTGTTGAGACAAATAGTAGAGCTGCTCGGGGTAACAACCTGATTAACAGTGGGCCCTGTTCTGGTAATTGAAATTATTCTGGAATTCACATTTTCTGCAACGCATCCTCCTTCCAATCTCGTAATAACTACACCGTACTCTGTGTTCACACTAACTGGTAAAGCAGGAAAGCTGATGTCTCCTGCAGCAGTAGGGATAAGTGGGCTTCCAATTTTATCTTTAGTAGTGTTATTTAAAATAAGTTGGTAGGAATATCCTACTACTGCATTTGTAACAGTAATTACACTTGACTGCCCTGGGCATACCCCACTCTGGTTTGTGGCAGAAAGTGTAAAGTTATTTGGTACAGGACCATACACTCCAACTGTCAGATCTCCTCCTATTTTGTACTGGCATGAAGCACCAATCTTGATCGTTCTAACAAAAAGAACTTTCCCATGGTCAGCATTAGAGAATACATAGGAGGTTAAGTTGATGGCATTTCCTGTGCCTAGTACAGAATAACCAAATAAAGTAGCCTGGGCATCAGTTTGGGTAGCTGTTCTTATGTAAATGCTGTAAATGGTGCCTATTTCTGATTTATTTAATCTTACTGTAGCATTTTCTCCTGGGCAATACATTGCTTTAGATAAACTTGTAGTTATTGTCTGATCTGCAGCTTTGCATTGTACTTCTACTTCAGGGGAGGAGGCGCTTTCACAAGCAGTGCCAGAGGGGGCAGATGCTCTGACTGTTAGTTTGGCACCCGCATATAGTTCAAATGGTGAAATGTTGTTTATTGTCCAGACATCTCCTGCCTGAGCAGTAACAGGTGCAAGGTTTCCACTGTTGTCACGATAAGGTTCCCCGTTTATATACAAGGTAACTATAGAGCCTGCCGGAGCTCTGCCAGAAACACTTGTATTGCCTTCCATTACAGCAGGGGAACTGTTGATGGATAGTACTGAGGGAACGTAAGCAGTACCAATAGTTAAAGAGCTAGATTGGCTACTTTCGGCTTTACTTATGGCTTTTGCTGTTGCAGAAATACTTTCACCGCCTAGCAGTGTTGTAAAGCCTGTAGCTGTCCATTGGCCTGCAGAGTTAACATAGGCATGTGGGCCTGATGGGGAGGTTACTAGCACCCCATTTCTATAGATCCTGATCTCGGTTCCTGCTGCTTCGGTAGAAGTGCCATAAACAGTAGTTGTTCTTCCGCAGTAGGTACCTGTTATAGTAGGGATAGCAGAAGTAACTGTAACAGGTACAGCGTTAGAATATCCGGAAGAAATCGTGCTCGTGCAACTACCGCTAGTTTCCTGCTTTGTGGCACGGGCTTGTAATACGTCTCCGTTTACTAGTCCTGTTAGATCAATTGTCCATACTGTTGACGTCGTGTTTGGTGATGTGCCCAGGGTTGCAGAACCTACTTGTATACCGTTTTTAGTAAGAATAAGTGTAGAGCCAGAAGGTCCGGTAACAGTGATTGTTGCTGTAGATGACGTAATACTGGCAGGGGAAATGGTTGGAGTTGATAGTGTTGTACCAGAGGAGGAGCACAAAGAGTTAGAATTGTCAGAAGTACAACCCCCGTTGGCAGCAGTTAAAGTAAAATGATATTGGCCCGTCGGAAACTTACCGTTTGTAGGTTTAGGATAATTAAGTACGCTATTGTCAACTGTTATTATGTGGGTTCCGGAGACACTGGCAACATAGTAACCGTAGTTGATTGTAGCGCCGTTATCGACATAATATATTGTTATTGTACCGGGTGATGATAGGGAAACTGTAAAATCTTTGTCGCTGTTCGTTAAAGCTGTAACAACTGGAGGCTGAGTGGAGCAACCACCAGAACCAGACGCTTGCTGAACAGAAACAGGAGAAGATAAAGCAGACACTGATTTGCCAGAGGGCGTTACGGTTGCTGTTATCTGAGCACCTGCCGCAAGTGTGATTCCTGCAACAGGAAATGACCAGGCACCATTTGCGTCGACTGTAGCAGTGCCAATGCTACTTCCGTTTCGGTAAATAGTTATCACAGATCCGGATGACTCTATAGAGGTACCAGTTATAGTTGCGCTGTTTGTGTAAATAGGGCTATTCACTGTTGGCGCGGTTGCCTTTACCAATGAAAACCCATTGTCTTTTATTACAGTTGGTGTTTCTGCTGTAGTGCTACCAATGATATCTTTTAAAGCTCCAACTAAGTTGCCGTTATATTTCGTGTCATCAACACCTCCTATGTCCGAAGCGACCCCGAAAAGGCCACTTTGAGCACTTGTAACTGTTACACCAGTCATGCGAAGAGACGTGGTGGATGTTATTGGAATAGCTCCTGTAAAAGCAGAAATAGGAACATAGAAGTCGTAAAAATAGTCAGGGTCACCTCCTCCAACTGAAGAAGCAACTGACTTCTGTGAATACTGATCTACTGAACCATTGAATATTATGGGCCCAGCTGCATTAACAACAGGATTTGCATTAACATTGCTGCCATGGTAATAAACCCGAACGTCAAAGTTCGTCGCTAGCACTACCTCATATTCAAATCCAGGATTTTTGCCGGTGCTGTTAAGGGTGTTGTTAGCATCAATCAGGATGCTATATCCCTTTGATGCTGTAGACTGGCCACCCAACCTTATTCTGAATAAAAAATTTGTGCCGTCAAAATAGGCTGCTAACGGAGAGGAACCTGTGCCCTTGGGTGCGTAATCGGTATGTCCGTACTTGGCACCTGTAGATAAGTCAGAAAGAGGTTCATCCATGAATACAGGGAATGGCTTGTAAGGTATTTCGCTAAAAGCAGCGCCTTCATCGGTGTTTGTTGCTGGAAAACCTTTGTTGTTTAAAGAGATATAACCATCACCATTAGGGTCTAATATTTTATTGCCACCATTTGTTGCAGGCTTATATATCAGCCCTGGTGTTTGCGCAATTGAGGAGACATTAGTACCTAAAAGTATTATGGCTATAATACTAAAAGCTACTAGGTGGAATATAACTTTTTTCATCCTTCGGCTAAAAGAAATGCTGAAGACTCATCCTTTTTCTTTTATCAAGGATATTCTTCAATTATTTTCCCGCCTAAGTGCAAATTAAAAACCTAATCGACGTTAACATCTGAAGATGTAAGAGATTGCCTCTGGGAATGAGTAACATTCATTCATGTCGGTATTAATATTTATAACAAATATTTGTAAAGTTTTATAAGCTAAAAGTGTTTATATTATTGAAATTCCCATAATGGGAGCTTGTTTGTCTAGAATGGGAAGAAGTGCAAGAGGGGGGAGAAGTAGTGATGATAGATTGTTCTAAAAGTTATTTATGATTTTTTTCATAAAGCAAACTAGTTAATGAAGCAATGTTCTACCTGTTTTAAACTTGTAATACCATATTTTTTAACAACCATTTAAGCTTATCTCTATGTTTGATTTGATAGAGCCTCTAGATTCGGTAATTCTGATGACATAAACATTCACACAAGCTCATTATCCAGTAGGGATTTACTGACTTCCTTTACTCTTTTGGAAGTAGCTAAGGGAATTAGTTAAATCAACAAAGGCTCTTTAATGAGTGTATTGTGACTTTATCACCTTCTGAGTAGAATTAATGTTAGTACCAGAGAGTTTTAAGACATAAAGGCCGCTGCTTAGGGAACTTAAAGGCAGGTAAACATCATTCACACCTTCAAGCATATACTTTTTATCAGTATAAACAATTTTTCCGCTAGTATTAACTATTTCTAAAGAAACTTCTCCGGTTGAGGGGACGGTGACAATCATCTTTAACTCACTATTAAATGGATTGGGATAAGCCTCAACAATTCCTGTTTCTGGCAAATTTCCTAATGAGAATGAAATAACTTTACTGTAGCTAAACTCACCGTTATAGTCTACTTGTCGTAATCTGTAGTAAACTGTTCCGGAGCCCCCATTGGCATCTGTAAAATTATATCGAAGCATCTGTGCACTGTTGCCATTACCCTTTACAGTTCCAATCTTTTCGAAGTTCCTACCATTTTTGCTTCTCTCTATTTCAAAACGATCATTATTTATCTCGGATGCTGTGACCCACTGAAGCTGTACTTTATTATCAGCTGTATTGCCCGTGAAATAAGCCAACTGAATTGGTAGTGGGGATGGGGTAATAGTGGCTGTAACAGCAGTTCTTGCTGATTCGCAGCCATTGGCACCTACAGTAGAAACGTAATATGTGGTGGTTTGATCCAGACTTGGTGTAGTGTAGTTAGCTTGGATAGCACCGCCAATAGCTGTACCGCCACTGTTCACAGTGTACCAGCGGTAGCTGCCTCCGGAAGGTGCACCAGAAGCACTAAGCGTAACAGAGCCTGCCCCTTCTCTTGATGCCCCTGTAGTAGCAGGTGCATCTGAGGGTTGGTTAACTGTTGCTGTCACTGCTGTCCTGCTACTCTCGCAGCTGGAGCTATTAATAGCTGCTACATAATAAGTAGTAGTCGAGCTAATACTAGGTGTTGTGTAACTGCTTGTGTTAGTTGCAAGAGCAGTGTCTCCAGTTGAGGAGCTGTACCAGTTAAATGAGCCGGTAGAGCCACTTGCATTTAAAGTAACAGTACCGGACCCGCACCTGGAGCCGCCTGTTGCACTTGGAGCAGCAGGAACAGTATTAACTGTGGCAGTTACGGCAGTTCTTGTGCTCTCACAACCAGTTGTGGTATTAAAACTACTAACATAATAAGTTGTAGTAGTGCTGATGCTCGGTGTGGTAAAGCTGGTGCCCGTTGATAAAACTGTTCCTCCGGATGATGCGGCATACCACCTGGCTGTAGTGCCATTAGCCCCAACCGATGCAGTAAGGCTAACTGAACCTGGGCCACAAGTACTGCCACCATTACCAATCGGAGCTGTAGGAACAGTGTTTATTGTTGCTGTCACTGGTGTTCTGTTGCTCTCGCAGCTACCTGTAGTGGTAGTTAAATAGTAGGTGGTGGTAGTGCTAAGGCTAGGGGTTGTATAAGTTGATGTAGTTGCTAGTGAGGTGCCACCAGTAGGTGTAGAGTACCAGTTATAAGTGACTCCGCTTGGTGTGCCACTAGCGCTTAAAGTTACAGCACCAGGGCCGCATCTTGAGGCTCCAACTGCGCTTGGGGCTGACGGGGTTGTAGTTACTATTAGTTGTATAGAATAGTACCAGCCTTGTGCACCGCCATTATTTGTATAAAGAGCACGGTAAAAGCCACTGTTATTAGGGTTAAGGCTTGCTGTAAAAGTATAATTTGGATTAGTAGCTCCGGCAATGATAGTATAGGAGTTTGCAACTCCTGTAGAACTATATTCCCAATGTCTGAAAATATGACCATTAGGTGCAGCTTCGCTTGAATTAAGAATGTATATTCTCCCATCACAAATGTATGATTGTGCAGTAGCTGCATTGGAATTAATAAGAATCAATCCAGCTATTAGTCCTGGTAAAAGAAACGGAACTCTAAAAGATGAATTTTTCTCTGGCTTGGAGACTTGCGAGACAAAATTAAGATAGTTCCAGAAGGTACTGTTTTTGGTATGGAAAAGTATTTTGGAGAGATATAAGCTTCTGTACAAGCTTAGGTAAGAGAAGCTTGTATACAGCTTCTTGTTTTCATCAGTTCTCAAACTTCTGGTATTCCAAAGGAGTGAATATTTGAAAACTACAATTGTTGTTGCAACAAGTATAACTATTTCCATGCACTTAAAGGTGAGAATTTAAGAACTAAGGCCAACGATTACTCCAGAGGAGCTTTAACAAACTTTTACTCTCCTAGATGTTCAATAGTAATGCCCAGTATTCCTTTGCAATAAGCTTTATTAGCTATAGGACCTTATGAGGTGTTAGGTGAATGTTAATCTTGCTAAAGTTACTTTTGTTATAACAATAGGTATATGTGGTAAAGTGTTGAGATTTACCTGTTTGTATCAAAATGGGAAGGTGATTTCTAAAAAGGGGAAAGGGAAAAATGAGAGGGTAATATCAGAGATTGAAAAGTAAAGACTATCTATTATAATTTTCTCAACACTACACTCGCAGCATTGCCACCAAATCCAGCAGCATTAACCATAACCATTGTTATAACATTGGTAGTCAATGAGTTTAGTTTTGAGGGGTAAGGTATAGAGGGAACGTCCTGATACCTCAGCGCCTGGATTGCATATTCTAAACTTAATGCTCCTGAAGCACCAAGGGTATGGCCGATCAACCACTTGTTTGTGGTGATGGCTGGAGGGTTTTCTCCAAATGCAGCTTTTATAGCTGCCAACTCTGCGGCATCACCGGCACGCGTTCCGGGGGTATGGGTAACTATTAAATCAATATTTCGGTCATGTTGGGGGAGTTGTTCGAGCGCATGTCGCATCGACTTCTGGAAATTTATTCCCTCAGCTGATATTCCGGTTTTACTTTCAATTTTTTCAAAACCTAAGCCAACAGTCTCTACTATGATGTCACCCTTCTTGAGTTCCGTCCCATCTACCTGTTCTAAAGCAAAAACCGCTGCTCCTTCACCAAGTACAAATGTGCTTTGATTATTTTGGGCGTAAGGCTGACAAGGGAAAGGGTGATCTGCCAGTTTAGAGTAAATTCCAACGGCTTTCATCTGAGCAATGGTGAAGGGAGTAAGTGGTGCTTCGGTGCCTCCGGCTAAGAATCTTTTTGCCATGCCTGCTCTCAGCCAGGCCACTCCATTGGCAACGGCCATCAAAGCGGTGCTGCACGTCATGGAGTGACTGATCTGCCCTCCTCCTGCATTTACTGCGTGCGCCACCCAACTGGAAAGGTTGCCTAGTGTGGTGGTGGGGGAGGCGCTGGAAGAGATACTGCCTGTCGGGTTCTGCTGGAATGAACCGAAGTGCTGCTCAAAAAGACTGGTAGCCCCTCTCGAAGATCCGATATTTACAGCCAGACCATCCTGTAAAGGGGAACCCTCCTGTAGCCAGCCTGCTTCTGCCGCAGCTTGTCTCGCTGCATAAACTGCCAGCAAAACGGACCTGTCGAGCTGCTTATAGTTTGGGTTTGACAGTATAAGTTTCTGAAGTACTTCTTCTGCAGCAGCAGAGAGGGCGGCAACCGGTGTGGGGTGCCCGTTATGGTTTATACTTGTAAAAGCTGGTTGGGCGGAAGTATATCCTTTACTGACAGAGTCAGCGTTATGCCCTAAGGGGGATATGCTGCCTGTACCTCTGATTACAATATGTTTATTTTTCCCCAAACCTTTTTGTACAAATAAACAGGATGAACTGAACCCGCCTTCCGCAAATTCAGCTCTTCATTTTTTTTCAGTATGTTGATAGTTGCTCGTAAAGGTTTAAGCCATCTATACTTCCTCAATCACTAAACAAGGTAACCTTTAAATTGCTCAGCGTATTCAGCAACTGTCTCTTTGCAGAAGTCAGCCTCCTGCCGAATAGAAGGTAACCTGCGAAGGCCAGTGTACTTGATTATGAAATCCTCTGAACTCTGATTCTCTTCTCCGTTAAAAATGATGCCTGCTACAGGTATTTTACGGTAACGCAGAACTTCTGCCGTGAGCAATGTATGATTAATGCTTCCCAGGTAGTTCCTGGATACAAGAACCACTTCAAGGCCCAGTTGTTGCACCAGGTCAAGGACAAGGTATCGCTTGTTCAAAGGTACCATCAAACCGCCTGCCCCTTCTACGATAAGATTATTCTCCGTGTAAGGCAAGGTAAGGCCATGCACATCGATCTCGATACCCTCAGCAGCCGCAGCACGATGTGGTGAAGCCGCCATCTTCAGGCGGTAGGCTTCGGGGTGGAATACAGATGCAGGGTTAGATACCAGACTCATAACAGTGTCGGTATCCGTGAAATCCAAGCCGCCTGCCTGCACAGGTTTCCAGTAATCAGCTTGCAAAGCTTCAGTAAGTATGGCGGCTGCAACTGTTTTGCCTACATCCGTACCGATGCCTGTTACAAAATAACGTTTCATGTTCCTTTGGCTATGGCCTGCACGAGGCCCTCAATTTCTCCTAATGTATTATATGCGTGTACAATAACCCTTAAGCGCTCCTGGCCTTCAGGCACAGTCGGACTTAAAATAGGGCGTACATCAAAACCTTTGAGCTGTAAAGATGAAGCTAACTTTTTCAGCTTCTGCACATCTCTGTTTTCCTGAAAAACGGAAAGTATCACACTTTCTCCTGGAGTACAGTGGATGCCTTCTAATTTGTTTAATTCCTTAGACAGGTGCCAGGCAAGCTTTTTTACCTGTTCCCTTTCTTTTTCTAGTTCCGGTAACAATTTATAAGCACAGCTCAGCGTTAAAAGAGCGTGCGTAGGAAGACCTGTGGTATAGATAAAAGCACGACTGAAATTAATAAGGTAGTCGCGAAGTATCTTTGAGCCTACCACAGCTGCTCCATGGCTGCCCATGGCTTTGCCATAGGTAATCACCTGTGCAAATACCTGGTCTTCCAGGCCTAGTGCTACTGTTATTCCCTCCCCTTTTGGGCCATAAAGACCTACGGCATGTGCCTCATCTACTATCAAGGCAGCTCCTTTCTCCTGACAAATTTGTGCCAGTTCTGCAAGGGGGGCCTTATCACCGTCCATAGAGTACACGGACTCTGCCACAACATACACTGTTCCCGTAGCATTCTCTAGCTTCCGACGCAGATCATCTAAGCTGTTATGCCTGAAACTATAGCTTCTGGCAAAGCTTAAACGCAAACCGTCTTTCATGGAAGCATGACTGGCTTCATCATAAAAAACAGTGTCTCCACGCTGGGGCAGGGCAGATAGAAGCCCGACGTTAGCTGTGTATCCCGAGTTGAACAGCAGTGCTGCCTCCCCATGATGATACCTGGCTATCGTTTGTTCCAGTTCTTCAAATAAAATATGATTGCCAGCCAAAAGCCGGGAGCCAGTTGCTCCCAATGGCAGCTTTTTATACTTGTCCTCCTCCTCATGGATAAGTGCCCGCAACTTTTCGGAGCAAGCAAGGCCGAGGTAATCGTTAGAGCAAAAGTCGATCAGGCTGGTGGTGGTTTTGAGCTGGCGCAGGTTGCCCTGCGCTGCTCTTTCTGCCAGCTTTTGCTGTAACTTTTTATGCAGGTCCATAGCGGTAATTAAACCGCTTGTGGCTGTGTTTCTTCTTTAAAAGATTTTCTTGGAGACAGGCCTAATAGCTCAAACATCGCCTTGTCCTGATCAAAATCAGGGTTAGGGGTAGTAAGAAGTTTCTCGCCTGTGAATATGGAGTTAGCGCCTGCCAGAAAGCATAGTGCCTGGTCTGTAACGCTCATGCGCTCACGGCCAGCTGATAGGCGTACCATTGTTTTTGGCATAAGAATTCGGGCAGTTGCAATCATGCGCACCATTTCCCACACTGTTACCAGCGGCTGATTTTCCAGCGGGGTACCTTTTACCGGCACTAGCGCGTTAACCGGAACGGATTCAGGATGCTGCTCCAGTGTTGAAAGCGTGTGCAGCATGCCAATACGGTCTTCATCTGTTTCGCCTAAGCCAATAATGCCGCCAGAACAAACAGAGATACCTGCCTTACGCACATTGTTTATAGTGCCCAAGCGGTCATCATAAGTACGGGTCGTGATAATCTTATCGTAATGTTCTTCTGAGGTATCCAGGTTGTGGTTATAAGCATACAGGCCAGCTTCCTTCAGTTTTTCTGCCTGGTACTCATTTACCATACCCAGTGTGCAGCACACTTCAAGACCCATATCGTTTACGCCCTTCACCATCTCCAGTACTTTGTCGAAATCACGGTTGTCGCGTACTTCACGCCATGCGGCGCCCATACAGAAACGGGTAGAGCCACCATCTTTGGCACGTTGTGCAGCAGTTAATACCTGATCCTGGCTAAGGAGCTTATGAACGTCTACGCCAGTGTGGAAACGTGCCGCCTGCGGACAATATGAGCAATCTTCAGGGCAGCCACCGGTTTTTACTGAAAGTAGTGTACATACCTGTACTTCACCTGTAGCCTGATACTGCTTATGCACATTTGCTGCCTCAACGATCAGCTCCAGTACTGGCTTGTAGTAAATCGCCTTTATCTCCTCCAGACTCCAGTCAGTGCGGATATCTGTGTTTTGTCCGTTTTGCGTCATGGTATTCGTATTTGGGTTACGAAGGTAATTTGAAGATTTATGAATTAAAAATCAAAAATATGGGCAGTTTCCGTGGATAATTAGTTAAGTTATTCAGCATGTGCAGGTTTTCTGTGAATAAATTGGTTTGTTAATTTGTTAAGAAATTTTTCTGGTATAGGGATTGGCTATAGCGTAAATAAGAAAAGCCTCCAAATGTGGAGGCTTTTTGAGATGTTCATGACATAAACTATTAGTTGCTTTAGCTTAAGAAACGACTTTGTCTTTCTGCATTTGTAATACCATATCCTCCAAGGTTTTATCAAGAGATGTATATGTAAGGCCAAGCTTTTCAGTGCTTTTAGAGCTGTTTAGCCTTATGGTATGGCCAACGTTTCTTTGAATGAACTTTCTGGTTAGACCAAACATCCAACCTACCATATAAAGCATAGCTTTAGGAGATCTCATCAGAGGAAGTTTGTACTTGTTGCCAAATTTACCCTTGATAAGTTGCGATGCTTCATATACACCAGTTGTTCGCTCTGCTAATATGTGTCTTCCTGCTGCCATTTCGTTCTCTAGTGCCAGCACATGTGCCTTGGCCACATCCCGCACATCCACAAATCCAAACATAAGTTCGGGTGCACCCAAATAGTACTTCCCTGAGAGCATATCTTTTATAAAGCTTAAGCTCTCGGAATTAGAAGCCGGTGATAAGGAGGGACCCATGACAAAAGATGGATTTATGACAACTAGCTTCCAGAATTCCTGGGCATCATGTATCTTCCATGCTTCTTTTTCAGCCATTACTTTAGAATAAGAATAGGGCTGGTGGGTGAGGGAGCTGGATGTGTTGAACTGCTCTTCTGTAAATTCCTCCAGACCCTGTTCTTTCATATCAATGTTATCACCGTGTACGGCTGCAACGCTGGAAGTTAGTACTACTTTCTTTACGGTACCCGATTTGGTTGCGGCCTGTAAAACGTTTTTAGTACCTTTTACGGCTGGATCAATCAGTTCTTTCTGGGCATCCTTAAATCTCAGGGTAAAAGGGGACGCCAAATGAATGATGGCGTCAGATCCTGTTGCAGCTTCCTCAAAGGAACCTTCCTTCAAAAGATCAGCTTCCCATATTTCCAAACTACCTTTAGCTATGGATGCAATCTCACTGAGGAAAGCATAGCTCTCTTTTTTGCCTTTGTTTCGTACAGTCATTCTGACGGTATAACCCTTCTCTAAGAGCATTTTAACTACCCAGGAACCTATATATCCTGTTCCACCTGTTACTAAAACTATTTCTTGCATACTTATATAATATACCGAATATTCGGTCGGTTTATGAGATAAATTTTTTAAATCCTTATAGCATTCCACGAAAAGTCAATAGCGCTTTTTACCTGGTTATTTGAATCCGCTAGCATTCCATTTAGTTGCAGTTCTACCAAGGTGCTAATGTTCCCATGAATTAACTCACTAATCAGCATCACCTCCATTTTCCTGAAATGGCCACTCATAATCCCAGTTTCAAAAAATTTGTAGGCATCCTGGTAGTATACCCTTCCTTCTTCTCTGGTAGCTTCGTTAATGTAAGGGGAGTAGTTTACCTGCTGTACAAATCTGAATAGAAGAGGATTGTTGATATAGTACTCGTAAATTCCACTCCAGAGCGAATAGAATTGAGCTTTTATACCGGCAGCGGCATGGAGGTTGGCTTGTATTACCTGCTGGAATTCCTTCTTGCTGCTCAGGTAAATTTCCTGAACGATTTCTTCCTTGCTTTTAAAATGGTGGTAAATAGTGCCTGTAGCTACCCCGCTTTCCTTTGCTATTTGTGACATAGGCGTGGCCTGAATGCTTTGGTTGGCAATCAGTTCGAGTGTTGTCTGAAGTAGTTTCTCTCGCTTTGTCATCTAGACCGAATGTTCGTTCGGTACAAAGATGTAAATGGTTGTTTCATGAAGCAAATTTTTATTTTAAAAGTGAAAGTAATAATGCAATACTGAATGAAATTAGCTGCTTAACCTTTGGCTTTTGGTTTACATGCTACAGCAAAAAAGCACCCGTTGTGGGTGCTTTAGAGGTAAATTAAATACTACTTCTCTTTTTCCTCTAGTACCTGTCCATTCCGATATACACGGGTTTTAGTTACCTTCCCCTCCGGATTCTGGTACTTCCAGGTGCCAGTTTCACGATTGTTTCTAAACTGACCCACAACTTCAACTTTACCACTTTCAAAGTACTGCTTATAAGCGCCAAAGCGACGGCCATCTTTATAATTAGTTTCTGACTTCAGTTTACCTGATGGAAAATACTCATAGCTGGTACCAATGATTTTGCCTTTTTCATACACGTACTTCTCTTTTAACTGCCCTGCTTCGTAATATACCAGTCTTTCTCCCTCGCGCTGATCTGCTTTATACGTTTCGGATATTTGTACTGGCTTGCCTGGTGCATCATAGTATTCCTTCCAGGTGCCGTGTTTCTTTTTGTCCTTAATCTGCTCTTCTGCTTTTATATTTCCGGAAGGGTAATAGCTTGTAGTTTTGCTGTCGTCGCCATTGTTGCTGCCAATGATTTCCTGTTTTAGCTTACCATCCTCATAAAAGTACTGAGCTGTGCCGTTTATAGCCCCGTTCTTGTACGGAATCAGACTGAGCGGCTTTCCACTTTCATAGTAAGCCTTCGCCTGACCATGCATCTTTCCCGCAGAAAAACTACCTTCAGTGCTTAGTTGCCCGTTCCGATAGTAACTTTTAAAGCTGCCGTTCTTCTTGCCGGCCTCATTCATTGTCTCCGTCTGAAGCTGCCCATTATCAAAATACGTCCTATATGGCCCTACTACCATACCGTTACTATAAGTAGCCTCTGATTCAAGCTTCCCATTTGGGAAATATGTTTTAGCCGGACCATCCTGCTGGCTGTTTTTGTAAGAAATTTCTGAACGTACCTTTCCTCCATCATAATACTCCCGCAGCATACCCTCCGGGTATCCCTTTACAAACTCTGCTTCCTTTTTAATCGAACCATCCGGATTATAAGTTTTGAAGAGTCCGGTTTGCTGGTCGTTTTCATAGTTACCCTCCTGGAGCAGTTTACCGTTTTGCTGATAAGCTTTAAAAGGACCCCGCATTACACCCTTCACATAGTTGACCTGTATCTTTACCTGCCCATTAGGGTAGTATTCTGTATAAACGCTGTCTTTTTTGCCTTCTACAAACTTTACTATAGCCTCCTTCTCACCATTCAGGTAATAGCGGTTATAATAACCCACAATCGCGGAGTCGGGAAGCTGTATGTGGTACACCTCTTTTACAGCACTTTCATCTTGCGGGTGATACGTGATAACTTTCGATTGAGCACTTGCTACCGTCTGTGCTATACAAAGTGCTATAACTAATGAAAGAAATCTGTACATGATATGGTGAATTAGTTCTTTGAATAATAAGCAAGCAACTAAAATGCTTTAACTGCCGGCCTTGATAACACCTCTGCTAAAGTATGAATTCCAATGCTGTGAACAGAAACAAAAGAAGCCTTACGTTTAACGTAAGGCTTCCTGCAAATTGTATGCCTTTAAGGCTATTTACATTTTCTCGATCACGATGGAAGATGCGCCACCACCGCCATTGCAAATACCAGTAACACCAATCTTACCGCCTTTTTTATCAAGCACATTGCAAAGCGTAGTAAGGATTCGGGCACCAGAGGCTCCTAGCGGGTGACCTAAAGATACAGCGCCGCCAAAAACGTTTACATTGCCACCTTCCAGGCCAAGCTTCTGGTTGTTAGCGATAGACACTACTGAAAAAGCCTCGTTGATTTCATAAAAATCTACTTCTTCAGGAGATACACCTGCATTTTTAAGTGCCTTTGGTATAGCTAAAGATGGAGTAGTAGTAAACCAGATGGGGTCCTGCTCTGCATCAGCAAATCCACGAATCTTAGCTATAGGCTTAACGCCAAGCTCTTCTGCTTTCTCTTTGCTCATTAACAAAATTGCTGCAGCACCATCGTTTAGTGTAGAAGCATTGGCAGCAGTAACTGTACCGGCTTTGTCAAACACAGGGCGCAGGCCAGGGATCTTGTCGAAGTTTACTTTCTTGTATTCTTCGTCTTCAGAAACTACAATCGGGTCTTTACCTCGCTGCGGAATCTCAACCGGAATTATCTCATCCTTCAACATGCCAGCTTCTGCAGCCTCAGCTACCTTTTTATAGGAACCGATAGCATATTCGTCCTGCATTTCACGTGTGATCTGCATTTCCCTGGCAGTATTCTCTGCAGCGTTACCCATATGGAAGTCATTGTAAACATCCCACAGACCATCACGAAGCAGTCCATCGATCATCTGGCCGTGACCAAGCTTCGCACCAAAACGTGCTTTATCCAGGTAGAATGGTACATTTGACATACTCTCCATGCCACCAGCCACTATCACGTCTTTATGACCTAACATGATAGCCTGCGCAGCAAACATCACAGCCTTTGAGCCAGATGCACATACCTTGTTTACTGTAGTACACTCCACCTCATGACCTAAGCCAGCAAAAATTGCTGCCTGGCGAGCAGGAGCCTGTCCAACGTTGGCAGAGATCACATTACCCATGATCACTTCCTGAACTTCTTTTTTATCAACTCCGGCTTTTTTTAGAGCGCCTTTAATGGCAGCAGCACCAAGTTGCGTGGCACTTAGACTTGCTAACGCGCCACCGAAGCTGCCAATTGGCGTGCGAACCGCCGAAATAATATATACTTCTTTCACTTGCATAGTTAGAGTAGGTTAAGTTTTGTTGTGTGAAATTACCATCTTTTGCCCTTAAAACCAAACGTTCGTTAGCCTAGGAAAGCTGCTCTGTAATTCTTTTAAAGGCTTATTATTACAGTTAATCATTACCTTTTAATTAACAAGAGGTGTAGTTTTAAACCTTTAATTAAATTGTTGGTCTAAAAACCACTTTAGGTTTTTAAGGGACTGAAATTCTAAAGTTCTTACTGCTTTAGGAAAATATTGTTCCATGGTTCAGCTTAAAATAAAACTTCATAATACTTAACTAATATTATCCTCATTTTACCCTTGATGAAAAAGCTACTCTTATGGGCAGCGCTGTTTAGTGGTGGCCTTCTACAGGTTCAGGCACAACAGCAAGCCAGCAAAAAGCCACTTAACCACGACGTCTACGACAGTTGGAAAGGAGTGTCAGGAGATAAAATCTCTCCTAATGGAAAATATGTGCTGTTCAACGTCAATCCGCAGGAAGGAGACGGTGAATTAATCATCAAAAGCTATCTAAGCAACGCGAATAAGCAGTTTGCGCGTGGTGGCAATGCCTCTTTTTCAAACGACAGCCAGTTTGCAGTGTTTGAAATAAAGCCGGAGTACCAGAAGGTGCGTGCCCTAAAGCTTAAAAAGAAAAAGGGTGATGACCTGCCGAAGGACTCACTGGCAATTGTGAAATTGGAGGACATGAGCGTGGTGAAGTTTCCGCGTGTGAAGTCTTACAAGATGCCGAAAGAAGGCAGCGGTTGGGTAGCTTATCACCTGGAGAAACCACTTCCGGAGAAAAAATCTAAAAAAGCGGATGAGACTAAGGTTGAAGGGGAGAAAAAGGAGGAGGTTAAAAAGCCTGCTCTGAAGCAAAACAAAAAAGCGGAAGGCACAGAGCTTGTCCTGCGAAACCTGAAGTCGGGGCAGGAGCACCGCTTTGCAAGAGTTACAGACTATATCTTCTCAGAGAGAGGTAATATGCTGTACCTCGTAAAAGATGAACTGGACTCTTTGAACAAAGCAGGCGTGTTTGCATTTAGCACTGCTGATCTGAGAACGATGCCTGTTGATACAGGTAAGGTTACCTACAAGGGTATCAGCACGGATAAAGCAGGAGACCAGTTAGCCTATATGGCAACTACAGATACAGTGGGGGCAGACATCCGTCACTTTAGCTTATACCACTGGACTGTGAAAGATAAGAAGGTTGTTACGCTTGCAGATTCTTTAACGAATGGTATGCCTAAGAAATGGATGGTCAGTGAGTATGGCAGGCTTAACTTTTCGGAAGATGGAAAACGCCTGTTCTTTGGTACCTTCCCACGCCCAACCCGCTATGAGAAAGACACAACTAAGCTTGAGGAGGATAAGGTAAATCTAGACATCTGGACTTACAAAGATCCATTGATCCAGCCAATGCAGCTTAAAAACAATGAGCGGGAATTAAAACGCTCTTTCCTGGCTATGTATGACCTGAGAGGAAAACGCATGCAACAGCTGGCTACCCTGCAGATGCCGGATGTATACCTGGATGCCTACGGACAAGGAGATGTAGCTTTAGGAATAAGCGATGAGAATTATAAAATTACTATTGGCTATGAAACGCCTACCCGCAAAGATGCTTACCTGATTGATCTAAAGAAAGGAACAAGCAAGCAGGTGCTGAAGGAGACACGGGGTTATCCGCGCATGTCTCCGATGGGTAACTACATTTACTGGTATGAGCCAACAGACAGCAGCTGGCATGCCATGAGCAGCAAAGGAGGTGCAAATCTTAACCTGACAAAACAAATTGGCCTGCCTTTCTACGATGAGACAAATGACATTCCCGCTCTTCCGGATAATTACGGCTTTGCCGGATGGGTAGAGAAAGACAGTTATATACTGGTTTACGATAAGCACGATATATGGAAACTGGACCCGAGTGGAAGGAAAGCCCCGGAGAACCTGACCGATAAGTATGGCCGCTTGAATAACCTGCGCTTCCGTTACGAAAAGCTGGATAATGACGAGAAGTTTATTACGGAAAATGCCACTATCTACCTGAGCGGCTTTAACTATGGCAGTAAAGCAGATGGGTACTACCGTGAATTTGTCAGTAAAAAGGCACAGCCGGAAAAGCTCATATCCTCTGATCATGCTTATGCAGCGTTAAGCAAAGCCAAAAATGATAACAGGATAACTTTCCGTAAAGGCTCTTACAGTGAGTACAACAACTTGTACACTTCTGACTTAGCTTTTACAAATGTTGAGCAATTAAGCGATGCGAACCCACAGATGAAGGATTACTTGTGGGGAACAGTAGAACTCGTAGATTGGAAGTCTACAGACGGCACTCCGCTGCAAGGTTTGCTATACAAGCCTGAGAACTTCGACCCTAAGAGGAAGTATCCGATGATGGTATACTTTTATGAGCGTTCTTCTGATGGGATACACAACCACAGGGTGCCGGCTCCAAGTGCCTCTACCATCAATATTCCGCTCTTTGTTAGTAACGGTTATCTGGTGTTTGTGCCGGATATTGTGTACAAGGACGGGTATCCTGGCGAGAGTGCCATGGATTGTATCGTACCAGGCGTACAAAGTTTAGTGGCGCAGGGGTTTGTAGATGATAAGAACATGGCACTGCAAGGGCAGAGCTGGGGCGGATACCAGATTGCTTACATGATTACGCGGACCAATTTGTTTAAAACAGCTATGGCAGGAGCGCCGGTGTCTAACATGACGAGCGCCTATGGTGGTATTCGCTGGGGTACCGGTATGAGCCGCCAGTTCCAGTATGAGCGCACGCAGAGCCGGATTGGCGGAACACTGTGGGAGAAGCCGCTCCAATTTATAGAGAATTCACCTTTGTTTTTTGCTGACCGTGTGCAAACACCACTACTGATCATGCATAACGACCAGGATGGTGCTGTGCCCTGGTACCAGGGCATTGAGTTCTTTATGGCTCTGAGGCGCTTAGACAAGCCGGTTTGGATGCTGGTGTATAATGGTGAAGACCATAACCTGGTGCAGCGCAAGAACCGCAAAGATTTGTCAATGCGCTTGTCGCAGTATTTTGACCATTACTTGAAAGGTGCCCCAATGCCTGTTTGGATGAAGCAAGGCGTGCCATCAGTTGTTAAAGGCAAAGAATATGGGTTTGAGTTGGTAGAGCCACAACCTGAGGTTGCCAGCGAAGCCAGAGAATAGTTTACTTAAGAAGTTACTGTTGAAAGGGAGCTACGAAAAGTGGCTCCCTTTTTTTTTAAAAATGTCTCCAACTGGTTGGTATACCTTATAGCTGTCGCGATTGTTAATGTGAAAAGAATGATGGCAGGCTCTTTTGTGTACACCTTTCGTTTCTATTCCCTTCTATTTATGGGAGTATGCTTTTTGCTCCTTAGCCTATACCCGATCAGATGCATCTGGCAGATTAGTAGGGGTGAGGGTCTTTACTATCCGAAGCTGAAAGCAGTTAGTTGGTTAGTCATTGCTCTGAGCCTTCCTATCTTCCCGCTCAACCCCATTGGCTTATTAACTGTCATTAGTTCTGTAATTATACTTATTACGGCGGCGGCTACTAAAAAGCAGTGGCAGCGGGCGTTGGCAAAGCCAGTGATGCCGGTACAAGAAGCAGTAGGTGCTTAGGTATCTTTTAGAAAAGCAAAAGCCACTGCAGGACAACCTGCAGTGGCTTTTTTGATTAGAAAGAAGCAATTATTCTACTTCTTCATTTTTTTCATGTTAGCTGGCTTGATTTCTCCGCAAGCAACAGGAAGCGTAGCAACGTACTGCTCCGGTAGGGTCATTCCGTTTTCTACTAATCCTTCCACTGTCATGCCATGCAGCACAATAACGTTGTTCTGTAGAGGAAGCATGTTTGCAGTTACTTCAAAAGTCTGCTTGTAATCAATAGTGCCGTCTGGTGCAGTTGGGAATGGCTCAAGCGGAAGCAAAACAGGACCATAGAAAGGTGCGCCTTCAGTTAAATCTATAAAACCATCACCATTCATGTCAGCTGACATAGGAGGACAAACAGCGTTTTTGTTGCTATCCATAAAACCATGAATGTGCTGTGGGTGCAACATGCCTGGCTCCAGTCCGCTTGCCATGATATGTACTGTAAGCATGTCCCCTTCTAAAGTTAAGGTAGCTGTACCCATTACTCCAGAATCGTTTAAAGACATTATGTCTGCCGTGTAAGTCTTGTGCAGATTAAAAGATTTACTGCTACGCGCATCTTGTGTATTAGAAGCTTGTAAACTTGCATCAGGAGCAATCTCCTCAGACTCGCAGGCAGAAAATGCAAAAAGTGAGCATACGGCTACAACAGATGTAGCTCTTTGTAAGAAATTCTTCATAGTTGTTTTTACTTTTGGTTTGTTATACATACTGCTATAAACCGGCTAAAAATCAAAAACTTAAGAATTTGCTGGTGAAGGAGCAGTATTAATAAGAGAAGAGACCAAAATAATAAGCGAGCATTAAATCCAGTGTTTCAAAAACCAGATGTATATATAGTTTAGTGAAATTAATTGAAGCTGTAACATGGCTAATGTTTAAAGGAATAGTTATAATTAAAACCTTTTGTCATAAAGCCAGTAAAGAGTTTTGTTAGATTTAGATAATTATCTAAAGCACTGATCTTATCAATGAAGGTAAATCTGTAATTGGATAAAACCTATATTTGGAAATAAGTGCTAGTAATTAGTTGAGTCTTTCCATGCTATGAAAGAGTAAGCCGCACAATGTTTTGTGCGGCTTTTTTACTGCAGTTTATAACCCTCTAAATTTACCAGAGGCTGTAGTGTACGAACAAACTGCCCTGTGCCAAAGGCAACTTCTTTCCCCCGTTCATCATACAGTGTAGACTCTGCAACAAAAAGGCTTTTGCTCTGGGTTCTTAGCTTGCCTACTGCTTTTATCACCCCGCCTGTTACCGGTCTTACCAGGTTAAGTTGAAAAGATGAAGTAACAATAAACACATCCCGTACAACTGAGGCTACTGCAAAATAAGCAGCATCATCGAGTAGCTTGAAGTATACAGCACCATGTATGGCATTGGCTCCATGAAAGTAAGCTTCTTTAACAGGAAGTGTGATTTCTGAGCTACTGTGCGCCACTTCTATGCTGCTATCGCTAAACAGTTCCTGTACCCTAGCATGTTGGTAGAGCCGCTCCAGGGCCCGATAGTGAAGGTCTGCATCCATAATCTAAAGCTTGTAAAAATAAACCGAAGCAAACTCCTTTTATGACTAAAAGTTTCCATCAGGTAATTCATACCTGCATCAATACAGAACATAATAAAGGAAGTTGAAGCAGCATTGCGATAACCATAAAACAAAGGCCCGGATTGTCTAAATTCCGGGCCTTTGTTTTATAAACTAATGTTGAAGAACATTTAAGTTCCTATTGTATACTGTGCAGATACACGCTCTTTAACTGCAATGGTGTCTATGCCAGCACTTTCCATCTTCTGTACAGCTAGTTCCTCGATCAGCTCCTTAAACTGGGTAAGGCAGGTGTCAAAGGAAGTGTGGGTTCCCATCAGAAAAGCTAACTCTTGCTCTACCTCAAGCCAAGTGGAAATATCGGCGTGGTTGTGCTGGATCTGTACTTCCAGCTTGTCAAGCGCATTAGCTACTTTTGCCTCATATGTTTTCTTTTCCTCAAACTCATGCCACAGCTCATATACATGCTGGCCTATGCCATTGCCTAATTTGATGCGAAGGTTTTCTATCGCCTTGAGTTCTTTTATCTGCTTCAGCTCCTTTGCTTTTGCAGTCGTGACTTCAAACGCTGGGATGTCTCCAGCCTCTGCCTCTACAAGGTCATGAACGATCACCATCTTCAGTGTGCGTGCCGTATCAAGTTCATTGTCGAGGTAGGGCTCTAATAACACCACCATCAGCGACATTCGCCATGTGTGCTCGGCCACGCTTTCCTGCCGGCCATTGGAGAGCCAGCTGTGCCTTAGCTCAAACTTCAGCCTCTCTGCCAGAGCCAGCACTTCCAATACGTTCTTTAATTGATCTTTCATAGTTTTTAAGTGGTGCTTAATTTCACTTTTAATAAGGCAAAGTTAGCAACTTTCAAAGCTAGATGTATTAGTGTATAGAATGTTATTTCAGCACAATAAAATTAGGTTTTGTTTATGAACGATCCATAGAGCGCAATTCTTTTACCCGCTCCTCAAAGAACTGTTCCGGCTTGCCTTCACCTACCACAGCAACTTTTTTGTACAGGTCCATTAACTCTTGGCTATACTCCGCTTTCTGTCCTTTTTTTATGTCTATGTAGGCGAAGCGGGTCCAGATTACAGATTTGATCGCACCTGTCTCTTTGTCAAGCATAATGCCTTCTGTTAATAAATCTGAGTTAGTATACCAACGCAAACAGGTCCTGATTTTTACCCACTCCATAAACTTCACCTCACCCAGATAGGAGATTTGATTAGATGCCACAACCCATGCTTTGCCTGTGTTTTTAATATGAGCATATACATCGAGATCGTAATTTTCACGCGTCTGGTCTTCCCGCGCATTTAAGAAATAATCTATGTAACGTCCATTGTTCAGGTGGCCAAAAGGGTCGCAGTCTTCAAAACGGATAAGCGCCTCGCTCTCCAGGAATTGTGGCAGGTTGTCTGATGTTTTCATAAATGTTTAATAGTGGTGTATAGGGAAAACTTTTAAATGATTTAGTATTTTGACTTACACTTGAACTCCTTCGTTTTCTTGTGAAGCAGCATTTTGTTGCTCACTCATGGTAGACATCTTATTCCCTTTACTCCTGAATGTATCTCTCAAAGCAGGAAATGCAGTCCTGCATTCTATAGAATTTATCCATTACTATAAAGGTCAGGAATGGGGAACAGTTTTACCAATCTGGTTTAGACTTATCAGGCTTTTTTCCTGCTTTTTTAGGTAGTTGCTGTATATACTGCAACTCAGCACTACGCATAGCGTCCAATAGCAGTCTGGCTCTTTCGGGGCTCATGTTAGCCTTTTGTAGCCTTATGCGCCGCATCTGTGCCTGCTGATCAGCATCTAATGCATTTTCGTAACCGCCACGCCTTTCCTGCTCTTCCGGGTTAAACTGGCTTTCAGGATTAGTACCTTTGGTGTCTCCTTCCTGGTTACCGGTTATCTGCTCTTTCTCACGTTGCTGTGGTGCCTTGTCATTCTGGCGCTCTGATGCCCCGCCCTTTCCCTCTTCACCAGTCTTGTCAGGTTGCGGTTGCTCCATTTCCTCTTCCTGGTCTCCGGAAGCATCTGGTTTTTTCTTCGGCTGAGGCTCTTTTTCAGCAGGCGGAGGTAGTTGGGTGCCATCCTGTTCTACCGGTTCAGGTGGAGCAGGCTTCTGCTCCGGTTGGTTTACCAGTTCAGGGTGCAGCTCCAGGTATTTTTTAAGGAGTTCATAGTTGTACCTGGCCTCTTCGTTATTTGGCTCTGCCACCAGGGCCTGTTTATAAAGAGCCAATGCTTGCTTGTGTTTTTTCTGCTTGGTGGCAATGTTGCCAAGCTGCAGGTGTGCAATAGATCGTAATCTGTGAGCTGGGTTATCAGCCAAAAGCCTATACTCTTGCATTGCCTTCGGAAATTGACCAGACTGGTAGTAGGAGTGGGCAAGGTTCAAGCGAAGTTGATCATCATCTACCTCCAATTCATTGAGCAGGTACTCATACGCCGTAATAGCTTCTATATAATCCTGCTTATGGTAAGCCTGCGCTGCTTCAGTAGCAAAGCGGTTAATGGAGGAGATGGTGCGAAAGCCGCCTCCTAGAAAACTGACCAGGAATACCAAAAGCCACACTGCCTTCATATACGAATCACTTTAATGGTAATCAATACATCCAGGAGTATCAATAGTAATGCCAGCGCCAGGGGGTATACATATTTATTTGCAGTTACATCTACGGTTTTGCTTTCCCGGAGCTCCCCCTCAATAGCATTTATGGAATTGATAAGCTTGGCAACCTCACTAATGCGGTCGTTTACCTCAAAATATCTACCTCCAGTCAGTTCTGCAAGCTGCACCAACGGAGCAGCATTTAATGTAGTAGTTACTATTTTCCCCTGCTTGTCACGTTTAAAGCCACGGCCCGAAGGAATGCGTCCACCTTCTGTAGTACCTATGCCCAGTGTGTACACCCTGATATTCTGCTGGTTAAGTTGTTCGGCCAGCTGTTCCGCTTTTCCACCAAAATCTTCCCCATCACTTATGAGTACCAGAACTTTTGCTTTCTGCTCCTCCAGAGAAACGGTGTTGTTTTCCTGAAACTTATTCAGTGTGAGCTGTAGCACCGGAGCGTAATCAGTGCCAGAGTAAGGCAACAGGTTCGTATTTAATGTTTGTGTGTAAAGCTGTAGTGCGTTTTGGTCATAGGTAAGGGGGCTTTGAATATATGCTTCACTAGAGAACACCATCAAGCCAATGCGATCGGAATTGAACCGGCTGATCAGACGCTGTATTTCATGCTTGGCTTTCTCCAGCCGTGATGGCTGCACATCTGTGGCATCCATCGACTTTGATAAATCTACAGCAATGTACAAATCCTTACCTATCGTTTTGATCTCTTTCTTCATGGCTCCGAATGAAGGGCCAAGAATGGCAATAATAATTAGCGCAAGATATAAGTGCCGTAGCAAGAACTTAAACCACACCACATGTGGGCGCTGCTTAAAAAATCTTGCCACTTTCCAAACACGATACAAGTAGCCCAGGTACAGCACAAAAAATAATGTGCCGAACAGGATTTCGAGTAGGGTGATGGTTTGGTACCAGGTCATGTAGATTCAAATACTAGTTACAAATATACTAAAGCTGACATGAAATCAGCTGTTTCGGATGTGGTGTAGTATGAGCAACCATAACTAATTACGAAGATCTTTTAGTGTGTGGTCTCAAAGGTATTCTGGGAACAGTAATTTTTTAAAAAATTTTTGGGCTTACAAGCTGAATATTATCAAATACTTAGCCTTTGCAGGATAATTAAAAGCCTGTTTGTAGGCCTAAATTTTAGAGTTTGCTATTGCGCTGTTAAATGTAATGTTGTATGTTTGCATTCTCTTTAGCAGAAAGAGCACCGGAGAGGTGGGTGAGTGGCTGAAACCAGCAGTTTGCTAAACTGCCGTACTCGTAAGGGTACCGGGGGTTCGAATCCCCCCCTCTCCGCAAGTGAAAAATAATTTTAGAAAAGTCTTTGACTAATCAAATTCTTCACTTACTTTTGCACCGCATTCAACAATAACAGCGCCTTAAGCGCTTCCGGAGTTGAAAGCATAGTTCGGGGTGTAGCGTAGCCCGGTATCGCGCCACATTTGGGATGTGGAGGTCGTAGGTTCGAATCCTGCCACCCCGACTAAAAAATTTCGGAAGAGATTCCGAAATTTTTTGTTTACGGGAATGTTACATTTCTCTAAAACAATGGTCTCGTAGCTCAGCTGGATAGAGCAACTGCCTTCTAAGCAGTAGGTCTTTGGTTCGAATCCAAACGGGATCACTGAAAAGCCTCTCTAGATTTTCTAGAGAGGCTTTTTTGTTTTGTGTCCAGTAATTTGTGCACATGCACAAATTCTAAGCTGATTTTTGAAGTACCATTACAATTCAGCGTCGGAAGATGATTGTTTCTTCTTTTTAACTTCTGTAGTTCGTATTGCATCATTATAAATAAAAAAAGTCCGCCTGAATCTCAAGCGGACTATTACTATTATCTAACCTATATTACAATACCCCTGATCTCTTGTATAGGTTTGATTTTTTTGTGAAGTCTCTAAAAAGTGTAAGAATAAACTTTATCCAGATCTTGTACATGGTGTAGGATAACACTTTTTACTTTCCTGGTGGACAAGCCTGCAGCAACTGCTCGACTTCTGGAAAGGTATAGCGTTCGTTATTGTTCCCAAAATTCGTCTGAATGTAATTAAGCAGGTTTGTAATCTCATCCTCGCGCAAGCTCATGGCACCCGGCATTGGCTGGTTGTACTCCACCCCATTTACGACAATGCTTCCTTCTAGCCCATGGCGAATAAGGCAGGGAAGCTCCTCGCGATGCTTCTGTAGATAGTCGGCTCCAGCGATTGGAGGTATAACACCACGCAGGCCACTGCCGTCTTCCATATGGCAGCTCTGGCAGTTGGCCTCATACAAGCGTTTGCCCTGGTTTTGTTTTTCAGTAAAACACTGGGTAAGGGTGAAAAGGGCTACAATGCCTGCAAGCGCAGCAATAGCTCTACTTACTACCATTTTTCTTTTCCTTTAGTAGCACCGGAATATCGTTTAGCAGGCGGTCAACTTCAGCTGGGGCAGTACCATCATAAACACCACGAATGTGGCGGTCTTCATCAACTAACACAAAGGCTCCACTGTGTAAAAAGCCACCGGCTTCCTGATTATCCTCCATTGCAGTAACCAGGTATTTTTGAGCAATAGCGTAAATACTGTCCTTTTCCCCTGTTACAAAGTGCCACTTATCTGTTTTCACATTCAGCCTACTGGCGTAGTCTTTTAGAACGGCTACTGAATCATGCAGTGGATCAATGGTATGAGAAAGTAAGGCAACATTCTGGTTGTCTTTAAATTTATCATAAACCCGCAGCATCTGTGTCTTCATTTTGGGGCATATAGTAGGGCAGGAGGTAAAGAAAAAGTCAGCCACATATACTTTACCCTCGAAAGTCTGATTAGTAACCTCCTGGCTGTCCTGATTGATGAAAGCAAAATCAGGAATTTGTGGGTAAAGAGTATCTGCTACTATCTGCCCGTTTACCTCACGTTCCACCACTTCCCGCTCTCCTAGTACAGGAAGAGTTGTAACCTCTGGATCATTACTGCTACAACTTGTAAGCAACCCTGCAAAGAGGGCTAGTGCTGTGTTTAATATGTGGTGGTTGTTTTTAAAGAGCTTCATTCTGTCTGTACTTTTCATATGTTTGTTGTGCAGCAATGATGGTGGTGTCCATGAAATTTTTAACGCGTTTTATTTTTACCATTTCGTTTTGGAGGTAACTCATCGCCTGTTCATGACTCAGACTTACAGGAGCTTTGTATTGCCGCATCCAGTTCATCATGGCTTCATCAGCTTCATTCAGTTGTAATATACTATTGTAAAGAGGGGCAAGCTGAGCTGTATCCACCTGCTGACTTTCCAATGTATCACGTAATGCCCTTATATCCCGGCGCAGATGGTATATGGTACTCATTTTTGCCATGGCACTATCATGTACCTCCATTACCTGGTCCTCCAACTCCTTTTTCTGTTCCTCAGGTTTTTCCCCTTGGTTGCATCCGCCGAGCATGGCTACCGCAAAGCTAATAAGTAGTATAAAGTATTTCATAATTGTATTCGGCTGATGGCACACTTAATATATACCGGTCGGTGGCGAAAATGTGCAGGAGGAGCTTTTATTAATGCTGTGAAACAGTGCTGGTATTGGCAAAATGATGCAGGTAAGGGAAGCTTTTTCTTTCGAAAAAGAATGGGTATAAAAAAGCTGGTCCCGTAGCTGTGCCACATGTAACAAAGGTACAGCTGCAGTCTGGGATGTGCAAAAAAGTATTGTGGTTTGGCCGAATAGCAAGTTTGATAAAACAGGCTGATCTTTGTTATAATGGCCAGGTGACCACACTACACTATATTTTCTTGAAACAGAAGTTCCTGGTGTAGGAGAAATGGCTTCAAAGTAGGTGTGTGCTGTTAGAGGATGGAAAGTAACAGCTGCGGGGCAAGAAATGACTTGGTTGATGCTTATGCCAAAGGTATAACCCTGCCTGTGTCTGTACAGGCAGGGTTAAATTTATTGGTTTAATTTTGACGATACAGAGATATCTGCTTTTAAAAGCTTTGAGACAGGACAGTTCTGTTCCGCTTCTTTTACTAATTCCTCAAACTTACCTTTTTCAATACCTGGTACAGTAGCACTAACTTCTAAGTGAGAGTTGGTGATGGTTCCGTTCTCTAACGTTATAGTACACTGCGTTTCCAGGCGCTCAGGGTTGAAGCCGGCTTCGGTTAAATTACCACTTAACTTCATAGTGAAACAGCCAGAATGAGCAGCTGCAATTAGTTCTTCTGGGTTAGTGCCTATGCCATCTGCAAAGCGTGAATTAAAAGAGTACTGAGTTTCTTTAAGTGTGCCAGTTTGTGTGCTTAAGTGACCTTTGCCCTCTTTAATTGTTCCCTGCCAAACGGCTGTAGCTTTTCTTTTCATAAATTTTTCTTTAGGTTTTATATGTATTGAATTCATTCAGAGGCTGAATGTTTGATGAGAGACACATTCCTTTACTTTCCCTGCTCCCTACTTGTTGCAGTTTCTGCTTTCAGAATGGATACTGCTGAAACATTGTTAGTACAAAAAAAGGCCCGGAATGACCCGGGCCTTCTGAGGTTTAAGCTTTTTCGACTAAACAGGTACGGTTATTTCCGAGTGTAGTGCCTGGGCTATTTGCTTGTACTGACCTTCAGAAATATGATCGCGCAGGAAGGACATTACATCTTGAAAAGCATAGTATGCATGGTCAAGGGTAGGGAAGTCAGCATCCTCAGCAAAAGCATTCTTTGTGCGGATAAACTCCAGCCACTCGTCTTCGTGCCGGATACGCACTGGCTCATGCATGGTAAACCCATCAAAATATATTCCTTTCCACATTATTGGAAGCTGCGCAGCAAAGTGAACAGCCTCTGCAGAAGGAATCCTGTCGCGGATGGCATGTAGCACTGCCCTGAAAATTCTTGCTGCTTTTTGCTCGTCATCAATTCCGAGGTAAGTGCATAATTCATGCAACCAGGTTTTCCCATCTTTCAAATAATTTTCAAAGTTCATTGACATAGTTTTACCTCCTTCTTTTAAATGTTACATTCACTTAAAGTAACGATTGTAAAAGGCAAGGGTTATTAGTACTGGGTTAATGTTAAACCACAGACAGGGAACAGGTTTATAACATAGATAACCTGCAAGTTGCCTGATATAAAACACTGATTTATTCTGTAAGAACCACGGGGGCAGTTGAAAATATTTTATAGTTTTAAGAATGGAATGGCATGATTCTAGTCAGCCAATTTCTATATATAAAACAACTATCTACTACTATGAAAAAGATCAATTCTATAGGCTTAGTACTTATACTAAGCGTTGCGGCCTTTGCAGGTTGCCAGGTACGTGAGCGTGAAGAAGCAAATCAGGATTACCTGGAGGTGATCGGGGAATATGAGCAACAGACACCTGAGGCAGGCTACCGGTTAAACCTTTCCTACAATGGCCCAATAGAGCAACGCGAAAAATTTTTAAAATGGGCTGACTCTGTCAAGCAGGTTGTTCCCTCCATGGTTAAAATGAATGAGGGTATTTACCTGAACTACATGCCTGAGCAGATGGGCAAGAAAATCAGCAGGGACATGTATCAGACAAGCGTTACCTACTTGCTTACAGTATCGGATAGTTCCTTGTACAGCAGCCTAACAGAAGATCTTCTTGAAAGGAACATTCCCTTCAACTTAAATGTGATGGGTACCTTTATGGAGCCAGAGCAGAAGACAAAGCTACAGCACCAGATGCTACAAAAGGCTATGGAGAATGCCAGGGCTAAGTTAGATTTTATGATCAGCGACGGACGCGAATATGAAATTATAGGGATAGAGGAGCTTGATAATACGACTCCCTATGGTCCGGAGTACTATGATTTTAATCGGCGGATGGTAGCGAGGGTGAAAGTGAAAGCAAGCCTTAAATAGAAGTGTTGATTGGGTAAAATCGAAGTTTTGTTAATTGTGTTTTTCAAGGGTTTAAACCTCTCCTAAAGGCACTTTTGTTGCACATAAAATGTTAGGTAATAAGTGGTTATGCGGTGCTGTTAAAGGCAGTGTTAAGTAGTGCTGTAATTAGCCTGTTTTATGCCCTCTAAAAGTATAGCATAAACCAAATAAAAGTGGTAATTTTACCTATCCAATCTACCCAATTATACACATGAGTGAAGTAGAAGAAAAATCATTAGCTAACGATTATTCAGCAAATAGTATTCAGGTACTGGAGGGGCTCGAAGCAGTACGTAAGCGTCCGGCCATGTACATCGGTGATATTGGCATCAAAGGTCTGCACCACCTGGTTTGGGAAGTTGTAGACAACTCAATTGATGAGGCGCTTGCCGGTCATTGTAACGAGATTAACGTTCAGATCAACGAAAATAACTCTATCACGGTATCGGATAATGGTCGTGGTATTCCAACGGATTTCCACACAAAAGAAGGCCGCTCTGCCCTGGAGGTAGTAATGACGGTTCTGCACGCCGGTGGTAAGTTCGATAAAGACACATATAAAGTTTCCGGTGGTTTGCATGGTGTGGGTGTATCCTGCGTTAACGCGCTCTCCACGGACCTGCATGTAACGGTGCATCGTAACGGCAAGGTACATGAGCAGCATTATAATATTGGTGTTCCTGCTTATCCTGTTCGTGAAATAGGCACTACAGACAAAACTGGTACAACGGTAACATTCCAGCCAGACGCTTCTATTTTTACCAGCACAGAGTATAAATACGATACAATTGCCAGCCGTTTACGCGAACTTTCGTTCCTGAACAAGGGCATCCGTATTAACCTGCGCGATATGCGTGAAGTAAATGACCAGGGCGAACCGCTTAACGATACTTTCCTTTCTGAAGGTGGTCTGAAAGAATTTGTTGCCTACCTGGATGAAACCCGTGAGAACCTGATCCCGGAGCCGATCCATGTGGAGAGCGAGAAGAATGGTGTACCTGTAGAGATTGCTTTGCAGTATAACACGTCGTACACGGAGAACATCTTCTCTTACGTGAACAACATCAACACTATTGAAGGAGGTACCCACGTAGCAGGTTTCCGCCGTGCCCTTACCCGTACCTTAAAGGCATATGCTGATAAATCCGGTATGCTGGACAAGGTGAAGGTTGACATTGCGGGAGATGACTTCCGTGAAGGTTTGACAGCGGTTATCTCTGTAAAGGTGCAGGAACCTCAGTTTGAGGGCCAGACTAAAACGAAACTTGGTAACTCGGAGGTTTCTGGTGCTGTGGATACAGCTGTAGGCGAAATGCTGAACCAGTATCTGGAGGAGAATCCGAAAGAGGCGCGTATTATTGTGCAGAAGGTAATCCTTGCTGCTCAGGCACGCTTTGCAGCCCGTAAGGCACGTGAGATGGTACAGCGTAAGAGTGTGCTTTCCAGCACAAGCTTACCTGGTAAACTGGCCGATTGCTCGGACAGTAATCCCGAGAACTGCGAAATTTACCTGGTAGAGGGTGACTCAGCGGGTGGTTCTGCCAAACAGGGTCGGGATCGTAAGTTCCAGGCTATCCTGCCGCTTCGTGGTAAAATTCTGAACGTAGAGAAGGCGCAGGAGCATCGTATCTACGAGAATGAAGAGATTAAGAACATGATCACTGCCCTGGGAGTCAGCTTTGGTACGCCAGAAGATGATAAGGCGCTGAACATGGTAAAACTTCGTTATCATAAGGTGATCATCATGACGGATGCGGACGTGGACGGATCGCACATCCGTACCCTGATTCTTACTTTCTTCTTCCGCTACATGAGAGACCTGATCGAGAAAGGTTATGTATACATTGCATTGCCTCCGCTGTACCTTGTTAAGAAAGGTAAGGAAGAACGTTATTGCTGGAGTGAGCAGGATCGTATTAACGCCATTCAGGAGTTAGGTAAAGGCAAAGAGGAAAGCGTAGGCGTTCAGCGATACAAAGGTCTTGGTGAGATGAACCCTGAGCAGCTTTGGAGTACAACCATGGATCCGGGTACACGAAGCCTCAAGCGAGTAGATATTGAATCTGCAGCTGAAGCCGATCACCTGTTCTCGATGCTGATGGGTGATGAAGTTGCGCCACGCAGAGACTTCATCGAAAGAAATGCTAAGTATGCACGTGTAGACGTGTAAGGTAGATACCTGTTAAATAGGAAAGGCCCGCTGTTAAGCGGGCCTTTCCTATTTGATTATAACTCATCGAGCGGAATAGCTTTTAACTCTTCCACCGGCCAGTTTGCCAGTTCAGCTCCGGCCTTATATGCGGTTTCAAAGAAGTCCAGTAGTTTCTCTCTTGGATTATCTAAAAGACGTAGCTCTTCATAATTTAAAATAGCCATGGGGCTGCCATTGGAGTCTGTCCAGTGTGCTTGCTTTGGCTGAAGCATCTCAAGGTCTATACCATCCGGGGATGGATAGGTGTATGAGTAAAAGGCAGGATAACGAACCTGCTCATCTCCTGGCCAGAAACCGAAGCTGATTACTTCATGTGAATAAGCATCCTTTTCTACCACACTGGCATTTTCATGAATGGGTATACTTTTGCCGGAGAAGCGGGTAACAGTTAAGTCCATGTGGTGCCAATACAACTGAACAGGGCACGTTTTTCCGTAGAAACGGCCGCTAAACTCCTTCATTACCTGGTCAACAGCCACCATTACACGCCAGTACCTGTTAACCTGTTCTGGATTATAGGTGGCATGTGTGTGATCCTGGGCAAAAGGAATATTACTTTTTATGTCATATGGTTTAGCGAGAATATTAACTTTTACCCCCAGTACCTCTAATGACTTCATAACAGAAGTATAGAACTGCGACACACTGACGCCATCCTGCAGCGTAATAGTTTCAACAGCTCCAGTATTGGTCTTTATGGTTAATTGATGATCAATAAAATCAAAGTCAATTTCAAAAGTGAAAAACTTGTACGGAATAGGACCTGTACCAAGTCCGCGGGAGGTAACATAAAGGGTTACGTTCCACCAGTGATTGCGGCGGGGCATCAGCTTTAACCTGATCTTACCTATAATCTGGATGTACAGGTGTAGTGTTTCCTTTGTAGGTTCCCACTCTTCCAGGGGCAGTGGAGGAAAATCCGGAGCAAATTCAGTACTTAAATCTTCTGTAACCATATCTAACTAGCTTTGCTTTTATGGTACGGAAGAATTAAAGTTTTGTGCTTAGCGTTTGTGCCTGAGGTAGTGTAACAGGCGTGAGGCTGTTCGCAGACCAGGTAAGAAAAGTATTCCGGAGAGGTAGTAGTTACTTTCTTTTATTTTGTTTCTGTAATTCTCAAAAGCGGTCTGGTATTCGGCTGGTTCTTTCACAACAGAGGCTTCCGAAATAGAATTTATAACAGCATAGTATCTTTTATAAAGGGGCTGTAGGATGAGGCTGTAAGGCGTGAACAGGCAAACTATAAGTAAGGTGGCCACTACAAAGTAAGTCAGGAACACCAGCATGTTCATCACGTGAAAAATGATCAGCAGCAAACCGATCCAAGGCCGTAGGGGCTGGCGGAAAGCCCCGAAGATGCTTATTGACTGTAAGTATACCACTATCAGGAAACTTACCTGCCATAACAGAACGTGCTCTGTAAATATAGTTTCCAGCTCAAAGTTAAGGTCAAAATTACGGTAGCTGACAAAGGAATTGAACAAAGCGCCATAAGGATGCAGCCAATGTGCATCCGGAGAGAAAGTTACCAGTTTGAATAGCAGGGAGGGGACTTTCCAGAGACCGGCCAGTGTATAGGTAAATAGAATACCAGCATAAAACCAGTTGATAGCCTGATGAACATACTTGTCAGGAGCCTGCAGAAGATGCCTGCTAACGGGAACGAAAATAAGGAATAAGTGAGAGAGGAGGAGCGTGTGGTTCACATGGCTCAGAAAGCCGTAGCCCCAGTGAGGCAGGTTTAGCCATAACAGGCACAAGGCTAGCACTAACTGCACTATCACCATATTTCTAAGAAAAACTAGCTGCACCAGGTTTGCCGCTATGGCTATGCCCGCTATAGTATAAAAAAGTGTCTCTCCGGGTAAGGCTGGCATTATCCAGCTCACGAGTTTATCGTTAAACCAAAAAATCTCTTTAGGGCGGTCCTGCAGCAAGATGAATTTCTGAATTGTCCAGTATATCCAGACAAACGTGAAGATCCTGAAAACCTGAACGCTCACAAAGAAGTTGAACACATTCCGGGATATGTCCTCCCGCTGGTCAGACTTGGTTCTTATGTTTGTTTCCTTAAAAGCGGATAACAGTGAGGGTGTCATATTGCTGTGGATTTTCAATCAATTCCAGAGGGCTGTAAGTTTCACGAACTATTTTATATCTATCGGCAGGCGGTGCCACATAGTGAACAAAAACTTTGAGCCTGTTTTTAAATAGGGCAGTGTCCGGAGAGTCTGCCATTGAGGCAGCTACAAGCTTGTTTAGCGTGTAAACATATTCATCGGGAGTGAAGTTTAGGGAAGTGGTAGGAACCGGCTGTCGCTCCCAATTTTGTTGTTCTTCGCTAAAGCTGTAGATTCTGTATTCAGTAAATGTATGCTTACTACCAAGAGGCTGCGTATAAAGTTTCCAGGTTGCAAAGGGGTAAATTTCACCCCACCCAAAGGCTCCTGTAACCACAGTGGCAAAAGAACCTGTTATACTTACCAGCACCAGGACCTTTGTGCATTTCAGGCGAATCGCTGTACTTAATTTCATATAAAAATACGCCGGAGGATAGTAATGCCCTGGCAAACAACCAAATTAACTATTTTTATATAAATTGGCTAAGTAAATAAGTTAGTAATATGGAGGATTAGCTATACTTTATCCTTATATTTTGGTTAATTAGTGCTATTAGCCTTTAAACAATTTTTAAAAGGCCCTTAAAATTGTGAACATGCTTATCAATAAGGTCTCCGACCAGATAAAGAAAAGTAAATACATTAGCCGCGATCTCAGTTGGCTGCGTTTTAACTACCGTGTGCTGGACCAGGCACGGGATACACATAAAAGCTTTTTTGACAGGCTCAAGTTCTTAGCCATTACCTCTTCCAACCTCGATGAGTTCTTCATGATCAGGGTAGGTAGTTTGTATAACTATCTGGATTACGGCAAAGAACGCCTGGACTACTCAGGGCTACGCGAGCTGCCATTTCGGAAAAAGCTTCTTGATTATGCCCATCGTTATGTGAATGATCAGTACCTGACATTTAATACTGAATTAAAGCCTCTGTTTACGAAGCATGGGTTTGATATACTAAAAGTAGCAGACCTTACAGAGATAGAGCAGAAGAAAGTTGATAGCTACTTTAAAAATACGATCTATCCACTACTTACTCCCATGGTGTTTGACAACTACCATGGATTTCCGCTGCTGATGAACCAGTTGCTGACGTTTGGTGTGGTAACCCGTACGTCAGATGAGGGTGGTAAGCCCCAGGATAGGCTCACCTTTGTGCAGATACCGCAGAACCTCGCGCGCTTTTATGAGATTAACCGCAAGGATAAGATTATTTTTGTCCCTATTGAGGAGATTATCAGAGGGAAGATCAAAAAGCTCTTTCGCAACGTGGAGATTGTGTCAGTAAACCTGTTCCGCATAACACGAAACGGTGACTTTACCCTGGAAGAGTCTGATGACCTGGAGGCAGACTTTGTGCAGGAAATAAAGGCTAAGCTCAAAACGCGTAAGAAAGGACGTGTTGTGCGCCTGGAAATTGAGCGGAACCCCTCGCAGTTCATGCTGCGGATACTAAAGGAACGTTGGACAATTGACAACGCTAACATCTTTACGATTAACAGCCTGATGGACCTACGGGGCCTCTGGCAGGTGGTCAATCACCGGCAGTTTAAAGATAAGGGCTTTAAACAGCCTTCTTCTGTGCCTCCGCTTAGCTTGCCAAGCGATAATGTTGATTTGTTTGAGTACCTGAAAGAGCATGATGTGCTGTTGCACCATCCTTACAACAGTATGGAGCCAGTGGTGAGCTTGTTGGAGCGTGCTGCCGAAGACCCTTCTGTGCTAGGTATAAAGCAGACAATTTACCGTCTGGCAGATCAGTCCCGGGTAACAGCAGCTCTCTTGAAAGCCGCTGAGAATGGAAAACACGTATCGGTTCTTTTTGAGGTAAAGGCTCGTTTTGACGAAGAACGGAATATCAAAGAGGGTGAGCGGCTGGAAAAAGCAGGTTGTTTTGTGATCTATGGTATCAGCAAGTATAAAACACATACCAAAATGATGATGATCATCCGCAAGGAAGGAGAGAAGGTAACGCGGTATGTGCACATTGGCAGTGGTAACTATAATGAACAGACGGCGCGACTCTATACCGATATAAGCCTACTTACGACAAATGAGGTATATGCCCATGATGTGTCTGAATTCTTCAATGTAATAACAGGCCATTCCAGACCAAATGAGTACAAGTACCTGATGACATCTCCAAAGGGAATGCGGCACCAGTTAATAGAACTCATCCGGCATGAGGCCCGCAATGCTAAGAAAGGACTGAAAAGCGGCATTGTAATCAAAATAAACTCACTGGAGGACAGAGAAATTATAGATGAGATGTACAAGGCCTCTAAGGCGGGTGTTCAGATAAAGCTGATTGTTCGGGGTATTTGCTGCCTGCGCCCTGGGCGCGAGGACCTGAGTGAGAACATAAGCGTGAAGAGTATAGTAGGAGAGTACCTGGAGCACACGCGTCTGTACTACTTCCACAATAACGGGGATTCTAGGTTATACAGTGGCAGTGCAGACTGCATGGTGCGCAGCTTCGATCGCCGTATTGAAGCACTGTTCCTGATCGTGAATGAGGAGCTGAAGAAGGAAGCGATAAACATGCTTTACTGGAACTTGCTCGATAACCGAAACTCCTACATCATGCGCGAGGATGGGACCTACGTGAAAAAACGTGCCGCAACTAACGAGGAAATAATAGATGTTCACAAGCTCTTCTACAGTAAGAGTTATACTGAAGTCGGACAAGTGGAGCTAGTATAACTTTACCTTGTCTGGCTGTTCTTTAGAGGATAAAAAAAGAAATCAAGAGCGGCTGCAGTTAGTTATTAAGACTAAACTGCAGCCGCTCTTGATTTTTGATGAAGACTTATATCAACTGATGTTGCTGATCACAAAGCGTTCTGGATGGTAGCGCTCATAAAGGGCGTGGAGAATTCCATCTTTTAAGCCAACGGCAGGTACAATCATGCTTTCCAGCTTAGCCCACTTCATAGCCGAAAGGTATATTTCAGAGGCAGGTATGATCACGTCAGCACGATCCGGGTTTAGGAGCAGCTTTGTTATCCGGTCTTCCATACTCATTTCAGCTACCCTGGCGGCCACCTCTTCAATTTGCTTTCTGAAGATGGGCTTGCCAGCTGACTTGCCAGCCAATTCATATAGCTTATTGATGTTTCCTCCTGTTCCAATAGCGCGGGATACGTGATATTTACGTGCGTTCGTTTCTATCCATTCGCGCATGCGATTCCAGAGCTCCTTCGAATCGCGGTTGTGCATGTGGCGGATAGATCCCTGCTCAAAAGACTGGGATGCCATCTTCTCCCGGTTTACATACACATTGAATTCTGTGCTGCCACCACCAACATCTACATGCAGGTAATTTCGCTCATCCAGGAAATTAAAAATTACCTTATTGATCAGATCAGCCTCTGTTTCTCCATCAATCACATTAATATCCAATCCTACTTCCTGCTGTACCCGCTCAATGATTTCTGGTGCATTAAAGGAGGTACGCATGGCGGATGTGGCACAGATCATATGGTGATCTACGTCATGCACATCCAGCAGCAACTGGAATGCTTTAAGAAGTTTTACAAACTTCTCAATCTTAACATCACTGATATAGCCTGTATTAAAAACATCTTCGCCGAACCGAATGGCATAGCGAATATATTCCACCTTCTTAAAAAAGACATTTCCATTCTGGTTCAGTACGCTTGAGATCTGGCACCTTACAGCGTTTGAACCGATATCTATAGCAGCTAATTTCAATTATATCTATCCTGGTTTTTTATTCGAATTGTAAATATAAAAAATTATAGCAAAGAGAAGGCCTAAAACAGCTTTACGGAACCAGGTAACCAACCAATCATGCCTGTTTCGTTTTTGATGAGGGAAAATTCCTTATACTTACCCATCACTGCTATGCTGCTGCCTGCTTTTAAGTGATCCATGGCAGGTGCACCTGTATATGGCTGGTCCAGAACAGGGGCGGCCTCGGAAAGTTTTCCTGAATTGATAGGTTTGTGAGTCGCTTCTACAAGACTACTGGCAACATACGCTTCTTTGCCATGGGGTAGCCTTATCCTGTACCAATCGGTAGTGCCGCCGGTAACAAGTAGCGGGGTATGCTGCGGCAGTGTTGTGTATACATCAGAATTTATGTTTGGCTGCAGGCGCACATTAGCTGACCTGGCCGCTATGCGTATCCAGTTTCCAATATGAGTCGCATCAATCTTAACAGGTGGTGCTGTTACACTAGATGCATGAACGTAAGGGTATGGATTGGTGGCGCCACGCCCGGACCTGTAAATGCCAAAATGCAGGTGTGGCTTTGTTGTTTTGGCATTACCCGTATTACCAATGAAACCGATAGTGTCTCCCGGTTGTACCCGCTGGCCCGGTGAAACCAACTGACTGTCGAGGTGCGCGTAGTACAGGTTCTGCCTGCGGTTAAAATCAGAAACCCACACTACTTTTCCTCCTCTTGGTGTGGTGCTAACGCGTGTTACCAGCCCTTCGGCTGATGCCAGTGCGGGTGTGCCACGCGGGGCAAAAACGTCAATGCCTTCATGTCTTCTTGCGCCACCGTCGCGTGAATCGCCCCAGACACTGGCAATATTCCGGCTACTTTTGCCGGCTACCGGAAAGGCTAGCGTTGGTTCGGATTTTATAGTGACAGTATACTGCCCTCCGCGCAATAACTCTGGCTGCACCCGAAGTATGTGCGGTAAATCCTCTTCAACCTCATAAGTTAACGTAGTGGTTAAGGTATCTGCAGAGGCAACATGATCCGGTTCTGCTCCAGGTATCGCTGGTGCCTCAAAGATATCCAGGAATACAAGGGCAGCTTCCCGGGCTTTCATTTCCAGATTTACAGTAATTCGTTCTCCCCGTTTAGCGTCAATCCTGTATCCCAATGCCTTCGGCTTTTCAGCTGAAAAATAGCCTGTTTCCTTAAATGGAAGCGCAACAATAATAGAATCCTGTAAAGCCTGCTTACCAGCTGTGAGCCAGTCTTGGCCAAGTGCTGTCTGATCTAGTTTTGCATCCTTCAGCTTTGCTACATAGCGCTCATAAGGCGTCTGATTTTTGAATACGCCTCGAAGGGTTTGTTTACCGCTACAACTGGCAAGCAACAGAGCCAGTATACTATAGATAAGGAAGGTTATTTTTAGATGCTGCATATAGCATTGGTTCTTTTATATTATCTGTAAACAACTTTATACGCAAAAACAGTGCCTGCAGCGCTAGTGGTGTGGATTGTGTTACGGATGAATAAAACTCTCGTATAAAAGAGTTTACAGTGGCAGAAGCTGCTTTGAAACAGACTTAAAATACAAATTCTATAAGATGAGAAAACCAAGATTCAGATACATAAGAAGAAGACTGGCCAAAGGAATGCTGCCCTTGTTTGCACCACTGGCACTCGCTCCTCTTACAACACCAATAGGTTCAGCTTCATCAAAACCAACTAATGATACCAAACGGACTAAGGCAAAGATAGCTGATCTGAAAGTTATGAAGTTTAACCAGGTAGCCTACAACCTGTACAGTAACATGGAACTTCAGAACACAGGTTTAAGATTCGAGGTTTTTGAGAAAGCGCTTACAGGATACTATAACATGAAACGAAATGGTAAGGTATCGGATAAGCCTGTCATAACTGTAATCGACTTCACGAAGTCATCGAATCAAAAGCGCCTTTGGGTAATAGACCTGGATAAAAAGGAACTGCTGTTCAATACATACGTTTCGCATGGGCGCAATTCAGGTGAGGAGTTTGCAGAACACTTCTCAAATACAAACGAGTCCTTTATGAGTAGCATTGGCTTCTATGTTACCGAAAATACATACTACGGCAAGCACGGTCTTTCACTGAAACTCAACGGGCTGGATGAAGGATATAATACAAACGCCATGGACCGTAGCATTGTGATGCATGGTGCTGAGTATGCCACAGAGGAATTTATAAAGCAGGCCGGAAGATTAGGGCGTAGTTTAGGTTGTCCTGCTGTACCCATAGAAGAGCATGAAGATATAATAAAAGCAGTGGTTGGCGGCACAGCTATTTATGCTCATGCAGCACATGATGCGTATACCTCACAATACCTGGACCATGTATCGGCTATGGCAGAACTTTTAAGTGAAAACCAGAAAGATGTTCCGCCGTCTGTTACTCCTGAGGCCGCCACTTAATACTGCAGCCCACACTTGGTTTCTGCAGTTCCTGAGCAGGCTTATCATCCAACAGCAGGTCCAGTGCTTGTTTCAGGTCATTACCTGTAACCGGTACCTGATTGTTTGGTCTGGAGTCGTCAAACTGGCCGTGGTAAGCAAGGCGCATATTCCGGTCATACACAAAAAACTCAGGAGTGCACTCAGCATGAAAAGTAAGCGCAATCTGCTGGGTCTGGTCGTATAAATAGGGGAAAGGAAAATCAAGCTTTTTTGCCAGTGCCTTCATCTCCTGCGGACCGTCCTGTGGATAGGCTATGGCATCGTTTGCACTGATAGCTACAAAATTTACTCCTTTCTGAGCATAAACCTTTGCCACATTCACCACCTCATGCAGGATATGCTTTACATAAGGGCAGTGGTTACAAATAAACATTATTACAGTTGCTTTTGGAGAGGCGACATCGTTTAGCGTAACCAGCCTGTCTGATAAAGTGTCCAACAGTGCAAAGTTAGGAGCCTTTGTGCCAAGTGTGAGGGGTGCGTTAGCGTGTGCCATAGTGATATTTAGGATTTGGAGAAGATGAAGCTAAAGCATCCTTGTGCTTTAGCTTCATCCAAAATAATACTTTCAGTTCACAATACAAATCCCCTCCTTCAGATTTTTATGTCATATTCCTTAGCTTTCGCAGCGGCCATAAAGTGCAGTGAGGTCGCGGAGGTACTTAACCTGCTGCTGTGAGAATTGCCCGGGCTTTAGGCGCCATTCCCAGTTACCGTTGCCAGTTGAAGGGGTGTTCATCACTGCCTCCGAACCCAATCGTAGCACATCCTGCACAGGAAGTACGGCCAGTTGAGCTACTGATCCCTGAACAAGATGCATCATGACATCTGCCACATTCAACTTATTTAAAGTATGATTGCTGTACTCACTCAACCGCTTCTTGTCTCCTGCGCTGGCCGTTTCCTCGTACCAGGCCCTGACAGTTTTGTTATCGTGGGTGCCGGTATACACAACATTATTCTTAGAATGATTGTGCGGTGCATAGGGATTAGTTGAAATATCTTCTCCAAAGGCAAAGAGGAGCACCAGCATTCCCGGCAGGTCAAATTTTTTCATCAAGTCCCGCACTGGCTGATCAATTTCACCCAGGTCTTCTGCTATGATCGGCATTGGCTGATGCTTCTCCTGGACAAGACGTAGAAGATCTGCGCCGGGAGTTTTGGCCCATTTCCCTTTTACAGCTGTTTCTTCTCCCGCAGGAACTTCCCAGAATGCTGAGAAGGCCCGAAAGTGGTCCAGCCGTAGCAGGCCAAAAAGGTCCAGGTTATGGTCAATACGCTCTACCCACCAGTCAAAGTTATTTTTTTTCAGCGTTTCCCAATTAAAAACAGGTGTACCCCAAAGCTGGCCGGTCTCGCTAAAATAGTCAGGAGGCACTCCCGAAACAGAAGTAGGATTTCCTTCTTTGTCAAGCTTAAAGTATTTAGGATGTGTCCAGACATCAGCGCTATCATGACTTACATAAAAAGGCATGTCACCAAACAGTACAATGTCCTTTCTTTCGCAGTAGGCTTTTAGCTTCTTCCACTGCCGGTAAAAAAGGTACTGTAAGTACTTTTCAAAAAGTACCCTGTCTTCCAGTTTCTGCTCCAGTTCCTGTACTGCCTCCTTGTGATGATCCTTTATTTCCTGGGGCCATTCCACCCAGCTTTTATGATCGAAATGTTGCTTAAAGGCGGCAAACCTTGCATAGTCGTCCAGCCAGCGGTGATGCTTCTTCTGAAACTTAGTAAAATCCTTCCAGATAGTATCGGGAAGTTCAGATTTAAAATGCTTAAAAGACCTCCAAAGGACCTTAACTTTAGATTCTGCTACTTTTGGAAATTCTACCTTCTCCTCATTGAACTCCTCATCTATATGCAGGTCCTTTTCCAGTAGCAGTCCATCCTGATGTAAATGTTCAGGACTTATAAGTAAAGGGTTTCCTGCAAATGCAGAGTGGCTGCTATAAGGGGAGTTACCCATGCCTATTTCTGTAGGATTAAGGGGCAGCAACTGCCAATACCGTTGTCCGGCCTCTACCAACTGGTCTACAAAACGATAGGCTTCGGGACCTAAGTCACCAATTCCAAATCTGGACGGAAGAGATGTTATGTGGAGCAGTAAACCACTGCTGCGCTTTGATATGATCATGCTTCTGATGCTGTTAAAAATACGACTGGAAAAGTTCTGAATAGCTCCGCCAGCGGGAGGTGCTCATCTGCTTGTACTCCTTCTTTACCAAAAACCGAGTACCAATGTTTTGGTGCATCATCGGGTAACTTAATAGCAGTATCCTGCCACACCTCCTGGCCTAGCGGTAGCTGGTTTTCTGAAACCAGACCTGTTAAAAGAAGTGGTACTACCACTAACGCCCATTGCCCCTGGTGATGGCGGGCAAAGGCAAGAGCGTGGGTTTTATGCTTGCCTAGCAGCTCCAACGGGATGTAATCACCCCGGTTAAACAGTGTCTGCATATTCCGCCGCGTGTTGAGAGCCTTGTAGAGGAGGTACAGTTTTACCTGCCCGGTATCTGGTTGCTCCAGCAACTCCCTGTGCATTTGGTACAGATTCTGGTTTTCCTGCTGTCTTATCCGAAGCAGGTAATGTTGGCGCAGGCGGTAATCTACAGGGCGGCGGTTATCCGGGTCTACCAGGCTTAGATCCCATAGTTCAGTGCCTTGGTATACATCCGGTACGCCAGGGCAGGTAACTTTCAGGAGTGTTTGGCACAGTGCATAGATCCAGCCATAGTGGGAGATCTTCTGAAAGAATGGCTTAAATGATTTTGTAAACTCCTGATCTTGCTGCAAAAGCTTTTCTGCAAGCTCTTGTACCGCATTTTCATACGTTTCATTTGGATTGCTCCAGTCTGTATTTACTTTCGCCTCGCGGAGTGCTTTTTGCAGATATTCCTGCACACGCTTAACCAACTCATTGCTTGCTTCACCATTTAGCGGCAAAACTCCCAATATGGTTTGGAAGATAAAGTACAGGTCATTGTCTGTTGGCTCTGAAGTATACTTTCTGCTGATTTTTATCCATTGCCTTACATGCTCTTCCCACTCCTCCGGCAGTTCACTTAGCACATTTAGCCTTATGCGTGCGCCCTCGCCGCGTTTTGTGTCGTGAGTGGCCGTAGCGTTGAGAGAGTACGGGTAAACACGCTGGCGGTAGAGCATGCGTTCGTGAAATTCCTCTGTCTCCAGGTGAAAAATATCTGGACTGTTACCTACTTCATTTAAGGAGATGAGGCGGTTATAGTTGTAGAAAGTAGTGTCCTCCACACCTTTGGCGGCCAACGGACCCGTAAACTGCTGACTTCGCATTACAAAATACAGTTTGTGATGAATGACCTCCTCATCATCTTCCGGCTTTACCGTGAAAAGAGAATGAAGGTGATCCAGTCGATCCTTCAACTCAGGTGCCTGCTTATGCGCCTCAGCAAAAGCTTCATCCACAACATGCATGTCGTAATCAGACAAGGGTAGTCTGTTGCCATAAATACAATATACCGGGAAAGAAGCCAGTAATATAGCCAATGCCTTTTGCCATTCCTCTTTCGGTTCTAATGGAATGAGGTGCCGCGACTGAAGTATACGGAGCAGGTTATGAAGTTCTCCCTGCATATGGTTGGTCAGAATGAACATTTTTTTATTAAACACCAACTGCTCGTAATTCACCGGGGCATCCGGCACCAGCCGCCGGTATATATCTGTCAGCTTGCGTCGTCCGGATCCGGAGGTATAGAGGTTACTTACCCACGCCAGGAAATCATAACCACTGTTGCCCTGTATTGGCCAGCGTTCGGGTAGTTTTTCTTCCCCCTCCAGTATTTTTTCTACAATTAAATACTTCTCATTGCCGACCAGTTGTCTCAGTCTTTTCAGGTATGTTCCCGGATCAAAAAGACCATCAACATGGTCTACGCGAAGACCCTGAAAGACCTCCTGATCACAAAGTTGTTTTATGAATTGATGGTACTGCTCAAACACCTCCGGGTGCTCCATGCGGAGACAGATCAGATCGTTAACCGTAAAAAAGCGACGGTAGTTTATCTGCTTTTCTGTTTCCTGCCAATGTGCCAGCCTGAAATGCTGTTCTTCCAGAAGTTTTTTGAAACGTTGCTTGTTACTGTTTATCCCATCAATTTCCTGCTGAAGCTTCTCATTAAGCAGCTTATTTTGAAACAGCTTTTTCTTAAAGTTCCCCCAACCGGCAGGGGTAATGTTTTCCTCTGTCTCGAATTGCTGTAGTTCAGCTATATACTGCTGTACCAGCGGAGTTATCTCTGGGTCACCTGAATCCTGAAGTACCTGTTGTAAGAGAGGTTTATAGCTGGCAACATTAATTGGATAAGCGTTATCAAAATAATTTACCGTTATTCCGTTTTCCGCAAAACTCAGTTTTAGTTGGTCCTGTTCAAGTACCTTTTCTAGGGCTTCTCCTAAAAAGGGCACCATCACCTGTCCTGCAAAATCCGGATGACGAAAATCAATATCAAAGAAGGTATAGAAGTAAGATTGGGAGCCTTTCTCCAGCACATCCATCAGCCACGTGTTGCTTGGGTGAAAAGCCATGTGATTCGGAACAATGTCCTGTAGCCATCCCATCCCTCTGCTTTTAAGATCTGTTGCTATTTGCTTAAGCTCCTGCTGTGTTCCCACTTCTGGATTTATATCATAGGGGGCGGTAACATCGTAGCCGTGCTCGCTACCAGGGCGGGCGCAGAAAACAGGCGAAGCATACACCGTGCTAATCCCCATTTCCTGCAGGTAGGGGATCAGGTGTAGCAACTGCTGCAGTCTATAGCCGGAATGAAATTGCAACCTGTAAGTAGCTGAAGGTATATATGTCATATTATACTTTTAAATTGAGGTTGTTGTAGAGTGTTTCAAACTTGTCGCACCACTCGGCCGCTGCTTTGTCTCCCATGTTACTTCTTTCCTTATAGTCTTCGTAGCCATCCTGTTGTATCCTGAAAGCAATATTCTGGGCCTGCCAGTAATCAAGATCCAAATCGGAGTTATCTAACACCATTAAAAGCTCTATCATTCGGTCCATGAAATCAATACTGTGTAACTGCTCCTGTACCTGCTTCATCATGATCTCTACCCTACTGGTCACCGCAAATTCAAGCGCATTGTAGTTTAGTTTTACATCCATCCGTTTTGCCTCTTCCATCAAACGGCTTACTTCTTTGGGGTTTGGATCCTCTGCATTAAGTTCGCGTAGAAGCTTTGTATTCACAATAATGTCAACCGTAGTTTTCAGAGGAAGGGGTAGCTTCATGCCAATCGACTTCATGGCTAGCATGAGTGGATAATTGTTGTCATACAGTTGCTGAAAGTCGTTTTCAACACCTTCCAGTGTCTGTTCTACTACCTGGTCAAGTATCTTTTTCTGGTCATCCCGGAATAAGTGCCAGAAGGAGTAATTATGAGCCTCAAAATGCTTGTCCAGTAGCATAATCACTTCACTTACATTTCCACGTTCAAAGGCAGTTGTAAGCTCGTGCCGGAGGTTATCATAACTTTCAATGTTCATGAATTCTCTCACTCCTCCGAAAAGCTGGTGATCACCTAAGTGTAACACACTGTAAGTAACCATAATCTCTTCCCAAGTAATGTTAGACTTGATTTTAGCCCTGCCCATTGCCAGCTTTTGTTTTCCTGCTTCCAGCATCTCATGCTTCTCTGAGGTAGCTGTAAAACTATAAAGGTCAAGCTCATCAGTATGCTCCCCAAAGAGAGAAGACACTGCATAATGTGCCCCCACCCGAAGCAAGTCGATCATCGTGTCCTTAACAATTTTATTATAGGCGTAGGCTGCATTTCCCTGATCCTTTAAGTTGCTTTTTGCCTGCTCCAGCTGTTTTACGAACTCACCTTCATAGTCTAAACCTGTAAGATCACGTGCCAACTGTATTGCACGGGCGGCATAATAAATGTCCTGGATCGTTTCAATTCCTGTTACTTCGTCAAAGAACCACCCGCAGCTTGTAAAGAGTAGCAGCGTGTGGTACTGCATCTCCATCAGTTTCAGAAACCTGACTTTCTCATCAGGGGTAAGTTTCCGCGAAGTATGCCTGCTGATAAAGCTTTCGACATTCTGCTCTGAACGGTCCATAATTACTTCGATGTAATTATTCCGAACAGCCCAAGGGTCCTGTACTCCAAGCTTTTTTATTTCCTGCTCATAAATCGGGGCCAGATGGTCACGAATCTGATCGAAAGAGTTCCTGATGGGCTTGCGCCACTCCTGGTTCCAGGAGGAATGACCTCCTGTGCTGCAGCCACAGTTACTTCTCCAGCGCTCTATGCCATGTACGCAACTCCAGGAGGTGTTTTCTATGATCTCAGCCTCATAAACTGGAGGATGCTTTTCCAGGTACTCACCATAAATGGTTAGCTGAGCGAGCTCTTCTTCTTCGATATGGTAAAGAGCGTACGAGAGTGCCATTTCACCAAAGCGATGGTGGTGGCCATACGTTTCACCATCTGTGGCAATGTGCATGAGTTGTGGCTCCTTGCTCTTTTCATCGAAGGCGCTGACCAGCCGGTGCGCCAAGGTTTCACCACTGTTCAACAAGCGCTCAAATGCTATACCCTGCGAAACAGGGGCATCATAAAAGAAGAGAGCAATTTCTCTCCCAGACGGAAGCTTGCACAGATAAGGGCGGCGGGGATTAATTTTACCTCCTTCAGCATCTTTCCATTCTTTCTCACCTTTTTTTCGGTAGCGCTTTGCCTGATATGGAGACAGGATTGTGAATTTAATGCCATGTTCTGCAAGAACTTCTAAAGTAGGAGTGTCTGCTGCCGTTTCTCCAAGCCACATGCCCTCGGGGTCGCGACCAAAACGTTTTTTAAAGTCATAAATACCCCAGATCACCTGTGTGTGCTTATCCTGCTCGTTGGCTAGAGGCATGATGATGTGGTTGTACACCTGAGCAAGAGCAGCCCCATGACCTGAGAAGCGGCTTATACTTTCCTTATCGGCATCAAGTATAGCCTGGTAAGTGTCGGGGGCCTTTCTCTGCATCCACTCCAGCAAAGTAGGTCCAAAGTTGAAACTAATGTTGCTGTAGTTGTTCATGATGTCCACGATGTTGCCCTGCCCATTTAGGATGCGGGAGGCGGAGTTACGTGCATAGCATTCATCCGTGATCCGTTCGTTCCAGTCGTGGTAAGGAGCGGCTGACTCCTGTAGTTCAACCTCATTAAGCCACGGGTTTTCCCGGGGAGGTTGGTAAAAATGTCCGTGTATGCAGATATAGCGGTTCATGTCAGTCGGCTTGTTTTAATACGAGCATGGATGCTGCCGGAAGTCTTATATCCTCCTTCGTCTTTATCTCCTGTGGCAGATCTGATCCCAGGCCTCCCCAGTCAGTTGCAGCTGAATGAAGAACCACCTGCCAATTCTTTACTTCCGTAGCTAAACTGATGTTAACTGTTGCAGGTTGTTTATTTATGTTAAACAGGCAGTAAAGGTGAGGTTGCTTAGTTGCATGGAGTAAATGCAGCACCTTTTCCTGTTCCTCCATACTGGCTTCTATCAGGTTCTTGTCTGGTGTGGCCAGTGCGGGGGAGGACTTCCGCAGCTGTATAAGGCGCTTATAAAACTCTCTTAGCTTTAGCTGTTGTTCATCGGAAGTATAGCTTCGTTTTAGTTTCGATTTTTGAAAGGTCTCCTCACTTTGCGGATCGGGTGCTTCTCCCTGCCAGGCAAAGGAAGAGAATTCTTCCCGGCGACCTTTCCGTACTGCCTCAATCAGATCTTTGTCGCTGTGGCTGACAAAGTACAGAAATGGGTTTTGTTCACCATACTCCTCACCCATAAACAGCATGGGCAGGTAAGGCGAAAAAATTACTAGTCCGGCCAGTACCTTTAGCATCTCAAAATCCACGAGCTGAGAGAGGCGCTCTCCAAGCATGCGGTTACCTACCTGATCGTGATTCTGGGAACAAACAACGAACTGTTTTGCCAGGTTATGCTCTGTAGAGTTGCCAAAGGTTCGGTTACGATGCTCAGAGTAAAGGCCGTCGTATACAAAGGCCCGCTTCATAACTTTTACTAGTTGCTCAGCTGTGCCAAAGCCAACGTAATAGCCGCTTTGCTCTCCGGTTACCATTGCATGCAGTACATGATGAAAATCATCACTCCACTGTGCTTCCAAACCATATCCGCCATCATCAACAGGGTTGATAAGGCGAACATCATTGAGATCACTTTCTGCTATGAGAATAAAGGGACGTCCTTCCTGTTCCTCCAATTGCTTTACATGTTCCTGCAGTTCTTGCAGAAAGTGCTTGGCACTCATATCAAATATGGCGTGCACAGCATCCAGGCGAAGCGCATCTATGTGATAGTCGCGGAACCACATCAGGGCATTCTGAAAAAAGAAATTACGGACAGCATCCGCATGGTTGTCATCAAAGTTTAAAGCATCGCCCCAAGGTGTATTGTACTTATGAGTGAAGTAAGGCCCAAAGTCACGCAGGTAGTTTCCTTCCGGCCCCAGGTGGTTGTACACCACATCGAGCACCACGGCAATCCCTTGCTGATGACAGCTGTCGATTAGTTTCTTTAGCTCTTCCGGGCCGCCGTAAGAGTTCTGTACAGCAAAAGGATATACACCATCATACCCCCAATTCCTTTCTCCCGGAAACTGTGCCACCGGCATTATCTCAATGGCCGTAACCCCCAGGTTCTTTAATTCTGCCAGCTTTTCTGTTACCCCTGCAAAAGTGCCCTCTTCTGTGAAGGCACCCACGTGCAGTTCATATATAATGTACTGCTCCAGCGGCAGCCCTCTCCATTTCTTGTCTGTCCAGTTAAAGCTGGTATGATCTACCACGGCAGATGCATTGTGCACTCCTTCTGGCTGTGACTGTGATGCCGGATCTGGCCGCTCTTTTTCACCATCTAATAAAAAGGTGTAGCGGGTATCCTGTTTGGCACTTTCTGCCAAGGCTGTCCAGTAGCCAAACGCCTCCCGCTGCAGTTCTATACTTTCTGGTTTAGGATGGTGCAGCTTTACCTCGACCTTTCTGGCTTCGGGTGCCCAAACAGTAAAAACAGTTCCATTTTCAGGATTATACTGTGCTCCTATCTCTCTCAGTATCGACATATAATCAAGTGTTTTGCGTAGCTCGTATAAACTGGCTTACAGGGTAATTGGTTGTAGATTTTTAGCGAAAGAAGGCATTAGGGAAGCATATAGAGAAGAGTCCGTTGGCTACTGAAGCAGGTCCGGTCACGTAACTTATTGGTAGTTCCGGAATATTGTCCGAAACATATTTTTTTGAGTACAGTACCTACATTAATTAAAGCAGAAAACATTACATGGAAGGAATCGAAGGAACCAAACGAGTTGTCATAGAGAACGTAAAGCCACAGATCAATTGCGGAAAATATCCAGCTAAGCGCGTAGTGGGTGAAAACATAACCATTACAGCCGATGTATTCAGTGATGGTCACGACGAAGTGAAAGCTGCAGTGCTGTACCGGCACGAGCGTAAGAAGAAATGGGAGGAAGTGCCCATGCAGTTTTTGGGCAACGATCGGTGGCAGGCCTCCTTTACTCCTGAAACCATGGGTAGGTATGAGTACACGGTACAAGGGTGGGTGGATCACTTCTATACATGGCAAAAGGGGCTGAAGAAAAAATACGAAGCCAACCAGGATATAACTGTTGAACTACAGATAGGAGCACAGCAACTGGAAAACGCTGCAGCCACTGCCAAGCCGGGACAGCAAAAGCGACTCATGAAATGGGCAGGAGATCTATACAATGTTACCTCTGTGTCCGATGCGGTAGCACTGGCCACAGGCCCGGATGTAAGTGACCTGATGCACGCCTGCTGTGAACGCCAGAATATATCTACCTATGATAAAGTGCTCCCACTTGATGTGGAGCGACAGAAAGCGCTCTTCAGTACGTGGTATGAATTCTTCCCCAGATCAGCAGCACAGGAGGCCGGCCGGCACGGTACCTTCAAAGACTGCGAACGCCTGCTGCCGCGCATCGCTGAAATGGGTTTCGACACCATCTACCTGCCGCCTATCCATCCAATAGGACATGCTTTCAGAAAAGGTAAAAACAACTCTGTTACTTCAGAGCCTGGTGAGCCTGGCTCACCTTGGGCTATAGGCAGTGAGCTGGGAGGGCATGATGCCATTTTGCCGGAACTTGGTACCCTGGAAGACTTCAGGGAGTTTGTGCACCAGGCGCGGGAATACGGCATCGAAGTAGCTCTTGATTTTGCTATCCAGTGTTCCCCGGACCACCCCTATGTAAAGGAGCATCCACAATGGTTTAAGTGGCGCCCGGACGGAACAGTGCAGTACGCAGAAAATCCTCCGAAAAAATACCAGGACGTACTACCGGTTAATTTTGAAACAGAAGACTGGAAGAACCTATGGAAGGAGCTGAGAAGGGTACTACTGCATTGGGTAGATCAAGGTGTTTTCATTTTCAGAGTTGATAATCCGCATACCAAGGCCTTTGCATTCTGGGAATGGGTAATTGCAGAAGTTCATAAAGTAAATCCACAGGTCATCTTCTTATCAGAGGCTTTTACTCGTCCGCGGGTAATGGAGCGGTTAGCCAAGATCGGATTTACCCAGACCTACACTTACTATACCTGGCGTAACACTGCCGAAGAGCTAAGGCAGTACATGGAAGAACTCTCTCAAACGGAGCTTCGTGAGTTCTACCGGCCTAATTTCTGGCCGAACACGCCGGATATTAACCCTGTGGCCCTGCAGGAGGGAGGCGAGCCGGCACACATAACGCGTGTGGTAATGGCTGCAACTATGTCTTCTAACTATGGCCTTTACGGTCCGGTGTATGAGTTTGGAATTGCCACCCCTGTGCCTGGTAAAGAGGAATACCTCGACTCAGAGAAGTATGAAATAAAGCACTGGGACTGGGGCAAGCTTACCAAAATACGGGAGGTAATTACGCTCATCAACAAAATACGTAAAGTTAATCCAGCCCTTCAAACTACCTGGAATATCGCCTTCGGAGATTCTGATAACCCATCGTTGCTTTGCTATGCCAAGTGGAGCGATGATTTCAGAAACAAGATGCTGATGGTAATCAACCTGGACCCGCACAACACACAGGCAGGGTGGGTAAAAGTACCGCTTTGGAAACTCAAGATGACTACTGGCGAAAACTATATGGTACATGACCTGCTAACGGAGCGTAAGTATACCTGGCACGACGAGTGGAATTACGTAGAGCTGCGTCCGCATGAGATGCCAGTACACGTTTTCCGTATCGAAACAGCTAATCCCGGCATGGGACACGATAATTTAGACGATAACTGGCTACCAACAGACCACCATACCAACGAATAATAAAGAACCCTTTTGACCACAACTATGGCAGACGCAAAATTCGAGTTTGACGACAATATCCACTGGTACAAAGATGCCATCATTTATGAGTTACATATAAAAGCTTTCAAAGATGGAAACGGCGACGGCATCGGCGACTTTAAAGGTTTGATGCAAAAGCTGGATTACCTGGAAGATTTAGGTGTAACAGCCATCTGGCTGCTGCCCTTTTACCCATCGCCGTTGCGCGACGACGGCTACGACATTGCCGATTACCTCAGCATTAACCCCAACTATGGTAACATGCAGGACTTTAAAGTTTTTGTGCGGGAGGCGCATAAGCGTGGGCTGAAGGTAATTACGGAGCTGGTTATAAACCACACTTCCGATCAGCACCCCTGGTTCCAGCGGGCACGGCAAGCGAAGCCTGGTACAAAGTACAGAGACTGGTATGTGTGGACAGATGACCCGACGAAATACAAAGATGTAAGAATCATTTTTACAGATACGGAGCAGAGCAACTGGACATGGGATCCTGTTGCAAAGCAGTATTACTGGCACCGCTTCTTCTCACACCAGCCTGACTTGAACTACGACAACCCAGCCGTGCAGAAGGAAGTGTTCAAGGTGTTGGACTATTGGTTTGACTTAGGGGTGGATGGTTTCCGTTTGGATGCCGTGCCTTACCTTTTCGAACGCGAAGGCACCAACGGTGAAAACCTGCCGGAAACGCACGATTTCCTGAAGAAGCTGCGGGCTCATGTAGATGAAAAATATACTGGTAAATTACTGTTAGCTGAAGCCAACATGTGGCCGGAGGACTCTGCTGCCTACTTTGGTAACGGTGATGAGTGCCACATGAACTACCACTTCCCAATCATGCCGCGGTTGTTTATGTCCTTAAAGATGGAGGACCGGTATCCGATCATCGACATCTTTAATCAAACCCCTGCTATACCTGAAAGCTGCCAGTGGGCTATGTTCCTGCGCAACCATGATGAGTTAACGCTGGAGATGGTAACGGACGAGGAACGGGATTATATGTACAAAGTGTACACCACTGACCCGCAGGCACGCATCAACCTCGGTATCCGGCACAGGCTGGCTCCACTGCTGGGCAACGACCGGGATAAAATCGAATTGATGAACATCCTGCTCTTCTCTATGCGTGGCACACCCGTGGTATACTATGGCGATGAAATCGGTATGGGTGATAATTATTATCTCGGTGACCGCGATGGTGTTCGTACGCCTATGCAATGGAATGACAACCGGAATGCCGGCTTCTCAGATGCTAATCCGCAGAAGCTTTACTTACCGATCATCATAGACCCGGAGTACAAGTATGAATCAGTAAATGTGGATACACAAAACCACAACAGCAACTCGTTGCTTTGGTGGATGCGCCGCACCATTAACATGCGCAAGCGCTACAAAGCCTTTGGCCGTGGAAGTATAAAGTTTCTGTCTCCGTCTAACTCTAAAGTACTGGCTTTTGTACGGGAGTATGAAGATGAAACCATACTTGTGATTGCAAACCTTTCACGTTTCCCGGAAGCCGTAGAGCTTGATCTGCATGACTACAAAGGACATGTACCTGTGGAAGTATTCAGTAAGAATAAGTTTCCGGGTGTTAAAGATGAACCATACCTCTTTACGATTGGCGGACATGGGTATTACTGGATGGAGCTGAAGCCACAAGAAGCTTCTCAAAGTGCAGAAGAGCAGCGTATGCGGCCAGCAGTAAAGATGAGTTCCCTGAAGCAGGAGTTGGATGCCAAAACCCTGAGAGAGCTGGAGAATAATGTATTGCCGGCATACATCTGGCAGCGCCGGTGGTTCGGTGGTAAGGCGCGCACTATGCAGCGCATGCAAGTGGTCAACAACATACCGGTGCCGCTTAGCAAACAAGGGGCTGCATCCTGGCTTTTTGTTGAGGTGAGCTACAACGAAGGATTGCCTGAATTGTACCAGTTACCTGTTGCATTCGCCACTGGTGAGGAGGAAGAAGAGCTGCGAAGTTCTTTTCCGAATAGTGTTGTTGCACGGGTAGCAATGGATGGAAAGGAAGGTGTTCTTTATGATGCACTTTACAACGAGGAGTTCCGTGGTTTACTGTTGCAAATGATGGCTAAGCGCAAGAAGATCAAAGGAGAGGGTGATGCAGAATTAGCAGGGTACAGCAATAGGAACGTGAACACAGAGATACGGAATGCGGAAGGCCCATTAACCTCTAAAATATTAAGTGCGGAACAGAGCAACACGTCCATTGTCTATGATAATACATTCTTCCTGAAAGTTTACCGTAAGTTAGACAGGGCAGTGAATCCTGATGTGGAGGTAGTGCAGATGTTGACTGAGGGGGTTGGTTTCGACCATGTACCACGCTTCCTGGGTGCTATAGAGCAGCAGGTGAATGGAAAGCAGCCTATGGTGCTGGTCATGCTGCAGGAACTGGTGCCGAACCAGGGAGATGCATGGAGCTATATAGGAGACTCGTTGAAACGAATGTATGAGCGGATTCTTGCACATAATGAACGAGCGAAAATCAAGCCTCCCGTAGGATCTCTTTCCAGACCTCTGGCCTTCAATGAAGTGCCCGATGATGTGCAGATGCAGTTAGGTGGCGCTCATGTTGAGCGGGTAGACCTTTTGGGCAGGCGAACAGCAGAAATGCACCTTGCACTGGGTTCCATCAACGATCACAAGGACTTTGTTCCGGAGGAGTTTTCGCTGCATTACCAGCGCTCGCTCTTTTCGTCGCTCACATCGCTTGTGCGCAGCAACTTCGACAGCCTAAGCAAACACCTGCCAAACCTGCCGGACAGTATCCGGGCAGAAGCGGAGGAAGTTCTAAACATGCGTGAGGAAGTTCTGGAAAGGCTAAAATTGATCTTTTCACGCAAGATTGATACGCTAAAGATTAGAACACATGGTGATTATCATTTAGGGCAGGTACTCTTCACGGGTAAGGACTTTTACATAATTGATTTTGAGGGTGAACCAGCCCGATCTTTCAGCGAGCGTCGCCTGAAAAGGTCTGCCTTACGAGATGTGGCAGGAATGATCCGTTCCTTCCACTACGCAGCTTACAGTGCTTATTTTCAGCAGGAGGGCCTGCGGAAAGAAGACGCTGATTATCTCGAAGCCTGGGCAGAACAGTGGTATCACTACGCCAGCAACTTCTTCATGCATACCTACCTGGGCAAAACAATGGGTACAGGAGTGGTGCCACCTAAAGAAGAAGACTTTGAGATCCTGATCCAGACATTCCTGCTGGAGAAGGCAATCTACGAGCTGGGATATGAATTAAATAACCGTCCGGATTGGGTGCTCATCCCGATCAGAGGCATTAAATACATCATGAGGAAGTATAAGAATGGCTAAGAAAAAAGAAAGCACGACAACCGAGACTACAGATAAGAAAGCAGGTAAGGCTAAAGCTTCAACAGCTGGTAAGGCCTCTAAAGCAGAACCAAAAGCTGCTAAAGAGGCTAAGGCAGAAGCAGCGGAAAGTCCTGTGGCGAAGCGTGGTCGAAAGAAAGCCACAGATACACCTGCTGCTGAAATGGGAGCACCAACAACAGATCCTGCTGCTAAGTCACCGGCCCGAAAAACAAAGGGGAAAAGTGAAACGGAAGGCTCTTCTGCTAAGGAAAGCGTTAAACCAAAGAGCACTGGAAAAGTAAAAGGCGCTGCTACCAAGGCTAAAGCTTCAACAGGGAAAGTCAAAGCTGCCTCTAAGGGAGAGGAAGATGTGACGGTTTCTATTGCTCACAATGATAGTGTGCAGGAGATGATCACGTTGAAGCACCATGGTACAGACCGGAAAACCAAAGTGGTTAATGTGGAAGAAGAGCAGGAGCCTGTCTACCACTCTGATATGGCTGTACAGTATGGTAACCGGATTACTGAGTTTGATATTTATTTGTTTAAAGCGGGCAAGCATTACAATCTGTTTGAGAAGTTAGGTTCACACCCTATGGAGCAGAATGGCATGTCCGGAACATACTTTGGCGTATGGGCTCCTAACGCTGATCAGGTGTCGGTAATGGGTGAGTTCAACGACTGGAGTCGAGATAGTCACCAACTGCATTTGCGGCAGGATGAATCCGGGATCTGGGAAGGTTTTATTCCGGATGTACAGGTGGGAACGATGTACAAATACCACATCAAATCCAAGTATCACCTGTACCATGTAGAGAAAAGCGATCCTTTTGCTTTTTGCCGTGAGGTACCGCCACAAACAGCTTCTGTTGTAAGTGATATTCATTATAAGTGGAACGACCAGGACTGGATTGATTACCGTAAGAGTAAGCTAGGGCAGCCACAGCCGTTTAGCGTATATGAGCTACATGTTGGCTCCTGGCGCCGAAAGCTGGAGGATAACAACCGGCCTCTAACTTACCGGGAACTGGCTGAAGAGCTACCTGCTTATGTAAAGGATTTGGGTTATACCCATGTGGAATTCATGCCTGTCATGTTTCACCCGTTCAATGGCTCATGGGGCTACCAGATCACAGGTTATTTCGCTCCTGTCAGTACCTATGGTTCTCCGCAGGACCTGATGCACCTGATTGATGTGTTACACCAGAATGGAATCGGTGTGATCATGGACTGGGTTCCTTCTCACTTTCCGTCTGATGAACATGGCTTAGCTTATTTTGATGGCACTCACCTGTTTGAGCATGCTGATCCAAGGAAAGGTTTCCACCCGGACTGGAACAGCTACATCTTTAACTATGGACGTAATGAGGTTCGCTCTTTCCTGATCAGCAACGCCCTGTTCTGGTTAGACAGATACCATATTGATGGGTTGCGTGTAGATGCCGTGGCCTCTATGCTGTACCTGGACTACAGCCGAAAAGAAGGGGAGTGGATACCAAACGAACATGGAGGGCGAGAAAACCTGGAGGCAATCTCCTTTCTAAAAGAGTTTAACCAGGCGGTGCATGATAATTTCCCGGAGGTACAGACCATTGCGGAGGAGTCTACGGCATGGCCTATGGTAACGGGTCCGGTTGAGGACGGCGGTTTGGGCTTTAACATGAAGTGGATGATGGGTTGGATGCACGACACTCTGGATTACTTCTCCAAGGACCCTGTTTACCGTCGCCATCACCAGGGTGAAATTACGTTCAGTATCATTTATGCTTTTTCTGAAAAGTTTATGCTGCCACTTTCACATGATGAGGTGGTACACGGAAAAGGTGCCTTGTTACGAAAAATGCCAGGAGATGAGTGGCAGCAGTTTGCCAATCTTCGCGCATTGTATGCTTATATGTATGCACACCCGGGAGCTAAACTGATGTTCATGGGTGGTGAGTTTGGGCAAAGCAGTGAGTGGAACCACGACAGCAGCTTAGACTGGCATTTGCTACAGTTTGGCTATCATCAAGGGGTACAACAGGAGCTGAGGGAGTTAAATGCTATTCTCAAAGAAGAACCTGCTATGTATACCCATAGCTTTGATTATAAAGGCTTTGAATGGTTGGACTACAACGATGCCCATAACAGTATCATCAGTTTCCTACGTAAGAGCGATCATCCACAGGACGAGATCCTGGTGGTTTGCAACTTTACCCCTGTGGTGCACGAGCATTACAGGCTGGGGGTGCCGTATGATGGAGAATGGGTTCAGATCTTCAACTCAGACGACAGCCGCTTCGGAGGCAGTAATGTTCAGAATGAGGAACCTCTTCGTGCTGTACAAGAACCTTTTCATGGCCGGGAGTACTCTCTTAACCTAAAGGTGCCGCCTCTTGCAGTAGTCTTCTTTAAGCGAAAAGGCTAAAGGCGTAAAAACCTTTAAAAAGAGGCGAAGCATTTAATTATGCTTCGCCTCTTTTTATGTCTGTACAAAACAGATTGTAGTCCGGCAGTGCCAGCTTAGGTATGAATTATAGGATCATCAACTTCTTCTATTTCCCTTTTCTAAGTGGGATCAGCTTACGAAAATCCAAGCGTCGTGAAGTTTCATCTTGTGGCATGTGGTGCTCTGAAACAGAGCGTACATCTTCTATAGAATAGAAAGCCTGAGGATTATAGTCGCGGATAATGTCAATTACCTTCTCCAGTTTTTTGCGCTTTACAATCAGAAACAGCAGGTTAACTTTTCCCCTGGTGCCGCGTGCATCGATACAGGTAAGGCGGTAACCATGGCCTTTAAGACGCTCAATTAATTTGTCAGCGGGCTCTACTGTGATTACCCTTACCACCATCTGTCCTAATGCCAGCTTTTGCTCTACCCGCAAGCCTAAAAAATTGCCCGTGGCAAAACCAAAAGCCCAGGCGAGGTAAGAGGCAACATTGCTTAGGTTCTCCATTACTTGGGTAATGGCTACCAGCCAGATAAGCACCTCCAGGAAACCAAGAACAGGTGCAATGATTTTATCTCCTTTCGAGATGAAAATTATCCGGAGTGTGCCTAAGGTTACATCACAAATGCGAGCGAAGAATATCAAAAAAGGAATGATGACCCATTCTACTATGCCTGGATCAATACCCTCGAAATAATTCATAATGAAGGGGTAAGTGGAAAACGACGTTAAAACATTAAGTTAAGAATGTTTCAGGAAACCAGCTGCTTTGTCGCCTGTAAACTCTGCTCTTTCTTTGGGAAGTGCATGCGGATAGGTTTTTTGTATAAAATACACCAGCTTCTCTCTTACAAGGCATTTAAGATCCCAGGCAGTACCTGAACTGTGGGCGCTCATTAGAGCCCGAAGCTCCAGCGTTTTTTCATTTGAATTTGTTACCTGTAGTACGGAAACCTGTTTATCCCAAAGATCAGTACCAGCTAAAATTCTATTAAATTCCTCACGCAGCGCATCTACAGGTACAGTATAATCTGTATATAAATACACTGTGGCTAAAATGTCTGAGCCTGTGCGTGTCCAGTTCTGGAAAGGCTTCTCGATAAAATAATTGAGGGGGAGTATCAGTCGTCGGTTGTCCCAAAGCTTCAGAACCACATAGGTTAGGGTGATCTCTTCCACTCTTCCAAATTCACCTTCAACAACAAGTACATCATCCAGCCGGATTGGTTGAGTAAAGGCAAGCTGTATGCCTGCCAATAAGTTTGCCAATGACCGTTGAGCGGCTACACCAATAACAATACCGGCCACCCCGGCAGAGGTTAGCAAACCTGTACCAAGCTTTCGTACCGCATCAAAGCTGAGCAGGATCAAAGACAGCGCAACAAAAACAATTAGTATAATAGTGATCTTTCTTACAAACTGGAGCTGTGTGTACAACTTCCGCTCCCTGTAATTATCAGCCTTGCCTATCTGGTATTTGCTTCGCACAACGTCGCGCCCAACATTGGTTAGTTTAACTAGAATCCATGCAAAGGCAATAATGTCTAGTACTTCTAGGGTCCGCTTTAGTACATAGATAGTTTCGTTTGAGTATGGAAGGGTAGGGATTGCAATAGAGATAAAGAGCAGCGGTATAAAAAATGCAAAAGGTTGGTTAAGGTGCTCAGTGAGAGAACGAACTAGTAAGGGATCCTCTCGCCTGTTATAAAACTTCATAAGTCTGAATAAGACAAGTTTTACCAGCAATCCTGCAATGGCTGCTGCAACCAGTATAAGAATGCCAATTGCAAAATCATCAAGTTTATTAATATATACTGTAATTTTATCCATGAGAAAATTTGTCAAATCAACAGGCAACCATGTCCGTTATCTGAGTTGCAGGTTCCTGCAAAAGGATTACTCAGGAATATGGCAGGAGGTTATATGAAAGGTTAACCTATGTTAACTGCAATGGGTAAAAACATTATAGTAAAATAGCTATATACATTAAACGTGTTCTTATTTCTTTCGTAAGAGAAAGAAGATTATTGTATCTAATTCAATTACAGATAAACTGAATTGCAGACTACTTTTAGATGGTAAAAGACACCCGATTTACCGTTTACTACTGCCTCTGAAAAAACTATATAAATGGCGAAACTGATCATAGTATCAAACCGATTACCAGTAAAACTCCAGGAAAAGGAGGGTGAACTTATTTTTAAAACAAGTGAGGGCGGTTTAGCCACAGGCTTAGGGTCCATTTATAAAGAAGGAGATAATATCTGGATAGGCTGGCCTGGCCAGGTAGTAGAAGAGCCGGAAAAGCAGAAAAAGGTAACGGAAGATCTTAAAAAAGAAAATATGCTCCCTGTTTTTTTGACAGAAACAGAGATCAAGGAGTATTACGAAGGCTTTAGCAATGAAACGCTTTGGCCAACCTTTCACTATTTCAGTCAATATGCTGTTTATGAGCAGCAGCTTTGGGAAACTTATGTGCAGGCAAACCAAAAGTTTTGTGACGCCGTGGCCGAACAGGCAGGGCCAGACGATACCATCTGGGTGCATGATTACCAGTTGCTCCTGCTTCCTTCTATGCTGAGGGAAAAGCTTCCTGATTGTACGATTGGTTTCTTTCAGCATATTCCATTCCCTTCGTATGAGGTTTTCCGCTTATTGCCGTGGCGTAAAGAGCTGTTGGAGGGTATGCTGGGATCAGATCTTGTTGGCTTTCACACTTATGATGATATGCGCCACTTCCTGAGCTCTGTAAACAGGATCGTGGGGCATGGCAGTATGCATGGCTGGATAAATTTAAGCTCCCGTTCGTTGCTTGTGGATTCTTTCCCAATGGGTATCGATTATGAAAAATACGCAGGTATAGCAAAAACAGAGGAGGTTGGCAGGCGTGCTAATATCTACCGTAACAACCTGCATGCAGAAAAAGTAATGATCGCTGTCGATCGTTTGGATTACTCAAAAGGTATACCTCAGCGCCTGGATGCTTTTGAGAAGTTCCTTGCTAAATATCCTGAATTCCAGGGAAAAGTAACGCTGGTGATGCTGGTGGTGCCGAGTCGTGATGAGGTTGAAAAATATAAGGAACTGAAGGAGGAAATTGATGAAAAAGTGGGGCGTATCAATGGTAAGTTCAGCGACATCAATTGGAATCCAATCCAGTATTTCTACCGCTCCTATCCGTTAGAGACTTTGTCTGCCCTTTATCGTATGGCCGATGTTGCTTTGGTAACTCCCATGCGTGATGGTATGAATCTGGTTTGTAAGGAGTACGTGGCTAGCAGGCACGATCAATCGGGTGTGCTGATCCTAAGTGAGATGGCAGGTGCCTCTAAAGAGCTTTCTGATGCTATCCTCATCAACCCGAATGATATCAATCAAATGGTGGAAGCCCTGCATGAGGCGCTAACGATGCCTGAAGAAATTCAAAAAGTGCATATGAGCAGCATGCAGGAAACGATAAAACGCTATAATATTCACCATTGGGTAAGTATGTTTATGGACAGGCTGTCTTACGTGAAGATCAAGCAGCTTTCTATGGCTACCAGTTACCTGGACCAGGCAACATTCCAGGAGCTAATGCATTCTTATGAGTCAGCGAGCTCCCGTTTGTTCTTCCTGGAGTATGACGGTGCACTGGCTGATTACACCAACAAGCCGCTAATGGCAAGGCCAAGTGAAGACCTGATCGAGCTGCTACAGCGCCTGAGTAGCAATCCGAAGAACAAAGTTGTAGTAGTAAGCAGTCGTGAGAAAGATAATATGGAGGACTGGCTGGGCGACCTCAATATTGATATCATTGCCGAGCATGGTGTCTGGATAAAGCAGAAGAATACCGGATGGCAGACAGTATTAAGCCTGATGGATGACTGGAAAAACGATATCCGACTGATCCTGGAGTTGTATGTTGACCGTACACCTGGCTCATTTATAGAAGAGAAGGATTACTCTTTGGTTTGGCACTATCGTAAAGTTGAAACAGGCCTAGGCGATCTACGGGCACGAGAGTTGGTAAATCATCTGAACTTCCTGGCTTCAAATAGTAACTTACAGGTGTTAGACGGTCAGATGGCTGTGGAAGTAAAGGCACAGGAGATAAATAAAGGAAAGGCTACCAGCTATTGGCTAAGTAAGTATCCGCACAAGTTTGTGCTGGCTATTGGCGATGACTGGGGCGATGAAGATATCTTTAAGGCTATGCCGCGCAATGCCTATACAGTAAAGATTGGTAATGGCCATTCTGTTGCAAAGTATCATCTGGATACTTGCCAGGAAGCCAGGTGGATGCTCTCGAAATTAACGCAGCATTCAAGTTCTGAACAGGCTTCCGGTGGAGCGTTGATGACAGGATAAAAAGTACAGTATAAACAACAAAGCCGCCCTGGATTCAGGGCGGCTTTGTTGTTTATGTATAGCAAGGGCTAAAATAGAGTATTACCTCCCTGGCTCTTTTTGCTGTCGGAGGATTTTTGCTTAACTGGTTCTTCGCAGTTCTCCTCGTTGAAAACCTGGTCTATAGCTTTCTCCGCTTTGCGAAGCTTTTCTTTGCAAAGCTTTATAAGCTGGGAAGAACGCTGTACCTTTTGTGTTAGTTCGTCCACATCAACGGCATCATTTTCTATGGCCCTTAAAATTTCCTCCAACTCCTGGGTAGCTTCCCTGTAAGTCATTTCGTTCAGTTCCTTATTCATCTTTGTCAATGTTTACAATCATACTATGGAGCGTACCATCTTTCATCCTCGTTTCCACCACGTCTCCACTCTTCACTTCTTTTGTACTTTTCACAATTCTGCCGTTTAGCAAAGTTAAGGTATAGCCACGTAAAAGCATCTTTTCCGGGTTATTTGCTTCTATGCTCATCTCCAGCAGCTTCAGGCGATGTACTTCCTGCTGCATCTTCTTTTGGATGCCATATTCCAGCTTATCACTTCTTTTGGCGAAGCTGATCTGGCTGCGCTGTAGCTTTTCTTTTGCCTCTGTTTCCAGGCAATGCACCAGGTGGTTCAGTTCATGCTCCTTCATGTGCATGTAACGCTGACTTTTCCCTTCTACACAAACCGAAAGCTCCTGCAGGTATTTTTCACGCTGATGCAACAGATCTTTGACTTCAGAATTTATTTCCTTCTCATAGTCGCTTACCACATGCCGCTGAGCCTCCATAAAGGACTTAGGCTTGAGCAAAAGTCCACGGGAGAGTTGTTCTAATTTCTCTTTGTTAGCCTGCAGTAACTGCCTGGAGTTGTTGTTATAGCGCAAACTTATTCGCTCGAGCCTGTCAGATGTTGCTTTTAACTGTTGTGCAGAAAACATCCGGATACTGTCATACAATCCCTCTGCTAACTCTTCCGCTTCACGAAACCTATCAATAAGATAACCTGCAACCGCAGTAGGAGTTTTGAGGCGTGTGTGGGCAACAAGGTCCGCTATACTCTCATCGCGTTCGTGACCTATGCCGGTTAAAACTGGCAGGGGAGAGTGGCCAATAGCAGCGGCTATTTTATAGTCGTCGAAACAGCTGAGGTCTGTTTGAGAACCGCCGCCCCTAATCAGAATGATAATGTCGAAGTTTTCTTTTTCTTCAATTACCCGGGCCATGGCCGCAGCCACTGAGGCAGGAGAATCATTCCCCTGCACTACAGCCGGGAAAAGCGTTGTATAGAAAACATAACCGTAGCTGTTGTTCAGCAGCTGATGTATAAAATCCTGGTAGCCTGCTGCAGTAGCTGAAGAAATGACTGCCAGCCTTTGTGGCACCAATGGCAATTCCAGTTCTTTGTTCGCAGTAAGCAGGCCTTCTGCCTCCAGCCGTTTCAATGTTTCCTGCCGCTGCCTCGCTAAATCACCGATAGTATAATTAGGATCGATATTGGAGATGTCGAGGCTAAGGCCGTAGAGTTCATGAAAGCGAACGGAAGCCTGTAACAATACTTTTAGTCCCGCTTTTAAAGGTTGTCCCGTTTTCTCTTCAAAGTAGCGGCCGAGCATCTGGTAGCGTGTACCCCAAATAGTAGCCCGTGCCTGTGCCAGCATTTGTCGTGCATCGTCGCCTTTATCCACCAAAGTCAGGTAACAGTGGCCTTTGCGCTTATCAACATTGACCTGGGCCACTTCTGCCACCACCCAATAGCTTTCCGGGAAAGCTACCTCCAGCTCCTCCCGGATCTGTTGGTGCAGTTCGAATAGCGAGAGCGGAGCATACTGCTCCTCATACACGATGGTTTGACGAAAAAATATCTGGGACATGGCAACTTCTGGTCTTCTCCTTCAATGCCGGCTATATCCGGCTCCTACAAAACGAAGATAGGATTTTTTCGATTATCAGGCTAAAGGGCGGCAGTTATTTTCTACAGTAGACAAGGAAGGTATCAAATCACAGGTGTGCCTATTTATTCTCTTTTAGAAGCTTAGTTAGTGTTTCACTTACCTGCTCCTGCCAAAGCTGTTTCTCTAATATAATTGGGGCCGCAGCCCGTTCCATGCAGTTCAGTGCAGGGCAACGTTCGCAGGTCTCATTAACCTCACGGGTAAGTATGGCCGCATCGTTTAAAAAAATAACTTTATTTCTGAGATTTTCATTAATCAGCAAGCCAATGCTTATAGTACCGTGGCGATTTTCTGTGGGCTGCGCCAGGGCCAGTACCAAATACTCGTTGTCAGAGTTGATATAAGAAGATTTTTGGATGCCGACTAAGGTGTTCCGGGCATTTGTTTCCTTTTCCACTTCATTAAAAATGGTAAGGGAAATCCAGCGACGGCAGTAATGTTCATTCAGAAAAGAGGCGTGCGGGTTATGCAGGCCAGCTAAATGCAGCTCTTTTGTAAGATAAAAGCTTTCTGTTTCCGGAGTATGATGAAAACGGAGAAAAAACAGCTGCTTTATCCCAAAAAACTTCGGGAGCAGCGATGTAAAGCGGTGCAGTAGTGTTTCCGGGGAAGTACGGTACTTCTCCATCAGCTTCAACAGCAGGTCAGGTCTCCATGCAGGCTGTGAAAATAAAACCTGTATATCCTCTACGAGCCTGTCCTGGTTTAGCAGCAAAGCACCTGCAAAGTATGAAGCTTTAAAGTTGTTAAGAACCTCCTCAAAAGAACCTACTTTAACCCATGTGGAAGTGTAAGGCCTTTCCTGCAGGTTCAGATACTGAAAACCTAGTTCACGGGCTAAGGCAAACGTTTTCTGCTGCACCGTCAAAGCAGGATTTAGGAGCAGTTGTGGTCTGGCACCAGGAACAAATACTGAACGGAGACTGGCAAGTTCAGTATGGTTGACAAAGTTCTCTGTTTGAATTGTTATGTTAAATTGGTCCAGGAGTATGATGGCGAGTTCATCAAAAGTAGGGGTGATCTCCTCGTTCAGTTGAAATTGCTCCAGGAAACGTTCTGCCTCTAATTCAATTTCATCGAAGTAATTGTCATGAAGCTCCTGGTATGATCTAAGGGCTGAGAAATAAAACTGCTCTACACGCAGGTCAAAGGCTCTGGAAATCTCCAGCAGAGTGTTTATAAAAGCACTCAATTTAGCAGGGGCAGTTGCAAACAGGTCCAGAACACGGTTGATGTCTAGGCCAAAGTGCTCGAGGGGTAACTCCGAAAGTATGTTAGACTGTAGTAACTCCCCCACAGGTTGGAGGCGCTTGTTCAGTTTTAGCGATACAAGATAATCATAGGATACACCCAGCGCATCGGCTATAATAGCAGTCTTACTTGGCTTGGGGTGTTTTTTTCCTTTCTCAATCTCATTCAGGTAAGATACCGAGATACCAGTTACAGCGGCAAGATCAGTCAGAGAAATACCTTTATCACTGCGTAACTGCTTTACTTTCAGTCCAAAGATTATCCTGATTACGTCTTCCTGCAGTTTCATAAGAGCCTCAAAAGGTTAAATATAATCTAAGAAAGAGCTTTTTGCGATAATCTCCTAAAAAACGAAAAAAAATATTTAGCGAAAATTCGCCAGAAGTAAATTGTTCGCGTATAGATGAAAAAGGGATAATTAATCACCATTTAAGTCAATAGTATTATGATCTTAGAAAACACTGCCGAAGTTAAGGTAAAATCTACAGAAGGAGCAGACGAAATCCTGACACCCAAAGCACTGGATTTCCTGGAGATGCTGCACCTCAGGTTTGACGACAGGAGAAAAGAACTGCTAGAGAAGCGGAAAGAACGCCAGAATAGAATAGATGCAGGAGAGAAACTTGATTTCCTTTCGGAAACGAAGCATGTGCGGGAGGGTGACTGGCGTGTGGGAGATGTGCCAAAGGATCTTCAGATGAGACGGGTAGAAATAACCGGCCCCGTTGACCGGAAGATGGTTATTAACGCGCTAAACTCCGGTGCCAATGTGTTTATGGCAGATTTTGAGGATGCAAACTCTCCAACGTGGGAGAATGTAGTGCAGGGCCAGATCAACCTGCGCGATGCCATCAGAAAAGACATTGACTTTACAGTACATAACGGCAAAGTATACCGCCTGAAGGAAGAGGTGGCTGTTCTTAAAGTGAGACCTAGGGGCTGGCATTTAAACGAGAAACACCTGACAATTGGTGGTACGCCGGTTTCTGCTTCTCTTTTCGACTTTGGTTTATACTTTTTCCATAATGCTGAAGAACTGTTGAAGCGTGGTACAGGGCCATACTTTTACTTACCTAAGCTGGAGAGTCACCTGGAGGCAAGGCTATGGAACAATGTTTTTGTGGCAGCCCAAGAGGCGCTTGGTATTCCGGTTGGTACAATCAAAGTAACCGTGCTAATCGAGACAATCACCGCTGCTTTTGAAATGGACGAAATCCTGTACGAGTTGCGTGACCACATTGTGGGCCTGAATGCAGGTAGATGGGATTATATCTTTAGTGCCATTAAGAAATTCAGGAACCGTGAGGATGTGCTGTTCCCGGATAGAACAGATGTAACCATGCAGGTTCCTTTCATGAAGGCCTATACTAACCTATTGGTAAAAACCTGCCATATACGGGGGGCACACGCGATGGGAGGCATGGCGGCCTTTATTCCAAGCCGCCGCGACCCTGCTGTAAATGAAAACGCCTTCAGAAAGGTGAAAGCAGACAAAGCCTTCGAAGCAAAAAATGGCTTTGATGGCACGTGGGTAGCGCACCCTGACCTGGTGCAGGTGGCCCGGGAAGAATTTGATAAGGTGTTGGGTGATAAGCCGCATCAGAAAGAAGTTCTTCGGGTAGACGTGCAGGTAAGGGCTGATGATCTTACCGACTTCACGATCAAAGAAGGAAAAATAACGGAGGCAGGGCTGAGGCTAAACATAAATGTTGGCATTATGTACATCGGGAACTGGCTTTGCGGTACCGGTGCTGCAGCGATACACAACCTGATGGAAGATGCTGCCACAGCCGAAATTTCCAGGGCACAAGTATGGCAGTGGCTGCATCATCCGCACACTAAAACTGATGACGGCCTGGAAATATCAGAAGAGCGGGTACTGCAACTTATTAAAGAGGAAACAGAAGGCATTAAAGAAGAGGTCGGATTGGCCATGTTTAAAAACTGTCACTTTGAAAGGGCTTCTCATCTTTTCTCAGAGCTGGTTCTCTCGCAGTGTTTTGTAGAGTTCCTGACCCTGCCTGCATACAAGTACATCGAGTAGTGCCGTGCAAGCACAAAGTAAGACTAACAGTAACCCACAGAATCATCAAAAAGCGAATTTAAATTTTCTATAGCCATGAACAAAAAAGAAAGAATCCAGAAGATTGAAAGAGATTGGATCGAAAACCCACGCTGGGCCGGAATCAAGAGACCTTACAGTGCCGATGAGGTTGTTAAGCTGCAGGGCTCCGTGCAGATAGAGTTTACCTTGGCCAGGAACGGTGCAGAAAAACTATGGCGTTTGCTGCACTCTGAACCCTATGTGGCAGGGTTAGGTGCTCTTACCGGAAACCAGGCGGTACAGGAGGTGCAGGCCGGGTTGAATGCCATATACTTAAGTGGCTGGCAAGTGGCGGCTGATGCAAACTTAGCAGGGCAGATGTACCCTGACCAAAGCTTATACCCTGCAGATTCCGTTCCGAACGTGGTAAAGAAAATCAACAACTCACTCCTGCGCGCTGATCAGATACAGAGCGTAAACGGAGACGGAGAGATAGATTACATGGTGCCTATTGTGGCTGATGCAGAGGCTGGTTTTGGCGGTAACCTGAATGCATTTGAACTGATGAAGATGATGATAGAAGCAGGTGCCTCTGGCGTGCATTTCGAGGACCAGTTGTCATCTGCGAAAAAGTGCGGACACCTGGGTGGCAAAGTACTGGTGCCAACACAGGAGGCGATAAATAAATTAGTTGCTGCACGTTTGGCTACAGACGTAATGGGAGTGCCTACTTTGCTTGTAGCCCGTACCGATGCTGATGCCGCAAACCTGCTTACCAGCGATATAGACCCGCGCGACCATGAATTTATACTGGATGAGCCAAGGACCAGTGAAGGTTTCTACCATGTTAGAAATGGTATAGCGCAAGGTATTGCTCGTGGACTGGCTTATGCTCCGTATGCCGATCTGATCTGGATGGAAACATCTCATCCGGATCTGGAGCAGGCACGACAGTTTGCAGAGGCTATACATAAAGAGTTTCCGGGTAAACTTCTGGCTTATAACTGCTCACCATCGTTTAACTGGGCAGCCAGATTAAGTGTAGAAGAAATGGAAAGCTTCCGCGAAGAGCTTGCCGCCATGGGGTACAAATTCCAGTTCATCACGCTGGCAGGATTCCATGCCTTGAACACAAGTATGTTTGAATTGGCAAGAGCATATAAGCAACGCGGTATGGCCGGCTACTCAGAGCTGCAGCAGCGGGAATTTGCCCTGACAAGTGAAGGTTTTAAGGCGGTAAAGCATCAGTCGTTTGTGGGAACAGGCTATTTTGATGCGGTGCAAAACACGGTTACTTCGGGTAAAGCTTCTACTGCTGCCTTAGTTGGTTCTACAGAGGAGGAACAGTTCCATTAAAGCAAATAAAAGGTTAAAAAAGCCTGCTGCAGAGATCTGCAGCAGGCTTTTTTAAGAGCTGTTTCTAACCCCTATTCTTGCTCCGGTTTAAAGCCAAGGCGCTTGGCGCGTTTCTCCCAATTGGTACGGGCCCAGGTTTGCAGGTCTGCAATCTGGTCCATTTCATCAACAATCTCCATTCCAAGAAGTGTTTCAATAATATCTTCCATTGTAATTAAACCGGCCGTACCACCGTACTCATCTACCACTAAAGCAATCTGGTCCTGCTTTTCAAGCAAGCGGGAAAAAACAGTAGGGATGGGGATATGCTCTGTAACTACCTGTATATTCCTGGAGATTGATTTTAACGGCAGATGCCCCTCATCATTGATCAGCTTATACATTACCTCATCCTTTAGAACATACCCCGACACATCATCCAGGTTACTTTTATAGATAGGTATTCTGGAGAAGCGCAGGTCCGGAAAGCTTTTGAAGAAGTCTACAATAGTGGTGTCTTCATGGGCGCTTACTATAACGGTCCGGGGTGTCATGATATGGCGAACCAGTATTTTATTAAATCGCAGAAGGTTCTGGATGATCTGTGACTCTCCTTTCTTGAAGATACCTTCCTTGATTCCTATTTCTGTCATTGCCGTGAAATCAGCACGGCTTAATACGCTACGGCCCTTTTCTGTTTTGAGGCGCTTGGTGATGAACTGCGACAGAATAATAATAGGGTAAAGTGGGGAATAGATCAATATTTTGAGTGTCCGGACAGTAAAAGGGGTTAGCTGCTTCCAGTAATTAGCTCCCAGTGTTTTAGGAATTATCTCAGTGAAAATGAGTATAACGATGGTCAGTACTACAGATACGATTGTCAAGGCTTCCTCACCCCATAGCAACTGCGCCTGTGCACCCACGCCGGCAGCTCCAATCGTATGGGCAAAGGTATTTAAGGTAAGTATGGCTGCAAGAGGCCTGTCTATATTCTCTTTAAAGTGGTGCAAATCTTCACCCAGTGATGGATTTTCTTTGCTGAGGATAGTGGCATGGGAAGGGGTAATGCTAAGCAGAGATGCTTCGAGCAGTGAGCATAGAAAAGAAAAAAACAGAGCAACAGATAAGTACAAAAGCAAAAAGCCCATGAATGGTTATGATTTAAGGCATTTGTGTTAAAGAATTTAGGAGACGGTTACGCAGAAGGAGTCAATGTACAACACGCAGCACAGGTTCCGGAAGCTGGGTATGTGTTTCCAGGTCAACGGTAAAGTAACCTACCATACTTGGGCCATAACCCAAGTCAATTTCAATAAATTTGTTCTGCTCCGGTAGCATCTTTATCACTTCGTTCTGCATTTCCCTGTAGCGCTGGAGCATGATATCCAAAAGCTGTTCATCTTCCTTCAGATTATCTTCTGATGACTTAGCCTCTGTAGTTCCCTCTTCCTGCTTCTGATGGTTGCCAGGTGCTGTTGCCTTAGCTTTCAGGTTTATTATTTCAACTTCCAGCTTTCTGATTTTACCTTCAAGTTCCAGGTACTCTTTTATCTTACGTTCAAGTGGTACCAGTGAATCGTCGAGGTAAGCAGTAAGGTTTTCCATAGTCGTGATAGTTTCTGCATGCATACGTGTAGTCCGTGATTGTATACGCAGAATTATATATTTCTTTGCAGGGGCACCGCTGCTGCCGAATTATACCCGGTGTATCAGAGCCACTTGAAGAATTTCTGAAGCTGCTTCAGTCTATCGGCGTAAGGGGGATAGCGTAGTGGGAGGTCCAGCCAGGTACCACGGTGTAACACACTTTTCTGGTGCGAAAATAAGTCAAAGCTTGTTTGTCCATGATAACTTCCCATGCCACTTTCACCTATACCTCCAAACGGAAGGTTTGGGTTTGCCAGATGGGAAAGGGTATCGTTAACGCAGCCACCCCCGAAGTGAGCACACCTCAATACTACGTCCTGCTTGTTCTTAGACGAAGAGAACAGATACAAAGCCAAGGGCTTTTCCCCACCGTTTACGGTCTCAATGGCATCATTCAGGCTCGTAAACGAAAGCACCGGGAGTATCGGCCCAAATATTTCTTCCTGCATAACCGGGTGCTGCCAGGTTACCTGGTCAAGTACAGTTGGAGCAATGTAGAAAGAGTTCTCATCTGTTTCTCCCCCGGTCCGCATATTCCCATCTTGCAAATAACTTTTTAGCCTGTTATAGTGACTCCTGTTTACAATGCGGGCAAAGTCAGGGCTCTTCGAAGGATCGTCTCCATAAAAATTATGAATGGTTTGAGAAACCAGTTGAATGAATTCCTCTTTTACCTGCTCCTGCACCAACACATAATCAGGAGCAACACACGTTTGGCCCGCGTTAATAAACTTACCCCACGTAATTCGCCTTGCAGCTAACTCCAGGTCAGCGTCTTCGGTAACTATGGCCGGGCTCTTACCTCCCAATTCTAAGGTAACTGGTGTTAGGGTTTTTGCAGCAGCCTGCATAATGATCTTCCCTACTTTGGTGCTGCCAGTAAAGAAGATGTAATTAAACCGCTCATCCAGCAGGTGTTGAGTTGTCTCCACACCTCCTTCAACAACAGCTATATACTCCTCACTGTAGTTCTGGCGAATAATCTCTGCGATTACAGCAGATGTGTTGGGGGTTATTTCTGAAGGTTTAAGGATAGTACAGTTGCCTGCTGCCATAGCACCAATGAGTGGTGCCAGCATGAGCTGAAAGGGGTAGTTCCAGGGAGCAATAATCAGGGCAACCCCATAAGGCTTTGGATAGATGTAGCTTTTAGCCGGGAAGTTCAGAATTGTTTCCTTTACCCGCTTCGGCTTTGCCCACTTTTTCAGGTTCTTTAAAGTGTGCTTCAATTCAATTTCTGTAAAGCCTATTTCAGTGGCGAAAGACTCAAAGGGAGGCTTCCGAAAGTCGGCATACATAGCATCAATGATTTTCTGCTCATTCTTTCGTATGGCTTTCTGCAGTATCTGAAGCTGCTGCTTCCGGAACTCAACATCCAGGGTGCCATGCCCTTCGAAGAAGCTTCGCTGCTTCTGAACCAGTTGCTGAACCCGCTCCTTAGCTGTTTCGGGTGGGGAAGGAGTTGTCTTAGCTTCATGTGTGGGTTTATCCATAGCTTTAAGCTTTTGGTTTGTGTGAAGTAAGGGCTTCTGCAGTTGGGCGACCTGCAAAATGATTCATGGAAGAATATACGTTAAACAGGCGGCCAACGACCAGGTCGAATAAACGGGTAGGAAGTATGCCACGCAGTACAGGCAACAGGTAAACAATGGCAGGTTTTCTTAACAGAATTTTGTTTTTCTCCACAGCATTAAGAATGGCTGCTGCCATAGCTTGAGGTTTAATGATAGGAGTTAGCAGCGGAGCCTTAACACCCGCAAACATGCCGGTGTCAATGTAGCTGGGTGTAACCGTAGTGACGTGCAACTCCGGATAATGCTCTTCCAATTCCAGCCGTAAGCTTTCAGACCAACCTAGTACAGCCCACTTGCTTGAGGCATATACGCTCATGCGCGGGTTTGGTAACAGGCCGGCAGCCGAGGCAATGTTTACAATGTGTCCGGTTCCACGGGTAAGCATTCCAGGTAAGAAAGCCCTGGTTACGTACATTACGCCCAGTACATTGACATTGATTGTCCGGCCTATGTCAGCGTATGAATGATCGGCGAAGGTTTTTCCTACTACAATGCCGGCATTGTTAATGATAATATCAGGAACACCAATCTCACGTATGATCTGCTCTGAGGCTTTCTGGATCTGTACGGCATCTGCCACATCAACCTCAAAAGGGAAAACCTGGTATCCTTTTTCGGTTAAACGTGATGCTGCTGACTGCAATTGGGCTGGATTAATGTCCCAGATGATAAGGCACCTGGCCTGGCGCTCCAGGCTCATTTGTCCCATTAGCTGCCCGATGCCTGAAGCGCCACCAGTAATTAAGATTGTACTGTTTCGGATATGGGTCATATGTGGCTCACAAAATTCTTCTTTAAGTTAGAAAGAATAGTTTAACTTATAAAATAGAGAAACAGTACCGATGGTTTAAGAAGGAGGCTGTATAATTTGTATATTTGAATGATACCCTACTAAAGGACAAAAGATAGAAGTAACGCTACTATGAAAATAATTGAGTGCCCCCGGGATGCCATGCAAGGCATCAAAGAATTTATACCAACAGAGAAAAAGATCGCCTATATCAACACTCTTTTAGAAGTAGGTTTTGATACCATAGATTTTGGGAGTTTCGTTTCCCCGAAAGCAATTCCGCAGATGAGTGATACTGCTGAGGTGCTTGCAAACCTGGAACTGGAGAAAACGAATTCTAAACTGCTGGCAATAATTGCCAATGTGCGTGGAGCCGATGATGCGGCACAGCATAAGCAGATTGACTACCTCGGCTTTCCGCTTTCTGTTTCTGAAACCTTTCAGCAGCGCAATACAAACAAGAGTATTGCAGAGGCTATGGAGCAACTGGCGCAAATTCAGGAAATATGCCATAAGCATGGCAAAAAACTGGTAACCTATATCTCAATGGGTTTCGGTAACCCCTATAATGATCCCTGGGATGCAGAAACCGTTATTCGGTTTGTTGAGGAACTGCATAAGCTGGAGGTAAAAATTATTTCGCTGTCAGACACTATTGGTGTGTCAAATCCCGAGAACATTTCCTACCTGTTTGGGCATCTTATTCCTGCCTTCAAAGGGGTAGAGTTTGGGGCACATCTTCACACAACCCCCACTACCTGGCAAGAAAAGGTAGAGGCAGCTTACAAAGCCGGGTGCAGGAGGTTTGATGGAGCCATGCGAGGGTATGGTGGTTGTCCAATGGCTAAAGATGAACTGGTTGGCAACATGGCAACAGAAAATTTAGTCGGCTACTTCAAAAATATTGGTTTAAATTTGAACCTAAACAAAGCAGCGTTTGACAGGGCACTGGCTGAGTCAAGTGTTGTCTTTTCCTGATTATGGCAAGAAGAATAGTTGTAGATATTTTTATACCATGTTTTGTAGACCAACTCTTCCCTGAGACTGGTATGAACATGGTGAAGGTACTGGAGAAGATAGGGTGCGAGGTAAACTATAATCCTAACCAGACTTGCTGCGGTCAGCCAGCTTTCAATGCCGGCTTCTTTAATGAGGCCCGTGAAGTGGCGACTAAGTTCCTGAACGATTTCTCGAGCGAAACATCTCATTACATTGTGGCCCCTTCGGCTTCCTGTGTGGGGATGGTCCGTAATGCTTACCAGGATATCTTCGTGAAATCTTCAAACCTTGTTAAGTACCGCACCATGCAGAAAAAAGTGTATGAACTGACGGAGTTTCTGACAGATGTTATGGGGATAACAAGTATACCTGGAGCCGTGTTAGAGGGCAAATTCACCTACCATGACTCCTGTAGTGCGCTTCGCGAGTGCGGAATAAAAGCAGGTCCGCGAGCTTTACTAAGTAGTGTACAAGGCTTGGAAATGGTAGAGATGGAAGACAGTGAAACCTGTTGCGGTTTTGGTGGTACTTTTGCCGTTAAGTTCGAAGCTATTTCAACGGCTATGGCAGAGCAAAAAGTGGAGAACGCTATTGCTACAGGTGCTGATTACATTGTATCTACGGATAGCAGCTGTCTGATGCACCTGGAGGCGTATATACAAAAGCAGAGTAAGCCTATACGAACTATGCATATTGCCGATGTGCTGGCTAGTGGGTGGTAACGATTTAAGACTTTCAAGTACAAGGTTCATCGCTGTTGTAGCTAAGTATAAACACCTAGTAATAGAAGTATTAAGACTGAATTTTGTGAATTTACACTTAAATAATATAACTATAGCTACACGAGGGCGTAAAGTATAAAAGCGGTAACAATAGATAACGAAACAGCTTTATAAATCAAGTTGGTTGAGCCATAAGCTGTAACGCTAAGTTTAATCCTTTGATTAACCTGGTAATTACCGCTACATAAAGTGATAAGATTGTCCTTTTCGGGTGCTGAGGACGATTTTATCACTTTATTTTTATACCTACAGTACCCTTAGAACGAGTATAGTTTGTTAAAACCTTTTTTACCGACTGTAAAATAAAGAAGGAGGCTTTAGCCTCCTTCTAACATTTATGCTTCAGGCATTATCCGAACCACCAGTCCATCCAGTTCCGGATTTACTTTCAATTGGCAGGAAAGGCGGCTGCTATCTGTTGCATGCGGCAGTGATTCCAGCATATAGGCCTCATCATCATTCATTTCGGGCAGAGGTCCGCTTTGTAGCACTTCTACATGGCAGGTAGCACAAATGGCCATTCCTCCGCATACAGCCTGCACATCAAACTCGTTCGCCTTCAGTACTTCCATCACAGACAGCCCCATGTCAGTAGGAGCTTCCAGGGCAATGCGTTCGCCGTTGTCCTGCTCAACAAATATAGTTATTGCGTCTTCCATGTTACAATTCTTGAATTCCGTTAACGGTAGTATATTTTAGAACGAACTTTTTATTCGGGTATAGGATATTGTAAGCGCTTTGAGCCATCAGAGCCGCCTCATGGAAGCCACATAAAATTAGCTTTAACTTACCCGGATAAGTATTTATATCACCAATAGCATAAACACCCGGAATATTTGTGGAGTAGTCGGTGGTGTTTACCACAATGGCATTCTTCTCCAGTTCCAGTCCCCAGTTTTCAAGGGGGCCTAGCTTTGGCACTAACCCAAAGAGCGGGACAAAGTAGTCTGTTTCAATCTCGTAAGGACTTTCATTGTTGACCATTACAGTTACTTTGTCTAGCTTATGACTCCCATGTACTTCCGTTACATTTGATTTAAGTATTAGTTTTATCTGGCCTTCTTCGGCCATGCTGGTGACCTTAGCTGCTGATTCAGGAGCTCCTCTAAAAGACGTGCCCCTGTGCACCAGTGTCAGTTCTTTACAGATTCCCGCCAGGTATATAGCCCAATCCAGAGCTGAGTCGCCACCGCCAGCCAACACCACGCGCTTATCCTTAAAGTCTTCGGGATCACGTACCATGTAAGTTACCCCCTTATTCTCAAAGCTCTCCAGGTTTTCAATGGCAGGCTTGCGAGGCTCAAAAGAGCCAAGGCCTCCGGCAATTACTACTGCTTTACAGGCTATCTCTGTGCCTGCCACAGTTGTTACTATAAAGGAGCCATCTTCCTGTTTTTCGAGATGCTCTACCCGTTCGCCTAAGGTAAAGGTAGGATGAAAAGGGGCAATCTGTTTTTGTAGGTTCTGTACCAGATCACCAGCCAGAATTTCCGGAAAACCAGGTATGTCATAAATAGGCTTCTTCGGGTAAATCTCTGTAAGCTGACCACCAACGGCAGGCAAAGCGTCTACCACATGGCACCTCATTTTTAACAATCCAGCTTCAAAAACAGCAAAAAGCCCAACAGGACCTGCCCCTACGATACATATATCAGTTGTTATATTACTCATTTTTATTCTTAGTGAAATAAAAGCTATGATGCCATAAAAGTAATATTTACTACATAGCAGGCCATAGAATTTTAGCATTTTGTAAATATCACCTGTGCAACATCATAAGATTGCGGTTTGTTTAATGTTCCTACATTAATTTGTTCTGTACCAGTTCCTGCAGTCTTTGTGCATTGAATGCAGCGTAGCCGGCCTCATCATTATCGAAATAAATAAACACCTCCAGTCCGGCAGATTGCCATTCCAGGCAGGTGTTGGCCCACCACCTTAGGGCACTTTCATCGTAACTGCCAGCATATCTACCTCCTGGTCCATGAAGCCTTACATAAACCACATCGGCAGTTACCTCAATAGGCGACATGAGACCTGCCAACTCATAGATGCAGAAGCTTACGTTATAGTCTCTAAGTAATTGCAGGACATCCTCCGTATACCAACTCTCATGTCTGAATTCAAAGGTATAGGTATAGTAGGAGAGCAGTAGCGAAAGGAAGTTCTGCAGCCTTTCCGTGTCTACTTTCCACCCGGGTGGAAGCTGAAAGAGTATAGGACCAAGCTTTTCTCCTAAGGCGTTTACATTAGTGAAGAAACGGTCCAAACTTTCTTGTGGGTCTTTCAGCTTTTTCATGTGGGTGATAAATCGGTTTGCCTTTACAGCAAAAAGAAAATCGTCGGGTACAGAAGTGCGCCAGTTTAAAAACGTTCCGGAGGAAGGAAGTCTATAAAAGGAGTTATTAATCTCAACGGTTTTAAAGAAGCGTGTGTAATGAGAGGTAAAATCTTTACTCTTTAATTCAGGAGGATAAAAGTTACCCATCCAATGTTTATAGTGCCAACCCGATGTTCCAATATGTATTTCTTTTTGCATAAAACATTGATTCATAGATTTTTGTGTAAATGCTTGATAGCCTTGTTTTCATGATCTACGTTTAAACAATAAAATTCTTCATACCCTCGTGAATTTGATGTCAGGATTAATGTTGATTAGCAGGAAAGAAACTAAAACCGCCTATCGGAAGTTACGTTTAAAGTCCAAGAATTTGTTTATTTTATAATAGTGTATGGCCATGAACAGAAATTATCAGCAGGAGAGTTATGCGAACGGCTCCTTTGAACAAGATTACCAGCAGGATTCTTACGAAAGCAGGCAGCGGAAGGAGTACAGAGACTTGTATGATCCTTTTAAAAGTAACTGGAATGCTGCCTTAAACAATGCGGGCAGACGTGGTTCTGAATCTGTTCCAGGACTTAGAATGAAAAGCTACCCTAGTACCCATGAACACTCCAGTACTTCTACCTACAGAAACAGGTACGGAAATCACAGCGGAGGTCCTCGTCCTTATAAAGATAGGAGAAAAGGTGATCTTGGCTACTACTCACCCTATGAAAGCGGAAATGTAAAAGAGGGCAAATTTAGTAGCTCAGACATAGAAGGTGGTAGTAGGTTTGAGCCTACAATAGAAGGAGGAAATTTTAATGAAGCTGGTGATGTTCCTCGCCGCAATACCTATGGCTACTTTACTACAGGCTATGGTCCACGGGACTAAAACTATGAGCTGATAATTTTTTGGCAATATAACATGGAATGAGAGACCTGGGCATTGTCCGGGTCTTTCTGATTTATGGCTGTAGGGTAAAGGTGCTAAACAGATGCCAGTGAAATGCGTTTAGAAAGGGTACACTATTGTATCATCTAAACAAATATTAAAATGGATAGAGACACCAGAAATAGATATTACCACGGCGGGCTTGGGGCAGAAGAGAACAGAAGAGACTTTGACCGCAATACCCGAGACGGCGACTTTGGACGGGAGTATGAAGATCGCTATAGGGGCGGTAAGTACAATCATTACCGGAATGAGGATGACAGGGCCAGGAGCTACAGAAACCGGGATTATGAGATGGAGGACAACTACTATAAAAATGTGAGGGGAGACCGACATAGGCTGGATAATGTCAGGCAGGGATATGGTTTCTTCAGCTTTGGAGGAAGTTCTGAGAGCGAGGACAGGCGTTCGAAAATGGAGCGTGAACGAAATGCACAACGCGAACAGGGGTATGGATCTGGTAGACTTGGAGGCTATAGTGGCTCCGGCTTTGGTGGATCAAATTATAGCTCCCATGGAAGCTTTGGCGGTTCTTCAGATTATGGAGCCATGAGTGGAGGCGGAGGAAACGCTGATGATTTTGTGTCCTCGTCAGGGTATGGTGGGGGATACCGAAGTGGGTCAGTTCATGACAGGAACAGAGATTACAGAAATGCCAGTAGCCAGCATGGTTATTCACGAGGCGATACATATGGCTACAACAGAGACAGGGACAACGAAGGGTATGGAGACCGGTACTCTTCTGACAGAAGTGTCCATGACCGGAACTTCCAAGATAGACGCAGAGAATCTGAGCGCAGGGATAACACCTGGCACCATCAAAGCTGGTAAATAGAAGCATACCCAATATAACTGAAAAAGCCGGATACATTTTTAAATGTATCCGGCTTTTTCAGTTATGTTCCCCTGCATTCACGGCAAATAAGATAATATTGATAAAGAAGGAGAACAAATAACAGAGAGTAAAGCTTTAGGAGCCACCCACTAGTTTACAGGCTTCCTCTTCTGTGCTGGCTATGCTTACTATTTTTTCCACTCCCAGAATGCTGAACACGTTCATGATCTTAGGCTGGAGTCCAAAAAAAGCAAGCTTAATACTATTGTGGTTACAGGCATGCATGGTAGCCAGTACAACACCAAGACCGGCAGAAGAAATGTATTCTAGTTCACTACAGTCAATCACTAACCCTTTGCAATCCTTCGTTATAGCGCTTTGTAGTGCATCATCAGCTGAAACAGCTGTGTTCGCATCTAATTCACCCGAGAGTCTTACAATACTTAGGTCTCTGTCCTTTTCTACATCAGCTTCAAACTTTTTCATCTTCAGGTTCCTTTTGACAAAGCTCCTTGGCGAAAGGTGCTATTATTTTAGAAAACAACAGGTACGGTTCCCTGCACGAGCCTGTATGGTTTCATGCCAACAAACTGGCAAAACCAGAATAGCGACTGATGGGATGGACAAAAGTGAAATAATAGAAGTGAGTAAGCCTGTTTCATAATAAGTTAAGTTAGTGTAGTAATCAAATGTATCTAAATATGTGCAATTAATGTAATAAAATAATAATTAATTGATACTGCGTCAAATACGTATTTTTATAATTACGTATATATTAAATAGCATATAAATTGTGCAAAAGTATTTAATAGTGAATCTTTAACAACCTTTTGAGAGGTTAGAATCCTTTCCTTAACCTGTACACTACCCATACCCCTACACTTTCAGCTATAAAACAACACATATGATAAGAATCATTCTTGCTGATGATCACAAGCTAATACGGGACGGAATAAAAGCGCTTCTGAAAATTGAAAATGCCCTTGAAGTGGTTGGTGAAGCTGCAGATGGAGAACAGTTGATAAAGCTGCTATCCGAAATAACCGCCGATTTAGTACTGCTTGACCTTAATATGCCTGGAAAGAGTGGAGTAGATACAATTAAGCATATAAAGATTCATTTTCCTGATGTAAGAGTATTAGTGCTATCAATGCTTAATTACGAACAATATGTTCACGAGGCGATGGAGGCCGGGGCTACAGGTTATTTGCTAAAAGACACCGGTAAAGACGAACTGATATCCGCGATTGGCTTGGTAGCTAAAGGGACCTCCTATATCTGCTCAAACGTTACCCTTGATTTGTTGCGAAAACAACATGCTGATGTTCCTGTTCAAGTGCATGTTAATGTCTCGAATCAGAAAGAGGTAAAGGATTTGACTAAAAGGGAGTTAGAAATACTGAACCTGATTGCAGAGGGGCTCACCAATGCTGATATAGCTGAAAGGCTATATACCAGCAAAAGAACAATTGAAACACACCGGCAGAACCTCTTGGAGAAAACTCAAACAAAAAACACTGCCACCCTTATCCGATATGCTTTCCAAAAAGGACTTATTTCTTAGCATCTGAAGCTTACAATCATAATTTCTTCTTTAAATCCTGGGTTTATGCCTGAAGCGGAGCAGTTTAAGTTTGGTCTCTTTCTTTGAAACTAACAAGCAGGAGTGCAGTTTAAATGTTTGCAGAGTGTAACCACGCATAATAAGATGAAGAACAGAACAGTTGAACGGATGCTATACGCTGAAGTGGTAGACATGGGAGGAATGCCGGTACGGCAGCCGTTCCCTACCCAGCAGGTAAACCAAATAGATCCTTTCCTGCTGCTGCACCACCATGTTTCCAGGGTTCCAGAAGGAGTTATTCCGCAAAAGTCTGGGGTGGGGCCCCACCCCCACAGAGGCTTTTCACCGGTTACCTTTGTGTACAAAGGGGGAGTGCACCACCGCGATTCACGGGGCAACAACAGTGTGGTATATGAAGGAGGAACCCAGTGGATGCAGGCAGGTATGGGAGTAATTCACAGTGAACGGCCTCCGGCAGATATTCATGAAAGGGGAGGAGAACAGGAGATTATTCAGCTTTGGGTGAATCTGCCAAGGTCTCACAAAATGAATCAGCCGGAATACATACCGCTACAGGCTGAAGATACGCCTGTGCTGGAGATAGAGGGAGGTAAAGTAAGAATTAGAATTGTTACAGGAGAGTTTGCGGGTATTGTAGGCCCGATAAAGACACCTACTCCTATACTGGCTCTTCGGATAGAGATGAAAGCTGAAACAACTTATTGCTTTCCCGTTCCGGAAAATTATAATGCCTTCTTATACCTGTTGGATGGAAGAGTGAGGTACGAAGGTTTTGGAGAAGTAGACGGACACCACCTGCTCGTGCTAAATAAAGATGGTGAGAACTTCACTATCACCGCGAAAAAAGACACCCGCCTCCTGTTAATGGCAGGAAAACCATTGGAAGAGCCAGTAGTGTCGCATGGTCCTTTTGTGATGAACACCCAGACAGAAATCATGCAGGCCATGCGTGACTACCAGATGGGCAAAATGGGTATATTGATCGAATAGTCTATAGAGAAATGAGGTGGTAAAGACTTTGAGTACCTTTACCACCTTACTTTTTAGCCTTTACTGAAGGGTGCTCGGGCACACGAAATTTGTGCGCGGCAGGTTTGTTTCAGAAATTGCCTTATAGCCACCTTGCACATCGATTAACATATCATAGCCACGTGCCTTTAGAATAGAAGCTGCAATCATGGAGCGGTATCCGCCAGCACAGTGAATGTAAAGCGTCTCATCTTTTGGCAACTCTGCCAGGTGTTCATTCAGAAAATCAAGAGGCTTGTTAACGGCAGTTTCTAAATGCTCTGCCTGGTACTCACCCGGCTTACGCACATCTATAATATTGATGTTGATGTCCTGCTCAAAGCTAGTGGCAAGGGTATCCGCTGTGATAGAGGTGACAGTGTCTGTTTCTTTGCCTGCCTCTCTCCATGCAGCGAAGCCTCCTTTCAGGTAACCGATGGCGTGGTCGTACCCTACGCGCGCAAGTCTTGTTACCACTTCCTCCTCTCGGCCCTCGTCGGCAACGAACAGGATGGGCTGCTTGATATCCGGGATAAGGGTGCCTACCCAAGGGGCAAAGCCTCCGTCGATACCAATGAAGATAGCGTTAGGAATACAGCCTGCAGCAAAATCCTGTGCTTTACGCGTGTCCAGTATAAGTGCTCCTGTCTCATTGGCGGCAGCCTCAAAAGCATCTGGCGATAAAGCCTGTAACCCCAGGTTCATTACGCTGTCAATGCTGTTATACCCTTCTTTGTTCATCTTCACGTTCATAGGGAAGTAACCCGGAGGAGGAAGCAGGCCTTCTGTCACCTCCTTTACAAACTCTTCCTTTGTCATGTCCGCTCTGAGGGCATAGTTCGTCTTTTTCTGGTTTCCCAGGGTGTCAAACGTTTCCTTGCTCATGTTTTTACCGCAAGCTGAGCCAGCTCCATGAGCCGGGTAAACAACTACATCATCAGTAAGCGGCATGATCTTGTTGCGAAGTGAGTCGTACAGGTGCCCTGCCAGTTGCTCTTTTGTCAGGTCTGATTTTGCTGCCAGGTCCGGGCGGCCAACATCCCCTATAAAGAGCGTGTCACCGGTGAAAAGGGCGTAATCCCTGCTATTCTCATCCTTTAGGAGGTACGTAGTGGATTCCATCGTGTGGCCAGGCGTGTGCAATACTTTAATAGTCACTTTGCCCACTTTCAACTCTTCGCCATCCGATGTGATGTGCGCATCAAAAGTGGGGCTTGCATTAGGACCAAAGACAATTCGGGCGCCGCTGGCCTTAGCCAGGTCCAGGTGCCCTGAAACGAAGTCAGCGTGGAAATGCGTCTCCAAGACGTACTTTATCTTAGCTCCGTCTTTCTCTGCTCTCTCCAGGTAAGGCTTAATCTCACGCAGCGGGTCGATGATAGCAGCCTCACCGTTGCTCTCAATGTAGTAGGCTCCCTGGGCAAGGCAGCCGGTATAGATTTGTTCTACTTTCATGGTTTTTCAAAAATGATTACAAAGCAAATTTCTCTTTTTTATACCTGCAGTGCAGTGACTAATGTCACTAAACCAACTGTACTATGAAGGAAATTGATTGCTTATAAATGGGATCTACTTTATCAGATTAAGGGGCTACAATCTGCATCATGAGCCCGGAAAGATAGGCGGCATAAGTGCCTACTGCATACCCTAAGATAGATAATAACACTCCTACCGGTGCTAATGCCGGATGAAAGGCTGCTGCTACAATAGGAGCGGATGCAGCCCCACCTACGTTTGCCTGACTCCCAACTGCCAGGAAAAAGAACGGCGCCTTCACCAACTTCCCAATTATTATCAGCAGTAGTGAATGAACTAGTATCCATATGAGCCCGACCAGAAATAAACCAGGTTGGCTAACGATGGCAAGTATATCCATCTGCATACCAATGGTGGCGACTAAGATATACAGGAAAAGACTGCCTATTCGTGTAGCACCTACTCCCTCCAGGTCACGGGCCTTTGTAAATGATAAAAGAACACCTAGTGTAGTGGCAAGCACAACGATCCAGAAAAAGCCAGAGGTAAGGCTAAACTTATCCAGGTAGGGTGCATTTACTTCAATCCAAGGGGCGATAATGTCTGCGAAGAAATGAGCTATTCCCGTAACGCCAAGACCTACCCCTACAATCATTGCAGTGTCGGATAGGTTGGGAATACGCATAATGCCGAGTCGGTACTTTTCTATTTTATCCTTCAGGTCATTTACAGCTGTGCTGTCTGCTCTAAAGAACCTGTCAATGCGTTCACTGACTCCTGCTCCGTAAAGCAGAACCGCCATCCAGACATTGGCTACAATTACATCTACGGCTATCACAGCAGAGAACAGGTTTGGGTCAGGCTTGAACACCTCAAACATGGCCAATTGGTTCGCACCACCTCCAATCCAGCTGCCGGCAATGGTAGATAAACCTCGCCAAACAGCCATCGGGCCCTCACCGTCAACTATGTCAGGAGCAAAGGCCGCTACAATCATAACAGCAATCGGACCTCCCAACATAATGCCAACCGTGCCGGTCAGGAACATTAGTCCAGCCTTGTGGCGTAGTTTCCAGATCTCTTTCAAATCGAGGCTTAGGGTAAATAGAACTAAGCTGGCAGGTAACAGGTAACGTGAGGCAACATGGTAGAGTCCTGACTGTTCCCCCGAGATAACACCAAATGAATTAAGAATACTAGGGATGAGGTAACATAGTAGAACCGATGGTACTACAGAGTAAAACTTTCTGAAAAAAGGGTGATTGCTAGACGATGTTTTGAATACAAATGCCAGTATGATGACTAGTATGCCAAGAACGACTGCATCATTGGTAATTAGAGGTTCCTGCGTAGTGATTTGCTCCATGTAGGGGCTTAATAAGGGAGTAAATAATAATTTTAATGCAACAAAAAGTTAAGTTTAGCAGCAAATCTGTGCCAGCTACTTTTGTTGCAACACGAACTAAGCAAAAAATTATAGTATAACCAAGATATAGGAGTTGCTAACAGCTAGCGAACACAGATAAAAACAGGATAGAGACTTCTACTGTGCTATACCTAAGGAAAAAGATAAAGGGGTTTGATGTTTCCATCAAACCCCTTTCCTTTCTTCACTGGAAGAACCAGTAAACAATATAATTACCAGATTCTGATTCTGTCTTCTGGCTTTTTGTAAAGTTTATCTCCTGGCTTCACATCAAATGCCTCATACCAGGCATCCATATTTACAGGGGCGCCAATAGTACGGTATTGCCCTGGGGAGTGAGAGTCAGTAAGAATTAGTTGTGCGGCAGTTTCAGGTAAAATGTTTGTACGCCACACTTGGGCCCAGGCCAGGAAGAAACGCTGATCAGGAGTAAAGCCATCAATCATTTCCTTAGACTGTCCCTGCTTTGTCATTTTAAAGGCTTCGTAAGCAGCACTTAAGCCACCAAGGTCACCAATGTTCTCACCTAGCGTAAGTTTACCATTTACATGAATAGTGTCCAGCACCGTGTAAGCATCATACTGCTTTTGCAGGTCCTGCGCTTTAGCTTTAAACTTAGCAAGGTCTTCTGTCGTCCACCAGTTGCGGAGAGAACCGTCTTTGTCGTACTGGCTGCCTGAATCGTCGAAACCATGAGAGATTTCGTGACCAATAACTGCACCAATACCACCATAGTTCACAGCATCATCCGCATTAGGGTCAAAGAAAGGGAACTGCAGGATGCCTGCCGGGAACACTATCTCATTCATCACAGGGCTGTAATAGGCATTAACAGTCGGAGCGGTCATACCCCACTTCTCTCTGTCTACTGGCTTGCCCAACTGGCCCACCATGTCGTTATAAGCCCACTGGCCAGCGTTGCGAACGTTCTGGAAGAAAGATTTACGGCTGATCTCCAGACCCTCGTAGTTTTTCCATTTGTCAGGATAACCTACTTTCGGACGGAAGGCATGAAGTTTCGCCAAAGCTTTTTCCTTCGTCTCAGCACTCATCCATTCTAAACCATTGATACGGATCTCATAAGCCTTGATCAGGTTAGCGATCATCTCATTCATCCTGGCCTTAGCCTCAGGCTTGAAATGCTTCTTCACATACAGCTGCCCCAACAGTTCGCCAATGGTGCCGTCGGTTAGCGATGACATACGCTGCCAGCGCGGCGTCTGTACTTTCTGACCTGTCAATGCCTGTGAAAACGCAAAGTTAGCATCTACGAAATCAGTGCTCAGGTATGGTGCCGCAGACTTCAATACATTCCACTGCAGGTAAGTATTCCAGTCAGCGGTTGGTACGTTTGTAAGCATACCGTTTAGCTCTGTAAAGAACTTAGGATTGTTTACTAAGATTGTGTCCTGACCGCTTACCTTCATTTTAGCCATCAGCGATTTCCAATCCATGTTCGGAGTGGTTTTGCTGAAATCGGCTACAGAAAATTTATTATAAGTTTTGTATGGATCACGCATCTCCACGCGTGCCATCTGGGCAGCAGCCAGCTTCTTCTCTAAATTGAAAATGGTTTCTGCATTCTTTTTTGCCTCACCTTCAGAAACGCCGGTCAGGCTAAAGAGTTTGGTGATGTACTCCTTGTAAGCAGCCTGAGTTTTCTGGCTACGGGCATCATCTTTCAGATAGTAATCACGATCCGGTAATGTTGTACCACCCTGGCTAAGCTGTGGCACCATGTTGTTGGGGTTCTTACGATCCTGACCAACATAGAAGCCGAACATAGGAGAGGCAGCACCGGAAGTTCTTAAGTAGGCTACTTCATTAAGTAAACCTTTTACATCTTTAACTTTGCGCACACGCTTCAGATCAGCTTTGACAGGTGTATAGCCTAGCTTATCTATTGTGGCACTGTCCATACCTGCGGCATAGAAATCACCTACACGCTTTTCAATAGAACCGGAAGCAGCCCCTTTATTATTTGCTGCATCATTCAGTATCGTTCTAACAGCTACAATATTGAAATCGCGAAGTTGGTTAAAGCTGCCCCAGCGAGTTTCCTTTGCCGGTACGGGATTGTTTCTCAGCCAAACACCGTTAGCATAAGTATAAAAGTCATCGCCGGGCTTTACGGTAAGGTCCATATTGGCCTTATCAATAAAAGCTGCCTGCTTTGTTCCTTCTGGTTTGTACTGTGCGGATGCCTCAACAGCACAGAAAGAAGCAACTCCAAACAGTAGAATCGTCAAACGATTTTTCCAGTTTGGGATGCTTTTTGTAGATCCTTTTTTTGTCATTGGTTTAAGATATGTAGATTAGGTAGTTGTGGTTTCTCGTTTATAAGTACAATAACTAGACCATAAATGTAGTGTTTTCTGCGAAAAGCGTTACTTAACCAGCCTGAAATATTATTCTTATCTAATGTGTCAAAATCATGTGAGGCTTACATTGAAATTGACTTTGTATCAAAAATTTGCGTTTAAACTTCTGTTAATCAACTCTCCACTATTTTGAAGAATAATCATATTATACCTGTAGCTTTTCTGTTGTTGGTTTTACTTACTTCCTGGCAGGTACAGGCACAAAAGAAATCTGCTTCACTACATCAAACCCCTAAACCTAAAGCCGAAGCTCCGGACATAAAACCTGGATTCCTGGATGACCTGCAATCTCCCTGGGTGGACTCTGTTTTCAACACGCTGACGCCGGAGGAGCGTATCGCGCAGCTGATCATGATCCCGGTGTACTCCAACAAGGACCAGGCCCACATTGACTCGATCAGCAACATCATTCGGACCTACAAAGTGGGCGGCCTGATCTTCTTCCAGGGAGGGCCGGTACGGCAGGCCAAGATGACCAACCGCTATCAGGCAGAGTCGAAGGTGCCCCTGATGGTGAGCATCGATGCCGAGTGGGGACTTGCCATGCGCCTGGACAGCACCATCAAGTTCCCCTACCAGATGGCTTTAGGAGGGATCGATGATTTACGCCTGATATATAACATGGGAGAGGAGATTGCCAGGCAATGCAAACGGCTTGGTGTGCATGTCAATTTTGCCCCTGTCGTAGATATTAACAACAACGCCAACAACCCGGTGATCGGATTCCGCTCTTTTGGCGAGGACAAGTATAATGTTACCCGAAAAGCGCTGGCCTATATGCATGGCATGCAAGACCATCGTGTGTTAGCAAATGCAAAACATTTTCCGGGGCATGGTGATACCGATGTTGACTCGCACCTGGGGCTACCAATAATTAATTTCTCCAGAATCAGACTCGATTCGGTAGAACTGTATCCATTTCGGGAATTAATGGATAGCGGCTTGGGTAGCCTTATGGTAGCGCACATGAACATCCCGGTGCTGGACAACACGCCAAACCTGGCTTCTACTTTATCAGCCCCAATTGTAAATGATCTCCTGAAGAAGGAGTTGAACTACAAGGGACTTGTGTTTACCGATGCCCTGAACATGCAGGGAGTTGCTAAATTTTATCCTCCGGGCGTAGTGGATGTAAAAGCTTTGTTGGCAGGGAACGATGTGTTGCTCAACACCATGGATGTGAAAACCACGATAGAGGAAGTGAAAAAAGCAATTGCCAACGGGGAGATTACACAGGAAGAAATTGACAAACGTGTTCGTAAAGTGTTGGCTGCGAAACAATGGGTTGGCCTGGATAACTGGGAGCCAATAGAAACGGAACATTTGATAGAGGACTTGAACAATCCATACGCTCAGTACCTGAATCGCCAATTGGTGGAAGCTTCGCTTACACTGCTCCGCAACAAGCAGAACATACTGCCACTAAAGTCATTGGAGGACAAAAGAATTGCTGCACTGGCCATCGGCACAGATAAGGAAACGGAATTTCAACGGGGCCTGGCAAGGTATACAGAGGTTGATACCTTTTTCCTGACTCCAACTACTTCCATTTCTGAGCTGTTAGAGCTGAAGCAGAAGTTGCAGGATTATGACTTAGTAGTTGCAGGCGTACACAGACTGAACCTGAAAGCAGGCAGCAGCAACTTCGGGGTAACAGCAGAGATGAATCTTTTTTTGAAGGACCTGATCCGTTCTAAACCAACCATAGTGAGCATCTTTGGTAATGTCTATAGCCTGGCAGAGTTTGAGAGCCTGGATAAGGCAGATGCCGTCATTGCTGCCTACCAGGAGACGCCTTTAACGCAGGATATGGCTTCGCAGATTATCTTCGGTGGGGTAGGTGCGAACGGGAAGCTACCCGTTACAGTAAACAGTGCCTTCCGCCTGGGAGATGGCCTTACCACCCAGGGAAGTTTACGATTAGCTTATTCGATGCCAGAGGCGGTGGGCTTGCGAACGCAGGACCTGGCCGGAATAGACTCACTTGTAAGGCAGGCCATTGCTGAGAAGGCCACCCCAGGAGCACAGGTGCTGGTGGCAAAGGATGGTAAAGTGATCTATCAGAAATCATATGGTTACCATACTTATGATAACCAGACGCCGGTGCTGAACACGGACCTCTACGACCTGGCTTCTGTGACGAAGATCTCTACCTCCCTGGCAGCTTTGATGAAACTGAAAAGTGAAGGTCGCTTTGATGAGAATAAAACACTTGGTACTTATTTGCCTATGGCGCGGGGTTCTAACAAGGAAGGACTCTTGTACCGTGATATTCTTACCCACCAGGCTGGCCTGCAAGCGTGGATTCCTTTTTGGAAGGAGACAGTAAAAAAGAACGGCAGGTTCAGATGGCGCACTTTTAAGGATGAACCCTCCCGTAGGTTCCCGATCAAAGTGGCTGATAACCTCTACATGCACAGAAAATACGCTGGGAAAATTTACAGGCAAATCATGGAGTCTCCTTTGAACGAGAAGCCGGGTTATGTGTACAGTGACCTTTCCTTTATTCTGGCACCGAAGGTAGTGGAGGCCATCACCGGTCAGGAATTTGAGGAGTATCTCAAGGAGAATATTTACAGGCCCATCGGCGCCTCTACATTAACCTTTAATCCTTACTTGCGCTACCCGCTATCCCGTATTGTTCCCACGGAGTATGAGCCGCACTTTCGCCGGCAACTGTTGCATGGCACCGTACATGACGAGGGGGCTGCCATGCTGGGTGGGGTAAGCGGCCACGCGGGCCTCTTCGGCACGGCCAACGATGTGGCTAAGCTGATGCAGCTCTACCTGCAGGATGGCTCCTACGGCGGCAGGACCTACATCGGTGGTAACACCGTGAGTGCGTTCAGCAAGTGCCAGTTCTGCGAAGAGGGCAACTATCGCGCACTGGGCTTTGATAGGCCGGCCAAGCCAGGCGCTCAGAACAGCAACGCTGCCCCGTCCGCCCCGGCTGAAAGCTTTGGACACTCTGGCTTCACGGGCACCTACGCCTGGGTGGATCCGGTGAACAAGCTGGTTTATGTGTTCCTTTCTAACCGTGTAAATCCCACCCGCGAAAACGCAACACTCAGCAAGCTGAATACCCGTACTAACGTGCTACAGGTCGTTTACGATGCTTTAGAGAAAAGCCAGAACTAATAAAGCCATAAACAAAGAAGCTACTGTATCAACACAGTAGCTTCTTTGCATAAACCAATCTAGTCTCTGTCTTTCTTCCTTTTCCTGTCACGCTTTTTCTCTTCACGCCGTTTTTTCCATTTCTCCTTCCAGTCCTCATAACTTTGACCCACTTTTTCAGTTACGGTATTAAAAACACGTTCCAGAAAGTTTTCCTGAGGCGGCTCAGCCCGGTAAGAAGGGCAGTTCAGACTAGCTTGCAGGTGGGATGGAAGTGGATCAAAACGAGCATAGTAATAACCCTTATAAGCCGGGTCAATGGCAACCTTTCGGTTGAACTCACCCCAGATTGGAAGTGCTGTATAAGATCCCTGGCCTAACTGGAGCGTGCGAAACCGCACTTCCGGGCTCTCTCCACCAACCCAAACGCCTGTCACTAATTTGGGGGTGATGCCAATAAACCAACCGTCAGCATGATCTTGTGTAGTGCCGGTCTTGCCGGCAATATCCATCTTAAGGCCGTATTGTGAGCGCAGTTTCACGGCACTGCCTTCTTCCACCACTCCTTGCATCAGGTGTAGCATAATAGCGGCCGTCTCATCAGACAACACTTTTTTTGCGTTTGCTCCGTCCTGATGCTCACGCAGTATCTTTCCATTACGGTCGGTGATTTTAGTAATGTAAACCGGATCCACCCGATAACCCCGGTTAGCAAAGGTAGCATAGGCGGTTACCATTTCCTGCAGCGAAAGGTTTGCAGTGCCCAGTGCCAGGGAAGGTACTTCCGGCAGCTCTGAATTTATACCTAACCGATGCGCCATGTCTACTGTTCTTCCAACTCCTGTTTTCATCATAAGCTGTGCAGAAATGGTATTCACGGAATGGGCAAGCGCCCCACGCATAGTGTATTCGCCACCGTATTGCTCATTTGCATTTCTTGGCGACCAGTCTTGGTACTCGGTATAAGTTACCCGTTCATTTGGAAAATAATCACAAGGCTTCAGGCCTTTTTCCAGGGCTGCAGCATACAGGACAGGTTTAAAAGTAGAACCCACCTGCCGTTTTGCTTTTACATGATCATATTTGAATACATGGTGATTGATACCGCCCACCCATGCCCGGACAAAGCCCGAGTGAGGCTCAACTGCAAACAGCCCGGTATTAAGGAACCGCTGGTAATAAGCCACTGAATCCAATGGGCTCATGGTTTTCTTATCGCTCCCATTCCATCCGTAAACCTGCATAGGCACAGGAGTGCTGAAAGCTGCTTTTATTTCAGCCTCTGACTTACCAGCTTCCTGCATCTTTCTATAGCGGTCAGACCTGTGCATTGCTACCTGTATCACATCTGAGTTACGGCCCCACGGAGAGCGCCCCCGCCAGTGTGCATCAAACTGCTTCTGCAAAACTGCCATACGCTTACGAATACTTGCCTCCGCATGGCGTTGCATGCCGGCATCAATGGTGGTGTAAATCTTCAGGCCATCGGTGTAGAGATTATAAGGATCTCCGTTCTTCTTCTTTTTGCTGGCAGCCCACAGCATGAGCTCCTGCCTTAAATGTTCCCGAAAATAGGGTGCCAGCCCATCGTTGTGGGTAGTGTAGTTATAGTTGAGTTTAAGGGGCAGTTGCTTCAGAGAATCTGCCTGTGCAGCTGACACGTAGTTATACTTTGCCATTTGCCCTAAAACCACATTACGTCTTTTGGTAGAACGCTCCAGGTCCAGCCGCGGATTATAGGTAGTGGTAGCCTTTAGCATACCTATCAAAACAGCGGCTTCCTCAGTTTTAAGAGAGTCAGCAGATGTATTGAAGAAGCGTCGGGAAGCACGTTCAATGCCATACAGGTTTCCACCCATAGGAACTGTGTTCAGGTACAGCTCCAGGATTTCTTCTTTTGAATACACGGCTTCTAGCTTCTGGGCAATGATTATCTCCCGAAGCTTATTTGCCGGCATATCCCAGAACCAGTGGTCTTTGCGCGGGAAAAGGTTCTTCGCTAACTGCTGGCTTAAGGTACTGCCGCCTCCTGAGCTCTCATTCTGCATCAGCAACGACTTAACCAGTACCCTGCCCACACTGCGTACGTCTACACCTCTGTGGTCGTAGAAACGAGCATCTTCTGTGGCAATAAGGGCCTTGACAGCAGCAGGTGACATTTTATCAAATTTGATGTTGGTGCGGTCCTGAATATAATATCGACCCAGCAGTATGCCATCAGCAGAATAAACTTCTGAAGCCGTGTTGTTTTGAATTCCTCTCAGTTCACGCCTGGAAGGAATGTCCCCCCAGAAGCCCATATAGACGGAGAGGTAAAAGAGCACAAACGCCAGAAGCCCTGTAAGCGCCAGCTTATAAAAGCCCCTTAAAAGGAATTTATAGTCGGAGCGATGGTGGCTCTCCTGCCAGTATATCCATTTTTCTTTCCAGTAAGCACGGGTAAGCTTTGGCTTCTGGCTCTGAAAGAAAACCGAAAATTCGGTATGCAGGAAGCGCACAACCGGTACAAATATTCTGGTAATAAAAAATTTGATGATCTTTTTCAGCGTACGCCTCATGTTTGTCAGGTACCTGTTTACTAACGTGGGGAAAATAGCCACGCTGCTTACAAACGCAAAAGTGAAAGTTTTGGTGCAACGGAAATGAAATCAGCAAAAAATGAGCCAATGGGTGCTCAGGGATTTCATATATTAGACTGATTTTATAGTAAAGGTAAGAATAAAACAGGCACGCTCCCATAAGAGCGTGCCTGTTTGCTTTATCTCTGATTTATTTAATGTTAGAACTACTGTGTATCTACGGATGCCTCAATTATACTCTCCACATTGTCAGCCACCATGCTCAGCAGGTCATACCCCGTTTTTGCTTCTAATGCATCAACTGAAGTTCTGTACTGCCTCCAGTCAGAGGAAACAGATTGATCGTTTGGCATGTCAATCGCTATGACGCGTGTGTTGGCTGTAACCCTGGCTGCATCGTTATCTCCATCGGGTATGATAACAACAACTTTCCAGGTGTTAGACGGAACGGTTATTTTACCATTAGCAAGGGTAGTAGCATAACCGTTAGAACCTGTTCCACCTATACCATATCCACCTGAGATGATATAAATTTCATAACCACCAGATAGCAGCGACCGGCAGTAGCTCTCCAGGCTTGCCCAGCCAATACGGTTGTTATTCGGTGCCTGAGGTACCATGTTGGTCATCAGGAAAGTGTTGGAATTGTCATCTACAGAAAGTGTCCGGTCTGCTGACGGGCACATGTGTCCTCTGTCGAAGCCGCTGTAGGAATAGTCTGTTGCGCTAACCTGGTACCAGCCAGCAGGAAGGGTTACATCAGCCCTGAAATCATCCTGGCGTGGAGTGCTTCCTAACCACGCCTCATCCAAATGCCAGCTTACCCAGTTGGCAGTTCCTTTGTCGCGGCTATAAGAAATAACCCATTCTTCTTTGCGAAGCAGGTAGTTATTGGGCTGGTTTACATCTGTGATAGCATTTGAAGGATTACCCATAGCTAAATGCACCTCTCCAAGAGTGCTGCCATCACCGCCGCCAGTGCTTCCGCCTCCAGTATCACCACCACCTGTGTCACCGCCACCTGTACTTGTGGAGGTTCCACTAATTTTAAAATCATCGATGTTGATCCTGTTGCCTGTTCCGCTCAGCTTTACAACACGAAAACGTACTCCGGAAGTATAGTTAACGCTAAAGCTTATAGTTTCGAGGTTGATAGAGGATGACGTTACGGTGTTACCTACTTTAGACCAGTTTGAGCCGCCATCGGTTGATGCCTGCAGCTCCCAGGTACTGGAACCGTCGCTGCCGTATACGGCATGACTAATGTAAACTGATTGAGCTCCCTGTACATCAAACTCCATATCAAGGGTGCCAAGGTCACGGATGCGTACTGACTTAGCGCCTGTTTTTCTGTCAGTGTCCAATGTGCCAAGCAATGCTTCATTGAGCATCCAGTTACCTGTTGCCATGGTTACCGAACCGGCAGTGTAGCTCCCTTTAGAACCACCTTCGTAATCTTCAACTATATCACCTGTGGTGCCAGGGGCGGGAGCAGGGTTAGACTCTACAACAATGTCATCAATGTTTACCCTGTTGCTGGTACCATCTACCTTGCGCACTTCAAAACGGACAGGGCCCTGTACATTTAATGCGAAAGTTACTGCATTAAGGGCCGTTTTGCTTACTGTGGTTCGCGGTCCTGCTAAAGTCCAGCTTGTACCGCTGTTGGTGGAGTAGTATACCTCGAACTCCGAATTCTTGTCTCTCCCGTATTTGGCGTAGTTAAGGGATATAGACTTTGCTCCATCAGGCAGGTCAAACTCCATTGTTAATTTTCCGCTGTTACGGAGGCGTGCAGATTGTAGGCCATTTTTGCTATCGGAGGAGGTGTTTCCCAGCAGCGCTTCTTCAAAGTACCAGGGTCCGTTAGAGAAGTTAACAGAAGCGGCGGCATAACTGGTTTTAGTAGCCGTTTCAAAATTTTCCTCAAAAAGTGTAGCGGCGGCAGTCTGATTCTGACTGTTAGATAAGGAGAAGTTAGGCTGAACTTTGTCTTGTTCAGGCTCACATGCAGTAAAACTAACAAGGGCTGAAAAGATAAAAAGCCATTTAAGCAAGTAATTGTTTTTCATTCTTTTATTTGTTTTAAGGGAGATAAAGCAAACGAAATAACAGAAAGTATTTTAATATCTATATATGGATAATAAAATAATAACATTAGCTGTATATTTTGTGAATAAAGGCAGGAATAGTTAGTATGAAAGAGGGAAGAGGGGCATTAAAAAAAAAACACACGTGTTATCGTGTGCTTTTTTTGATAGAAGAAGTCAGAATCCAGCGCAATCTTCAGAGGGAACATTAACCCCTCCGGCTTGTTCGTATACCACCTGCGCACCGGAATGGCCAGTCAGTATCAGGAAATAAGTTCCGGTAACCATGACCAGGGCTACTAGCAGGTGTAACAGTCTGGGGAGAAATTTGATAAGCTCTGTTTGCAGACCCAGATTAAGTACTGCAGCAGCCGAAAAAAGATAGTTCAGGTAGTAAGCTGAAATCTCGTGGTCTTTAAGTATAGTAGGGTCGCAAAGGTTTCTTGATACATAACCGTCTGCCAGGTCACCGGTGTATAGGCTAATCCAGGCAAAGACAACGCCTACATAAAGCATTAACGAAGCCGCCCGTTGCCAGAAGAAGGCATTGGGCGGCTTGATAATTAAAGATAAAACCTTTACAACAGTGGCAAACAAAAGAATGGCAATAGGGAAATGAACAAAAAGAGGATGCCAAACCTCTGTTCGCCAGGAGGTCAGGTCAGTCATGCTACTCTACTATTCGTACAGCGATCGGGTCCAGGCGCTGGCCTACCTTTTCTACCTCTACTTCTACTTTACCACCTTCTTGCAACTGGTCGAATGCAACTTCTTCACTACCCTGAGTCAAGGTAGTTGTTTCAGTAAAATATAACTCCAGAAGTTTGCCATCGTCAGTTAAAACATAAATTTCCGACTTGTCAGCCTCTACTTCCTGTATAGTTCCTGCATAAGTGCCAGACTCTACAACATCAGTTTTCTCCTCGCATGCATAAAGGAAGGGTACCATAAACAGGAAAGCCAGTAAAAGAGATTTGATTTTTTTCATGTTAAGTTTTTGTTTGTGATTAGATGCTCTAAATTAGATAATATAGGGCGTATTGCAAACCTCTTATATTGTTCGAAATGGTAAACTGGTAGTAAAAAGCTAACTTTTAAGCAGTTACTATTCCTCGCTTTCTACTAAAGCATCTGCTACCAAGCCGGTGGTCAGGGCATAAATTCCATGGAAGAGTACATCTTCACTAATTCCTTTCGGTTTCCACTCCGTTACAGGCTTCATTATATCCAGTGAAGGGAGCATAGTAATTTCAGTACCCCATACTGCTCCGAAATGTGTTATAGTTCCGGCAACACCTCCCGCTCCAAACTCTGCCAGTAAAGCACGTGGTACACCCCACAAAGTGCCATAGGCAATGTGGGTCAGGTTAGTTATGGTTTCTTTATCTTCTTCTGATTCTGCTTTAACTCCGAAAATCTTCTTCACTGCCTTATAAGGTGTGTCGCTGGACTCCCGGCCACTTATCTGCATTTCTATCATCTGTGCTATCGTCATTACGGCAGTGCCTATTAGCCCTGCTACCAGGCCTTTACCAATGGCACCCGCTACCCGTGAGGTCGTAGATATTGCTTCCTCTTCATAGGAATCAAAGTCATGTTTTGTCTTTTTCATAGTTGCTACATTTTATTCATAAGGTTATACTTCCTGCTTACACTATCAGTTTAAAAAGTTTTCCGGAGCATTTTTGTTTATCCTGTTTCTAAATGCCAGTCTATGAGTCGGCTATTAAACGAGAAGAGGGCCGTCCCTTTTAACAGGACGACCCTCTTCTCGTTTAAGCCTTATCTAACCTAACCGTAAATTTCGTTTAGAAGACCGGCCAGACGAATACCGGCCTGCAAAAGGCGCTTCTCAACCGTATCATAGTTTTCATATGCATAACGGTAACCTAGTTTTTTATCCTCTGGCAGGTTATACACCTGATCGCGGTAGCTCATAGACTCCTTAGCCCAATCCCTCACTGTTTCAGATTGCCATTGCTTGATCTGAGATTTAGTTGGTTCACCCAGAAAGCGCACGATTTCTGTAAAGCTAAGGTTCTTACCGTCTATCATTTCACTGTCCCAGACACGGTGCAGGTTAGAAGGCTGATAGAACCACTGCACTTTTACAGCGTTACCGCCCTGATCATCACCACCTCCCACGTGCAGGGGCTGGTGAATATCGCCCACAAGATGTACAAGGTACTTAATATACTCTTGTTCCTCCTTCTTACTTAAATTTCCAGATTTTAGAACTTTAGTAGCTTCCTCTATTTTAGCGATAATATCTCCGTTTGGGTTCTTTTCGGCTTCCTCATATGTCTGCCCGTCCGGAACAGTTACCCAGTGCCAATCGTGCGTATGGTCGTAGGCGTTGTCACTCTTGATATCATCCATCCAAACCGATACTTCTGCCAGAGTATTTTCCTCCAGCAGCTGCATAACTTTTTTCTTTGCTTTTTTGCTCAGGTGCTGCTCTGCCACAAGACCTACAGCGCGATGCCCGTTTTGGCCCCAGGCAAAAGCCTGGCTAGTGAGTAACAGGCACAGCAAGAAAAGACTTCCTAACTTTTTCATTTTGTTGTATAAGGGTTGTTTGTATTCTATGATACAAAACAACAAAATTTGTGCTGAATTTGTGCAGCCTGTTAAAAAAGAAAGTTACAGCAGGTTAAAATGTAAAACCCATTCGAATAGTTAAGCGCTTGAAGTTGATCTTTTGCTCCGTACGGGAGTTCCATAAGTATGTCAGGGTTTCCACACGCTGGTTTTTATACCCAACAGTAAAAGTGAAAGCAGTTTTGTTGCCCGACATCGCTCTTATACCTAGTGCCGGATTAAACATCCAGCCACCCCTCGCATCAAACTGATCGTTTGTGTCAGTTAGTTTAGCTGAGCCATAACCTGCCTCAAGGCTATAAATAGGGCTGATTCTAGTATCTGTTAGCTCTCCCCGGATTCCCAGAGCCAGGGGAGTTATCAAGACATCATCATAAGAATCAAAGCCTACTGTGCCACCTACTGCTAAGAATCTGTTAAAGCGGTACCCGTTGAAAATTTGAAAAGAGGCGGCAGCCCTAGAACGGTCAAGGTCTGAGCCAGGCATTTTTCCATACAGGTAGCCAATCTCTATCATACCCATATAGCCTTTGTCGGAATCCGGGTGCACATCCTGAACATACTCATTTTGAGACTGTGCCTTAGAAAAATGATCCAGAAAAAAGAGGAGGAAGATTAAGGGTAACTTTCTCATTTAAATATTTTTTCGAACAACCGGAATGGTACTTATTAGCTTCATTTGATCTATGTTGCTGTAATCATACTGGTACAAGCCGTTCTTACCAATCAGGAGCAAGGTATTGCCTAATGGGATTACATCATAAGCATGCTGATCTTTAAAGTGCTTCTTCAGATTCTCACTTACCTTTAGGTGGTCCTTTACCTCAAACACCTTAAGTCCAAATTCTCCTTCACACAGGAAGAGGGCATACTGGTCTATTCCCAAACCATGGGGATTCTGCATCGGGTAAGATTTAAGCAACTTAGGCTCTCGGGGATTGCTGATATTGATCACATCAAGTTGATTAGTTACACCTGGACAGGTATTGCCTGACCGTAAGGTAACCCATGCCAGGTCTCCTTCTACTACCACCGGGTCACAGCTTCTTACATGAGCATAGGTGGAGAGGTGTACCGGATTCACAGGATTGCTGTTGTCATAGATGTGCATACCGGTGGCAGATCCGATAAAGAGTTTGTTGTTGTAAGGGAAAATAGTTTCGATACCCCAGCCCATGTTGATCTTGTTCCCTTTCTGAGGGTTAGAGGTATTGCTGATATTAAAAACCTGGAGATCGGAGAGGCTAACAGTATAAAGGAAGTCTCCTGAAATTGTAAATCTCGCCATGGAGCCACCTTGGCCGGCTGCTCCTGGATTTCCTCCTGTTGTACTACCCCGGTTGATGAGTCCGCCGGAGTCGTGTGTAAAAACAGGTCGACCCTGGTTATAATAACTTTCACAGTCTGAACTAACGGGTTGCGTAACCGTTTTTTCAACATATCCTGAAAGGAAAACTTTTGCGGTGTCGTTTACAACCATACCATAAGCCGGAAAAATATTTTCCACTCTTTTTACCAGCTTAACATCCATTGGATTGCTGATATCTAAGGCAACCAAATCAATATAGCTGTCAGCGTACAGGGTGTTTCCTTTAACAGCCATGTCAATGTTTCCTGGTACCTGAATAAAACTTAAAGAGCGTGGAGCAGCAGGGTTGGTGTTATCGAAGACATGTATCCCTTTGTTAACTTCATTGATAAAAAGATAATTGCCTTTAACATAGATTTTACCAGGATCTTCCAGTGTTTGAGGAACAGAAACTTTAACAGCATTCTTCAGGTTAGTCCGCAACATGTACACAGGTTCCTGAACTGTGTAAGTAACTGTTGTTTCACAGTCATCGGTACATGCACCAAGTAGCAGTACTGGTAAGAACATTAAAAGCACAAGCAGCTGTTTGTGAGCGGGTAAAGATTTCCTTCTCATACTATACGATTTTTTATTACAACCATTTTAGCAGCACATTCCTAACTGTTTTAATTAAATGACCCCAACCGGATGCAAAGGGTTGTAAGGTGTTAAAAAAATAGTGCGGTTATAATATTGCCGTATAGTGAATAGGGTTATTTACCAGGGAAGAGAAAGCTAAATTTTGTACCTGTGCCTGGCTCAGAAGTTACTGTGATTTTAATGTTGTGGAAGTTCGCTACTGTTTCAACAATTGGTAAACCTAAACCATGGCTTTCTCTGTCAGGTGCATGCAGACGCTTGAAGCGATCAAAAATGTAGGGTAGCTGTTCTTCCGGAATGCCAACACCAGTATCGGTAACGCTAAGCAGGTAACCTTTCCCAGTTGTTTTGCCCTCTATGGTAACGGCTCCTCCTGGTCTGTTATACTTGATGGCATTATTTACCACGTTAAATAACATGGTGAACAGCAAGGAATGATTCCCCTGTACAACCTTATCATCTGCGATATTAACCTCCAGGGTTAGCTTTCTGGCTTGGATACGCTCTTCTATTTCTTCTGCTACATCCAATACAAGAGCCTCCAGGCTTACTGACTCATTCTTAAGGTATTGCTCGTTTTCAATACGAGAAATTAGCAGGAGAGCCTGTATAATGCTTTTTAGCCGATGGAGCGTCTTCTGGTTCTCCACCACCTTTACCAGCATGTCTTCTGGTAAGTCCGGATCTGTAAGCAGATTTTCCATCCTTGTCTGGAGTATGGAAACAGGAGTAAGCAGTTCATGTGAGACGTTCCCTATAAATTCCTTTTCCTTCAGAAATGCATCTTTGATCTGCCCCATCATCCCGTTGATGGTGTCGTTCAGGTAAACGAAATCACTGGTTGTGGTGGGAATTTGGATTGGTTTGAATTTATCAGGATGACCAATGCGCTGCACCCGCCGAATGATTAGAGTTAGCGGGCGCAGAAGAATTTTTACAAAAGCCAGATCTATGAAAACTGTGATCAGAACGACCGCAACTAAAAAGTACAGGGCGTAGCGCTGCAGGGTGTTACTTGTTTCGACAATTGTCTCCAGACTGCGGCCGATCTCGAGCAGGTAAGTACCTCCTTCTACTTCAAAAGCCAGGCTTAATACCCGGTACTCAACTATTTCACCTTCAACTTTACGGTAAGTGTTCTCAATGCGGTTGTTTATCTGAGAGGTATCAATGGGCTCCATCGAAATAAACTCCTCTTTCAGTAGATTATAGCTGCCGTACATCTCATCTTCTCCCTCACTGATAAACGAGGTGATTCCTTTTTCTTCAATAATGTCGAACACCTCTTCTTTCTTCTCAAGCAGGCGCAGATCGGTATTGTGCAGGGCTACTCTGTTTACTAAAGGAGGTAATATCAGAATCAGTACGAGCAGGATAATGATTTTCGATGCCGCACTAAAGAGGGTAAGCTTTGACTGTAGCCGCATGTCAGAATGTTAGCCTGTAGCCAACACCGCGTACTGTTTCCAACCAATCTTTGGGAACATACTCTGCCAGCTTTTTCCGGAGGTTTTTGATATGTACATCTATATAATTAGAGTCGTAGTCATCTTCAAGAATATTACCCCAGATATGTTCTGTTAGCTGTAACCTGGTAAGTATGCGGTTCTTATGCAACAGAAGGTAATGCAGCAGGTCAAATTCCTTTTTGGTGAGAGACAACTCCGTTTCTTTGTAGCTTACCCGCCGGGAAGTGCTGTCTATTTCCAGGCCATGAAAAGAAATGACATTAGACTTCACATTGAACTTTCGCCGCATGATCGCCTGCATCCGTACCTGCAGTTCCAGCAACGAGAATGGCTTTGGCAGGTAATCGTCAGCACCCAGAGCAAGTCCTTCAATCCGGTCTTCTACGGCCCCACGGGCTGTTAAAATGATAATAGCAGGTTGGTGCTCCAGTTCCTTGGCCTCCTTTAACAGATCCAGACCATGATAATCAGGAAGGCCTAAATCCAGAAGTATGAAGTCGTATAAATTAACTGCAATTTTTTCAGAGGCTTCATTACCTGTATAAGCTGTATCGCAACGATAGTGCTCTTTAGTGAGAAAATGTTCCAGCTCTTTTGAAAGACTTTTTTCGTCCTCTACAATTAGTACATGCATGGGTGAAATCGTTCTGTAAAAAGAAGGTTAAAACGTGTAGCTAATGTTAAATGAGTAAAAAGACTGGGCTTTTGATTCATCGCCCTCAATTTTATTTACCGGAATGGAATACCTGTAAGCCGGCTCCAGCTCAAAGTTACCTAAATAAATAACCACTGGTATCTTTAGCTCATAGTTTATCACGTTGAACTTACTATCAGATGTTATGGTGGTGGTAGTTGTGGTGCCGCCAGTGTTTGGATTGTTTGGACTCTTTTTCCCTCCCGGGTTCAGCGGGTCAAGAACGCCACCAACAGGGGAACCGCTTATCGGACCGCTACCAGTTGAGCCACCACTAGTTGGGAGGCCGGATTTATCTTGAGTTGTAGTGGTATGCGTCTCATAGAACCGTTGGGTGCCTGCTGTTATAGTTATCTTCGGGTCCAAACCAATGACGTGCTTTCCGCTCCAAAGCGGGTTAAGAGGGATAAATCTGGAGTTCTCTAAAACCGCAAAGAGGTCGTGGTTCTCTCCGAACACATAACTTGACGTTAGCCCTGTATAAAGTATTCCCCAATCCAAAGCTGCTTTTGCAGAAAGAGCATTAGAAGTGAAGGCGTTAACGAGCGGGGTATTCTCTCCAAATATAAACCGGGAGTAACTTAGATTGGCCTCCACAAGATCCCGGATCTTGAAGCTATAACCTACAGAGATATCTGTTTCATCAATATAAGTATCTGTATTAAACAGTTGGTAGGATGTAACAGAGGCCCATACTCCTGTGCGATGTATGTAAGTAAGAGATGCCGCCGCATAGGGGTATCTGGTAATGGTATTACGGCCGAAGAACGAGGAATTGTTAGCGACTTCGGCGCCCACAGTCCACCAACCTTCTTTAACTTTAACTGAATCGGTAGCTGTATCAGCCTCTACTAATTCAGCAGGTGCCGCAAACAGTAGGATTGGTGCCAGCAACAGCCCGAGCAGCAACTTAAATGTTTTTAGCTTTTTCATACAAATAAATAAATCAGCATTCCGGGGTAGAGCCCGGAATGCTGAAGGATTAATTAAAATTAAAGTAGCTAATTAATTACCTACTTTAATCTTAGTACCTACTTTAACAGCGCCACCTACCTGTACCGGACGACCAGTAGCGGCTTTTGTAGCTGCTTTAACAGGTTTACCTGTTGCTTTCACAGTGCCTTTTACTGTTGAGGCAGCACCAGCACCGGCTTCTTTGGCATTTACAGCTGCCGCTGCACGAGCAGCACCAGCAGCACGGGAAGCACCGCCACGACGTGTATTAGCTTTTACTTTTGCATCAGCTTTAGCATTCTCCTCTACTCCAACCTTAGCCGGCTTTCCTTTACGTTTGGAGCTGGCAACCTCTTTTACTTCCTGACCTTTTCCCTGGCCCTGC
>NZ_JBHULU010000021.1:198602-324950 GCF_042684605.1 Pontibacter locisalis
GCGTATTTTGAGCCACTTCTGCTACAGCTGCGCCATGAGTCTCTGCTTTTCTTGCCTGGTCTTCTGCTGAAGCTTCTGCCTGCTGAGCCACCTTAACACTGGCTTTGCCTTGTGCTTTAGCAGTGGCTTCAGACTGCTGCTTTACGTTAAGGGCCGTCTGAGTACCAGCTTCAGTAGTCTCAGAACCTTTGGCTGCCACCTCTGTTGCTTTTTCTCTGGCTATTGCTGCCACTGCCTGGCCATGATTTTCGGCTTCTTTACCTTTGATAGTTGCTGTAGCTTCTGTTTGCTGGGCAACTTCGGCTACTGCCTGACCATGGTTCTCTTTAGGAGCTTTCTCTTCTCTTTCAGGTGTAGTCTCAGGAGTCTTTTTTGTTTTCTCTCCTTTTACTTCCGCTTTCCCCTTTGCCTCTGCTTCAGATGAAGCTGATGAAGATCGGGAAGCTTTGTCCTTACGCTCTGCTTTTACTTCTGTTGATGTTTTAGCTTTAGCGTTTATATCAGTTGAGTTGTTCTGGGCGAAAGCCGTTGCTACTGTAAAAAAGGCGGCGGCTAAGAATGTTAGTTTTTTCATTGCTCTTAAGGTTTATTAAAAGTTTATGATCCAAAACTATATTGTCAAGATGAAGATAAAATGAAGAAACAGCTTTTTTGAAAAAAAATTTAAAAAAGCCCTATGCAGGTAAATTAGGTACTAAAAAAATCAGCGGCTATACTAAATTTTACTGCATATGCTTTAGATGTTTATGAAAAATGAAGGAGGGGAGGAGGGTGCCGCTGCCAGCATTGTACTACCACTTCCTGACCTTCTGTCTGTTTTAATGGATTTATTAAGTAGAAATAAGAGATTATTATTACTTGGAACATGCCATAAGTAGCTCCGTTAAAGAAGTAACATTTTAACACGCAAGCTATGAACAGAGACAAAGATCATTACAATCCGAACATAAAACACTATGGAGACCTGGATCGGTATGGTGACATAGAAAATAACTACCGGAGTGAAAGCCGATCTCCTTATGGGACACGTGCCTATGGCGATTATAGTGGGGGAACACGCTATGGTGAAGGTGGCAGCACCTTCGGAGGCGGCTCTTCTTACGGGCACTCCTACTACAAGGGGTACAGCAGACAGGAAATCACTGATAGAGTCAGCCAGTCTGAAAATAGGTATGGAAAAAGGAGAGGTGACTATAATAGTCCCGGAAGCAGAGAATCAAGCGGCTCCGACAGGAACAATGATTACAGTGATTTTATGAACTTCAATTACGGCGCTGGTCCGAGCCGCGGGCAAGGTGGCTATTATGACAGGGGCTCCGGTTACGGTACTTCAAATCATTCTAACTATGGTTATGACAGGGGCATTGGAGGCTATGGTAACACAGGGTATGGATCTACAGGTTACAACAACCGTGACGAGGACAGGGAGCGAAATATTTATAACAGACGACCAGGAAGTACTTCAGGATATTCTGACAGAGGAGTTCCTGATTACAGCATGCACAATATTGGCAAAGACTATGGTGCCGGAAGAAGCAACACACACAGTAGTGGCTCCTATGGCCGTTCTTCTGAACGTTATGATGAGGACCTAAACAGAAGCAGGTATGACCGGTATGCAGCTGGCTCAGATCGCGGAGGGTATATTAACAAAGATGCGAACTGTTAGAACTAAATAAAAATAAGCCTGTCTGTTGAAGACAGGCTTATTTTCTGTAAAAGAATTTTAACTCATTATGCTTTAGTAGTGCGAGTGGCCTGTTCTGAAAGAGCATCTCCTTTTCCTTTTTTCTCCAGGATCGGCTCCAGGAAATTAACCAGCCTGCAAAGAGATTCCTCAACTGACTCCTGGTCTGTGTTTATCTCTATGTCAGGGTTAATAGGAACCTCGTAAGGAGCGCTAATTCCAGAGAAATTTTGTACCTCCCCTTGTCTGGCCTTTGCATAAAGCCCCTTGGTGTCGCGGTCTTCGCAGACTTCAAGAGAACAGTTAATGAAGGCCTCTTTATACCTTTCTTCTCCAACAATTTTCTTTACAAGGTCTCTTTCTTCCTTGTAGGGAGAGATAAAGGCGCACAGTACGATCAGTCCGGAATCCAGCATCAGCTTTGCCACTTCACCTACACGCCTCACGTTTTCTTTCCGGTCTTCTTCGGAAAAAGATAAATCATTGTTCAGTCCGTTGCGGATGTTGTCTCCATCTAGTAAAAACACTTTATAGCCTTCATAAAACAGATAGTGCTCAAGGCGTAAAGCGAGTGTGCTTTTCCCTGATCCTGACAGGCCGGTAAACCAAACCATAAGTGGCTTCTGTTCCATCATGTTCATTCTTTGGTCGTAACTGATCCTGGACCTAAAAGGGAAAAGATTCTTTGTTGGTTGCATGCAGTTTTAACGTTTATTTTCTATGCTACGTTTGCCCGTCTTAAAATGACAATTTTTTAAGCCTGAAGTACAGGTGTACTCGTATAGTGGATTTTTAAAATCACTTAAGAAAACAAACTATGAAAATCCTGCAGGGTGGAGCCCCAAAGTGTGGTAACTTCTGGTTATACCAGATCATACAGCAGATCCTGTCAAGAACAGGCCATGACACGACAAGCTTTATACAAAAGCAACCAATATTTGACCTGGCTAAGGATTGGGATTTAAACTACCCTAGTCAGGCAAGCATTGATGTTGTAGATGTAACGGATCTCCAGTATAGCTATCGTATAAGCAGTATTTACCGAATGCCAATTGTAGATTTAAGAAAGTATATTGAGCAAACAAACCATGTATGGACACATTCACCTATCTGCAAAAAAAGTGGTGAGCTGCTGGAGCTGTTTGATAAGAAAGTATATATCGTAAGAGACCCCAGGGACAGAGCTGTTTCGGCATCTAAATACTACACCTCTGATTATATGCTGAAGTACTATCCACAGGAAGAGAAAGATCCTCAACGATTCCTGCAAAGGAACTTTGAAGAACTCATGCAGGAGTGGGTATGGCATGTTTTTGACCATTTGAGGCTGAGTCAGCAGTACAACATACACATCTGCTTTTATGAAGGATTGCTTTCCGATTTTCAGAAAGAGCTATCGTTGCTGCTGGACTACCTGGAAATTGATTTAGATGCAAATGAAAGACAGGACCTACAGGAGGCAATGAGTTTTGCTAAGTTAAAAAGTAAGAACCCAAAGCACCTGAAAAAGGGACAGTCAGGTTACTGGATGGAGCACCTGACGGAGGAGCAAACAGAGAAGGCAGAAGTAGTTGCTGGTCCGCTGATTCGGTTTCTGGGCTACCCGGACCATAAGGACCAGGAAATGACATTTTCGCGTATACCAAGTCACCAGGATTTTGAGGAGTTGAAGCAGGAAATTATTGCATCTCAGCATCTTTTGTATCAGGATCAACTACCAGACGCCTAGCTGACGGCCGATTGTCTTGAGCTGACCAATATGGTAACCTGTGTGGTGGAGAGAGGTCATTGCTGCCCAGGATATTGTTTTGCCATTGCTCCTGATACTAAATAAATCTGTAGAGGGGTCTTTTACAAGTTGTATCATTTCTTCAAGTTCATCTTCAAACTTAGTAACAGCATCATTCCATTCCTGCTCGTTTTCAGGTATATGGTTTTCAGGCCATGGAGCATCGGGCCACACATTAAGGTTATTCTCCGGGTCTTTCATGAATTTGAGCAGGGTTAGCTGTCGGCCCCGGATGTGCCCCAACAAGATCCAGGCAGAAAAGTGAAGGCCATCCAGTATGATGCCCGCCTTTTTATAATCAAACTCCCGCAGCAGGATAACATTGGGGGCAAACCCTCCTTTTAACAATTCTACCAGTTGTTCCCTAATCAATTTGTCTGTTTCGTTACCGGGATTCATGTGTTTTACCTGTTTTAATATTATTTATGTGGTCAGGAAAGTTGAACGAGGCAAAACGACTCCGGGTTATCTGCTGTAGATCCTTATGAACCCTTTGTCATACACTCTCTTTTGAGTAAGTACATCTGTCTGGTACCATACCTCTACAACATGTGCCGGAGTTATATAAGTGGTGGCGAACTCTTCTTTGTCTTTGATAAACTTGTAGTCAGTTACCATTTCATACCCATCACTTTTTGCTTTATAGTAAGCCTCTTCTTCGTCGTCAAAATCCTCAAGGTAGCGGTTGTATACCTGGTGGTATTTGCCCGTTACTGCTTCATAGTAGCGCTGTAGTTCCGGCCTGTCAAAATCCATATAGCCTTCTTCATCTTTTGTCCATTTACCCTCTAATTCCATTCGTCGTTTTTTGAGTTGTTGCTAATAAACCTGCATAAAGTAGATGACTAATTAGTGTACAGATTACAAAAAGATAAGTGTCATAAATAGGTAAATTGCTGATATGTTGATAAATTGGTAAATAAACTTCCGCCTGTTGTTTGTTCAAAACAGGCAAAATAATTGTACCTCATGCGTGTTACTTTCATCATTGTATTTTTAATCTTTTTAACAACGCAGGCTATGAGCCAGGAGCGACAAAGGGTAAGAGCGTACGGTATACGTATTGGTGTTCTCCCAACGGGCAAGAACAACGCTATTACAGATGTGAAGGGAGTAAAGGTGGGGCATACTACACTGATAGAAGGTGAAAACATACGAACAGGTGTGACTGCCATTCTCCCACACGAGGGTAACATCTTTCAGCAAAAGGTACCTGCAGCTATTTATGTTGGGAATGGTTTTGGCAAACTGGCCGGTATCACGCAGGTGCAGGAGTTAGGAACTCTTGAATCACCTGTTGTTCTTACGAATACCTTGAGTGTAGGTACTGCCATGAATGCTGTTATTGGTTACACTTTACAACAGCCTGGCAACGAAGGAGTACAGTCGATAAATGCGGTGGTAGGGGAGACAAATGATGGTTACCTGAATGATATTAGGGGAAGGCATGTGAGAGAAGAGCACGTTTTTAATGCGATACAGCAGGCTAAAGACGGTGCCGTGGAAGAAGGTAACGTAGGAGCAGGCACGGGCACGGTCTGTTTTGGGTTTAAAGGCGGTATTGGCACCTCTTCCCGTCAACTACCTGACGACCTTGGAGGATACACGGTAGGAGTGCTGGTCCAGACAAATTTTGGCGGCGTGTTACAAGTAGATGGGGCTGCGGTAGGAGAGGAGCTTGGTCAGTTTTACCTGAGTAAGCAGCTAAAGGATAAAGCAGATGGCTCTTGTATGATTGTAGTGGCTACCGATGCCCCGGTTGATGCTCTTAACCTGGAGCGGATGGCAAAGCGTGCAATGCTGGGACTTGCAAAAACAGGAGGCATTGCCTCCAACGGTAGTGGCGATTATGTTATAGCTTTTTCTTCTAACCCTGATCTGAGGGTCCCTTATACCTCTTCAGAAAGAACGGAAACAGTTACCTTGCTCCGAAATGATGAAATGTCGCCTCTTTTTATGGCAGTGATAGAGGCAACGGAAGAGGCTATCATCAACTCTCTTTTTAAAGCAGAGACAATGGAAGGGAAGGAGCAGCGCGTTGTAGAAGCCCTGCCAATTGATAAAACGTTGAAGCTGCTAAAATTTAGAAGAAAAAATTAGATATTCCTTTATATGTCTGTTTTAGAAAACACTCAACAGCAGTTACTTAGTTAATCATATTAAAAGCATTAAATCTGATAAGCTTTATAATTTAATGCTTGTGATTCCTTTTCTATAACAACTGTATTTTTCTTCTTATATGCTTGCAACTTTACTTGTTCAAATTCTTTTATTTTTAAAAAGTTGTCTCTCATGGTAAAAAAATTTCTAAAACTAAGGAGTTTATACTTTAAAGACGCAAGCCTTAAAGAATTTAGCTTAGCTCTTGCTGTTCCAGGATGAGACCTTGTATGTTCCCTTAATAACGGGAAAAGCATGAAAAAGTAAGTAAAAAAAATCTTTATTAGCTTTAGGTAGAAAAGGATAATACTATCAAACCCGTTATTAGCTCTTATTCTATAAGGTATTAGTACTTCAAAACTTTTAGGACTTTGCTTGACAAATTTTTTATAATATTTGGTGTTAATTCTTTCCTTAGGCATAAAGTGCTTAAATTTTAAATTCTCTTCATACCAGATGTCATAACCAGCTAAGGCAATCGCATAGCAAATCTCATAATCTCCCCCAGAACTAAGGTATTCAGCCTTTCGATCAGTTAGTAAAGGTTTGAAACCAGCTTTAATCAATAAATCGTAAGCTGATTTTCTGATAATAAATCCAGCCCCATATACTTTGTTATTAGGTACTTTACCTGATGTTTCGGCTTGTGGTCCGTTTGCAAAAAGTCTGTAATTCTTAGCCCAACTTGGAGGAGTAACTTCAAACAACAATTCACCATATCCGCCTAATACACCAATAGATGGACGCATCACCATTAGGTCATATGATAAATTCAGATAGTCGGGGTATAGTAAGTTGTCGTCATCGCAAAACAATACGAATTCAAAATTTGATTTTTCGAAACCTAACTCCCTTGCAAAAGTTAGTCCTTGCCTAGGTTGGTTATATAGAGACAGCTGAATGTTATTCTGATACTTTTCCCACTCAGTTACGGCTATCTCTGATGTATTATCAGTGGAAGCATTGTTGATGACTATAATTTCCCAGTCGATTCCTTGTCTTACCCTCTGATTAGCTAAATAGCGTAAAGTTTCAGGCAGAAGCCTCGCCCCGTTATATGTACAAATAACTACAGTGATGCCTACTCTCATTACCTTTCTAATTTTAGTAATAAATATAATTTTAGAACCATTAGGTACAACTTAGGGCTTTGATACAAATGTAAAGCTTGTTTGACCTGTGTATGCACTATGTCTTTGTCATGCAGTCTATCCCATAAAGATTTGGCCGTTTTTAAAGCATAAGCAGCATAATATTTTCTCGATCTTTTCAATATTTTTTTTTTCTGGTCTTGTGGTAGGTGCTTTTGAATTAACATCATTGCTTTAAGCAAGTCACTGATATTTTCGCCATTTATGATTTTACTACCAGTAATTGATTCTTGATGTTTTCTGTATTCTGCAAGAATCTCAGGAGTGTATGCAAAAGAATAATTGCTGGCAATACGAACCCACATTTCCCAGTCTTCGGCATATGTTATGCCATAAAAAGCTCCTAACTTTTCATATACCTCTCTTTTTACAGTTATCGCAGCATATTGTATTCTTTGATGTTCTCCGATCTTGAGTAACCAGTTTGGAAGAATACCCTCTCGGTACATCTCTGGTGTTTTCTCGTATATTTTACTACCCACCTCATTGATACACCTAAACCTCGTGAAAGCTGCGCCCGCATCAGGGTATTTTTCAAAAAGTTGTTCTATCTTTTTATAATATCCTTCCTTTACTTTATCATCTCCGTGTAGGAGATGAATATATATTCCTCTGGATCGGTTAATACATGTTGCAAAATTTCGAAGACTACCAACATTTTGTTCCTGTCTGAAATACTTAATTCTGCCTTTCCCAATTTCATTGACTAATGCTTGCACATCTATATCCATACTTGCATCATCTACGACCTCTATTTCCATATTTTCTGTATCAGGTGCTTGTACTAGTACACTCTCTAGTGTCTCTTTCAGAAAGGGGCCGCAGTTATAAACTGGAATCATAACAGACCAAAGAGGTCTCTGATATCCTGGAGTCACTTTGTGTATAACTGGAGGAGAGGAAGGAGTAGGAAGCATTGTATAATGAATCAGTATTACCTTCCTTTTACGTTCTAAAACTAAAAATATCTAAATTATTAGTGGAAATATTTAATAATATAAAAGGGTTTTACTGTAAAAAAATGTATTACTTACATTGCTATATGTTATCAATTTAGTTTTTTATAGATACATATAAATATGCTCTTAAAGACTTCAATATCTCTTTAGAAGGAATAAGTTGAAGAATAAGAAAAGCTTTTTGAAAAATAGAAAGGTGTCTGGTAAAGTGGGAAATGATGTAGTCTCTCTTATACTTTGCTGCCTTTTTTATTGCTGCAGCATCATAATTGATATTTTCTTTTTTAGAAAGTATGCAGCCTGTTATATAGTCAAGTTCTTTTACACAGGAGATGATGTTTCCTAGTTTCCTTTGTGCTAGCAGAGGCTCAAAATTATGACGGAAACACTCTAGGTAACTATGGGGCAAATCATAATTATCTCCAGCATAGTAGCGGAGATTTCGTAGTAGCTGCTCATAATGTGCGCGATCGTACTCCGCTTTTTTTGTTACCATGTGCAGGCTTTCTGCAGATTCTCTGTATGTCAGTAGTACCTCCGGAAGGTTGTAGAATTTGTGCCTGCGGGAAAGCTGCCAGAAAAGCTCATAATCCTCTGAATAATCTACTGTGTACATGTTTACTTCCTCTACAGCTTTTTTTCGATACACAACTGTTGGGTGGTAAATCCAGCTAAAGAAGGTTAGATTATAATAGAAGTGTTCGCTCTTGAATCTATCAACCCGAACAAACTGACCATCTTCGGTAACAACTCTAGCCAGGGAGGATACAAAAGCACAGTCAGGGTTTGCCTGCAGGTACTCAACTTGTTTAAATAAGCGATTAGGGTAACTGATATCATCTGCATCCATCCGGGCAATAAGCTCCGTAGTTGCCAGCTTGATACCCTTGTTCAGGGTTGGTGTCAATCCTAGGTTAACCTTGTTCTGGTAAAAGCGAATGCGGGGGTCCTTATAAGATTGAACAATGGCTGCACTGTGATCTGTGGAACCATCATCTATGATAAGGAATTCAAAGGCTTCAAAAGTCTGACTCAAAATACTGTCCATTGCTTCTTTCAGATGCTTTTCAGCGTTGAATACCGGCATCAAAACTGTAAGTTGAGTCATGAGAACCTCCTGCTAATATCTGTGCTATACTTCTTGACCTTTTTTCTGAGCTTTTTCATCCCTTTCCTGATCTTATGTCCTGTATTTTGAGCAGAAAGGCTTTTAACAAAATATAAGAACGGCTTTCGATAAGGTAGGAGTGCCTTTTCCAGCTGGCGCACTACTGCAGGGCTTGAATCATTGTGGCTATACAAATACTCCTCAAACCATTCTAAAAACCGTTTCCTTACCTGGTGATAATCTGATTCCTGCGAAGAGTGTACCAAAGAGCCCGGACGTTGGCGATAACGGTTAAGGCAGAGAGAGGACAAAAAAACCGGCTCCTGAAGGTACAGCCTGCTTAGTAGCACCTGTTCATCATACATACCCATAAACGATTCATCAAACCCACCAAGCCTGTCAATCACCTCCTTTTTAATTAGCATACCACAAATACAGGGGGCGGCTCCCTGGCCCAATGGATACAGGCTCAAACTCAGCTGCGGTGGTAAATGCAGGTGGTCCTGCTTTGCACCAACTGGAATTACGATGTTCTTTTTCTGCGGATTTTCCCAGCTGTACCAATATTCCGTTGCCTGGCATACCATAGCTGCCGGATATTGATGGATTAGCTTCACCTGGATAGAAAGATAAGAAGGAAGCCACACATCATCGGCATCTATAAAAGCAATGAAACTTCCGGTTGCTTTTTCCAGTCCAAGATTTCGGCTGGCGCTAGAGCCTCGGTTGATATGCCCCGGATGCTCCAGGTAAACTATTTTTTCAGCGTAGTGTGATGCGAAAGTTTTTGCTATCTCAGTACTTCCGTCAGTAGACCCGTCATCAATTAAAAGCAACTCCCACTGCTCGTAATCCTGCTGTAATACACTATTGATCGTTTCTTCTAAATAGGGCTCTATATTTAGAAAGCAAGTGATGATCGAAACCTTATGTGCAGCAGAGCTTTTCACGTTTTACTTTGATTTTGAAAGCCACTGTTGTAAATATCCATTAAACTCTGAACCAGTCCAATTCTTAACCTGGTAGCGTGCAAGGGCATATCTGTTCGACTTATTGGTTACCAGCTTTTCTTCTGTGGTGAAAGCGGCTTCAAAATTAGTTTCAGCTGCTGCTTTCAATGTTTCTGCGTTATAGTTTCCATAGGGATAGGCCAGCAGAGAAATCTCTCTGCCTGTTATAGCATGTAAATCACTTTTACTGCCCAGTATTTCCTGTTTCTGATAGCCAAGGCTGTGCGAAGCTAGTGCAGGATGCGAAAGAGTATGCGCACCAATATCAAATAGCTTGTGGTTGCTCATGATTTTTAATTGTTCAGCTGTTATACTCTTCAACGCTTCAGGAGTGGGATCTACAGCGCCTGCCCAGTTTCTGATCTTTACAAGGTGCTGTTGTTGTTCTTCTTGAGGAAGTGGTTTCAGGCACTGCCACAGCCGGAGGAAAAGTGCACAACGCCTGGAGGGAGGTGCTTCGTCACAGGCTTTCCAGGCAGCGTTAACCTTGGATTGCTCATCCGTTAATTGCGCATCTTCCAGTAGGTCAAACTCTATCGAGTCTTCACCAATAGCCATAAAGAAAGAGGAGGGGAGGTGCTTGCTGTGTAAAATAAGGAGCTCCAGTTCATCCCACCAAAAGGCGTCGTCTTTGTCGACATTGGATGATGTAATAAAGAAGGTAGCAGGCATATCATACTTTTCAAGAAGCGGTTTAGCAGAAATATAGTTGTCGCTATAGCCATCATCAAAAGTTATGGCGATATAGTTCTTGTTTATATTCCTTTGCACTACTTTTTTGGCTAATTCGGCAAGTGAGATAACATTGTCTGATTCCTGAAGTATCTGTAACTGCTGCTCAAAGTTTGATGGACTCACTGCTATGTCCCAGATGTCTGTGTCTGTTTCAACAACACGGTGGTACATCAGTACCAAAGCTTTTGGTTCCTTACCGTTTCTGAAGATATGACGCAGCAGGTTTTTCAAGGTGTAACTGCTTTTTGTGCCTTAACAGAAACTATTACCTGGTAGTGAGGATCGTTATAATCCAGCTTTTCTTTTGACACCTCTGCTAATCCCATTCCATAAAGAAAAGCCGTTGCAGCGAACACGTTGCCATGCGTGTTGATTTCTGAAGTGCCATCAGGAAAAGTCTCTGCCACTAATTTTTGCATAGCCTTATCAGTAAAGGACCAGTACCATGTTTCTTTCCATTCCCCATGATCTATCGGTGTGATGCCGGGTACAGTAAGTAAAAGATTACCCCCTGATTTTAAGATTCGGTGGCAAGTGTGAAGGGCTCCCTTAAAATCGTAGATCAGGTGCAATGTCTGAGTTAGTATGATACAATCGAAAGCATTGTCAGGCAGGTGAGGAGCATTGCTGATATCCCCGACAAAGGTAGCTGAAGGGTTACTTTCGTCTACATGCAGTATGTCACTATGGGTAACTCTTCCGTTGCCGAACTGCATCGTATAAGAGTTATCACCTATTTCCAGAACTCTGCCTGTTATACTTCCAGATTCCTCCCTCAGAAAGTTTTCGATATAGTAACGATCAACGGGTCCACCTCTGTCATACCCAAACTCTTTGCTAAAGGGCTTTACCTGGTTAAAATCCCCAAGATCTACCTTGCCAACAGGTGGGACATAATGGTTCTGCAACCCGACCTTATTCAATAGTTTTAATCCGAAGGCAGGGGTGAGGTCTTTAATGCCGGATTTTATTATAGCTTTCTTGTTCTTCATGGTATATCGGAGAAAATATTTGGGCCTGTATCTCATTAGCATCTGTAGTTCCTCGCCAGATGCTGCTTTTCTTTTCTGGCGAAGCGTTTCATACAGTTCTCTGCTGTAGTACTTCTTCCAGATTACCTCTCCCGCTTCGTAAGCTTGCTTTTCTTCTTTTGATCTTAGCTGATCCTTCTGGCGCTTCAGCACTCTGAGTGCTCCCTTTAGCATAGAAGGAATGTTGGCTGACATATTTGAGGAGTGCAACCTATAGGCGGCAATCTTATTCTGGTGATGGAAGACAGGATACTTGCGGGCAACTCTAAGGTACAGATCATAGTCCTCGCAGTTGCGAAGCGAGGTGTCGTAAGAGAACTCTTTGAAAACCCATTGCCGGAATATGACAGCGGCAATCATACCAATGTAGTTGCATTGTAACAGGCGTTTGTAGTGGTCGGAATTTACTTCATGCTTTCCCTCCCGGATAGCATTTTCTTCAACATATACAGCATCATATAAACCCGATACAAAGGCTGCGTCCTGGTTCTTCACTAGGTAACTGACATTGATTTCGATCCCCCTTGGGTAAAGCCAGTCATCAGCATCCAGAAATACAAGAAAGTCTCCTGAGCTATGCTTTGCTCCGGTGTTCCGGGCTGCTGAAAGACCCTGGTTTTGCTGGTAGATATATTTAACTCCTGGATATTGGTTAGCTACGGCCTTTGTGTTATCCATAGAACCGTCGTCCACAACGATGATTTCTGTGGAGGGGTAAGTTTGCCTCAAAACGCTTTCGATAGCTTTATGTAAATACATACCATGGTTAAAGCACGGAATAATTACCGAGACCAGCGGATTGCTACCTATATGGTTATTAATGCTCATCCTATTTTACTAATTCACCAGTAGATTTCTTCCTGTTCTTATAGTAGTAAGCAAGTCCCGCCAAAGCGCCGCTAATTTGTGCCCAAAGTGTGCTGTACTTAAAGCTGTAACCAGGAAAGCCTTTAATAATGGAGCGGGTGTAGGTTTTTAGAAACAGCTTTGCCAGGTAACGACTGTAGTCAGCTTTCTGGTAGTAGTGCTGCTGTATAAGAGCAGCTGCAGTATGCCCCCGCATATAGTAGAATATTTGCCTCTTCAGGGCTTCTGTCTCTTTTCTGTGCTCATGAAAAACAATGGCTCTTGGGTTATAATGAATCTTATATCCATGCATCAGTAGGCGGTACCACATTTCTGAATCGCCACTGCAACCAGCTGCTCCGGCGTCCAAAAGCTCATGAAAACAGCCCGTTTGCTCAAACACTTCTCTTCGGAATGCCATGTTGGCACCTGCGCCTATTCTCCAGACCGGAGGGCCTTTGCGCAGTGTATCATTAAAGAAGCCCTGGTCATATAACTTGTCAGTATATCCCCTGTTAAAGCTCCAATGCTTTTCAAAAATACACTGGGCCTCAGTTTTCAGTTCTGAGGCAATCACAAGGCCTGTCATAGCTGCTACAAGAGGATCTTTGAAACTTTCCCAAACCTGGTAAAGCCACAAAGGGTGAGTTGCTACATCGTCATCTACGAAAGCTACAACAGGGGTAGAGGCGTTTTTGATACCTGTGTTTCTAGCTATATCTAACCCTTTCCGTGATTCTTTTACATAAACAATCTGAAGGAGGTCCTGATACTGCCGGACCACTTTCAGGCTTGCCTCATCAGAAGGGGCATTGTCTACTACAATTATTTCCTCCGGAAGAGTTGAAAGCAGTTTAAGGTTCTCTAAGCACTGCTGTAATTGCCGGGGTCTGTTGTGGGTGCAAACAATAACTGATACCGGAACTGTGGGAGGAATGGCTGCGGAGGTCAAACCTGAGAAGGATCTTTCTATCCAGTCGGACCAGGTCTCAAACTGCTGGTTTCTCAACCACAGCTGCCATTTACTCTCTGGAGAACCTGTTTCTTTAGCATAAAAGCAAATAGTAGGTTCAATGCTTTTTATTACCCTCTCAAGATAATCAGCAGGGGACAGGTTTTCACCTGTTTCAAGAAACAGATGGCCCAAGGCAACATTTTGCCACCAGAAAACTATGTAGTTTCCCTGGTGGTCTGTATCAAGAGCCGGAAGCTTCAGGGTTCTGCTCAGGTCGATATGGGCAATATGGTAAAGCGGGAAATTCTGCATAAGGGTGAAGGTTCAACGATTACTGAAATACCATTTCTGCCTGCTTCAGATGGAAGGGCAGTTTTGGTCTGACTGCTCCCCACCATTTGCCATACCAATCAATGTTCTCCCGGTAGTCCTCCAGTTCAAATGTGAGGCATTCCTCAAAATTGAATAGGGGTACAGACGTGTCTCTCACAATCACCATTGATAAATAATAAGCTCCATCATTCAGGAAGTCACCCGGGATGTGGCATTCTCCTTCTATGATACCTTTATCGAAATAAGTAGAGGGGGATGGCACATCAAAAATGCATTCTCCGGCTGAGGTAAAAAGGTGAAGTCCCGCACTTAAATACATAACCTTTTTCATGTTCCAGAACTGAAATCTAACCGTAAGAGGAACTCTTATATCCAAAGGTGCCTCAGGACTTTCCAGGTGGGGTATAAGCTCAACTGATTTCATTCGAACCCATTCATTCCCGGGAGCCTCTTCCGGTGTTTGCCACTGCTGCCTGAGCTTTGCCTGCTGTACATTGGAAAGATAATTCGTGACTACTTCGGAAACTGGCCCGAATGCTTGCATTCTCCCTTTTTTAAGCCAGAGAGCCTTGTCACATAAGTTTTTGATGGCCTGCATGCTGTGGCTCACAAAGAGTATAGTTCTGCCATTTTTCTCAGAGACCTCTCGCATTTTCCCCAGGCACTTTTTCTGAAAGTCAGCATCTCCTACGGCAAGCACCTCATCTACTATAAGAATGTCTGGCTCCAGGTGAGCTGCCACGGCAAAAGCTAACCTCACATACATACCGGAGGAATAGCGTTTAACAGGAGTGTCAATAAAATCTTCCACGCCGGAGAAGGCTACTATTTCATCAAATTTTTCTCTGATTTCCCATTTGGTCATTCCAAGTATGTACCCGCTGAGGAAGATGTTTTCCCGGCCCGTCAGTTCCTGGTGAAAGCCTGTTCCCACTTCCAGCAGGCTGCTAACCTTGCCTTTTCCTCTTACAGTTCCTTGTGTAGGTTTTGTGATCCGGGAGATAATCTTCAAAAGAGTAGATTTGCCAGAACCATTGCTGCCTATTATGCCGATAACCTCCCCCTGTTTTACCTCAAAGCTGACATTATGCAGGGCCAGTATAATATCCTTATCATCATATGCTGAATTTTCCTCCTGTATCTGAAAGTAAGGGTCTTCCTTTTTTAGAACAGTTGTACTCCACCACCTTTGCAGGTCACGCCGGAATGTGCCTGTGCCGATGCTGCCCAGGTGGTACTTTTTATACAGGTTCTCTATTTCGATAACAACTTCTGACATACCTGAGGCTTTATATTATATCAATAAGTTTATCTCCTTTTTTATTAAATAATAATACGGAGCCTAAAAGAATAAGAACTGAGAATGTAACACTGTACGCTACCTGTAAGGGAGTTACATATCCTTGGTTTAATAAGGATAAACGAAATAACTCAAATAAAGGGGTCAGGGGGTTTAGTTGAATTATCCATCGAGCTTTTTCAGGAATGGCTATCATTGGATATATAACAGGGGTGATGAACATTAGCAGTCGGACGCCGACAGCTATCATATTAATAAAATCTCTGTATTTAGCCGTGATAACAGAAAAAAACAATCCCATTCCTAAACCAATAGCGCCTGTAAACAGAACTGAGATCGGTAAAGCAAGTATCCAGAAAGTTATTCTGAATTCAAAAGTAGTGAAGAAATGATAGTAGGTTAGGATAAGCAGAAACAGTAATAACTGTAAGGAGAAGCGCATAAAATATGTGCTTATTACAGAGAGAGGCATTATAATTCTTGGAAAATATACTTTACTAAATATTTGTGCATTATCTCGGAAGGTGGTGGCAGTACCAGTAAAGCTTTCACTAAAGAAATTCCATAAAACAATACCAGATGCATAAAAGGCAACTGGAGGAATTGTTTCTGTTGATATTCCTACAAGTTTATTAAACACCACAACGTAAATTATAAGGGTTATAACTGGCTGTAAAAGCACCCAAAAAGGACCTAGAACAGTCTGTTGATAATTTAGCAGAAAATGTCGTCTTACTAAGCCTGCCAATAAATAACGGTACAACCACAGTTCCTTAAGCCCATTGCCCCAAAAGTTTGTTTTGTTATTTATTTCCCATTCCCATCTTGCTTTGTTTGTCATAAATTAATATTTAATTGCAAGTAAGCATTATTACTTAGGTTGTGAAATAAATGTTTAGTGAAAAGAGATAAAAGCAGATACTCCATTTAGTGCTTACAAATGCCTCCCTGATAAAATTTTAGATGAAGCTTATCAAATCAAGAATCTAATACTTCTTTACAATTTGTTTTTGAATCTAAAATTTTAATAATCAAACATATAGAATGAGGGGCCATTTAAAATTCCTATCGTTATAGTAGAGGTTATGTTATAAGAATGCAATTAGCTTTTTTAATTGCATTTATACCCTGTGTTAAAATAATCCTATCTTATCAAAGCTCCCGATTATATTCCTTCATCACTTATATAAGTTTATCTAAAGGCTAGCATACTTGCTCATTCTTACAAACTGATTAAAAATTTGATAACGACATATTTAGTAAAAAATACCAATTATGGTGTTGTACTTTTTATTTTATATATATAATAAAATAGGTTCCACACTCTGTGGAAAATTGTAAGAAAGAATGAGGTTGTGGTTCTTTTTGAAGTATTTTAAGAGATAATTTGTAAAGGGTTTTTAATTGTAAAATCTGCTTCTTTATATTTGTCAAACACTTATAAATGAAATGTACAAAATCGGTTGCAGCCTGTAATGAGTAAGTGTGTTGTTTAATAGTATTGAATGTTAGATTATTATGAAATGTGTTAGAGATGTTTTTAAGTGGGAAGTAAGTAGTTATAATGTTATTTTAATAAATCGTTAAATCCAAAATCTAAATCAATGCTTTAAATATGAATTAATAAATATCTAAAGCAATAATAAAATTAGCCTTAAACAAATTTCACTTTTAGCCAAAGTAATGAATTTTAAATTTCGTAACCTAGTTATGCCCCTTTTGATAGGAGCAGTAGCAATTTCTTGTGAAAAAAAAGAGCTTGAGGAACTAACCCCTAATCAGCTATCAACTTCTGAAACCTCAAACCTGACAACATCTGCAAATATTTTATTTGAAGAAACTTTTGAAGGTAGTACTCTATTCTCGGGTCTGAGGGAGCAGTTTGGAACCAGCTATGCATTCTCTACAGCTAATAGTCCTGTATATAATGGAAGCAAGTCTGGTCGTTTCGAGTTGCGTGACACGGACCCAATGGTTAGTAACGGAACAAGAACTGAAGTGGTGTTTCCTGCTCAAAGCAATCAAAACAGATGGTATGCATTTTCTGTTTATTTCCCTAGCAATGGCTATGAAAAAGACTCTAAAGGAGATGTGATTTCTCAGTGGCACCAAGGTGGCGGTAAAAATCCGTCGATTTCTTTACGTACTGTGTACGATAAACTTTTACTAGACTTCAGGACAGACCCAGGAACACCTCAAAAGGAGTATCTGCTTAACCCTATAGCTAAAGATGTGTGGCACACGTTTGTTATGCATATAAACCATTCACATGGCTCTGATGGCGTGATTGAAATCTGGCACAATGGAGTAAAAGTTTTTACACACAAAGGTGGTAACAGCTATGATTCTACTTATGAGTCTCCAAGATGGAAGTTGGGTATTTACAAATCTCCTTGGAATGAAAGCAACACAACTGATGTAAGTAAAAGAGTTCTGTATTTCGATGAGATTAGAATGGGTAATGAGAGGGCTACCTTAGCTGAGATGACTCCTAGAAAAGGTTCTACATCTACATCTACTACTACTACTACTACTACTAGTAAAGTGACTAGCTTAACACTGGTGAACGCAGATACTGATCAAGATATTATGGAATTAAAGCAGGGTGCAACGCTTAATTTAGCAAGCCTACCAACTAAGAATTTAAATATCCGCGCTAACACAGGTTCTGACGTGTCTAGTGTGACGTTCTCTCTTTCTGGTGCGCAAAGTAAAACTGTAACTGAGAACAGAAAGCCATTTGCTATGGCAGGTGATGATATGCGTGGGAATTACTATAATTGGACTCCTTCAATTGGTAGCTACACGTTAAAAGCAACACCTTCCGTTAATGGTTCGGCATCAGCAGCTTTGAATGTATCGTTTACTGTTGTTAACCAGACTACATCATCTATTAGTAGCCAGACCTCAACTACTAGCCAAAGCGCAGGTATACTTACAAACGTAGGCGGACTAAAATTTGTAGATGGTAATTCACGCACTTGGTCTGCTGATGCAAATTTCAATACAGGAGAGACTAGTTCAAAGTCTTTTGATGTGGCTGGCACAACTAACGATCCGCTTTACCTTAGCTACCGTTATGCTTCTAATGGCGCTACTATAAATTATAACATTCCAGTTAGTGCGTCAGGAGTTTATACTATAAAACTACACTTCATGGAGCCATACTTCAAGAGGTCAGGTGAAAGGGTTTCTAATATAAACCTGGAGACAAATCAAGTGCTTAGCAATTTCGACGTCTATGCTGAAGCAGGCTTTGGCAGAGCTTTGGTTAAAACCTTTACTAATGTTTCTATAACAGATGGTAAACTCGATCTTGATTTATATTCAGTAAAAAACAATGCCATACTATCAGCAGTAGAAATCATAAAGCAATAACTTCTTTAAAGAAGAGGAAGCAAGTATGACTAGAACCAGCACTTAAACTATATGATTTGGTTTAGTCCTTGAAAACAAGAAAGCGGTGCAGGATATTCCTGCACCGCTTTCTTGTTTTCAAGGGAAATTGCTTTACTAATTCGTTTACCTTAATAAAGCAAATCTTAATATATAACAATTTGAATATTACGTTAATTCTAAAGTAACTTCTATTCAGATTGATTTTAGGATTACTTAAACATTTAACACAGTAGTAAGTAAACAATCCGCCACTCACGTTTTAATTGTAGGAGCATTTACTTGCCAACAGTGTTAAGTAAATATTAAATAACTATATATATAACAAGCCATTTTTTTCTTTCACATCCTTAAAGTGACTGTTGCCTAATAAATTCAATTATTTGGCATCCAAAATCGTGGAAATATAGTAAGTATAATTATAAAATATTTTAGAAGACCCTGGGAAGTAAGTTACGTCTTTCTTTATATGGTTTTTGAAGTATTTAGATAATAGAAATAATATAAGTCACTACGATTATGGAAAAATTTTACACCCTAACAAACCAAAAGAGCCGCACGAGCAGTAGTTGTTTAAATCCTGTTAACAGCTGCTAATTAAGTAAACTCGTTTTAGCCACTCAAGAAATAAAGCAAACCAAAAGACAAAGTTAGATAACTTCGGTAGTTATATCTAGTTTGCTTATTCTACTTATTTGCAGACAGCTTTATATAGAGCTATTGCTACTAAGCCCACTAAAGAAAACCCACCCTTGTTACATTATTAAGAGTTATTAAGACAGCTCTTGGTAATCAGTATCTAAAGTTAGCTAAAAAGGCAATGTAGTATCCGATAGGGGTACAGCCTGTCATAAAATTCTTTCAGCTAATGTGCTTCTTTTATGTGTTTTAAGTAAATAATATTTAACTATATTATGATAAATTCAAGACCAAAAAATCCGGTTAAGCTTGTTGGGGTGGATTCATTTACAATTTTACTTGTTGCTTTTATTTTTATTTATTTATTAAACAATAAGGAGTTATCATATGATTATATAGATATATATCTTATTTCTATATCTCTATTTATACTCATAAGTTATAAGACTAAAATTCCAAAAATAATTTATTTAAAGCTTGATAAATTTATTGTTACTTATATAATAATAGTTTGCGTTACATCTGTATTTGCATATTTTTTTCCAGAAATTTTACAAAATAGCAGTTCAATTGTAGTCTTTGTTCTAGCTCTTCCCATACTTGGGTTTTTTCTCTACTTCGCTGCAGCTAGTATTATTGAACAGCACATAAGCGATAAAGAGGTAGGCAAAAAAACATTGGTTGCTGGCATTGGTAATCTAGCAGTGAGTGTTGAGAAAGAATTCAAAGGCAATACTATCAAGGGATTTATTAAATGTCATAATGAAGAGTGCCTGGTAGGGGAGGAAAAAATAATCGGTGATATTAAAAGTATTGATGATTATCTGAAAGATAACGCTATCGATGAAATTGTGATTGCTTTGCCTTTGAAGGCATCAAAAAAGATACGAAACATTATGTTGGCTGCAGATCATTATGGTGTTAGAGTTAAATATGTACCAGATTATGAAAGTCTGTTCGGTAAGCATTATAAAACTGTCCGCTATGGACATATTGAGGCTGTTAATGTTCGTCAGTTACCATTGGATGAAAGCTATTCATCAATCATCAAGAACTGTTTTGATAGAGTTTTTTCAATAGTGGCATTGCTACTATTGATGCCTATATTTATCATTCTAGCTGTTTTGATAAAGCTGGATTCTTCCGGTCCTGTTTTTTACTGCCCTGTGAGGATAGGTAAAGCTGGTAAGCCTTTTAAAGTATATAAATTTAGAAGTATGAGAGAAAATGATATTCCAACAGGAGGGCTGCTTTCTACTACGAAAGACGATAAAAGAATAACCAGAATAGGAAGAATAATGAGAAAATATAGTTTAGATGAACTTCCTCAATTCTTAAATGTGCTTTTAGGCCAGATGAGCGTTGTTGGTCCAAGGCCTCATAGAAGATTTCTTAATCAACAATTGCAGGAGAGTGTAGATAAGTATATGATCAGACATTATTTTAAACCTGGTATAACAGGTTGGGCACAGGTAAACGGATGGAGAGGGCCTACAGAAACCGAAGAGCAGAAGACGCAGCGCACTCTTCATGACATATGGTATATGGAAAATTGGTCCTTATTACTTGATTTAAAGATTATTTTCCTAACGATTTTTGATACTAAAGTGCATAAATCTGCCTTTTAGTTTGGGTACTATACCTTAAAACAAAATTTTACTAATGGTGAAAGTACTTGCAAGCTTTATTATTGTCATTTCTCTATTCTTCATTAATAAATATTACCACAGAGAAGGATTACTAGCGCATCATATATCCTCTTTACATCAATCATACCTTATAAAGCAATCGGATACAGGCCGGTTAATGTATGGCTTCTATGCAAATGAAGGGGAATCTGATAAAATTAATCGAATTCCCGACTTTTCTTATGCAGGATATATGGGAGGAGGTGTTCGAATACCTAATGTACCTGTTAAATTAGTTTTGGAACCTAAACCTGGAGATAACAAAAAGCAGATACAGGATGCTATTGACAGAGTCAGTTCTATGTCCATTGATAACAGCGGGTTCAGAGGAAAGATTCTTTTAAAGGCTGGTAACTATCATATAAATGGCAGTTTAAGAATCAAAACAAATGGTGTAATCTTAGCTGGTGAAGGACATGATGAAAAGGGAACAGTTTTGATAGCAACCCAAGAGTCTAAACATACCTTTATTTATTTGGGAAATGCCTCGAACAAATCTAAGAAAATTGAGGATACAGCTACGCGTATAACTTCTGATTATGTAGCAACCGGGAGCAATAGCTTTACTGTTGAAACAGCTTTAAAATATGAAGTCGGTGACACTATTGTGATTCAAAAGACCCCTAATGAGGACTGGATAATAAGGCTTGGCATGAGTCAGTATGGGTGGACACCTGAAGCATATCAGGTTCTGCATGAGAGGATAATTAGTGGTATCAAGGGTAATCAAGTTACGATAAACATACCTATAGTAGATCCTATAAAGGCAAAGGATGGCGGAGGTACAATTTATAAGTTTATAAGTAACAGAGCAACGAAACAATCTGGAATCGAAAATATCAGATTGGTTTCGTCTTATATGCATGATGAAGACGAGGAGCATGGGTGGAATGGAATTAAGCTGCAGATGGCTGAGAACTGTTGGGTGAGAAATGTAACAGTTCTTTATTTTGGTTTCTCAGCTGTAACAGTAGATAAAAATTCTGCTTTCAACACTATTGAGGATTGTGCAATGCTTGACCCTATGGCCAAGACAGAAGGTAAAAGAAAATATTCCTTTAATATGGGTTTAGGCAGTTTTAATTTGTTTCAACGATGCTATACCCGTGGAGGTCGTCATGACTTTGTAACAGGCGCAAGAGTTTCTGGACCTAACGTATTCTTAGATTGTTATGCTGATAGTGCTAAGTCTGATATCGGGCCCCACCAACGATGGGCTACAGGCACCCTATTTGATAATGTACAAGGACAAAACCTCCGTGTACGAAACAGAAGCAGAAGGGGTAGTAAGACGAGACATGGGTGGGCAGGAGCTCAGACTATGTTCTGGAACTGTGTCAGTACGTCCAGCATGGGCATGACAGTTGAGAACCCGCCAGGTAGTATTAATTGGATAGTCGGAGGACAAGCCGCACAAGTTATTGGTAATGGATATATTGAACTACTAGGTAAACAAGTTTTACCAAGAAGCCTTTATCTGGCACAATTACAAAATAGGCTTGGCCTAGAAGCTGTCATAAATGTTACTACACCCATGCAGAGGTCAGGTACTATCTATTCCAATTTAATAAGGTAAACAGCTTAAACAAATAACTCACTCCAATTTGGTGTAAAGGTCCAAAAGGTGCGCTACATTTACGGATATTGATTTAATCTTACAATACTATTATTATTATTGATGCTGTAGACTTATGGATAACTCATGTGAGCTATACATAAATCCACGGCTATTTCTTTTCTGTATCGCCATGAGAGAGCTCAGTAAATACAAAATAAAACGAAAACCTGCCAAGAATTAGAAGTACATAAAATCAGGCAGACCACTAACTGTAGCTGAACTGTAGAACCACTAAATATAAGGTAGTGTTTGATTTTGCTGAGTTTTTTAAACTGGCTAGTCTTCATAATTGGTCAAGGATTAGCGAAAGCAGTTAGTTCCCCCTTCAGATGTTCAGCTAGAGATTACAATGGTTTCTTCTTTCTCAGTTGTAGGTATAATCTGCTATAACACTAAAGGGTATTTGTAAGAGTCTTTTATAAAACAAAGCGAAAGTCACAACCAAAGATTCTTTGGTTGTGACTTTCGCTTTATCAGAAGAAGAACTACGATCTTTTTTTACTTCTGTCTATCATGATCTATGTTGTGATATTAATTAACGATCAGTTTTGTATCCATGACACCGGAAGGAGCCACCACACGAATTAGATATACCCCACGAGTTAAAGACTTGTCAAGTATGATTTCTTTACTACAGAAACCCAAATCGTCAGTTTTGGCTGCTAATGAGGCTATTAGGCGACCTGTTATATCATGCATAGTGATGACAAGATCTTCATTCTTTTCTAAATTATTCACTTCAATATAGAATTTTGATCCTGAGTTTATAGGGTTAGGGAATACTTTCAAAGTGCGCTCAGTAGTAGCTATCTTTTGGCTTTCTATAGAGCTTAGAGAACTTTGAGAAGTGGTACTCACCGAAGAGGAAGCTTTAAATATTTCCAGACCGGCTATTGCAACCCTATTAACAGTCGGATTAAATTTAATATTCATGTTCCCATCCGTCACGCCTACTACAAAGTCTTTCACTAAGGCAGACCTGTAGCCAACCTCGTTGTGGATATCAAAATTCGGAAGCCTCAACTGATCTTCTATTGTGGTATGGAAGACTCTTGCTCCATTCATAGGGAAATAGTTCTCTACAAAATGCATTCGTACCATGTATTGGCCGTTTGGTATAGGAATGGAATAACGAGTCTCTGCCAGATCGCTCGCTGCTGATAAATAAGTTTGATACAACAGATCGTCATCTGTGCAGGAAATAGGACCAGCTACTATCTGCTTGTCAAGCTTTATTGACCCCTGCCTATAAGATGCATCAGACTCCCAGGTGTTGCCAGCTATGTTCACAGAATTATCTGAGCCGCCTTTTATCCTTTTCACAGCCGTTATAACTGAGGTAGAGTTATCTGCTATTCCATAGAGTGGAATTCGCAGCGGTGAGTCAGAGCTGTTGTAATAGACTAGCAAAGCGGCGTTCTTGATTCCCTGGCTCTTCGGCATGAATTTTACAGTTGCGTTAATATAGTTCTGTGTTGCCAATGTAGTTCCTACTACACCTGTAACGCTGAATTCATCAGCATTCGGACCTACAATTGCAGCGCTTTTGATCTGTACCAATGGATCACTGGAAGTACCTGCGTTGGAAAGTTTAACTGTCGTGGTTTTGCTCGCTCCTATTACAACAGATCCTAGAGAGGCTGCCGAAGGTGTAGCAGACAGTATTGGATAATTCGCAGAACCAGACTCAGGCTTCACATTACTTATAAAATAAACGTTATCCTGGTAATCATAGTTAGTAAAGTCGGAACCAATATAATCGTGTCCAACAATGTAGGCATTCGGAATTACATTGCCGTTATTGTCTATTGCCTTCCATATACGGAGACCAATTTTACCTTCTGAATTCCTTGTTCGATCAGTGTATTGCTTATGAACTCTCAAGCCAAAGGCACCATTAGGGTTGCTGGAGCTAGTGCCAGGTGAGAATGAGCCTTTAGCTACCTCTGTAGTCCCATTTTTAAGAGGCAGTAACGACTGTCCATATAAGGGGTCATGAGTAAAGATAGTCGTTTCTGTTTGACTCGCTTTGTCGTACCTGCGGATTGTTTCTGTTGCAGAGCAACATCCATGATATGCAGCCAGTTGAACGACCGTAACAGGTCTGCTTAAATCAGCTCTTACAAAGAAGGAGACAGCCACCTCATCAGAGTTAGATACAATACTGTTACCATCGTTGGTACCATCATTACTACTAAAACCTACATTGCTTTTCAACCCGAATGCACTTATAATTTCCTTTGCATAAGGTTCATTGTTACCCTCTCCTTTACTTTGCCATAAACCATGTAAAACTACTTTTTTGTAAGGCGTTTTATCATCATTAGAACTAATGTAGAGCGTGTCATTGAGCACTTTCACCCTGGTAGCCTGATCTTTGGCAATGAATTCTACTACAGCTTCTGCCGATGCACCAGGGCTTATGCTTAGAGGCAATGACGAGCTACTGTAACTGTTACCATTGAGTTGAGCAATTTTCCAGCTTGCTGAATTTGATAAAGATAAACTATTGACGGTAAGCGTGTTTTTTCCTTTGTTGCTAATCTTTAAAGTAACTTTACTATGGTTCTCATTATATGGTGTAACTGGATCTGTTCTTCGCCACGGTGTTTGAATAAGTGAGAAAGTTAAACGATCATCTGCAGGAAACCCATCAGTGTTTTGGAGTACCATATAGGTATCATTCTGAGTAGCTTTTACAATTTTAAAATTAGTTACCCCGGTAATCGTTTCATTATTGTTATTATCAACCGCTTTAGCTCGCACAGTATAATCGCCAAGTTGTGTGAGTCTTACAGGTGAGGTATAATTAATATAGGCCCCGCCGTTCAGGCTATACTGGACTGAAGCTATTCCTGAACCACCATTATCTGAAGCATCAACTGAGACTGTGACTTCGTTTGCATACACACCAGGTGACTGAACACTACCTGTCAATACAACAGCCACAACAGGCGGCGTTGTATCATCTCCTGGGTTTGTTACAGTTCCTTCTAATATCTCGATGGCCGAGACGATGGCGTTGTCCTTAAGGGAGGTGAAGTCGATATTGAGGGTGCCGTCGGCGACGGAGACGCCCTCAAAGGTCTTCACGGCCGCGGTAGCCGCCCCGCTCTCTGCGAAGATGTCGTAGTTAGAGAGCACCCGCTGGCCCTCTACGTCCACGTGGAAGACGCGCCTGCCGGCTGCTCCGGTGCCGCCGCCGGGAGCGCCAAAGTATGGCTCCATGAAGTGGAGTTTAACTGTATAGGTGCCGGAGGGCAGGGAGACGGAGTAGCCGAAGGGTGCCCCGCTTGCCGCATAGCGGTAGGTCAGGTAGAGGGCGTCGTCGGTGGTGCCGGCCACCTCGAAGGACTTGGAGGTGGTGACCCCGCCTGAGAAGCCCGCGTCGGCCGCCCAGGTGCGCGACTGGCTGTCGGTATACTGCGGTCCGCCGGCGTTGATGAGCTTAGCGGCCGTTGCTGTCGGTGGCAGTGTGCCTGGATCTGTAGCCTTAAGCAGCGTGATGCGCGGCTGCCCGTCGCCGTTGCCGTCAAAGTACTCAGAGATATAGAGGTTGCCGTTGCGCACGTCCTCGATCACGTCGAGCGGGTTTGCGAAGGGGCGGCGCAGGCCCGGCACCGCGGAGCCCTCAGTGGCGCGGATGATGTCCAGGTTGGAAGTCCCCGGTTCGAGCACCATGATATCGTCGCCGCCGCTGAAGCGGCACACCAGCAGCTTACCGCTCAGTTTGCCCCCGAAGGCGCTGCTCCTGTACTCGATCACTCCGTTAGGAGATTTGTTCAGACCGAAGTCGTAGGCCCAGCCTTTGTGGTTCGGCTCCTTAGGCGTTCCCACGGGGTAGCCGTAGGTTTTTCCGCCCGCCGTCCAGATTACCTCGCCTGGGTCTGTGCCCGAGGTAGGGTTGCCCCCGTTCATTATATATTCGTTGCGCAGCACGTTAGGATGGCCGTAGTAGCCGCCCTTCACCACGCGGAATAGGTAATCGCTCTGCGTGTCCCGCACGTCTGTCATGGCCGGCACGTCAGGCCCAGTATATGTTTGCCCGTTGGACCACACGCTGCCGGACTTCAGCCCTGGCGTATTGCCGCCCGCAGCTGACCCATTGGTGGGCACGTACAGCTGTCCGTTCGAGTGCCATACCAGGTCATAGGCGTTGCGGATGCCAGTGGCGTAGATGGTCAGGGGAGCACTTGTAGACTTGGGATTGTAAGAGCCTCCCTCTTCTGTCTTGGCGTTGATGGGTAGCGACTGCTGCGCTGCCTTGGCAATGTCCAGCCGCAGCACCGCCGCCGACAACAGCTTCTCTGTCCTATAGCCCCAAGCTCCGTCCGGAGCCCCCATAGCTGTGTTGCCGCCCTGCACAAAGTAAAGGGCGCCATCCGGTCCGAAGTCAATGCTGTTGGTGGCGTGGTCCTTGGTGGAGCGAGGAAGGTTAATCACGTAATCCGTCACCTGAGGGCTGGAAGGGTTGGTCAGGTTCACGCGCGAGATCTTGCCGCTCCACTCTGGTGCGTCGGCGAACGCAGGCGAGGAGTGGCTGATCCAGGCGATGAGGTTGCTGGCCGTGGCCGAGGGATCGAAGCGCAGGCCGATGAGCAGGCGCCTTGTAGACCCGAAAGGTGAGATGGTCATGTGGTTTGAGAGGGTGCCGTCAACTTTGATGTCCCAGCGCTCAATCTTGCCACCGGAGGTGGTTGCATACAGCTTACTGTCCGGACCGATAACCAGTGAGGTAAAGCCGTCCGTGCCAAAGGTGTTGTCTACCAAAATCTGCTCGGTGAAGGAAACCCCCGTCAGGTCCGTTGGGGTGTCGCTTGTCGAGGTGATGGTGGTGAAGCGCGAGGTGAACGGCTTCATCATATAGCCATTCAGATCTTTTACCTGGTCGCTGACACTGAACTCGTAGGTGGTGTTCACGGCAAGCGTGGCCGATAGGGTGATGGCGTCACCGGCCGCCGTGGCGTTCACGGCCGTGCCGGTCACCTCCGTCTTGGTGGTGCCGGAGACCTTGTAGAGCTTCACGGTGGAGGTGGTGACCGTGTTGCCGTCCAAGGACTTGCCGCTCGGGTAGGCCACGTCCACGGATACAGACTGGCTCAAAGGCACACTGATAGAGCCGTCTGCCGGGCGCACTGCTGTCACGTACGGCCTGAGGCTTTCCTCGTAGGTGGCCACCTGCAAGGTTACCAGCAGCTCTGCAGAGGTGTAGCCTGCGGCCGAGGCAGTGACTGTGGCCGTGTAGGTGCCTGGGGCAAGGGAACTGGCATCAACTGTGAAGAGCACTTCATTGCCTGATGTGCCCAAGGCAAAGGTTGCGTTGTTTGTACTGGAAAGTGTTTTACCATTGTACAGCAGCCAGGCTGGGGCACTTGAGGTAGTTCCTTCCGTAGCTATTAACTGCACGGTCACTGGGTCCTCATCAGAGTTGTTGAGGTTCACCTTCAGTTCCTTCTGCTGGCCTACCGGCAGGTTCACTGTCGACGAATTAGGTGTGAAAAGAAGGGTGTTGAGGTTTGTCGCTGTTCCCCCCAGTATCTCGATGGCCGAGATGATGGCGTTGTCCCTGAGGGAGGTGAAGTCGATGTTGAGGGTGCCGTCGGCGACGGAGACGCCCTCCAGTGTCTTCACGGCCGCGGTGGCCGCCCCGCTCTCGGCGAAGATGTCGTAGTCAGAGAGCACCCGCTGGCCCTCCACGTCCACGTGGAAGACGCGCCTGCCGGCTGCTCCGGTTCTGCCGCCGGGGGCGCCGTACCAGGGCTCCAGGAAGTGGAGCCTGACGGTGTAGGTGCCTGCACTCAGCGGTACGCTGTAGCTGAAGGGGGCGCCGAGGTCAGCGTGGCGGTAGCTCAGGTAGAGGGCGTCGTCGGTGGTGCCGACAACATCGAAAGATTTAGAGGAGGCCACTCCGCCCGAGAAGCCGGCGTCGGCCGACCAGGTACGCGCCTGGCCGTCGATGAACTGGCTGCCGCCTGAGTTAATGAGTTTAGCGGCCGTTGTTGTCGGTGGAGGTGTAGTGGATTCATCAGATACTGTAAAACTGATGTTTAGCGCTGAACCAACAGTGCCTGTTCCGTTAGATGCATAGTAAGGTGTAGCTTTTAAGGTATAACTACCAACAGCCGGAGTCCAACTATAATAGTCCCAGTTATTGTTGTCTCCGAAAAGAGTATATGGAGCAATATTTTCAGTAACCGTTCTAGTATGTGCACCTGTTAACTCCATTACTACACTTCCTACTGTTTCTGGACTTGTATTAGCGCGAATGTTAAGGTTCTTTGTTGGCAATGCTGCTAAGTTAAGGGTAGCACCATTAGTAAGGGTTTGTATATCTTGGTCTGTATCAGCATTAATCAAAGTGAATGAATTAACTGTTTGCTGAATATTGGTTACGCCTTCCGGGGTTCCTTTGTATGTTGTGCTTGTATTTGAACCTCCAGTATAATAAATGTTTCCTCCCATTACTCCAGCAACTCCAGAAAAGCGGCTTTGAGGTAATGGAGTTAGGTTCTCCCAGGTATTTGTTGCAGGTGAGTATGCCGAAACCATATTGGTACGACCTGTCTTATGTACTGTTTCCCCGCCTAGTACCAGGATTCGTGTTCCAACTATAACCACAGAAGAGGATATGTGGCCACGTCCAGTAGCCCCTGACGGCACGGGGAGGTCTGCCATTTTGCTCCAACTGTTTGTTACCGGATCATAACGGTGTACTTCTTTCTGTGCAGTTAGATGGTCGTCGTGCCCAGTCTGTCCTCCTATATAGTAGATTTTACCCTCATATACTGCTGATCCAGCATGCTGCCTTGGGTTCGGCAGTGAAGCCAATGTCTGCCATCCGGAGGCAAGATTATTTAAATCTAAAACATACAGGTTTCCTAAGTCAATCGTACGCGAAGTGTTGGAACCGGCAATATGATACAATTTGCCATTTAAATACTCAAGCTGGCCTGCAGAAATAGCGATAGGAAGATCAGGCAAACGCACATAGCGATTCTCACCAACGATATACTTCCACACTTCTTTTGTGCCGAATATTTGACCTGTTCCTGTTGAATTAGATGTATAACCGCCTGCAAAGTAAATATCCTTACCATCGTTCGTGAAACCTGCATGCGTTACTCCTCCATAACTGGTGCCGTTCATAGGAGGCATAGAGGCTATAGCAGACCAGTTATTTGCTGCAGGGTCATAAACATAAGCCCGGCTGGTCGGAGTACAGCAGGCTTTTTGACTATCAAATCCCCCAAAGGTGTATAGCTTTCCATTTACTACTTCCCCCTGCGCTTCACTAACAGAATAAGGTTGACTAGCAGCAGTAGACCAGGAAATGGTACTAAAACTCCCTGAGTTATCCTGTATAACCGCTGCAGCATCAACTTTAGCTAATACTTGAGCAGGGAATACCGCAAGTATAAATAGAAAAGTTACGGACATCAAAGCCTTAAACTCTGATTTTGATGAACACTTATAGTAAGGTAAATAAGTATAAGTCTTTTTCATAGGTAATCGGTTTGGAGGGTTATTAAAATAGGGAGTGGCTAATTAGGTTGATTTTTCTCATCCTACTGTATCTAATCAGCAATAGCTTTATCTGGTTTATTTATTAATATTCTATATGATTTTTATAAAACAGTGTCAAAATTATGTTCAAAAAAATATTATAATATCACATATAATGTTTTACGTTATTTTCTAAAAAAGCTTCTTTAAGTCTACATGGAAAAATTGCATGTTTACTTACTTTATAAATGAACTAAAATTGAAGAAGTGTAACATAGACATGTTTTTAAATTATTATCTATAATGTAGGTATTAACTGCTGGTTAGAATAATTAATTTGTTGCCCAGGATTAGGCAATGGGAGGTGGATTCCTTTAGATATATGAGAAATGACATATGCTTACAACTATATTGTCTTGGGAGGACATTGTAGCAGAGATGTCTTTTGCTTGATAAAAGAAGGGGAACGTGAAGTTTATTAACTGAAGTGTGCTTTCAGTATAAGATAAATTATAGCCTTTAACGTACAGTTTCACTGCAATAGCTATCATACGGAGAGAGGGTAAAAGCGACTTGCCTCAGTTCGCGTGCCCTCTGATGTTGCTATTAATTCGTGGAAATATTTTAGATGATTTTGTCTCAATAAATAATCTTTTTAGATGAAGCTTCATTGAGAGATAATAAAAAGTAAAGGTTCTGTTCATCTTGAATAGCAAGTCGTAATCTATACCCTTCCCTTGATTTACCCTTTCTCTTAAAACGGTATAAATACGTCTATTCTGAAATTTTCTGATAGTCTTTATAAGCTTCTTATCGTGAGTGTTCTGTAAGATGTACTCTACGAAAACGGAAAATGAAAATGATATATCTTTCTCTATGGAATTAGTTACCATGTTCACAGAATCGAGGTGATAGTAAGTCATTGACCTCGTAAGTCTTAGATTTTTATGGCTATGCCAGAGGCATCTTATCCATGTATCCATATCGCCCCCTCTTTTGAATCCTTCCTCGGGGAAGCCTCCCGCCTTCTCAAGTAGCTCTTTTTTCATAGATATGCTACCTGTCCACATAGGTTGAGGCTGTTTAAAGAAATCGGTTAAGGTGTATTTCCTAATTGGCTCATTTTGATACTTAGTTGAATACTTGTCTTTGTACATGGTACCATCCTTCACATTCATCCATCCCCAGCATAAAACATCTACAGAAGTATCATTGCTCATTATATTACAGATTGTTTCTAACACATCTGTTTCCCACTCATCATCAGCATCTAAAAAGCATATCCAATCATACGATGCATTTTTAATCCCAAGATTACGTGCCGCATAACCACCAGGACCTGGAATATCTCTCTTAAGTAGCTTTATTCTTGGATCCTGGAATTCTAAAAGCTTTTCCGACGACCCATCTGTTGATGCATCATCAACAAGAATGAGTTCAAAATCAGGTAACGTTTGGTTAAGCACAGATGAAATTGATCTTTCTAGATGGGGCAGCTTGTTGTGCACAGGTATTATCACCGAAAAGTTGGAACTCATGATTACAGATTTATAAGTTTATTTGACACTAGAAATTTTATCTGATTATACCTTATAAGTTTATCCTACTTGTTTTGTTCATGAAATCCTTTATGATTATGTCACCATCTAAGTGCATTATGAACATAGAAGAATATAAGAACTTAACTGTATGCTGCCTTTAGCTAATCTGGTTTAAAATAAGCCAGCTAATGCATTTTTTGTTAAGGTACTATTGTTGGTATAGCTTAAAAAACAGAGGACTGTTAAGGATTAACTGTTTTCTTTTTTGTAAGTTTTAGTACCCCTTTAACCTGACCGATCAACTCGGCTTTCATCATAAACCAGATAATAAGGCCATAACTAGAAACTAAAGCTATCACGTTTATTAGATAATGAACTCCAGAGTTTTCAAGTAAGAAACTAATTGCAGCTGCAAATAAACTAGCTACCAAAGGCGGGCTAACAGCTGTGAAAAGATCTATTAATGTTACATTTAAATACTTCTTTAAATAATACTGTGCAATTGCCACTTCAAGTACTTTGTTAAGAACATAGGCTAACGCAGCTCCAACTATTCCATACCAATATACACCTAGCATAATTGTTGGTACATAAAGAGTTGATTTAATAAACTGCATGCGCATTTCAATCTTAGGTTTTCCTAAACCTCTAAGTAGTACAGCATGACTGTTTACAAGTAAATGTATCATTACAGAGAAGGCAAGTATTTTTAACGGAAGAACAGACTCAACCCACTTAGCTCCGAAGAAGCCCAAAATAAAAGGTTCTCCAAGGACTATTAGGAAAGTCATAACAGGGTACAAGGCAATACTATTGTACTTTACAACTTTAAAATACATCCGTTGAAGGATGCCAGGGTCATGCTGGTTCTGCCCATAAACTGGATACATAACCTTGTTAATCATTTTAGTCAATTGATTTCTGAATGTATCAGTAAGCATAAAAGCGAGTGTATATACACCAAGTGCGGAGGCACTTACAAGTTTACCAATGAGCAGGTAATCAATACTTGACATCAGGACAGTTAAGAAGTTTGTACCTGTGGTGTAAATACCAAAACCAAAAACATCCTTAAAAGCCTGCCTTTCCCATTGTAACTTTGGTTGCCATTTGGTTGCTTTAAAATATAGTGGAATGGCTATAACCAGTGGGGCAAGGGTATTAAAAACTAAAGCCCACACGCCAAAACCCATAAAAGCCAGTGCCACTGCCAATATACCAGCAACTATAGATGAAGTATTTTCGATTAGTGCCAGCTTCTTAAAATTCATTTTTTTTGAAAGCTGAGCCTTATGCACAAGGTTAACAGGGCTGCACAATACTCCTAGACTGAGTATCCGCACTATGTCACGGATCTGTGGCTCATTATAAAAAGCAGCTGCGAGCGGGGCAACAATGAAGAAAATGATTAAATACATAGCTATTGCCCAAACTACACCCGTCCAAAAAGCTGTGTCATAATGCACATCTCTAAGGCTGCTATCCTTTCGTTGGATCAGTGCAGCTCCAATGCCTATATCATTGAAAACTTGTACGAAGCTGGTGAAAACAATCGCCATACCTACTAAACCATACTGCTCAGGAAATAACAGCTTCGCCAGCACCAGCTTTATAGCAAAGGCGAAAACTCTACTTATTAGTAATTCGATAGAACTCCAGATAATTCCGCTAATAATCTTACCCTTTAGTTTCTTCGGTTCCATAAATGTTTACTTGTAACATAAGTTTCTACTCCAGGTTATGCAGGTATTATGACATATGCCAGAAAAGTTGAATGGTATGATTCTGAGGACTGCTTTTGGTAAAGCATAAGCATTAGCAATATGTTATAAATTCTAAATGAGGAGAGGTAGTTTCATACCTAAGCCTTTCAAATGTGTAATATCGTTTTAATAAACTGAGGATAGCTTTTCAACATATATTCTTAGTAGGCTTGCCACAATCCTATCTGCCGCTTTCCCGTCCCATAAAGGAGGGATACTGCCTTCCTTCCACTCACCTTTAACTATTTGCCTTAAGTAAGCTCTGATTTTGTCAGGATCTGTTCCTGCCAATTCATTAGTACCAACTGTAATTGTTTCTGGTCTTTCTGTGTTGTTTCTGAGAGTTAGGCAGGGTATTCCCATTACAGTAGTTTCTTCTGTTATTCCTCCAGAATCTGTTATTACACCTTTGGAATTTTTTACAAGGAAATTAAACTCTAAGTAAGAGAGCGGTTCCACAAAGCATAGACGAGGATCTTTGATGTTTAGGTTCTCAAGGAGCTTAGCTGTTCTGGGGTGCACAGGGAATACTATTGGATAATCACCTGTACCATCTAAAATAGCATCCATAATCTCGATGAACTGGTTTTCCTGGTCTACATTGGAAGGTCTGTGTAATGTTAGTGTGAAATAACCTTTAGCTTCTAGAGCTTTTCCGTTAACGCTGATGTTCGGATTCTTCAATCTATCATAATTAGCCATTAACGTGTCAATCATGGTGTTTCCCACGAAGTGTATTCGGTTCTGTGGAACACCATTTTTTAGCAGGTTTTCATTGGCATGTTCAGATGTTGTGAAGAAATGATCTGTGATACTATCTGTAACCATCCTGTTTATTTCTTCAGGCATACTTAAGTCCCCTGATCGAATGCCAGCTTCTATGTGTACCACTTCTATATTAAGCTTCTTGGCAGTGATTGAGCAGGCCATGGTAGATGTAACATCTCCTACAACTAATACAATTTGAGGCCGATTTTCCATCAACTCCTTCTCAAACCTTACCATAATTGCCGCAGTCTGTTCTGCCTGAGTTCCGCCTCCTGCCTCTAAGTTTGCATTTGGCTCAGGTATACCAAGTTCTTCAAAGAAGTTTCCAGACATTTTACTGTCATAATGCTGGCCAGTATGAATTAACCTGAATGAAATTATTTTTTCTGATTTATTAACTCTTTCAATAGCTTTAATGATCGGAGCAACTTTCATGAAGTTAGGACGGGCTCCTGCAACGATTGTTATGTTCATAGGTTTTGTTTCTAAAGTGCTTTTTAGAAGTTATAAATGGGACTTCTATACTATCATCAAAATTTAGAATCCCATTTGCTGCGTTCTTTTCTTTATGATTTCTTTTAAGAGAGCAAAAAGAAAATATGTGTTACAAATAGCGTATCGTTTTGCCAATCTTTTAGGGTCTTGGATAGTTCTCATGAACCATCGTAAGCCTAATTTCTTAGATAAACGGTCAAGTTTTACATCACCAACGAAGTATTCAAAGCTTCCTCCAACGCCCATGATTACTTTTGCATTAAGCATGCTGCTGTATTTTATAATAAATTCTTCCTTTCTAGGGGATCCAAAGGCTACAAAAAGAAAATCAGGACTGAAAGAGGCAATTCTGTCAATTACTTCTTGCTCATCTTTTACATCATAGTACCCGTGTTGAAAGCTAATATTATCAACCAGTGATGGATAATCGCAATTGATCTTTTCTTTTACCTTACCTAGTAACTCTTCTGGTGATCCAAGAAAGAATATTTTATAACCTTCCCTGCTCGACTCCTTAATTAACTCAACCATTAGTTCTGCACCAGATATTGAAGAGATTTTGTTGCCGTGGACAAGGTATTCTGCAAAAACAATTGATTGACCATCAGGAATGGTGTGGGTGCCAGCCTGGAAGAGTTCTCTTAGTTCCCTTCTTTTTGCACCTTGGTGCAGTTTGAGAGTGTTGAGAGAAATAATGGTAGACAATTTGCCTTCAGAAATCCTCTGTTTTAGTTCTGCAATCAGACTGTTCCTGTTTTTTAAGTAAACGTTATATCCAAATAGCATAATCCATTTTAAATGAGTGGTAAATAAAAGGTAAAAGATGAGCAGTTGTAGGAACAGAGTTTAATGAATAAAGCATTCTCTGTTGCTTGCAGGGTAAAAAATAATAGTGAATAAGAAGTTATAGCCAACTCTTTAGATACTGAGGTTTTCAGGAAGTGTATTTAAATCCATTTAAGAACCTCTGTTTAAGAAATTCACGAACGATTTTTCCTTCTTCTTTAGTGACTAGTGGCTTGGTGAATACTTTGAGTTTTACGCCATAAAAAAGAAAGATTAATGCTGATATACCCTTTCTTGCTTTTGCTAACTTTACAGCCTTCAACAGAAACATATAGAAAGGATAACTCCTGTTTTGATAGCTGATTGCCTCTCTTATTATTCCTTTGTTGAAACCACCTTCAGTACTGCGGGTTTGCGTAGGATAGAGGTGCCAAATAGGTTGTTCAAAGAACTTCTCAGTAATAAAACCATGGTGTCTGGCTAAAACATTATCTATACCATCCCATCCTTTGAAGGGTTTAAGTCCGCCAATTGCCTCTAAACATTCTTTCCTGTAAAACTTATTCGGTCCTTGTGTATGCCATTTATGTTTAGACTCTACTACTTTCTTCCCATCATGTAATACATAGGTTGTTCCACTAGCAATTCCCAAAGCAGGGTACTGTTTAAACTTATTTAGTATAAACTCTAGATAGTCAACTCGTTCTATAACAAGATCAGCATCAAGTTTTAGAACAACATCCCATTCTATACCTAACTCTTTAGCTTTTGAAAGACCAAAGTTGAACACATCAATAACATTTTTCCCCGTAGCTCTGGCTCCTTCATTTTCTTTTAAAAAGTAATGGAAGTGGTCAATCCTTTGGCTATAGTGCTTCACTATTCCAGGTGAAGTATCTGTGGAGTTATCATCAACTAGAATCCAGCCTTCTGGTTTAGTGGTTTGTTTATTAATGGAATCTATGGTCTGGGTTATAGAATCCTCCTCATTCTTGAATGGTGTAATTATTAATAGCTTCATATGTTAATGAAAATTAAGTATAAGGAGATTGCCGTTAGGTAAAGAAGTAATTTGTTATATTGTCATTTTATCATAGAAGTTTGATATTTTACTAATGATGCTTTACTAGGAATGAATTTATGCTCTTGTTTAGTTCTATGGTATATGCCTAACACATAGCCAGCCAACATGCCAAAAGGGTACATAAACTGTATACGGAAGAGTACATCCACCCAAAAAAGCCCAAAAATGAACATGAAAATTGAGCCTAAGAAAACCCGTACTATAATTAATTCATCTTCATTTATAATATCTTCTTTAGTCAAAGAATGAGCTATTGTTATCATTTTTATAAGCACAAATGATAAGAAGGTAATACCAAGTAATCCTGTTTCAGTGATAAAAATATCAATACTATGTCTAATCGTAAAAAAATCATAAAACTGTCCATGATGATTCAAGGGACTTTTGTTTGCGTTACCTATACCCATTCCTAAGGGAAGAGTATTATTGTCAGACAGGAGCGAGAAACTATAGATTACTGAGTCAACTCTTGATAAGCGACCTTTTCCTGATTCGCTACTAGCATAATCAATTAAGAAAGATGCACTTAGTGTGTCGCCATAGCCAAGTAAGGTATAGGTGTAGGAAAAACCAGCTATCATCATTATGGCAACAACTCCCAACACAAGTATCCTTTGAAGATTAAACTTGAAAATGAATGCCAGATAAGCTAGTAGTATAAGGATAATAAGTAGCATCCCTTTGGCCTCTGCTAAGATTGAGGGACTAAGTAGTAACAGTGATATTATTAAATATTTATATTCTTTTTTTTCAAACAGCTTTATCAGGAAATAAAGTAAACCCAACCCAATTACTAATGACATCAGGTTAGGAGCTATACCTCCCATAGTTCCGGAAATCATATCAAATAGTAGCTGATAGCTGTTCAATTTTATCTTCGATGCATTTAAATATTGGTAAATTGAAACCGGAATCTGTAGGAGAATTAAGGCTAAAAGCCAATTAAATTCCCTTTTAATAGAGATGTTTTTGAAAGCTAACAGATAGCTTAATAAAAAGAGGGGTAAAAAGGAAAAATAGTACCTTATTCCAGATATTAATATACTTGTATGAGCACCTAGGGCTTTCAAAACACCATATTGAAGAAGACAAAAAAGAGCGACACAAATTACAGTAGCTGTAATGAAATTTACTTCTTTGAAGATTAATATAATGAGAACAAGCATAGCTACTTGTAAACCCTCTATGACTATTATGGAGAATTTTGGTAGAAGACCTAGGTTCATGTCGGCCTTGCCCATCATATCACTTCCTTCTACTACCCAATTCATGACTATAGCTAGAAGTAATATTAAAATGATATAGTTTTTAAAAAACTTCATTTAAATCGGCTGACTTCTGTAACAGAGAGTGAAAAACAGTAGACTTAAACAGCTGTCAGGCTTGTAAAAAGATCACTGTACTTTTGCATAATAGTATCTACATGAAAATCCTTAGCTCTTTTTATCTGATTTTCTTTGGGTAAGGGGAAATCCAGTGCATGTAAAATTTTATTTGATAAGTCTTCTTCACTACCTACTGCGGCTAAATATCCAAATTCACCATTGTTAACTACCTCAGAAGGACCATAATTACATTTTGTTGTAACTACTGTAATACCTGTTGCTAAAGCTTCTACTAACACAACTCCAAACCCTTCGAAATCTGAAGACAAAACAAACAAATCTGACTTGGCAACCCATGCTACTGGATTTATTTGAAAGCCAACAAGATCAACATGTTCCTTTAGATCAAGTCTATTGATTTCCTCCTGAAGTACTTCTCTCAATGGTCCTTCTCCTACGATCAATAGTTTTACCTTTCTTTTTTTCAATACGTTAGCAAATGCATTGATCAACAGTTTTTGATTTTTTGCCTTAGCTAAGCGAGCTACATTTATGATGACAGGTTCCTTCTTATCTAATATCCATGGATGATTTACCTCATCATTCATTTGAGTGAGTAATTGATTAGTATAGGCTGGATTGTGAATAGTGTCAATTTTGTGTTTCGGCAACAATGCTAAAGAAGATAAATTGTGAGATATACCCTCTGAGACAGCAACTATACTATCAGCAAACCTATAAAATAAGGGTATCCCAAAAAAAGTGAGTTTTGTGATTGTTAGTTTTCTATTCTGCCCGAAAAGAGACACTGTGTTGTTATTCTCTGAAATAACTATTTTTGTTTTAGTCTTCATCATCAGTTTAGACAGTACAGCAAAAATATTTAGCGGTGGTGAGGCAGTGAAAAGTATATCAAAGTTTTCCTGTAAGAGAATTTCTTTGAAAGATGCATACAAGCTTATTTTTTTTGAACTCTTGAAGGGGATAATCTTTATTGAAGGATCAATGATATCTAAATATTCCCCTTCTTTTTTCATGAGAATAATGCTAACATCATGTCCTTGACGTGAAAAGTACTCCGCACTGTTTAATATTACACGTTGTATACCTCCCTGATCTAGTCTTCTGTAAAAAAAAGCTATTTTCATATTAAAAGATATTATTTTGCTAAAGCTATAAGGTTAGTTAAGTAACAAAATGGAGAATCCTTATTATGGTATTTTTAGTTGTCAATGGACAAGTTGCACTCGAGGAAGTGAGATAAGAATAACCTTTTCTCGATAGACTATATAACTGAATGATTTCTGCTTATATCTCTGCAGTTACTTTTTTTATATTTATTCTGTCAACTTCTGCGAATAATGTATAACCAAGGGATGGTAGGGCAACTTTGATCATGTTATTTTTTGTTGCAACTACAGTACCTTCCGTATCAGTAAGAAGACCATTAGTAATCTTTATACTGTCGTTAATATTTATTGTAGTCTTTTCAACCTGTATATTTTCATACTCATTAAGAAAACGTTTTATAGTGGCTATTTCTTCATCTTTGATGACAGCTGGTTGTCCAAGCCAGGTGACAACTTGAAGTATACCATCAATTTTCTTTAACTCACCTATTTGCTGTTTAGTTAAAAAAACAAATACATAAGAATTGAAAAGTGGCACCAAAACAGTTTTCTTTCTATCACTCCATTGTCTTACAACTTTATTAAGAGGACAATAACACACAAAACTCCTTTTTGCAAGAGACTCAGCTACTTTCTTCTCCCAGCGCGGCTTTGTGTACACAGCATACCATTTTTCACTCATACCCTTTACATACTTTTAATTTCATAAATCTTTCTATACGGCTTCGCCTCCCTCAGTCACACACTGTAACTGGTTGAATGAAGAATCACTTGATACAAAACTTTGATAGTTTGTAAGGAGATTCTGTTCTTATGGCTATACCACAGTAATAGTATAACTACACATCACTCTCAAGCTCTTGAAGTTGCACTCTTTGTGCTGTAGCTCTTGTTACCATACTTTTTGCCATAGCCGTATCCATACCCATAGCCGTACAAGCTTTTTACAAGCCCGTTTAGCTTTACACCATTAAAAATTATGGCAGGATTATTAAGAGATTCTATTTTGTTAGTTTCAGCTAATCGCTGTACTACAGCTTTAGGAGTATAATCATGCCTCATTACTAGAAGCGTAATGTCACAGTATTCTGTTAGAAGGTAAGCGTCTGATACAAGTTCTAATGGTGGAGTATCAATAATTACATAGTCAAATTCTTTTTCCAGGTACTTAAAGAACCCTTCTAATTTGCCATTTAATAGTAACTCAGTGTGATCTCCTACATCAACACCTGCTGGTATGGTATATAGATTATTAAAAGGAGTTGTTCTGACTATATCAGCTGGTTCAATTTCTGAGTTTAGATACTCAATGATCCCACTTTGTTTATAAAGATCAAAAAAGGCTGATGTATAAGGATTACGCAGATCAAAGTCCAGAAGTGCTACTTTCTTGCCTGATGCAGCAAGACTGAAAGCTAGGTTAGTACTGATGAAGCTCTTTCCTTCTCCGGGTATACTTGAGGTAACCATGACTTTCTTCTTTGTGAAAGTTCGCCCGTACAAACCCATTGTTACCCTCAGCTGCCGGAACTGCTCAATTATGGTAACATCTGTAGGTTCTTTAAAAGATATTTCTTTAGACTGCTTTACATATGCTAGTTCAGCCACTATTGGTGCACGGGTAAAACTTTCAATCTCAGAACGAAATAAGAGTTTACTGTTCAGTAGTTCTTTGCCTATTATTATTACAAAACCAACAACAAACGATCCTACTAAAGCAACCAAATAAATATATAAAGGCTTTGGACTTGTAGGCAGGACAGAGGAAACGGCTAAATCAACTATTCTTACATCTCCTGCGCTAGGAGCGTAGGAGAGTACTGTTTCTTCTCTCTTCTCGAGGAGAAAACTGTATGCATTATTTTTAATTAATTGTTGTCGACTGATTTCTAGTAGCTCTCTTTCTTTTTGGGGTATAGTTTGTAGCTCAGAGGTATATTTATTACTAGTTGAGGACAAATTATCCCGACTTGCCAATAAATTAGTACGATGATTTTTTATGTTTTCGAGAATACTAGGTCTTATACTCTCGATTTCATCTGTGATAGATACCAGTAAAGGATTGTTTTCAGCTGTGATCTTCTTTAGTTTCTGATACTGAATTTCTGAATTATATAATTTCTCTAGCAACTGCAATAAAACAGGATCGTTAATTCCTAAAGTGGATGGCACAATGCCTGCTGCATTACTTTTGGAGATTACATAACTTTCTACTTTATCGAGGACAGCCAGCTGTGAATTAATTCCAGAGATAGCACGATCATTTTCACCAACATTTTGCAAGAATAACTTACTCTGTTCACTTAAATTTACGGCTCCATTTTTTGATTTATATTCTACAACTCTATTTTCTAAATTCTTTAGCTCTTCCTCAACAAGTTTGATTCGGTTCTCTACGAAGGCAAGTGTATTTGTTGCCAGTTTATCTCTCTCAACAACTGCTGCTTTAGTATATACTTTGATTAATTCGTTCAGTATATCTTCTCCTCTTTGTGGAATAGGATCGGATAGTCTGATATCTATAACGGTGGATAGCTTACCTGATGCTTGAATTACAATACGGTTGAGTAGTTGATTTGTAATCGTTTTTGGTTGGATGATTGAAAAATATAGAGGATTTTCAGTAGTGTATAAGAACTGCTTGTTTTTTGTAAACATCATTTCACCGTATGGTGTCTCAACCCAAGTGTTAAGTTTATACTTACTGTTATCTATGCTGACAGTCTTTTGTCTACTGTCATAAGTAAAATATACCTGCCCATATTCAATCGCTCTTTCCGGGTTTTTCAACTTGATTGTAATAGGGGATGATGTATAGGCAGGTATGGATTTAAACTTGTCCTCCTCATAAACCGGTGCATAAAGATTTAACTCATCTACAACAAGTTTCATTAAAGCATAAGAATGAATAATATTTATTTCATTTTCAACAGTTTTGTTCGAAGTAAAAGCATCGATAGATTCTGTAAGCTTAGCATCATTCACCCCCCTCTGCTCATCTTTTATTAGCAATGATGCTGTTATATCATAGGAAGGAACTGCATAATATGTCAAATAGCCCCACGCTACTGCACTTGACATTACAAGTAGAAGTGCAAACAAAGGCCAGTAAGGAAAGTACCTGTACAGAAGAGCAGCAAAAAGATTATCTTCAGACTTAGCCATAATTCAAGTTTCTTGTAATCTATCTTGTTAGTCGGTCAACGCTCACAACAACCAAAGTCAAGGAGCTGATAACCAGTGGTAACCATTGCCTTGCAGCACTCACAGATGCAATTTTGGTTTTGTTCGGCTCTACATAAATTATGTCATTGGATTTAAGGTAGTAATAGGGAGAGGTGAATAATTCATCTGATGTTAAATCGATTCTAATTAACTTCTTTTTACCTGCTTCCTCTCTGATTAATAACACATTACTGCGGCTGGCATAAATGCTTAAGTCTCCTGCTAAACCTATTGCTTCAAGCAACGTTATTTTCTCATTAGGGACAGTAAGTACGGAAGGGTTTGCAACTTCTCCCAAAACAGAAACCTTGTAGTTCAGATAACGAACATCTACAATAGGTTCGATCAAGAGCTTTCGCCTGATAAGTTCGCTTTCAATGCCTTCTTTTAGTGTATTCTTCGTTAAGCCGGCAGCTTTTATTTTGCCTAGCATAGGAAACTGGATGTATCCTTCCTGGTCTACAAGATAACCTGTTACCGGTGAAACAGTGTTAGAGGCACTCGCACTTCTGATGGTGTTCGTACTATTGACGTTAAAGATCTCAGAGGCATCTGGGTTCAGGCTGTTCACAGTAATACTGAGAAGGTCGTTTTTTTGGACTACCGGCTCTAAACTCTCCATTGAACTCCCGTACTCACTCTTTTCGGCTTTGCCAAAGTAGATGAAGTCCGTTGACTTAGTACAAGAGGTAAAGAGTAATATAGCTATATAAAAAGGAACTATTTGTAGTAGTTTTACTCTCATTCCATAAAAAGTTAGGGTGTGTTACAATCTAAATGACCATTACTAGTAGGTCAAAGTGCTAAGTAAAGAATCGAATAGTTTAAGAATAAATTAAATAATTACAATATGCTTGTACGTTGCTCTCTTTTGTAGGTTGTAGAATTTGCACCAACGGCGAGAGTTTATTTTTGGGATAAGCAGAAGCGTTTTTTTGAAAGTAAATTTAATCTTTGAAAATTAGGCAGATCTATAAAAGCACTTTATGAGTACGGTGTAAGGACAACGTAAGGGGCTTTCGTTTCAACAAAAGGCATTATAGTTAGGACAAATATCTTCCGGCCTACAAGTATGCTGCTTGGCTAAAGTTTACTTTTTCAGTGCATGAGTAGACAGGATAGAGGCTTAAAAATCACATATTAAAGCATACTGCTGCTGATAATATTTCCTCCACGCTTTTTTATGTCTTCCTTTGCTTTCGCAAATCCTAATGGATCAATTGGCCGTGTGGCATCTTCTACAAGGAAAGTTTGAAACCCTTCCAAAAGAGCATCCTTCGCTGAAAAGTAAACACAATAGTCTCCGGCCAATCCTGCCAGGTAAACCTGTTCCACCTGTTTACTGCGAAGGTAGTCAGCCAGCGCAGTGGAGTTAAGATGCCCGTTATCAAAAAAGCCACTGTAGCTATCTATTTCCGGGTTAGTGCCTTTTCGAAAAACTGCCTCTACCTTATCAGTGTTCAATGCAGCACAAAAGTCTGCTCCCGAAGTACCCTGCACGCAATGTGCCGGCCAGAGTACCTGCTCCATACCCACCAGCTCAATAACATCAAAAAGTTGCTTTCCCTCGTGGTTCACTGCAAAGCTTTTATGTTCGGCCGGATGCCAGTCTTGTGTGGCAACAACCAAATCGAACTTATCTTGCAGGTTGTTCGCTATATGGATAATCTGGTCGCCTTCGGGTACAGCCAAGGCACCACCCGGTAAAAAATCATTCTGAATATCTATAAGAAGTAAGGCTTTCATAAGTTTTAGTCGTTAATCTGTAAAATAAGCTTAGCCAGGTGAATAGTAGCTTCGTTGCCAGTATGTTTTCCAGGTTCATCGGATAGCTTTACCACAGGCATCCACTCTAGTCCCTCTGGTTGAGTTTCGGTCATTTTGATAACCATATTTAAAGGAGTAAGGCCAACGTCGTTGGTAAGGTTAGTGCCGATTCCGAAAGAAGCACCTATTCTGCCTTTGCAGAACTCAGTGATGCGGGCCACCTTTTCATAGTTGAGCGCATCCGAAAATACAATGGTCTTTGCCCGTGGGTCTATTCCCATTCGCTCATAGTGGCTGATAATGCTTTTAGCAAATTCTATAGGATCACCGCTGTCGTGCCTTACACCATCAAACAACTTACTGAACATCTTGTCAAACTGGCTCATAAACACACGGGTGGTGTATGTATCGGAAAGCGCTATGCCAAGGTCGCCCCGAAATACCTGCACCCAATGCTGCAGGCCCAATGTGTTAGCCATTTTAAAGCCATACCGGGCAGCATGAAACATAAACCATTCATGGGCATGGGTGCCGATTGGTTTAACCCCTTTTACATGAGCCAGGTGCACATTGCTTGTTCCTACAAAGCTACCACTGCCATGCTCTTTTAAAGTGTCAACAATCAAATCGTGTACCTGGTAAGAATGCCGGCGGCGGGTGCCAAACTCTGCTATTATTACTCCAAGTTCTTTATACTTCTCTATTTTGTTACGAGCTACACGAACAACTTCGTCGTTACTGAAGCGCTGTAGCTGGCTCATCTGGTAATACAGTTCAGAAATAAGGGCCATGAGAGGTACCTCCCAAAGAATGGTTCTGTACCAGTAACCTTCAATAGTCAAGCTTAGCTCGTCACCGCTTTGTGAAATGTTTACCTCCTCCGGATCATAACAGTAGCCTTGCAGAAAATCCAGGTAGGTGGGGTCGAGGTAAGGACAAGTGACAGCCAGAAAGCTTTTCTCCTCTTTTGTAAGTCGAAGAGTAGCCATGGCATCCACTGCTTTACGCAAGGCATCAGCAAAGCCAGGAGGGAAGGAATGTTTTCCTCGGTTGATGAATTGATAGCGTGCCTGTGTGCGTGGAAACAACTTAACCACCGCATGCTGCATCGTGAATTTGTAGAAGTCATTGTCCAGGATGGAGGGTAGGCGGGGAGTTTGGTCTGTAGGCATTGTGGTCATGGGTGCTCGTTTGTGCCGGTACAGCAGATACTTAGAATCGTGCCCAGTAACTGGGCTGCAGTCCGGATACACCAAATTACATTATACTAACCACAAAAGCATTTTACAGGCTGCATTTATCTGGAGATCATAAATAAGTAGTTGGTTTAATACACTGTGTAATAGCTACTGCCTTACACCAGTTAAGGGTTGAAAATAGTCACTTACCTGGTGTAAGGCAGCAGCTGAGTTGTTACAGACTTTCTATTTCAAAAGATATTTTCGCATTAACCCCATACGACACAATTTGATTATTCGTGACGTTGGCATTCATTTCTTTGATGTAGATAGATTTAATGTTCTTAACTGTTTTAGCCGCTTCGTTCAGTGCGTTTCGTGTTGCATCATCGAAGCTCTTATCAGAACTGGCGATAACCTCTATTACTTTGATAATAGCCATAGTTTTATAATTTATTAAGTTTAAGATAGGAATATTAATATTTCATACGGAGGGAATAGGGAGTGGTATATAAATCAAGAGGTTTGTTCTTACTTACCAGTAATAAAAAAAGCTTTCCCCTCAGAGTACCCTGCTAAAAAGGTACTCTGAGGGGAAAGCAAAATAATGGGAATTAGTTAAAGGCAAAGACTACAAATCCAGTGCTCTTTTCTTTAGTAAGATAAATTCTTCCTCCGTAATTGAGCCTCTTTCACGCAGCTGCTCCAACCTCTCAATCGTGGCAATGGAGTCCTCCACATTTTTAGGCTTCTTGCTTTCATTTTGAAAGTCAGTGGAAGTGTCATCTGTGTCATAATCCTTGTTATGGTACTCTCTGTCACGGTGAACATCAGTATCAGATGTGTAGAACCGTTCCTCGTTATAAGTGTCATTATCATAAAAGGTGTCTGGCTCCGATTTCACAGGCTGCCGGCTAACGGAATCATCGAAATCATCATTGTAGTTACCTGAGTTAGTATCAAGGCTATCCCGCTGCGACTGAAGGAAGTTATCTCTTACAGCATACTCATAATCCTCGGGAATCGGACCACCAGGGTATACAGGATAGCGACTAATTGATTTGGAGTCTATGGCGGATACAAAGACTTTTTTCCCTTTTTTATCAAGAGCTGCAGCACCTATCGGTATAAGCAGGTACTGATCTATACTTGTGTTGAAAAACCTGTTGTCTGCAACAACTGATAAATAGCGTGCCTTCATGGCTTTCATGTCCACCATCAGGTCTTTCACCATACCCAGGCTTTCCCCGTCGGCACCTACCACTCTCCAGCCAAGTACATCGGTGTTGTCCTTTGCCACTTTGTAGTCTTTCAGACTGCTAAGCGGTGCCAGACGCTCGTTTCTTATTTCATTATCTTTCATAGCTATGATCTTGTTTAAATTTAACTAGGCGACATAGGAGTATAGGGGCTGTGGCGCTTCTGCAGGCACAACCATCCCTGTTTCCGGGATTTCCTCTACTTCTATTTCTTCGGGTTCATTGGTCAGTACATACAGGCCCCAGGCAAGGAGCGCTACAAGTAAAAGCAGGAGTACCCAGGGCCATACAGGTTTCTTTTTACGTTCAATGTTTATTTCTGCCATTTCTTTAATTCTTCATTCCAGAGTTGATAAACACAATTTATTTGTGGTGAGGTAAATACGCTTATCAACCGGATATAGTTGAAATAGAAGAGTTGCTAACAAATTACAGTGTAACGGAACCGGCGATAGCCTTCTTACCATCCTGACGGTCAAGAAAATATTTTAATCACCTGTGATTCCTGAGTAAAGGTTGGGGCAAATGAATAATTAAGCTTCATGGCAAGTCTGTTTCTATAACACAGCACCACCGGAAACCTGCTTAGGACAGAAAAGCTGTTAAAAAAGTAGAATGCTGATGTTGCAAATGATATGCTTTTTGCAGAAAAAAATCTGCCCATATAATCATATAAGCTATTATTCCAAAAGTAAAGCAATGCTAATGCTCCGCTCTTGTATGTTACAAGAGGGGGAAAAAAAACCTTTTTTGGTATATCATATTTTATCAACTTACCGCCCGTTAAATCACTGCCGATACAAATTCTCCTGAAACCAAACTTCAACACAATTTAGCTTGTGCGCCTAACCCTTTTTGGGCAAAGAATAGTAGTGCTGCAAGTGTGAAAGGGCGCGGTATGAACTGTATGGAGAGGTGTGACTGTTAGGTTTTTAACTGAGCAGAATTCATGTTATAGCAGTAAGTTCGGTATTAAGTACAGCAATGTTTAAGGAAACTCTGGTAGCTGAAAAGCACATTACAATTCAATACGATTCTTCAGCTGGTATTCTTTACGCCAACTGGACCGGTGACCAGACGAAAGCAACCGTAATGGATGGCTGTGAAAAGATGCTCCACTTTCTCAAGCAGCATAAGTGTACGAAAGTGCTCAATGATAACACCCATGTTACAAGCGTATGGCTGGAGGCCTCCTGGTGGGTGGCAGTAGATTGGTTTCCAAGAATGCATGAGGCCAACTGCAAATTGTTTGCCTGGGTGGAATCTCCCAACCCATTAAGTAAGCTCAGTATAGAAGAAACATTGAAATTTGAGGTAACAGGTGTAAATGCTCTCACTTTTCCAAACAGAAAGCTGGCTGAAGAATGGCTAAAGGAATATGATACTGAGTAAGTTGTCCTGAATATTCGATAATTAGATCTTTAGGGTTCAGTTAAGGATTATTGTAAATTTTGTGCCTTTATTTACTGTACTGTCCACTTCAATCTGGCCATCCATTGCCTCCACATGCGATTTCACTAAATAGAGCCCAATACCTCGACCTTTCTTGTCGGTGTGGAACCGCTTGTAAAGCTTAAAAATGTTGCTGCCTATTTTCTGAAGATCCATTCCTAACCCGTTATCTGAGAAGGTTATTACCGTATTTCCTTCGGGGCTTCTATCACAACTTATGTGTACCTGTAGCACCCGTTCTTCAGAACGATATTTGATAGCATTCGACATCAGGTTATAAAATATGCTATACAAATATGCCCTGTTTGCCTTGATATGAATGTCATCTTCAAAATCAACAAGGATATTGCCTCCGCACTTCTGAAGTTGATCCTGTAACGACTGAATAGTTTGTTGCAGCGTAGTCTTTACATTTACCTGTTCCTGTTCTAAGGCTAATCTGCTGTCCCGGATGCTAAGTATGGTATTAATATCCCGTAAAACTGTATCAAGCCTGTTTACGCTTTCTGTCAGGTTGGCCAAGGTTTTATCGTACAGTACACTTTCCTTATCTACTTTGGTAAGTAGGTTCGATAATCCCAAAACATTGGCAACTGGTGCCCGAAGATTATGAGACACTATGTAAGTAAACTGCTCTAGGTCCTTGTTGTGCCTGTATAGGTCTATGGCAGAGTTGGTAAGTTCCCGTTCTTTCTCCTTAAGAGCCGATATGTCTGTCTGTACCTCTATGAACCTTGTCAGTTCCCCTTGCTCATCAAACACGGCGGTGATGTTGATATTTACCCACACCTCCTCCCCATTTTTTTTGACGTTTATGACATCAAAAGATATAGGCTCTCCTGTTAATAGATTTTCCTGCAATGCTTCAAAAGCCGCTCTGTCAGTTTTGTTGTTATGCAGCAGCTCCGATGGTCTTTTGCCAATCACTTCTTGCATGGTGTAACCCATCAACTTTATAAAGCCATCGTTTATCCACTCAATTTTCCAGTCTTTGTCGGCTATAAATACGCTATTGTTTGTTTTGCTTGCTACCAGCGATAGCTTTTTAAGTTCAATTTCCGATTTTTTCAGAGCCGTTATATCTGTCTGAATGGTTACGAAGCGTAAAATATCACCATTTGCTCCGAAAACAGGGTTAACTTCTACAGAAAGCCATAAGTCATCTCCATTCTTACGTCTGTTCAGAACTTCATAAACAACTGACTTGCCATGATGCATCTGATCCCGGGCCGAGACAAGAACTGCATTGTTTGTCTGTTCATGTTGCAGAAGGTCAATCGGTTTCTTTCCAACCGCCTCCTTAAGTGTGTATCCGGTAAGACTGGTAAATCCTTCGTTTACCCATTCTATTTTCCGGTCAGTATCCATGATAACAACACCATTGGTAGTTTTACTGGCCACCAGTGATAGCTTCTCAAGCTCTACCCTTGTGTTCAGCTTTTCAGTGATGTCGGTAAAATACACAGACACGCCTTCGGCAGAGGGGTAGATGCTGAATTGGTACGTTACCCCGGAATGAGCATAGCTCTCTTCAAAATGACTTGCACTACCTGTAGCCGCTGTTACACTACACTCTTCACGAAACTTAGAAGATGTCAGCTTAGGGAAGAGTTCCCAGATGCATCTTCCTATCATCTCCTCCTTCTTGTAGCCTTCATGATCTGCAAATACAGTGTTTACATAAGTAAACCGCCATTCTCTGTCCAGAGCGAAAAAAGCATCTGTAATGCTTTCCAGGATAGAGTTTAGTTCTACTGACTGCTTCTCAATTGTCTTTCGGTAGCTGTGAGCATCCGTCATATTCCTGAGTATACTATGAACGCCTATCGTTTCTCCACTAACCTTTACCGGAATTTTAATGACGTCAAAATAATACTCACCAGAGTCAGAGGAAGGTATGGCAATTTGAAAGCGTATAGCACTGCCACCAAGGGCTTCTTTAATAGACTGCTCACAAACAGAGGCAGCTTCAGCAGGTAGGAACTCTGAAAAGGACTTGTTTATGATCTCCTGTTTCTGCATCCCAAGCAAAGAAAGTGTCGCAGGATTAACGTCAACTATAATTCCATGGCTGTCCTGGAATACGGCCGCATCTACGTGGTTTTCGAAAAGCGACTTGAAGCGCTGTTCGCTCTCCTCAATTCTTCTTCTGCTCTCGATTCGCTCTGTTATGTCACGGGAACTGACAACCAAAGCCTCCACACTAGGGTTGTGAAGCTGATTACTTACAGTAGCTTCTATCCAGCGGTAAGTACCATCAATAGTTCTAAAGCGCAACTCCGGGAGGTATACATGCTTCCCTCCATTAAAAAGTTTCAGGAGTGCTTCAGTAGCCTTCAAGGTATCTTCTGGATGAAGAAAACTGAATACATCTTTACTAACCAAATAGCCGGGCTCATAACCAAAGTCTCTCAGGGCTGAGCCATTGCTATAAAGAACCTTGCGCTCAGAGTCAAGCAGTGTGGTCATGTCGGTGCCGTGCTCTACTAATGCCCGGTAAAACTCATCCTTTTCCTTCAGCCTTTGCTGTGCAAGTATTTCCTCTGAAACATTCCTGGCGATACTGATGTACGCCTTATCCTCTTCAGACCAGGTGCCGCTCCAGAGCAGGTGAACAACATGGCCTTCTTTATGGATATAGGTATTTTGGAATTCATTTAGTGAGCCGAACCTTGCCGTATTATGTGCAGCTATTTCTGTAGCTGTACGCTCCTCTGGAACAACAAATTCCAGATAGCTACGGCCTACAAGTTCCTCACTTTCATACCCTAATACTTCCTGACAAGCATCGCTTAGGTATGTAAAGCATCCTTTGCTATCGAAGATGCATATCATTTCACGTGAGTACTTGTTGATCTCGTCAAAGAACCTGATTTTCTGTTCGGGGGTCATTGCAGGAATAGGGTTACTTAGCGGAAGTGCAGAATACTGATGACTAGCTTTTATATAGGAAACACAATATATTAACTGTGTTTTTCAACACTAAAATACAAAAAAGTAAAATAGGAACAAGAAAAGAAAGTTAAAACATCATCCTTTTGCCCAGGTGATGGGCTTGCGGAAAATATTTGCCAGATCGACCTCACTTGGCAAACTTGAAACAAGGTAAGGTGTGGTAAATTAAAAATGCAGCTATCAAAGGTAGCTTCTGTAATTAACCTACAACCAAAGGTTTAAGACTAAGATAGGATACGTGATACCTGTTGTTTACTATGATAATGTAGTAGGTATAGAAGAGGAGTAAGCAACCTTAGCCTTTGGGCTATTTTTCTGCCTGGAAGACATTTTGTTTCGCAGCCTCCAGATAAAGAATCCTGAGATAGCCAACAGACCTGGCATCAGGCCAAAGAAGCTGTAGAGCAGCTTAACCGCTAAACCGGCATAATCACCGAAGTGTAGTGGCTTTAAAATTGTTATCGCCCGCTTATACCAGGGTTGATCCCGTACAAAACTGACTGCCCGTACTTCACCAGAGGGTAAGTTTACCTGCAGGTTACTGTAGGTTGCTCCGTAATAGGACGGGTCTGTTGCCATCCTTCCTAAAACTGTCATTGTACCACCCGTAAACCTAAGGTAATTAATGTCAAAACCCGGATAATCTTTTCTAACCTTCTTCAGCATTCCATCCACAGATACTGTTGCAACGGATGTATCTTCTGCTACAGCGTGACTGGCTGCCGGAGTTAATGCGCTTTGCACAATGGTGTAAGCTATCCAGGTGCCGGTTATGCTGAGTAACAGGTTAAACACCAGGCTCCAAACACCTACTACCCGGTGCAAGCTGGAGAAAAAGGCACGCCTGCTTTTAAACGAGATCCGCTGCCGGAACCGCAGTACCTTTAAGAGGGACTTTCTGTATAACAGCAGCCCGGTAATGGAGAGTATAATCAGGGAAAGACCGCCTAAAAGCACTAATATTTTACCCGGCGTGCCTGATAATAGGTTGTAATGAATGTCTAGTAACACATGCACCAGGCGTTTGTCTGCCTTTGCCACTGTAGAGAGTGTTTCTCCGGTTTCCGGATGTACGAAGACCCACTTGCGGCGGCTGCCCTGGCGAATCTCATACTTTAAAGCCTGGTTCGGGTCTTCAGGAAGCTCGGGTATGCGTATGTCGGAGCCGGGGTGGGCCTGTCTGATCAACTCAATGGAGTTATCTATTTTAAGAGCTTTTGCAGGTACTGGCAATGTGCTCTGTTCAGAGAATTGGGCATGGTCAATATCATGGTGAAATACCAGTACAGAACCTGTTATACTGGAAATAAGCAGAAATATACCTGCCACTAATCCTAGCCAGTGGTGTATGGTAAAGGTCTTCTTAATCCGCTTCTTCAATTCCTTTTCTGTTAATATTTCAGTAGCCAGCCTTTCTGTACCAGCCTTTAGCGTCGCCTGCTTCCGCTAAACATAGGGCAAAGCTATATCTAAAACGGCTAATCTCAAAGCTTATTTAAAATAATTCTAAATAAGCTTTTGCTATTTAAATTTCCCTCTTACTTTTGCTGCAGATATTGTTTATAATCATTCTAAATAACACAGATGAAAAAAGCTATACCACTGCTAATCGCCTTGCTCTTCCTATCAGTTAGCTTATATGCCCAGACAGGTAGTGTAAGAGGAACCATACTTGACACCGATAAAAGACCAGTAGCATACAGCAGCGTGTTTCTTCAGGGAACTAATACCGGCGCTACTACGAATGAACTGGGGACGTTTCAGCTTTCAAACGTAAAAGCAGGAGACCACAAACTCATTATATCCGCCGTGGGCCATGAGCGGCAGACGCTTCCTGTAGTAGTTAAAGAAGGGGAGACAACAGAAATACAGGTTACTCTTTCTGCCAGCCAGCAGGGGTTAAGCGAGGTGGTAATTTCCGCTAGCCGAACACCGGAAACCATAGACCAGATTCCATCTTCCATCACAGTGCTTTCCAGAAAAGCCATAGAAGAGGATCTGATGGTGAGCACTAACATCATTGATATCCTGAGTAATAAGGTGCCGGGACTGGCTCCAAGCACGGGTACAAGTAGTAACTGGGGGCAGACGCTCAGGGGGCGGGCAATGTTGGTGATGATTGATGGCGTACCACAGTCTACGCCTCTAAGAAACGGTGCTGTTGACATGCGTGCCCTGGACCCGGATGCAATTGAGCAGATTGAGGTGGTAAAAGGCGCAACTGCCATTTATGGAAACGGAGCTGCAGGAGGTCTGATTAATTATATCACCAGGACCCCTATGCAGCAGAAGCCTTTTGCCTCCAGAACATCGCTTGGCATGACAGGGTCTTTAGTTAGCAGAGACAACAGCATCGGTGCCCGGGTAAGCCAGATGTTCTATGGCAAGGCTGGTAAGTTCGATTATGTTGTAAGTGGCGCTTATGAGCAGACAGGTGAATGGAAAGATGCCGAGGGTGATGTACTTCCCCCGGATTACGGCTTAGGAGAAACAGACTCTTACAACGGATTCTTGAAACTGGGATACGACTTTACTCCATTCAACCGTGTGCAGCTGACCTACAACTATTACAGCAGTGAGCAGAAAACAAACTATGTGCCGCAGTATGGCAACTACCAGAACAGGCAAAAGTCTATAGCCGTACTGGGGGAAACGCTGGGTGTTCCACAGGGGGTAAGGGGAAACCACAACCTGAACCTGCGCTTTTCCGGCGAAAACGCCTTCCTGAACAGCCGCTACGAGGCTGATGCTTATTATCAATCCGTTGACAACGTTTTCTTCTGGTCTCCCTCGTTTGAGAATGGCGGCCAGTCCATGATCTCTTCAGAGAAAAGAGGAGCCAGGGTTCTTTTTACAACACCCTATAAAATTACGAACAGCCTGGATGGTGACGTGACCTATGGTGTGGATGTCATGAATGATGTTACTTCTCAGCCTCTTGTGGACGGCAGAACCTGGGTGCCAGAAATGGATATGATGAATCTTGCTCCTTTTGTACAGTTAAAAACGGCTCTGGCCGAGAATCTGATCTTTAAAGGTGGTTTCAGAGCTGAGAAAGTGAACATTGCCGTCGAAGATTATACGACCCTCAGAACTGTAAACCCTGCAACAGGGCAGATCGATAATCCTGGCTTTGAGGTGAAGGGTGGAGACCTAAGCTACAATGCATACCTTTTTAATGCAGGACTACGGTACAACAAGTTTGAGTTATTTACTCCCTATGCCAGCTTCTCCCAAGGCTTTTCTGTGGCCGATATTGGCGTAATGTTGCGCTCAGCAAGAGTTGACGACATGAACAAAATAAACACAGAGGCAATCGTAATCAACAACTATGAGGCTGGCTTTGTAAGCAAGTACAGCAGGCTACGCTTCGAAGGTGTAGGTTTTATCAGTACTTCTGAACTGGGAGCCAGCGGGCAGTATAAAGATGGTGTGTTTGTTGTAATGCGTTCGCCGGAAAGAATACATGGTTTTGAGGCTACAGCAGACCTTGCAGTGTTGCCAACCCTGAACCTGGGCGCTACCTTCTCTTATGTAGAGGGAAAGAGAGATGTAAACGAAAATGACAGTTTCCGGGATGAAGAAGATGTATACCTGGGTGGTGAGCGCATCTCTCCTCCAAAGTATACCGCCTATGTTCGGTATGCTCTTTTAGATAACAAGCTCGGGTTAAACCTGCAGTACACAGGGATCGGTGCAAGAGAAAGGTTTGAGATAAATGAGAAAGGTACCTATAACTTCTACCAGGGCCCTGTTGAGCCATATCATCTGGTGAACTTGTCGGCCAGCTACAGGTTTAGCAAAAATGCTACCTTCAACCTGGGTGTGGAGAACCTGTTTAATGAGGATTATTTCCCTGCCAGATCACAGTGGTTTACCTCTCCAACGCTATATACAAAAGGTAAAGGAGCTGCTTTTAATTTATCAATGGTTATAGAGCTGTAGTAAACAAGGGAGTATATGGAGCTATCTTGCCTCCTACCTTGTAAAGGCAAAAAGGTAGCAAACATGGTTTAGTTCAAAACAGATATTCAGTCTAGGGACTACAAAGGATTTAAGCAAAAAAGCCGCTCTGGGAAGAGCGGCTTTTTTGTGTCCTGAATTCTGACATAATTATATGGCCGGGCCTAAGCCTTTTTCGTTTCAGTTAAAGAACAAACCTTTGCGCTATGCTGGATCTTGTAATAGAAGCCCGGAAGGCATCTTTAGCCCCGGGAATGGATGTACGCCGTATACTTCCTTTTCGCCTTCGCAGAATGGTAGGTCCTTTCATTTTTATGGATCATGCCGGACCCGTGGATGTGCAGCCGCAAATGGTTCACTCCATGGATGTGCTGCCGCACCCGCACATTGGGTTATCAACCGTCAGTTATTTGTTCGGAGGGCAGGTAACACACCGCGACAGCTTGGGAGTGCAGCAGGTAATTCGTCCGGGTGAGGTAAATTGGATGACGGCCGGCAGCGGAATTGCTCATTCAGAACGGTTCGAGGATCCTGCAGCGCTGGCAGGTGGAACACTGGAAATGATTCAGACCTGGGTGGCTCTCCCGGAGAAAGAAGAGGAGGCAGCACCTGCTTTTAATAATTACCAGCCTGAGCAGCTCCCGGTTTTTACGGATACCGGTGTATGGATGAGGCTGATAGCCGGAAATGCTTATGGGCTGAAGAACGATGTCAAAACCCACTCGCCACTGTTCTACCTTCATGTAGTACTGGAGCAGGGAGCACGTTTCGGTTTACCCAAGGAGCATTCGGAGCGGGGAATTTATATAGCAAAAGGAAGCCTTGAAGTGGCTGGTACAGCTTATACTGCAGGGCAAATGCTGGTGTTCAACAAAGGGGCAGACCCTCTGGTTCTGGCTAAAGAAGCCTCCACGCTGATGCTGCTGGGAGGGGAGCCGCTGGGGGAAAGATTTATCTGGTGGAATTTTGTGTCCTCGAGAAAAGAAAGGATTGAGCAGGCCAAGGCAGACTGGAAGGAAGGTAGAATTCTTCTACCTCCTTCAGATAACACAGAGTTTGTCCCGCTTCCTGAAGACCGCTCCAAACCGGCGGGCGATCCTTCTCCACAGGCGCTTTCCTAGGGTAGGCGCAGCCAATTAATGTTATTGCACCACTGGCTCCGTAGATGGTTGAGATTGGGCTGGCATATTCTTCGGTTGCTCTTCTGCTGCTGTACCTGTGCTATATACCCTTGATGCCCATCGCGGAAAGATCAAGGCTCCTACCAGGAGGTACAGGTAATAGGTAAGCAGCCGGTAGAGCAGCACTATAATTACTGTGAAGCTCCCGATGAACACCCCGAAGAAAGCCGGAAACGATATCTCGGCAAAGCCGGCAGCACCTGGAGTGAACGAAACAAACAGCACGATCTTATAGATCAGGTTACGGGCAAACACCACCAGGTGCTCGTAGGCGCTTAACTGGGTGAAGGCGGCAATAAGGAAACCGATGATGGCGTAGCGGGCCGTCCATACAAATACTGTGGAAATGCTGGCATGCCACCAGTAGGAGATGCTTTTGGTGCGCATGTGTTTAGATGCGATCAATAATTCATTGGCATGGCGAAACAGCGGCTCGCGCCAACGGTGGAGGGGCTTTAGCTGCCCTAACCTTATCAGAAGGCGCTTTACGGCTTTGGGATTAACAAAAAGGGCATAGAACATGGAGCAGGCATAAACAGCGATCATCAGGTAAGAGATGAAAAAGGCAATACCCAGGGTCTGCCGCACCGCCTCATCCAGCCCCTCCAGCTCTGGCAATACCTGCCCATGCGTAAACAGGAGCACCAGGGGCACAGCGATCACAAAGTACAGGTTATCCAGCATAGCCGTCAGCATTACCTGTGCAATGGACTTACCCAATGGAATCTTCTCCTTTGTCAGGATGTAAGCAGCAATAGTGGAGCTACCAACTACCGAGGGGAGGGCACAGGTGGCGAATTCCCAGAGCATGATCACGTTGAAGCTCTGCTTCCAGGTAAGCACCTTATCGGTGATGTGGCGAATGCGGTACATGTAGCCAAAGTCGCGGACAAAGAGCACAAGCAGAGCCATCCCGATCCAAAAAGGGCTTGCCTGTGCCAGCGTATGTAAATGGCCTGGATCGTAGTTCTTGTACAGCATATAGCCGAGCACCCCCAGCCCCAGTAGCACAGGAAGCAGGAGGTTGCGCAGCGAAAACTGCCGCTGAAGCTTCTGTTTTGTAAGAATCATACTGACAACACGACAAATATCAGGCTAAAACTAGTTTCCATAGAAGGTTATTTAAAGCAAATTCTTCCCTGGTACCTGTTAACCTTAACGAGGGGTGGTCCAGTAGTTATATACCTTTTTCTATTCTTTTATTGGCTTGTTGTCCTGCAGAAGTAAGAGTAATGGTACCGGTGTGCGAAAGTTGATTCTGGCAGGAAAATATAAGGGTGAGAATACTGTAACAAGGAACAGATTGGTTTTAAACGGTTTTATATCAATAAGTTGCGGCTTCGTGTGTTCCCTCAGAATAAAATAATAATTAGCCCTTCTGATGGTGCATTCACAAAGAAAAGAAGGCTATGTACTCATCCTAATAATATGACAGTTTACGGAATCTCGTATAAATAGATAATGTAAACTGGATGTAATCACAGTTGAAGAGAGACTATGCGGCCATTCTGGATTGATGGCACAAAAGATAAAAACAGTACAAACTCCGAATCAATTTTGAGTCATTCAAAATTCTTATCCGTTTAGGATACCTGATCTGCGAGCAAAATCATAACCTTACTCTAGGGCAAGCGAAGCCTTCATGAGAATTCCTCCTTCTATTTCACTATTGAAGTAACGGCAGTCAGCTTTGGCTGCTGTTTGTGCGGGTGCTTTCCTTAGTTTTTATTCTACTGCTATGAATAAGAATTATATACATCTCCTGCTACTGTTAGCTTTATGCTTAGTATCATGTGATGATGATGAAGTTAACCCAAGATCAAATCCACTGCATGTGCCACCTGTTATTGTTCCTCATCCACCAGGGCCTGACACAACTAACCCTATAATTAGTATCGTCTCACCGACGGCTGATGCTACTATTCTTGTGATTGAGTACATTTCTGTAAGGGTTTTCGTTTCTGATGACAGGGAATTGGAGGTGGTGCGGGTTATCCGAACCGATCCTGATGGCAGTAACCAAGTTCTGCTTTCCAATTTTGATGTTCCTGAAGAATATAAAAATAAGCTGGACTTTACTATATCTTTAACAAGAGAAGATTTAAAGCTGCCAAAGAGTGCCAGCACAGCTGCCTATACAGTAATAGTGGAGGCAGAAGATAAAGGACAGAATATTACAAAGGGCTTTGTTAATGTGACTATACATGCACCGAACCTAAACAAATCTGAGTTTATAAAAACCTTTAGCAATGTAAATATCTATGGTTATTTGGACTGGATGGGGTACACCATTCCAGGTGATCCTAAAGCTGCGCTTAACTTAGCTTTGTTGGTTATGGTAGATAAGGACTTTGATAAAAAAGTTTCAGAAACTGAATGGAAAAAGTTCGCTGCAGATTTTAATGTGAAAGACCAGGTTTGGGCAGCCTGGGATATGGATGGTGACGGGAAGCTGGGCGATTCTGAATTTAATAAAGGTATGGAAAAGCTAAACTTCTTCACTGAATGGGATGAGGATAAAAACAACTCACTAAGCTCAGAAGAGCTTGGAGGCGGCTTCTTTAGCCGCTGGGATCACAACCAGGATGCTACGTTAAGCAGAGATGAGTATGAGGAGAAGTACTTTACCTATATTCTTTTTAGCTAGCATGCTGGAGCTCATTGTTTTCCCTTGTAATATGTTATAAAGTTGATCGTGATCCTCTGACAAGCTAAATGAACTCAAAAAGATAAAAGCCTCTTTACATATCCGAACTAAATTACAAAGGCCCTTCAGAACATACTGAAGGGCCTTTGTATAAATTCAACAATTATATTTTCTGGAATGGTCTGGTACCTAAAACATCCTCCGTACAAGTACTACAACTTTTTCAATCAGGAACCCCAGGATCAATCCTCCCAAAGCGCTTACCACAACCTTTGCCAACCACGCTAAAGCAGGCACATCGGCCAGGGCCACTTCCAGGTTATGCAGAGCATGGCTCGTAAAAGGAATGCCGTGCGCAATAATTTCGGCACCTACCCACAACATAGCGGCTGTCCCGATATAGCCCAGGAAGCTTAAAAAGCCTGGCATAAACTTAACAATGCCCTTTCCAATGTTCCTTACTTGCCTGTGATTCTTTTCTTGTGCCATGTGCAGGCCAATGTCATCTGCCTTCACGATCAGGCCTACGAACCCGTAAACAACTACAGTAATAAGTACAGCCACAAACAGCATCACAGCAATTTGGGTCGTGATCGGGTTATCTGCCACAGTAGAGTAGGTGATGGCAACGATTTCAGCAGAAAGAATCATATCGGTGCGAACGGCGCTTTTAACCCTTGTCTGCTCCAGTTCTTCAGGCGTGATCGTTTTTAAATGATCCTCTGGGCTATGTTCATCGGCGTGATGCTTGCTAAACATAGCATGTACTTTCTCATAACCTTCAAAACACAGGAAGGCACCGCCCAGCATCAGGATAGGAGTGATTGCCCATGGCGCAAAGAAACCAAGGAGAAACGCTGCCGGACTTAAAATAAGCAGCTTGTTGATCAGGGACTTTTTAGCGATCCGGTAAATGATCGAAAGCTCCCGGGAGGGGTCGAGACCCACTACATATTTTGGTGTTACGGCAGTGTCGTCGATGACAATACCAGATACCTTACCTGTTGTTTTTGATACTTGAGCTGGAACATCATCCAGACTTGCTGCACTCGCTTTTACAAGAGCAGAGACATCATCCAGAAGCGCGAGGAGTCCTGTGGCCATTTTTACTTAACTGTTAAAGAAGAAGGTTTTATTCTGTTCGTACCATGTAAAAGTACCGGCACTCATAGCCGAACTTACATTCATCGAATTTTAGTTTGGCAAATAACGCAAATTAGATGATACTTTTTGTTTAAATAAAGCTTGGCCGTGGTTACTGCTTTAGATAGGTAGTGTTGCGGGGTATCAGCAGCAGCTCTTTCTGGCGACCGTCGATGTAGCGCACTCCGTTTGGTGTGAGTACGGCCTGCTCCTCCAGCATCACACGTATTTCTTTATTGTTCCACTCCGGCAGGTTTACCTTGGCGTTAAGCTCGATGGCGTAGGCTGTGTTGTGGCGCAGCGGGTAGTCTCCTGTGCCGGGCACGCCCTGCTGCATATCCCACATGCCAATGGCGGGACCGGCGCCGTGGCCGTGGTAACCGATGGGGTGGGAGTAAATGCTGGCTACAATCTTCTCTTTCTGCGCCTGCGCCAACGCCTCCTTCAGTACCTGGTTTCCGGTTTTCCCTTCTTTAAATTTAGAGGTAAGAATATCCTGCAGGCGGTTGCCGGTGGCAAGGGCTTTTTTCAGATAAGCCGGAGCGTCTGCCTCGCCGGGCTTCAGTACATAGGCCAGTTGCTGCACATCAGTGTTCAGGTTAAGGTAAGTGACCCCCAGGTCCACGTGCAGCAGGTCGCCGGGCAGGATCACTTCCACGCCAGGGCGCTGCGAAAACGAACGCTGCGAATCGCCCGCTCCCGGGTTAGCACGCTGCACATCTACGGTCGGGTGGAACCAGGCATCCAGCTTCAGGTCGGCAATGCGCTCGCGGTACCACCACATCACATCCTCGGTGGTGGTTACGCCCGGCTGTATCACCTCCTCTGAAAAGCCCTCGGCTATAATGCTGTGCCCGATGCGGCTGATCTGCTCATACACCTCCAGTTCACGGTCTGTACGGGTTTGCAGCCAGTCCACGGCCAATCGTTCTGCCGATACAACGGCTTTTTTCTGAGCTGCGGGCAGGTAATGCATCAGGCTATCATACTCCGCTTTGGTGAGGCCGTCGGCATGAGCATAGGTGGGGGAGTAGTTAAGGCCGATCTTCTTCGGATTTCGCTCTACTATTAACTGCACCAGCCGCTTCCACTGGTTCGGCTCCTGCTCCGGTTCCCAGGCGCCTTTCATCAGATTGCCGATGTCGTAGCGGGCCACCGCCAGCTTCTCTACTCCCTTGCCCGGTCCTTTGTCGTGAAACAGCATAATGGTGCGGCGGCGCGCAGCCAGCCAGGTAGCGGGCAGCATGGTTTTGGCCACCGGGTCTTCGTTGTACTCCCGCGCCACAATCACCCACATATCGATGCCTTCGCGGCGCATAAGCTCGGGGAGGAGCTTGTCCAGGCGCTCCTGAAGCAGGGCATCTTCCACGGCGGCTCTTTCGCGCAGAGGCAGGATGTTGGGGATCTGTTGTGCAGATGCTTGCTCTGAAGTGAGCAGGGGGAACAGCAGAAGGAGTAGGAGTTTTTTCATGGGTGTAGCCTAGGTGCTTGTCCTAACAAAGATAGAAATATACCGGACATGCGCCAGAGAAACTGCGCACCTTTACTTTAAACAACAGCGGGTTGTGGTGTTTGCAGCTTTCGCAAACACCAAAGTATAAATAATACGCATTGTTAAAGCCTGACTATTCAGTTAAATGAAGCTTGACCAGGATAGGAAAATGGTCGGAGCCGAACTTAGGCAGTCGCTCCATTTCCAGCACCCTGAACTCTTCTGAAACATACACATGGTCGAGCGGGTAGCGGAACAGAATGTTCTGAGCCCCGAACGAGTTGTAGAGACCTCTGCCCACCCGCACATCATGAAGCCTGCTTTCCGTGTTAAACATACGCGACGTACGTGACCAGGCCACATCGTTAAAGTCGCCGGCCACCACAGAAGGCATCTCCGTCTGGTTTACCATCCTGCCTACCTTCAGCAGCGCCACTTCTTCTTCGCCCACATTATCAGGATGTTCGCTGGGCTTGGGGGGTACCGGGTGTACAGCGTGAAGTATAAACTCCTTTCCGTTTGGCAGTACTACATTGGTGTGGATAGAGGGGACGGTTTTGTGCTTCAGAAACATGATCTCAGTTTTTTTGAGGGGGAATTTTGAGTACAGCACCATACCGTAAGTGTTATCTAAGGGGTAGGAAACCACATGCGCATACTTCTGGCGGAGCGGGCTTAGCTGGTCTACCCACCATTGGTTTGTCTCCATGGCTATCAACAGGTCAGGGTCCGCCTGCTGCACAATTTGCAGTAACTGCTCTGCCTCCCGGTTTTTCATCCAGACGTTGGCCAGCATCAGGCTAAAGCTTTGCTCTGCCTGCACTGCTGAAGGCTCTGAGGACTCTACTGCTTTACCTGCCAGGGTGGTATAGGGCAGAATATAGGTGGACTGTATCACAACGGCACTTACAAGCCCGACCGCGAAGGCCACAGCCGGCAAACGCCATTCTTTATTAACAGGAATAAACAGGACCAGGCAAAGCAGCAGCCCTGCCAGCACTTGCTCTCTCGGAAAATCAAGTGCCTTGATGTACCAGTACGGCAGGTCATAGAGCAGTGATAGCAGAGTTACCAGTATTAGTACTGTGCCTAAAACTAAGGTAATGTAGAAGGTTATTTTCTTTGCCGTTTTCATAGTATGCTTTTGTACCGCAAGAATTAGGTTTGGGTTGTGGAAGAGACTTTTTCAGTGACGTTGGAGCTGTTGAGGGTGGAATGATGGCTGAGTGGCTGAAGTATAGCTCTTTTCCGCACAGCCCGTGCAGCTGTTCCTTTTGTCTATAACCATGAGCCCACACTGCCGTTAGTAGGTAAGTAATATATCTAAAAAACCTATAACGAAACGCTATGGAAAGATACAACAGAGATAGATTCGGCTCAGGCTACGGCGATGATTATTACGACCGCTACAGTGGCCGTGACAGTGACAGTGGCAGGCACAACCGCTACTACGACTTCGACCGCGGCGACCGTTACCGCGACGACCGTTTCCGCGACAGAGACAGAGACAATAGGCTGGACCCTGAAACACGGAACAAGTTCGAAAGAGTGTACCGTGAGCGTTTCGAAAACGACAACCGCTACAACAGAGACTACCAGGACCGCGACCGCTTCCGTAATAATTACCGTGACCGCGACGAAGACGACAGGTACACCCGCTACGATGCCCGCAGAGACTGGAGTGGCTCTGGAGGCTACAGCAACAACGACCAGGAATACCAGATGCGCAACAACAGAGAAAGACGCGGCCTGGGTGATATACTCCAGGTTTACGGCGCGCCTGACTACGACAGCACTTCTGACCGTTACAACACCCGGAACTCGCGGGGCCGCAGCGGCATGGACTACGATCAGGGATACTACTCCGGCGGTTATTAAGCAGGATAAAATCAGATCCTGAGAAGAACTAAGGCAGCTTTCGAGCAGGAATGTACGCTACTAAAAGAGCCTTTCTTGCTGGCTGGATTGTGCTGCTGACCTGTGAGATTGAGAAGCCGCTCCACATAAAATGGAGCGGCTTCTTTATGCTGTAAAATTATCTATTAGGTCCAGTACAGGATAGGTGCATAGGAGAACTGCTTTTTCTTACTAGTGTTGGTGTTTTCACCAGCAGTAGTTTAGTCGGGGTAATCACTTTTTGTTGTTAGTAAAGCACCAACAACGGCAGTAACAACTAGAATCCGTGTAACAGAAAATTAGCAGTAACTTAAGTAAGTAAAAAACTTCCCTACCTAAACTAGTGAGAACGAGAGTTCGAAACTAGCGAGCATAGCTCGGAGGGGCAGTTGGACCCGGTACTACAGCATCAACTTACGCCTTTACAATCTTCCGCTTCATCAGGAAGCGTCTGTAATCAAACTTTCCATCGGTATCCGGAATAAAATTAAGAAACTCCCAGCCCTGCTCATTCATGAGGTTCATGACAGCTACAGTAGTGGGGAATGATCTTTCTTCTTTTGCGTCGGTTTTCAGGTACTGGTTTATGGAAACGATCCTGTCACCAAACTCGAGGCGAACTTTGTAGCTTTTGCCCCAATCCGTAGGAGTTAAGAGAACCTGAACATACTCTTCAGCCTGTGAACCGGGTGCCTCCTGTAGCTTTGTTGGCTGGTAATACTCAGGGTTCGGTTGTGTTTGCGCGCTTGCTGACAAGCTGAGGCCGAAGGGGATAACAAGTAGTAAAAGTGCTTTTTTCATGTTGTTTTGCTTAGGTGTGATGAATGATAATGAGGCACAGGTGCTTTTTACTGATCGGTAAGCCAGAAGTAAACTGCAGCCACGGGAGAAGCTGCAAATATTAGGCCAATACTATATTTGTGCTGAGGGTTTGAAAAGAGATTTTTGAAAGATGGCTCTGTAGGACTTTTCTACGCGCACAGGAAAATTTTAAGGGAGGAGTTTAAGGAGTAACGGAAGTCTGTTTTATGTTGTGTTGTTGATCTGCTTTAAAACATACGCTTTTGCATGCGGTACCTTGTGCCCGGGTTAAAAGTCGCTGCCTCAACGTTAGGTAGATTTAAGCTGCTGATCACAGCCTTTTGATAGAAGTTGGTATGGTTCCTGTAGTTATAGTAGTATCTTAGCCACGTCTAATTATTTACAAGAATGAAGAAATTACTTTATGTAGCCATAGCCTTAAGTGCTACAGCCTGCTCCACAGAAAATAACCTGCAGGACACCCTTTACAACGCAGTGGAATCTGGTGCTAATATGGCCATTGATTCGCTGCACCAGACCGCAAACAAAGAGCTTAAACGACACACCGGTATAGATTCGCTGGCTACAAAGATCGGTGCGGCTGACACTATAAATGTGGAGCGCGAAATAGAGCGCGGCGTTAAACGTAAGATCATCGAACAACTTTCTGAATAACAGCGGGTAGACGCAAGGAATGTCGGATCCACTGCTCCTGCTGGTTTTAGCAGTACCGGGTTCAACCACCCCTGCCCCTCAGAGCTACGCTCGCTAGTTTCAAACTCTCGTTCTCACTAGTCTAAGGAGGGGAATCTGGCATTGCCTTAGCTTTATTAGAGGTTCCATTGCTGTTGCTTAACCTCCCTTCACACAAGATCTTTACAAGATGACAACATGAAAACTGTTGCTGTTCTAAAGACAGCAGAAGCAGTAGTAGCAGACTCCCCTCCTTTGACAAGGAGAGGCAGGGGTGGTTGGACCCGGTACTGCTGGACAAACCTTAAGCCTTTACTTTCTTCCGCTTCATCATAAAATCCTGCCAGGAGAATTGTCCGTTGAGGCTTGGTGTGAAAGCAGCAAACTCCCAGCCCAGGCTGCCCAGGTAATTGATGACATCGTAGGGTGAGCTAAATTTCTGGAGCTCGTTTGTTTCGTCGTTGATAGGAACGGCTTCTGCATACGGATTCCTGTTATCTCTTACCCAGGCGTTCCAGCCTTTGATGCGCTGCTTATGAGCTACATACACAGTAATGTACTCGTAAACTTCGCCGGAGGACGGCTGCAGTAACTCTTGACTGGCAGTTTGTTCCTGAGCCTGTGCCGACAGGCCTAACCCAAAGGCAATAGAAATCAGTAAGATGGCTTTTTTCATAGTGCAAGTTTTAAGGTTTATTTAACATACTGTTCTTTCTCGGTTTTGCGTAGCAAACCCAACCCATGAAGCGTTTGCAGCAGGCTGTCGATCTGCTGGAGGCGCTGGGGTTGCTGGGTTTTGGTAACAGGCTTGAACTGCTGCAGCAGCTCCTGCGCGGTGGCGGGGCGCTCGTGCAGTTGCAGGGCACGTTGCACGGCCTGCGCCTGCTCCGACAGGTTTTTAGGCCAGGCCAGTTGTTCCTTTACGGACAGGTCGCGACCTGTCCCTACACGTTTCTTGCTTTCCATACCCAGCTCGCCTTGCTGGGTGCCTTGCGGGTTCTGGTAAGCGGGGCGGAGCCAGCGGATGTGGCCGCGTGCTTCTTCGGCGGCGCGCTCCTTGTTAAGCGCAACCAGGCGCTCGAGTATCTCTTCTTCGGGCAGGTTGGCGGGCCAGCCATAGGCAGCGGCTACGGCGGCATCCAGCTCCTGGTGCAGCTGCAGCAGTATACTTACCAGGCCCTGCTCGTGGGTTTTCTGTTCTTTGGGAGTAAGCGCCTCGCCCGACCGCAGTTTCTCCAGCACGTTATACATATCGGTGATGGTGAGCGTGGCGTGCTGCGCCTGCCGCTGCTTGCGGTGCGCGTCCAGCTGCTCGGCTATACTTCGGATCTGCTCCTGCTGCGCTTCGGTGGCGGCAGGGAAGGGGAAGGGGTCGAAGCAAACAGAGTTATTATACCTAGGGGTATTTCCACCTAAATCGCTACCCGCTGCTAGTGCCCATCTTTTATGAATGTCTGATGAAAGTACACCCAAATGATAGGTGTCATCTATACCTATAACTACTACTTCACTTTCTATTTGATTGATTGAACTTAGCAGCTGAAATACTCTATGTTTTGCTGTTCTAGATGTAGCTATAAATTTAGCTAAACCCTTAATAGTCTGCCTTAATTGAGGTCGAGTTTTTCCATATAACCACCACTCTTTAGCATATTTTTCTGCATCCTTTGAATTTGCGGCTTTTGCTAATCTTTCAGGTTTAACTCTAAGAGAAACAAGTTGGTATACTTCGGGATATTCCCGAAGTACATCTTTTTCATCAAGACCAAATAAATCGATTACATACTTTTCTTTTACTCCTTGAGCTAAATCCCTGCTTGTTAAGTATGGTCTTATTACCTCTTGAGCCTTAGAATTTAGTTTAATTATATTTCTTGCTTCATCTGGTTCCAATACAAATCCAAGTCCATGAAGCTTTACACCCATACTACTTATACTTTCATTTGATTTTAGAGCAACAGTTTTGCTTACCTCTGCGCCTATAGTTAAATCAGGATGTACTTTTCCATCTTTTTCAGAGAAAGTAACCTGCACTTCAAGTCCATCAGTTTTACTTTCTGAAACCACAGATAATATCCTACCTATAATTTCTCCTTTCTCTGCAACGCTCATAGCGATTTCTACAGCGGCACCGTCAGCACTATCTACCCACGGGTGGTCAGGTATAGCAAGGGTGATAGAAAGCTTTGGGTTAGCTTCCATCTGCGCTTCAATCACACGGCGGTTAAAGGTCTGTTTTATACTATTGGTGGTGATGAAGCCGAAGCGTTCTGCCTTGCCTGCACGAACAATCTCAGCAGCTTTATACCACCAGAACATCACGAAGTCTGCACTCTCCGGCACAGCGCCTTTGTATACTTTGCGGAGTGCTTCGGTATAGCCATCTCCCAAAGCCTCGCGCATACGGGCAGGGCCAATAAACGGTGGGTTGCCAACTATAAAATCGGCTTCGGGCCAGGTGGCGGGTTTGGGGTCGAGGTAATCGTAAACTATAGTTCGGGCGGTTTCGTCGGGCACTTCCTGTCTGGTAACCGGGTGCGTTTTGGTGCTGTGGCCGTCCCAGCGGGTAACGGGCTGGTTGTTGCTGTCGAGGCGCGGTTTGCGTTCGGAGTAGCTCAGCACCGCGTCCTGCTGCTTTATGTTGCCGTACTCGCGCAAAATAGGGTTGCTCAGGCGGGTGGCCGAGCCGTGCGCCCTGAAGTGCCATTGCAAATACCCGATCCAGAGCACCACGTCGGCGATGGCCGCTGCCCGAGGGTTTACCTCCAGGCCCAGCAGCTGCGCCGGCGTTACGGTATAGCCGCCCGTCATGTCGAGCGTTTTCTGCCCCGGGAAATGGTCGAGGTATTCGGTTACTTCGCCCTCCAGCCTTTTGAGGTGCTCCAGGGTAACGTACAAAAAGTTGCCGCTGCCGCAGGCCGGGTCAAGCACGCGCACCGAGCACAAACGGCGGTGGAAGTTCTCGATCTCTTTGCGGGCTCCGGCTTCGTCGCCGCTGTCTTCCAATATGGCCGAGGCGGTGCGGGCGGCTTCCCACTCTTCGCGCAGCGGCTCAATAACGGTGGGCATTACCAAACGCTCCACGTAGGCGCGGGGCGTGTAGTGGGCACCCAGCTTGTGGCGCTCGCGCGGCTGCAAAGCCCGCTCCAGCAGCGTACCAAAAATGGCAGGCTCCACGTCGGCCCAGTCGGCCTCGGCGGCAAGTATAAGCAAGTCCAGTTGCGCCTCGGTAATGGGCAGCGCCTCGGGGTCTTTAAACAAATAGCCGTTAAACTGCGGGATAACCGTGCGCAGTGCCGGGTCAAAACCGCCCTTGTCCATACTTTGCCAGAGCGCCTGCAACGCATCGGGGAAGTAGGTTATACTTTGGCGGTAGTCCTGCAGTAGTTTAGTAAACGATTTTTCGGGCAGCAGCTGCACGTCTTCGGCAAACATGGTAAACAAACAGCGCATCAGAAAACCCGATACCTGCTCCGGGGTATAGCCGGACTGCTCTAGAGAGGCAGCAAGCTTTGCCAGCCGTTCGGCCAGTGCACGCGTTACACGGGCAGCACGGCGGCTCGGGTCCAGCTCCAGCGGGTCGGTGAAGAGCAAACGCAGGCGCTCGCGCACTTCCTCGCGGTGCAGTTCTTCTAAGGTAATTCTATAGTTCTGCGGGTCCGGGAACGGCACGTAGGTCTTTCCCTGCCGCGCAAAGTCGGCATACAGGTCAATGCAATAACCCACATCTACCACGGCCAGAAACGGTGGCCAGCCTTCGGTGGTCGGCAACGAGCGGGCGTAACGCAGGGCCTGTTCCTTGGCCTTCTTCATTTCGCGGTCCCAGGTGCGGGTATCGCGGGTGGCGGTGCCGGTTTTGATTTTTGCCCGTTCTGCACCCAGTAATTCCGCCTCGCTTATACTTGCCTTGTCAGCGCCTTGCTTTGCCTCCAGCACAAAGCAGTCTTTCTTGTAAAGGTCAATAAAGTTGGTGCTGGTTTTTCCCTCGCCATCATCAAACACCACAGGCCGCTCAAAAGTATAGCTTGCCTCATGCACCTTGTCGGTGGCCGGTTGCGGTTTCTCCACACCCAGCAGTTCGCACAGCTCTGTTAAAAACAGCTGGTAGTTAGCACGTTCCGAAGCGCCGGAGGCTTTCCAGCGGGTGATGAAGTGGGCAACGGCAGGGGTAGGGGTATGGGGCATGTTTGTTTCCGGTTGAAGTATATGGTTTTGCTGTTGCAGTTTAGCAAAATTCAGGGAGAAAGTATAGGAGAAAATTAATACTCGTAGGGACAGGTCGCGACCTGTCCGAATCGTGCACAGGAAATTTATCCGAATCGTGCACAGGAAATTTATCCGAATCGTGCACAGGAAATATATCCAAATCGTGCACAGGAAATATATCCGAATCGTTCACGAATAAAATCGTTAGAATCAGGATTCACAGGATGTTCGATTGCAAAAGCTTTTCTGGTCTCATGCTTCCTTTTTCATGGACAGGCCTTTGTGGGGACAGGTCTGGGGAATGTGCGGACAGGTCGCGACCTGTCCCTACGAAAGGGGGTGATGAAACACATCGTCTTTCCATAGGGCGGGGTTGTTCTGGATGTATTGCTCGATGTGACGGTATGCTCTTTCGTGTCGGATGATGTGGTCGTGAAAGGAACGCTGCCATGCGAAATCGGCAAGGCCGGCCAACCTGATCTGCTTGGAGGTGGTTGCCTTATAAGCTCCCATCAGTTCGGAAATGGATTTGACTTTTGTGCGTGATGATTCTTTTTCTGTTCCTGTTTCATCGACGGGCAATTGTGCGGACAGGTCGCGACCTGTCCGCACTACAAGATTCTGATCTATTTCAATGATGCCATGCACATGGTTCGGCATCACCACGAAAGCGTGTAACACCAGGTACGGGTACTGCGCTGCCAGCCAATGCCACTGCTGCGTTGCTATTTGTCCATACTTGTTCAGTACCATCTCCTCCTCAGCAACATGCCCGAACACGCAGGCTCTGCCCTGCACGCAGGAGGTAACAAAGTACAAGCCTTCGCGGCTGTAATCGTACCCTAGCATCCTGTTACGTTTCCTGTCCGGTAAAGCCATAAAGCAGGTATACGACCTTTCGTAGATTCGGACAGGTCGCGACCTGTCCGAATCGTGCACGAATAAAATTGTCAGAATCAACCTGTCCGAATCGTTCCCGATCAACCTGTTGTCCATTCGTGCACAAGCAACATTTGTCCTGATCAGGATTCGCACTGGTTGCCAGGGAGGCTTGCCCTAAGACCTACCTGAATGCAATATTTTGATAAATCAAACTGAACTTATACCTTTGCTAACACTGTTAGGTAAAATAACAGAGATAAAATGGGAATAGCGGAAAGAAAGCAACGGCATAAAGAAGAGATAAGAGCCTCTATCCTGGAGGCTGCCTGGCAACTGGTAGTGCAGGATGGGTGGCAGGCGCTTTCTATCCGAAAGATTGCGGAGGCGATAGAGTACAGCGTGCCCGTGATCTACGACCATTTTGCTAACAAAGAGGCGATACTGCTGGAACTGACAAAGCAGGGATTCCGAAAGCTGAACGAGGCGCTGGTAAAAGCCAAAGAAGGGGCTGGCAGCCCGGAGGAGCAGATAGAGGCCATGGCCTATGCTTACTGGCGCTTTGCCTTTGAGAACGAAGCCTATTACCAGGTAATGTACGGGCTGGGGATCCCCTCCTGCGAAACAGTAAACCAGATAAGCGAGCTCAGCACTTTCAGCGAACTGATCCTGCAACCGGTAAAGGAGATGATAGCTGCCAGTAAGGCTCCGGAAACTGACCCGTTTCTGAAACTGCATACCTTCTGGTCAATGCTCCACGGACTGATCTCTATTAACATGATGGGCACCGGCGAAAGCAAAGAAGAGCTGAACCAGATGGTGCTGAAGGACTTTATCCGCGGCTTTGTTTCAGGCATGAGAGCATAATATTTTTTTGCCTTTTTACTTAACAGTGTTAGGTATTATAACATCATTAATATAATTATAAAACAGTAAATTTTTTCAAATACGATTATGGCAACAACTAAATGGTCTTTGGACCTTTCGCACAGTGAACTAGGATTTAAGATAAAGCACCTGATGATCTCAAACGTGACAGGTAAATTCTCCAAGTTCGAAGCGGAGGCTGTTACGGAAGGCGATAGTTTTTCAGATGCAAAAGTAGTGGCAGATATTGACGTAGCCTCTATCAATACCAATAACGAGCAGCGTGATGAGCACCTGCGCAATGCAGATTTCTTCGAGGTAGGAGCGCACCCGAACATGCGTTTCGTGTCTACCAAGGTAGAGCGGGTGGATGAGGATACGTTCAACCTGTTCGGCGACCTGACCATTAAAGATACTACCAAGCCCGTGAAGCTTTCTGTGGAGCACAATGGTATCGCTACAGACCCGTGGGGCAACGTAAAAGCAGGCTTCTCTATCAACGGCAAGATCAACCGCAAGGATTGGGGCATTAACTACAATGCAGCTCTTGAGACCGGAGGCGTGATGCTGGGCGAAGAACTGAAGATACAGGGCGAAGTACAGCTTGTAAAGCAGGCCTAAACTTCCTTTATTTAAAACAGAAGAGGCTGTTCCTTAGCGGAACAGCCTCTTCTGTTTTACAGGCTGGCCCTTTACAAACTGCCTGTCTGGATATTCGCTAGCTGACAATTTTTACCTGGTATTCACTTTTGGTCTGATCTGCAAAGGCTAGCAATTGCACCAGCGTCAGAGACGGTTCCATATCATACCGCAGCGGTAACCGTTCCTCCATCTCTTTCTGGTACCTGGCGTAAATGCCAAAGTCGAAGGGATAAAGGGATGGATCAAAGCCGATAAAGTCTCCTGTATTACGTGCGTAACTTAGTGCGGATTTCATGTCTTCCAATGTGGCCAGGCCCACGGCTTTGACGCCATTCGAGAACGGAAGTATGTAAACATTTTCATACGGGGCTGTTTTGCGCAGGTATTCTTTCAGGCGGTTTACAGATGATTTGGAGTTGAAGGCAAGCCAGAAGGGTACGGAGCCGGTGCGGATGGTCCAGTAGGGCTCCAGCAGGAAGAACATATCAGCTATCAGTGTTTTTGCTGCCATACTTCGTTGTTCATACCACCAGTGGTACAGGTCTGCCACGAAAGGACTCAGGTCCTCTGGCTCTTCATAAACGATGCGCTGCACCTGGTATCCGTTCTCCTGAGCGAAACGGGTAATGTCCTCTCCCAGGGTTGGTTCAAATCCCCACTCTGACTCCGGTCCTGTTCCGTCAGGCTTCGGTGCAGTCCACTTCTCCACATCCGATTCATTACGCCTGAGAAACTCACTTATTTCTTCACTGCCCTGATGGTATCCTTCCGGTGTGATTCCTCCTAAACCTCCGAACTGAAAGTAATGGCGGGTATCTACCTTGGTAATGGGCCAGCTTTTGCGGCAATCCAACAGGAGGAGTGTGCTACCTTTTTCCAGGTTATTGGTAATAAATTCTTCATAAGCGGCGCCTAACTGCAAACGCTTAACCCGGAAGTAGGAGATGGCATTCAGCATGGGTCTGTCCTGGTTTGGGTCCATCATGTGGTGTAGCTGCAGGTCCGGGTTAGCGGAGAGTAATTGACGTGCAGGCTCCACAGCCCACTCCATCCGCTCAATGGGGTCATCTACAGACAAGTGATCAGGTGCCTCTACAGGAATCATAAAAGTCTGTGGCAGCCAGGGGATTCCCATTGCCGCAGCCATATGCACAGCCGCGCCATTGGATGACCCGATCAGTATGACAGGGTACTTTTTAGCAGGGTAAAGGCCTGTGACCCATTCAGAGAATTCCTCCGCATTAACTTCCCCGAGCTTATCCGGGGAAACGGCTTCTTTAGAGCTTCCCTTTACGTAGACTGACTTCTGAAGCTCCCACGGCATCAGGTTAATCACTTCGGCAAGTAATTCACTGTTTGGAGTCTCGCCGACTCCTGCAAAAGCATGACCGTGCAGGTAGTTTCCCAATGCTTTTGCCAGGGCGGAGCAGGAGTCGAAGTTGGCGGTAAACCAGGGAGTGCGGTTATGGAAGTGGCGTAGTAGTGAAGAGAGCATTCGAAGAGTATTTAAGAATACATGCAGGCACTTAATTTCTAATTGATACTGCACTATACTCTATCAAATCTCTTTCGGTTTTAAGCCACCGGAGCTGAAGCTTTCTTACCCGTAAAAGGAGACTTTAAATGACGCCGGTTTTCAAGATTTATCAAAGGCTTGCAGGACCTTCCTCACTTTCAACTTCATCACTCATTTGCGCAATTGCTTGAGCCGATATCCTGAAGAACTGTAGGATCTCCGTTTTCTGGTCTAGTGTGGGCACCTGTGCTTTTATGTCGTTAGCAGCGGCCATCACTTTGTTCACTAAGTCCTCTTCTCCATCCTCCTGTACCAGTTGCAGTATCCTGGCAGATCGAACAAACGCTTGCTGTGTGAGTTCTGCATGTCGCAAGGATTCAGGATTTTTCTGCAGCTCGTTTGCAGTACTTTCAAGCGCCTCCATTTCATCCTGAAGTTCAGCACCCAAGTCTGTTTTCTCCCTTACAAGAACTTGCAAAGCGTTCTGCAGTTTAAGGATACCTTCATTTATATAATCATGGTTCATGTTAAAGTCTGGCTTGGCTGGCATTTCTTCCGCAAACTGAACGTACGCCCTCAAAACCGCAGATGCACTACCACCAACGGTTTCCTGAACCTGACCTGTCTCTGGTGCGTCATAAGCAATTACTTGTTCCTCTCCGTCAGCAACAATCCACCACACAATACCCGCTATAACTAATATGCCCACAATCCATAGCCATAAAGACTTTCTGTTTCTTTTCACGTCGTCCTTGTCTTCCATGATAGTTTTCTTTGGTTTTTACATCTAATTATTTATACGTTCACCCCCCGTATCTGTCGGTTTGTTGAGATAAAGTTAAGCGGAGGTAGTTTATTAGTAGTTAAGTTGCTGATTTTCAAAGGGAATATTGCCGCATCGTATTCCTGGTTCAACATTTTCAACTGTTTCCTTTACCTGTGGCTAAGCAGGCCTTTAAGGTTGCAGATGGATGCCCAGCCTGAAGTAGCCGCCAGTAGAAATAACATCTGTAAACCTAAGAAGCGGTAAGGCAATAGATGAGAACTTAAGTTTTAAGATCAGTGATCAGGAAGCTGAAACAGCAGCACAGATTACACGAGATGATTTTAGAACAAATTGGTATTATGAACGTTATGTTTTATAAATACTTTAAATTTTTAAGGAAAAAGTCCTATGGCCAAAATGTTTGCAAGTACTTGTTTGCTGATTTCAGTGCTCTCCGGTTTTCTTTTTTCCTGTAATCAACAGGCAATGCAGGAAGGCGGGGTGGTAGAGGGACAGACTGTTGAAACTACAGCCACAGAAGGAGAGGGAATGGTTTACGATGTGAACCTTAGTAGCCTGAACAGTGAGGCCAATGATGGGCGGGATGTCTCCGGTACTGCAAGGTTCGAAGTACGGGACAGCCTCCTGTTAATTACAGTTAATGCCGAAGGTTTAGAGCCAAACACCATGCACCTGCAACATCTCCATAGCTTTGAAACCCCCGCAGATGCAAGTTGCCCTCCTGGCATGGAAGCAGATACGAATAAGGATGGTATAATCGATCTGATCGAGACAAGGCAAAGTGCCGGTATAACAATGATCCCGCTTCATGATAATCCTGTGAATATGGAGATTAAAACTGATACCTATCCAACCACTGATAATGAAGGAAAGCTTAGCTATCAGAAAACAGTAAATCTGAATGAGCTTTCTTCAGCCTATAAAGAGAAGTTTGGTATGGATATAGATTTGACAAGACATGTTATCTTTATACATGGAGTAGGGTCAGATGCCAGTTTGCCTGCAAGTGTACAGTCTCTTCCTGACGTACCTGCTCATGTAACACTGCCTGTTGCCTGCGGAGCTATAGATTAATACAGCATCAAGACTTGAGTGATTTATCGTGCTCCTGTCTTTACAATGCGTTAGGAAAAACCTTTAAAAATCAATAGGAGCGTAGTTTGCCACTAAGCTGGCAGCTAGTGAGACTGTATTGATGTCTTTATGATCTATCCAGGTGGAAACGCGCTGGTTGTCAGGGTTACCCCAAAAATCTTCTATAGCATTTGCCAGATGAAAGTAGGCTGTAAACGCATCCACATCAAGACCCTGTTCTTTAAGTTGCTGCTGCTTAGAGCATAAAGTGCTCAAGCCCAGGGATAAGCCACATTCGCGGAAAGCCAATCGATTTTGTGCAGGTGCCTCCAGATTATTTATCTTAGCATACACTTTTAGTCCGTCCAGACTATCAGTTAAAAGCTTTTCTGGTTTTATCTCTTCGGGTAGATGTCTGAGGGAAGTCCCAAGTTCTGCCGCTCGTACAGCATTTAGCAGCAGTCCGCCTAAGCCTAATGGGTCTGTGGTTGCCCAATCCTGACCGGCACACAAGGTTTCAAAGTCCTTTATCAGGGGTTCAAGATCATTTGCCTTTTGAGGTGTAGCTAAGCGTGCACTTTCTGCACAGATCAAACCCTCCAACGGGTCGTGGGCACCCATGCTTGTAACCAGGGGCCTGGTTAAGTCGATGCTCATTTTCCAGTACATCCGGCTCCTTCCATTGGTTTTGTACAGGAACTTACCGCCAGCCTGTATCAGTTCAGTTGCCCAGGCAGCATAGCGTGGCTCTCCCGTTTCCTGCGCCGCCAGAAGGAGAGCGTTTACCCAACGGGTTAAATAGTGGAAGTACTGTCCGTCACGCTCCCACTCCAGCCGCTCGTTCATGGGCTCACCTGGGGCACGCTCCGGTAATTTTTTGCCGATACGCAAGCCTCCTGCTGTGGGATGTGCAGCTCCTTCCTTCTCGGGCAAGCCACTTATCCAGCCAGACCTTCTGTCTTCCTTCCGAAAGCGGCCAAGTGTTTCATGCACTGCGGTGATCAGCTTAAGCGCATTCTCTTTATATTGAGCATCATCAAGTGCATGGGCCAGTCCGAAGAATGTCTGTACTGCGAAAGCGTCAGTCCAGAGGTAACGATGGGAGATATCCCCCTCAGTCCCCAGCAGGCCCGTTCTGCGGGAGTAACTTTCCATCAGGTCACGGGCTTTCCCTAAAGCCTCCGTTCTTTTAGTTGTTGTCATCGATGCTTAGCTGCTGCTACCGGGTCTCTTTTGAGCTTCCCCTGTCATAGGCACAAATTGAACAGGTAAAAGTGGAGTGTCTTCAAAAAAGTCTTTGCCGGTCCTTTCCAGCAGAACAAGTTGCTGGATTCCTGTACCGACAGGAGCCAGCAGTCTTCCTCCTATCTTTAACTGCAGTTTTAGTGGTTCCGGTATAGCCGGAGGGGCGGCTGTAAGCACAATAGCATCGAAAGGGGCTTCCTCGGGCCATCCTTTATAACCGTCTCCATGGCGTATGGTAATATTCCGGTAACCTACTTCTCTTAAATTTTGCTTTGCCAGATTTGCCAGCCATTCTATAACCTCAATGCTGTACACATGCGAAACGATCCGGGATAAAACCGCTGCGTTATATCCGCAGCCCGTGCCTATTTCCAGCACCACATCATTGGGGCTCAGGTCTAATGCCTGTGCCATATAAGCAACAATGTAAGGCTGGCTTATCGTCTGCTCTTTTCCAATAGGTAAAGCCCTGTCCTCGTAGGTGTGCTCCAGTATATCATCCGGTACAAAAATGGAGCGGTCTACTTCCCACATAGCATTGATTACCTTAGGGTCGTGTATACCTCTTCCCTTTAGCTGTCTTTCAATCATTTCCTCTTTGGTTGTCATCATAGCGGTATAGTTTTAAGGTTTTATGAAGGAAAACAACTCATTTCAGCCGGCTGCTTTACGCATCCTGTTCTTTGGAGCGGCGCAGAAAAAGAAGCAACATTAGTGTGAACGCTAGTAAAAAATACCAGCTATCAGCAACGCAGCAAACAGAATGACTGCCGTCCAGAAAAAGATTCCAAGAACGGTTCTGTCGTCCTCAGGTGATATCTCACTTTGCCCGTCCTCCGGTGTGCCAGGGCTATAGCCTCTGCGGGTAGCATTTCTGTTTCTTCCTGGAGGTGTTGCCGCAGCCAGAAGTAGTGCAAAAAGCAGCCCTATAAACAACAGAGGGAAAAAGGCAACGCCCCAATATACAGGACCAAATGGCCGCACCCATACATAGGCTAAAGATACACCAAGCAGCACTACCAGAAAAAAGGTCCAGAAGCTTCCCCAGGGTCCCTTGCTTTTAAAGAGGAAATAGAAAACAGCGCCAACGATAAAAGCTATTAACAGGACTGCTATGAAACCGGCGGGAGACATATCTTTCTAACCTTTTTTATAAGTACCCATCAGCTCCCCATAGCCAATGGCTTTTTCATCTACCAATACCATAAGAGCTTCCCTGGTGCTATCCTGGTCCAGGTTTACTTTCGAATCCAGGGCATAAACTTTAAAGAAATACCTGTGTTCCTCACCAGAGGGCGGACAGGGGCCCTTATAGTTGTTCTCTCCGAAATCGTTCCTTCCTACTGTGCCACCTGGTTTACTGTTCTCTTCTATGCTGGGGTGGGGAGGTGCGTCCCATACCATCCAATGGGTGAAGGTGCCATTAGGTGCATCCGGGTCCTCCACGATTATAACCAGGCTTTCCGCTCTCTCGGGCAGGTTGCCTATCCTCAGCGGGGGATTAATATCTTCTCCGTCGCATGAATATTGTCTGGGAATAGGAGCATTATTGTCGAACGCTAAACTTGAAACCTGCAGAGTTGTCGTTTGTGCCATATCCTTCGTAGTTATCGTTAATTTTTATAACGGGTTGGTTTTTAGAAGGTTAATGTGAAGAAAAGTGGTGCAAACAGTTGGTGTATTTTGTCTTTGCTCTTGAAGTGCATGGTAAAAAATGCTCTTATACTAGCTGGTATACTGCATGTTTCCTATTAACTAATGTACTTGTAGTACAGCTATAACCTGTATATATAACCTTACAGCTATACTCAAAGCCCCTGAACTTAGTAGTTGAGGGGCTTTAAATTTTAGTAAATGAGCTGTTAGCCTTTGCCTGCGGGTGGTCCAACAGATCAATAAGCGAATATGGCTGGTGCGTCAGGCTAGCGCTGTTTAGCATTCGGGATCTGAGTTACTGTTTTCAGTCTGTTTAATTTCCCTATTAGTTTAACTGTATGAAAATTATTTAGACAAATTAAGATTGATGTGTCCTGCATTTACACGTTCTGCAACTTTAACCAGGGGTTCAGCGGTGCGGCTAATCTCGCACACATATTCTGCCCCCCGGAAGTTTAGACTGATGCGTACCGGGGAAAGGGCTTCTGGTAAGGAGGGAGTAATAACCAGGTAATCTGATTTAACTTTTATACCCAGGTAACGATGCAGCAGCACAGCTAAAGTTCCTCCCATAGCGCCGAGATGAATGCCTTCTGAAGCGCCCTTGTCTTCAGGAGACATATCAATCTGCTGGGCCTCTTTATAAAAGCTCCAGGACTGGTCTGTACTCAGACTTGCCAGTGCCCCAGCGTATATAAAACGGGAAAGGCTTGACTCGTGCGCTGTCTGGGAAAGGTGATTTGTTATCGTGCGCTTAAGTATATCCTCATTTAGGGAGTAGCCCAGCCGCTCAAACTGATTGACCAGTTCCGCTGGTGTAAACAGATACAGTAGAACAGCGGTATCGGCTTGTTTGGAAATCCGGTATTTCTCTACTGAGTCACCCATTGCATCCAGGGCCCAATCCAGGCGTTGGTGTCCGTGCTTTTCCCTGAATTTTTGTAGATCAAATTCTTTTAGTTGATCAAATCCTTCGAATTGACTTATTGTCCCGTCTTCACGAAAAACGATCCGCATTCTTCGGCTTACCTCATCCCAGTGCTCAAACTCCTCTGAGCTAAGAGCCAGTTTATCCATCAGTTCCTGTTGCCTTTGCGGGTTGAGTTGCTCGAATAAGCGTCGTGCCTGGCAGAGTGTCCAGGCGGCCATTACATTAGTGTAAGTATTGTTGCTTACCCCAGGTGAATTGGCTTCCGGATACATTGTTTGATATTCGTCAGGCCCAACTACACCATGGATCTCATACCTGTTTAGTGCAGGGTTATGCTTAGAAATACTTGCCCAGAAGCGGGCAATTTCCAGGATAAGTTCAGCTCCACAGTCTGCCAGGAACTGTTGATCACCGGTTACTTTTGCATAATACCAGATATTATAAGCCACTGCAGCCCCAACGTGGCGCTGCAGACAGGTTCTGTCTTCCATCCACTCTCCTGATATCGGGTTTAGTTGAAATGGAGGAGTTTCTTCTTCGCCGTCACTCGCGCTGCGCCAGGGGAACATGGCACCCCGGTAGCCATTCTCTTTTGCCAGCTTTCGGGCTGTATCCAGGCGGCGGTAACGATACTGCAACAATGCCCGTGCGGAATCAGGAAAATGGAAAGTCAGGAACGGGAATACAAATAACTCATCCCAGAATACCTGCCCGTGGTATTCCTCACCTTGCCAGCCGCTCGGAGGTACGCCTACATCCATTTTGGCTGTGTGTGGGGAGAAGTTTTGCAGGATATGGAAGATGTGTAGGCGGAAGTAACAAAGCTGATCTGCTGCATCAACTTCAATGTAGCTGCGCTGCCACAGGTTCTGCCACGCATCTTTGTGGGCTGTAAAGAGGGTGTCAAAGTCAGATGCCTTTAGCAGTGTTTCTTGTGCAGTCCGGGCACATGCGTCCTCTGGTATGTCAAGCGAAGTATAAAGCGCGGCTATTTTTTCAAGCCTCACCTCTTCGCCCTCTCTTAAAGAAATTCGCCGATAGTCAGATACATGGTCGTCTTCGTGGTTTACTACCCGCTGTGCCTTGTGTTCTTGCTCAGCAATCCATAAGTTAGTCCGTGCGGCCAAAGCTACTGTAACAGAAGACTGGTTGGTGCGCGCAAGAAGCTCTATACCATTTTCTCCCCATTCTCCGGTGTTTAGTATCTCCAGGTGCACCTTATTGAAGGGTGCATACCGGGTTACCTTGTTATTTATCACCCGTCCATCCAGATTAGATTGCAGTTCAAGCTTACCAGACCAGTTAAGGGGGGTAAGCGCTATAGATAGTGCCATAAGGTTAGGCTGAGCCATACTCACAAACCGGCGTTCCTGTACTAAGGTCTGCCGTCCCTGCTCATCACTAAAGCGCACTTTCCGGGTCAGGAGCCCTTGCTGCATATGCAGAGTCTGTTCATAATCCAGTATTGTCACGTCATCTAGTGAAAACCAGTCAGACCTTTCCATCCGAAAGGAAAAAGGCAACCAGTTTGGCAGGTTTACGATGGATTCGTTTTTTACATCCTGCCCCTGTATTTGGGTTATCAGTTCGTTGTAGCATCCCACACGGTAGGTGCCCGGATAGTGAATCTTATCTTCTCTGGATTCAGGAGCCGCTGCCCTGGACGCCAGGCAGCCATTTCCAAGAGCGAGTAAAGCTTCCCGGCGCCCCTCATCAGCCGGATCATAATGATCAAAATGAATGCACCAGGCCTTATCCATTTCCATCATATCTCCTCAATTTTATCTATGGTCAAATCAAAATAGTGCTCTACACGCTCCCGTGAAGCATAAGCTGGCTGAGAGCCGAAGCCAGTAACAGCAACAAGTGAGGCTGCTGAGGCAAAACATGCGGCTTCTTTCAGCGGACGCTTTTCCATCACGGCAACCGCAAGCGCACCAGCGAAGGCATCTCCTGCCCCGGTGGTATCTACCACTTCAACCGGAATGGCAGGAATGTGAAAGGTGATCTCTTTGTTGGCTGCAATGCATCCTCCTCCTTCTAACTTAACCAGAACATTTTTCACGCCCTGGTCCAATAATTTATGGGCAGCGCTTACTGCCTTTTCCAAGGAAGCAGGTGCAGTGCCGGTCAGACCTTCTGTTTCAGATGCATCAGGAATGAGGTAGTTAATTTTTTCAAATAACCGTTTGTCCACCCGGTCAGTGGGAGAAGGGTCCAGAATGACTGTGAAGTTCTTTTCCTGTGCCGCATTTATAGCTACCTCAACTATAGCAGGAGCTACCTCATAATCTGCTACAAGTACAGAACCCTCCGGTGCCTGTAAAATGGCTTTTCGTACCTCATCTTTATCTTCTTCCACCCATACATCATTGGCATTGGGCGCAAGTATGATTTTCTTTTTCCCATTCGGTGGAACGGCAATCATAGAGACGGCGGTAGAAGCACCGTCAACAGCGCGGACATAGGTGAGGTCAATGTCCATTTCCCGGAGCGGCTTTAGGGCCTGCTCCTTGAGGTCATCGTTGCCGACCCGGCCGATCAGTGTAGCGGAAGCTCCTAATAGATGCGCCTGGTACGCCACGTTAGCACCCTTGCCACCGCCCAACCTTTGGAGGTCGTGGCCAATCATGGTGGTTGTTTGGTACGGATCCTTATCCACCCGGACCTGAAAGTCGGCATTGATGCTACCTAAAGAAATGATAATACCTTGCGTCAATTTGTTGCTTAAAATAATAAATCGGAAGAAAGATGACTGCTCCCTTATTTAAAATGAGTAGCAGGCACATGAGAATGCAACGTGCGTTTTTGGCTTATGTTTCTGTATGCTCTGTACTAACGGTTAAGGAAGAACCGGATCCAGACGATGAATTAAAGCAGGTTCGCTCGTGCTGACATTAGTTTCTTATAGTTTTTATATTATCTGAAAGCAGATTTCTTTAGGTATAAAATAGCGAATAGAGCACTTCATGTATCACATTTTAGAGTCTGTACCCATTTAAGAGTAAGTTGCTCCGGATAGACACAGAACTTCCTCGAAATTCTTATTATGTTTTTAACCAATGTCTTAAAATTGGAGTATGCACAAACGGATAAGTAGCTAATCAGCCTTTATTCAAAACCCCTCAAATTGATAAGAAAACAGCGCTTATAGATATTTCCTATAAGCTGATAGATAATTCGAATCGATAAAATTTGGTTACAGGTCCTCGAACAGGTATATTTATAAATAATTAACTATTACTTCTAAATAAAAGTCTATTCAAATTTCATTTTTTATAACCTAACTATGGAACATAAAAAAGACAGGCATGTAGCCCCTAACACTCCTGTATGGGATACCAACGAGTCCAGAAGATGCCCTTTTATGGGTGGAGCTGTACACTATACGGCAGGTAGCGGAAGATCGAACCGCGACTGGTGGCCGGATATGCTGAACCTTCGGATACTACATCAGCATTCATCCAAATCAAACCCTATGGGGGAAGATTTTGATTATGCAGAGGAGTTTAAGAAGCTTGATCTGAAGGCTGTGAAGCAGGACCTTTTTGACCTGATGACGGATTCTCAGGATTGGTGGCCGGCAGACTACGGGCACTATGGTCCGCTTTTTATACGTATGGCCTGGCATAGCGCCGGTACCTATCGAATTGCTGATGGACGGGGAGGAGCCAGTTCTGGTTCACAGCGATTTGCCCCTCTTAACAGCTGGCCGGATAACGCTAACCTGGACAAGGCACGCTTGCTGCTTTGGCCAATAAAGCAGAAATATGGCAAGAAGATCTCATGGGCCGACCTGATGATTCTGGCAGGTAACTGCGCCCTGGAGTCTATGGGGTTCAAAACCTTTGGCTTTGGCGGTGGAAGAAAAGATGTTTGGGAGCCGGAGGAAGACATCTACTGGGGATCGGAAGGTGAATGGCTTGGAAACAAGGAGCGCCACGCAGGTGGAGTGCTGGAAAACCCGCTGGCGGCTTCGCACATGGGCCTTATATATGTGAATCCGGAAGGACCGAACGGAAATCCTGACCCAGTTGCGGCAGCACAGGACATCCGCGAGACTTTCGGCCGAATGGCAATGAATGACTATGAAACTGTTGCCCTGATTGCAGGTGGACATACCTTTGGTAAAACACACGGCGCAGGCGACCCGAGAGAGTATGTAGGGGTAGAGCCTGCAGGTGCCAGCATTGAGGAAATGGGCCTGGGCTGGAGAAATACCATGGGCAAAGGCCATTCTGAACATACCATCACCAGTGGCCTGGAAGGTGCCTGGACGACTACTCCTACAAAATGGAGCAACAACTTTTTTGAGAACCTCTTTGGTTTTGAGTGGGAGCTTACCAAGAGCCCGGCTGGTGCCCACCAGTGGAAGCCGAAGAATGGGGAAGGCGAAGGCACTGTGCCAGATGCACACGATCCTGCTAAAAAGCATGCACCTTTTATGCTGACTACCGACATTGCCTTGCGTGAGGATCCTTCGTACGGAAAGATTTCCAGACATTTTCTGGAGAATCCTGAGGAGTTTGCTGATGCATTTGCCCTGGCCTGGTATAAACTGACGCACCGCGATATGGGGCCGATTACGCGCTACCTGGGTCCGGAAGTGCCTGAGGAAGAACTAATCTGGCAAGATCCTGTCCCGGCCGTAACACATGAACTGATTAATGATCAGGATATCAGTGATCTGAAGAACAAGATACTGGACTCCGGGCTTTCTGTTTCTCAGTTAGTTTCTACTGCCTGGGCTTCTGCCTCTACTTATCGTGATTCTGATAAGAGGGGAGGCGCGAATGGCGGCCGAATCCGCCTGGAGCCTCAGAGGAATTGGGAGGTGAACAACCCAGCCGAATTACAGAAGGTGCTTCAGAAATATGAGAGCATTCAGGAGGAGTTCAACAGTGCACAGACTGGTGGCAAACAGGTTTCGATGGCTGACCTGATCATATTGGGAGGTTGTGCCGGTGTTGAAAAAGCAGCCAAGAATGCTGGACATGAGGTGAAAGTGCCATTTACACCCGGACGTACGGATGCTACGCAGGAGCAAACCGATTGGGACGCTTTCGCTGTTCTGGAGCCGAATGCTGATGGCTTCCGCAATTATTACAGAAACCGGGATAACATTTCTGCCTCAGCAGAGGAGATGCTGATTGACAAAGCACAGCTGATGAGCCTTACTGCACCTGAGCTAACAGTACTTGTAGGGGGTATGCGTGTACTGAACACCAACTACGATAAATCTAAGCGTGGTGTGTTTACGAATCAACCTGAAACACTTACAAACGACTTCTTTGTGAACCTGCTCGATATGAACACTACATGGAAAGCAACGTCAGAAGCTGATACCGAGTTTGAAGGCCGTGACCGTAAAACCGGTGAAGTGAAGTGGACGGGTAGCCGTGTCGACCTGATCATTGGTTCTAACTCAGAGCTACGGGCTGTTGCGGAGGTGTACGCTTGCTCAGATTCAAAAGAGCGGTTTATAAAAGACTTCGTTAAAACCTGGGACAAGGTAATGAACCTGGATCGTTTTGACGTAAAATAAGGTCCTCCTCTTATGGCAGGGATTAAATATCCCTGTTGAGAGTTGGTTATACTGAATAAGAAAGGCACCCTGTTATCGGGGTGCCTTTTATCTTTAGTTTCAGTTTCTACTCAGAAGGTGGTCTTTTGGGTCAGTAATGTTATTGGCAGGCTCAGGAGGCAGCATCCAGATAGCAGTCGTACTCTTCAGAGCTTTTATAGTCCCAGTATACTTCCAATACGGTTGGCCCACTCAGATAAGCCGGAATAGGGGTATATACGATCAGGCCATCTTTAAAAATACGCTTGCCTGTCTTTGCAAGGCGCATAGCCCGCCATAGCAGCCTGTCATTTATTTCCTGGGCTACCGGGCGCTTACTGCTTACGTAAGGGCTCCCTTCGTCAAATTTAAAAATGGTTGTATACATAATCCTACTAAGCTAAAGTACGAGAGGCCTGATTCAAGATTATAGATATAAGTTAAGATTTTATATTGTACGAAACAACTAAAAATTAGCTTATTATGTAGCCTAAAGTTGATTGGACTGAATGGATAACACCTGCAAATACCTGAGGCTCTACTAAGCTTTGTTCATAGAAAAAGAACGTAATGGCAATAGTGGAATAGAGTCGGTTGCAAAACAATACGTTCTCCTTATTGCGTATGTACTAAAACTATATGATCGTTTTGTAAACTAAAGCTCAAAAACAATAGATGGAGAATCTAAAAGACAAAGTTGCGTTGGTAACCGGCGCTGGCAAAGGCATAGGAAAGGCAGTAGCTATTGCGCTGGCTAAGGAAGGTGTGCATGTGGGATTGATAGCCCGAACAGAGAAAGATGTAAAAGCGGTTGCCGACGAAATTACTGGTTTGGGGGTAAAAGCCGCATTTGCCACAGCCGATGTGAGCAACAGGGAAGAAGTGGAGGCAGCTGTAGCCAAAGTACAGGATACTTTAGGGGCGGTTGATATCCTCATAAACAACGCTGGTACAGCTACTTTTGGTAAGTTCCTGGAGCTGAAGCCTGAGGTATGGGAACAGCAGGTTAAGGTGAACGTATTTGGTGTGTATTATACTACCCGTGCTGTGTTGCCGCAAATGATTGAGCGAAAAACCGGAGACATTGTCAATATTTCGTCAACGGCAGGCAAGTCAGGTAGCCCGGTAACCAGTGCCTACAGTGCTTCTAAATTTGCTGTATTTGGTTTGTCGGAGAGCCTGATGCAGGAAGTGCGCAAGCATAATATCCGGGTAACGGCTCTGGCTCCTAGCACGGTTGTAACTGACCTTGCAAATAGTGCTAATCTTATCACCGGCGATCCTGAACGCGTGATGCATCCGGAAGACTTTGCAGAACTTATTATCGCACAGCTGAAGCTGAACAGAAGAGTCTTTGTTAAAGAAGCCAGTATCTTTTCAACAAACCCATAGTTGGTATATTACCGGGGTGTTATGTCAACTATGGTTCCCGAAGGATAGCTGAGCCAGACAAAAGCAAGCCCTGCAGCTGGGGCAGACAAGGAAGCACTCAGGATGATTGAACTTTTAAGGTGTTATTCCGGTAAGCGGGGAAGTAATACCCTGCCTGTGCGGTATACTTTGCCTATCAGGCTTTGTGGCGACAGGTAAAAGAAGAAGCTGGGAAAAACATTAAGGAAACGCAATAACTTTAACTATAATAGAATGGATAACCACCAGGAAAAGAATGAAAACAAAAAGAACATCAGTAATTACACGAGGTTCTTTTTGATGTTACTTGGGTCCTTTATTGCCATGTACATAACAATGTATTTTAACACGTACGCAATCGACCATGTATATTTCAGTCTAACACGTTTTTATATGGCTTGTTTAGGTATTGCCGCAATGGCAGTTATAATGCTGTCATTTATGCAAAATATGTACAAGAACAAGAAGAAAAACATTGCCATTGTAGTGGGCAGCTTTGTATTGTTTATTGGTGCTTTAACTTTAGTAAGAACACAAACACCAATTGGTGATGTGTTATACATGAAAGCAATGATTCCTCACCATTCCATAGCTATTCTTACAAGTAAGAGGGCAGACATAGAAGACCCTCAAGTAAGGAAGTTAGCCGATGAAATAATAAAGGCGCAAGAAGAGGAAATCGCAAAAATGAAAGCCTATATTAATAGATTGGAGTCAGAATAATAATTACGTCAGGCGCACAAATTTTAGTAGACAGGAGTGCCGGTAGATTACCTTGTTCTTATTACAGTGCGATAGTTGGTGTAGTGGTAAATCTAAAGTTATTGCAGCCATAAGCTGTAACGGTAGAAAAGGGGCTGCCATCAAGTCTGCTACTGCTTTTATACCCTATCCTGTTCTATAATCCTGATCAATGAAAACTTATAAAGCAAAGAGAAAGGGGTTCGTTCTTTATTTGTTATTAGGAGGCCTGATTTTCCTTTTTGTGGTTTTCACCCTTGAAAGAGCCACGTATTCGGAAGCGCCACTCGCTTTATTGCCATTAATCTTATTGCCTGCACTGGTGCCAGTTGCCCTTCTTACCTGGATATACTTTGACACTTACTACCAAATTGAAAATGGTAAGCTGAAATACAAGTCAGCCTTTTTGAAAGGTACAATAGAAATAAGCGCAATCAACAAAGTTATAGTCGGAAAAACCATGTGGACTGGGATCAAACCAGCCCTTGCTAAGAATGGGTTGATAATTAAGTATAACCGATATGATGAGGTCTATATAGCTCCGGAAAGCAATAGTGAGGTCATACAGGATCTGCTAGCTGTTAATAAAAACATTGAAGTAATTGCGAACAGCTAAGAAGGGTAAAGCCCGTAAGGGCAAGCCAAGCTGTGCACACCTCATACAAGAGAAAACAAGCAAAGATATAATGTAGCAGGTAAGATCAGTTATGTGGAGTACCAATACCATCTGGTTTGAGATCGCAATAGTGAGTATTGTGTTCTTATGCGGCCATATTTTTTTAGGTCACTTTGAAGAAAGAAGCCCTAAATGGAGGAAACTTCTTAAATACCTTATCTCAGTCACTCTTATTGTAACCATTTCCATCGTTTTTGGACGGGTGTATGCTCTGGTGATTCTGGGGTTGTCTTTTATTCCTGTCTTTTATATTCATGCTGTTCATCTTCCCCGGAAAGGAATTAATGGTTGGACAGGTGAGCCAAAATCCAAATATTATGAATATCGGAAATGGGATAAAGACATCTTTAACAACAGTGGCTTTGAAGCAGGAAAAAAGAGTACCAATCTTTAACATCTCCCGGACGAGTTGCCAGAGTTATGTCATAACTGAAGAGGAGCTTTTTAGTACCTAAAATATGAAGGAAGGAAAAGCTTTATGTGCTACACTATCTTTTGAAAATCTTCCTATCAATTTTTACAACAATAAAGACTATACTTCCTGCTGCAACAGAGATTAGCAGGTCCTGGGCTGATAAGGGTACCAGTCTGAAGAAGCTTTCCAAGCCAGGCATGTAGATGACAACAAGCTGAAGCAGAACAGCAGAGACCACAACAATCACCATCAACGGGTTGGTTTTGATGGCAAAAGGGGAGTGGCTGGAAGAGCGCAGTGCAAGGGCCTGGAAAACCTGTGCGAATCCCACGGTTGCGAAGATCATCGTCTGCCAGGTAAGGTCCCCGGGATCTGAGGGGTTGTAGTAGTACACCGCAAGGCCGAGCGAAATTGCCGCAATGGTTGCGCCCACGATCCCCATCTGGTAAAAGTCTTTTTTCTCCAGCGCTCCTTTCTCCGGATTTCTTGGGGGCCTTCTCATGGTGTCTTCCTCCGCTGGTTCTGTACCCAGGCCTAGCCCAAGTAAGCCATCTGTAAGCAGGTTCAGCCACAGCAGCTGCAGGGGCTGAAGTGCAATCACCATTCCGAACAAAGGCGCAACAAGCATGATCAGCACCTTGCCAATGTTACCTGCAAGAGAGAATTTGATAAACCTTAGCAGGTTATCAAATATGACCCTGCCTTCCTCCACCGCAGCAACAATGGTTGTAAAGTTATCATCCAGCAACACCATGTCTGCCGCTTCCTTGGCCACGTCTGTACCGGTTATGCCCATAGCTACTCCAATGTCAGCTTTCCGCAGGGCCGGGGCATCGTTCACTCCGTCACCGGTCATGGCCACTACCTCTCCCTGCCTCTGTAGTGCGCTTATTATTTTAAGCTTGTCCTCGGGGGATACACGGGCATACACAGAGGTTGTTCTAGCTAAGGTCATAAGTTCTTCCTCATCTCCTTTTTGCAGCATCTCTCCTGAAACAGCGTTATACTGGTCAGTAAAATGCAGCTCCCGACCTATGGCTGCAGCCGTCAGGGGGTGGTCACCGGTAATCATGATCGGGCGTATACCTGCCAGCTTGCAGTTTTCAACCGCAGCCTTGACCTCTTGCCGTGGCGGGTCTATCATTCCTGCAAGGCCAACGAAAACCAGCTCCTGCTCTGCGTCCGTATCACTGCTCGGTGCTTCCATGCTGCGGAAAGCAAGCCCCAGCACCCTCATGCCATTTTGGGCCAGTTTTGAGTTTGCCTGCAGTATGCGTTCCCTCCATTCATCATCCAGCGGCACCTGGTTGTTCTTAACCCACACAAACTCACAGGCATTCAAAAGTGAGTCTGGGGCGCCTTTTGAGCAAAGCAGAAAAGGGCTGTTCCGGAGCTTTTGTAAGTAAGCAGGCAAAGCACCTTCCACTTTGTGGATGGTTGACATCCTTTTCCTGGTGCTGTCAAAGGGTACCTCATTTACCCTTGGCAGGGTCTCGTACAGGTGCTCTTTATCTATTCCTCTTTTAGCTCCGGCAATAAGCAAGGCGGCCTCCGTGGGATCTCCGATAACTTTAGAGGGAGAATCGCTGGTGTGGTAGTGTGTGGCGTCATTGCACAGCACCGAAACGGCAAGAGCAAAATCAAGATCATCTTCAGACCTGCTTTGGCTCTCCAACATTCCGGAAGATATTTCTACTACCCGATCAGGCAGGTCCACCACTGTCACGGTCATTTTATTTTGGGTGAGCGTACCCGTTTTGTCTGAGCAGATAACGGTTACGGAGCCAAGCGTCTCCACTGCCGGGAGTTTTCTTATCAGCGCGTTTCGCTTCAACATTCTCTGGCCGCCCAGCGCCAGTGTGATGGTCACCACCGCAGGGAGTCCCTCGGGCACAACGGCTACAGCCACACTTACAGCTGTTAGGAACATGTCTGCGGCAGTCTCCCCTAAAAGTATACCCACACCGAATATAAGAGCCGCTGCTACTGCACCAAAAACCGCCAGCATCTTACCGAGCTTGTCGAGCCTTTCCTGCAGCGGGGTCTTGCCTGTTTCAACGGACCCGATCATATCCGCAATTTTTCCCAGTTCGGTGTTCATTCCTGTAGAGACAGTAATTCCGACCCCTCTTCCATAGGTTACCACCGTTCCCATGTAGGCCATGTTTATTCTGTCGCCTAAAGGAATGTCGCCTTTAGAGATAGGGGCAGATTCTTTGTCTATAGGTTCCGATTCTCCCGTTAGGGCTGCCTCCTGTATTTTTAGGTTGAAGGACTCCATCACCCGAAGGTCTGCAGGAATCACATTGCCAGCCTCTAGCTCTACTATGTCTCCGGGCACAAGATCAGTTGCGGATACTTCCATTACTTTACCGCCCCTTCTCACCCGCACTTTAGGTACCACCATCCGGTTCAGTGCGGCCATGGCACGATCAGCGCGGTATTCTTGGATAAACCCCAGAAAGCCGAAAAGAAGCACGATGGCCAGTATAGCCACAGCTTCTGTTGTTTTGCCAAGGAACAGGGAGAGCAGCGCAGCAACGATCAGGATGACCACCATGGTTTCGGTAAACTGCTGAAGCAGCATTTTCAGCGGACTTTTCCGCCTCTTTTCCTCCAGCTTGTTAGGCCCAACCTCCCTCAGAATAGCTTCCGCTTTAGCTTCAGACAGACCTGAAGATGATGTGCCTAATTCAGATAGAATTTCCTCTTTCGTACTGGAGTGCCAAGTGTTCATGATGGTAGTTTTGTTGCTAATATAGACTGCAGTTTCTGACTAAGCAATTATACTACAGCCATATAGTCTTATAAAACCTAAAAAGTTTTGTTACCTGCATAGTAAAAGAGTGAAACGGATGCAGTTGAGAAGCAGTTAATGTTCTCTTTAGCTTTGGGTGGTGGCTTTTACAGAAGGGTATGTGCAAAAAAAAAGCCTTACCGGATGGTAAGGCTTTTTTGTGATCTATAGCTTAAAACTAAGCGCGTTTTACGTTTACTGCGTTTAGTCCTTTACGTCCTTCCTGCAGGTCAAAGCTAACTTCGTCGTTTTCCCTGATCTCATCTACAAGGCCAGAGGCATGCACGAAGTATTCCTGATCTGAATTTGTTTCTTTGATGAACCCGAACCCTTTCAGGTCATTAAAGAATTTTACTGTTCCGTTATTCATATTGTGTTTTTTATTATACACCTACTACATACGCAGCGGTATATTTGTTCATTATTTTTTACAATATACTGTAAATATTTTACAAAACCTTCTTCTTCTCCTTAATCAAGGCCTTTTTCTAAAATCATATTTTATAGTTACCTCTGGCTTTTGCCTACTGCAGCACGCAAAAGCTGGTGGCCTTGAATAACTTTTACTTTGTGAACCTGAACAACATATGAGGCTTGTTAGCTTTATGAAAAGTATTGTTGTACAACCAGTACTGAAGTACAGTAACTTTTCTTTTGCTTCTATCCCACCACCTAAGGTAAAATTAAAAGGAGAAGGGGTGTCAGAAGTTTCATTTTGCTTTCTTTTCCTAATGGATTTAGTGGCTTTAGAAGAGTACATAAAAGCAGGGCTATGGTTTACTCCTTGTACTACTTGATAAGCTATGATTAATTCCTATATTAGCTAAATAATATACTATGATCATGGAGGCTATTGAAGAAAAGGGTGGAAGAGGTAAAAAGTGTCTGAAAGCAGGCTCAAACACCCTCATATATAGTGCAGATAACCGTATGTTCATACATATCGGCTAGTTGTGTGTAATTAAAAAATATAAATAAACATAATAATTAAACTATGAAAATTTACAATCTATTTTCCTCATTTCTTTTCCTCCTAATATTTGTAAGCTGTGATATTGAGGAAGTCGAGCCGGTTGATTCTTACACTAATGGCTATATTAATGTAACTATAGAAAACAATCGAAAGTCTTTTGCTTTTCAACCTGTAAAAGATTGCTACCCAAATGCGAAAATTGATAAAGAAGCTTATAACATATATAAACTTATCGGAGATTTCCCTCAACTAACACTTTCCAGATCAGAAAAAAATTTATTAGAAGAACAACAGTCTTATGGAGATTTTATTCACATTTCATTTGGTGGATTTGATATAGAAAATTTACCTGTTCCATATCATGTTAAATACGACATGAACAACCCTCAAAGGTATGTCCAAGTCCAGTTTAACACTTTTAGAAATTATAAATATATAAACTACGTTGGTCTTACCAGATTTGAACAAAAAGATATCGAGGTAATTATTACTTCAATCAACAAGGAGGAGCGTCGCATCAAAGGAACTTTTAGCGGTAAAGCCATTGGTACCGAAACAGAGGAAGTCATTGAGCTTAAAGCAGGAATCTTTGATATAAAATATAATCAATAACTACCCTAAGGTCTTGGTCGCAACTTTAAATTTCATCAAATCTCCTTTGTCATTTTTTAATAATTGAAAAAAATAACAACACACAACATTGTATAAAAAACATGCTACGGCCGACGGCCTAGCACGTTTTTTATACTAGTCCGTTGGGTTCAATTAAAATATGAAAGACAAGCATGAGATAGAACATTCCTTTTTCAATAAGTTGAAGGAGTTGTATTCTATTCTACCAGATGGAGATATAAGCTCACCTGAACCCCCTGATTTTATGATCAATACAGGTAGAGAAATCATAGCGGTAGAAGTAACTCAAATCCATAATGAGAAGGGACCGAATGAAAAATTCCCACCGGCACAAAAGCATGCTACAGAAGACGAAATATTAGAAGCTGCTCAACACCTTTTTACGATTGCAAAAGGAATTCCACTCCATATTAGTTTTCACTTTGAGAATAATCTAATATTAAATAAAAAGCGAAAAACGACCCTTGCTAATCAAGTATGTCGATTAATTGAATTGGAAATGGACGGGAGAACATTTGATGAACATTTTTCATTTTCAATTAAAGAAAATCTTCCACATGAACTAGTTCATGTGAGTGGACACTACTTTCATCAAATATCAGATGTATGCTGGTACTCTGCAAAAGGAAGATTTGTGCCTGATTTATCAAAAAGACAAGTATTAAATGTCATCAGGGATAAGGAGAAAAAGATGACAGGTTATATAGACAAGGTTGATAAAGCAATACTTGTCTTGGCAGAAGGGCTAATTCCGAATTCTTGGTTTGATGGTGTCGAGCAGTTTGAACAAGATGAGTTGGTAAGCAAATTTGATAAGATATTTCTCATTAGGTACTTATCAAATACATTAATTGAACTTAAATAAATAACTGTACCCAACAAAAGCTAAAACACACTTCGGCGTGCTTTAGCCAAGCACGCTGGAATAACGAAGAAACAATTAAACAGTCTTAGCTAAACGACCAGTGAAAAGAAACCTTCTATTCTTAGCCATCTTCATAGCAATGATTTCCTGTAACAACCAAAATAAACCAACAATGGACACAAAAAATGTGGATTTAGTAAATCGGTACTTTGAGCACTTCAACAACCACGAGTGGGAGAAGATGGCAGAAATGTATACAGAAACGGCAGAGTTCAAAGACCCATCACTCGGACAAGGAATCGTAACACAGACACGTGAACAGATTGTCAAAAAGTACAGTGAGTTAAACGAGGTATTTCCTGACATAAACGACAAAGTCATTCAGGTATACCCTTCAGGAGAGAAGCACGTCATTGTGGAATTTGTATCGAGCGGAACAGCACCAGACGGCTCTGAATTTGAACTTCCAATCTGCACCATCTTCACAATTGAAAATGGTAAAATCATTAAGGACTTTACCTATTATGACAACTTTGAAGAATAAAGAAAGCCAGCACACAACATGGTTCATAGTTTAGGCTGCGGCTACGCCTACGCCTTGCCCATACTATGCACGAACACATTGTACCAAACTAAAGCAACACAGTCAGTTATTACACAAAGCAGCAGCCAACTTTGTTACCAAACATTTATTCATGCTAAAACCCTAAAATGAAAGCAACCTTAAAAGCTTTACTTACAGTCTTCCTATTCAAAGTGTCAATCATTTCTTTACAAGCTCAAGATTGTAATTGTACCGATGCATTTGATGCAACTGTGGATACTTATGAAAAAAACTATTCCCTATTCATCTACAAAGTCACAGACAAGAACAGAGACTTATACAATGCACACAAGCGTGTTGTTCAAAATAAGGCTGGACAGGTGTCTGATTTAAGCGATTGTAAAGCTGTTCTGGAACAGTACCTGTCTTTCTTCAGAGATGGACATACCTACATCTTAAATTCAGGCAAAAAAACTTTTCACGATGAAAAAATTAAAATCTCTGAGAAACAGTTTAAGAAAGCCTATAGAAAAAACAACTACGGCTTAAATCAGATCTTCGGTATTTGGGATAATGGCAGCTATACAGTTGCCATCGTTCCGAGCCCGTCAGGAAGCAAGCGCGAAAGAGATTATGTTGGTATTGTTCTGAACAGCACGAACCCGGACTGGAAGCAAACGGATGTCAAGTTTGAATTAAATTCAAAAGCAGGCGCTTCCTACCAGGTAAACTTTATGATGGGAGATCATTCCATCAAAAAAACCACAGGTAAGCTGGTTGGCAAATCGCTGCTTGAAATGGATGATCTGGGCGATTGGCACAAGGTATGGCCTGAAGTAGAGAAACAGCAACCGAAGGACGAGATACAGGCAAAATACAAACAGTTTCACCTGTCGTATATCGATGATATCCCCTATCTGAGACTTCCGGACTTTTACTCAGTTGAACGATCTTATGTGGACAGCCTGATGAAATCGCATCATGAACGCATTATGAAGTCGGATTTTATGATAATAGATCTCAGGGGTAATGATGGCGGAGAAGACGGGACCTATTTTCCTGTGCTGCCTTATGTTTTAAGCGGCCCTATTGAATTGCCAATACATGGTTTCTGGCTTAGCGAGTATAATACACAAATGCTTATAGGAGCACTGGCAGCCAACAGAGGTTTGAGTGTGGAAGAATATGCCAGGCAACGAAAGGAAGAGTACGATGGTTTTATAGCCAATAAGGGCACTGCTTATTTCCAGCATGCCGGTAATTCCTGGACCTTTAATGCAGACACACTTTACAGCGGGCCGAAAAAAATTGCGATTCTTACGGATAGGGAAACGGCAAGCTCTGGGGAGACTTTTGTTTATCGCGTCAACCAAAGCGACAAAGTCGTTGTGTATGGCCAGAATACCGCAGGAGTAGTAGATGGTTTCAACGGCATACCCAAAGATATTGGCTGTTTTGAAGTTGTATTTCCATCCTCTTATCGAGCAAAAGACATCAAAGAAAACCCCATTGATCCTTATGGTATAGCTCCGGATGTTTATGTGAATGAAAAAGTGGACGTGTTAAACTATGCCATCAAGCACATGAAGAAACTGCTTAATAGCGAGAGTGTTAACTAATAAAAAGCCAGCTGCTAACTACACCTTTGCGGTAGCTGCGCCACCGCAAGGCCAAATCCGTTGACAAAAAATACAAATAAGCAATAAGCTAAAACAGAAAAATGAAAAGGCCTTTACTACTATTATTATTAATTTTTACCACTCATTCCCAAATTTTTGCTCAAGCAGACTCACTCCGAACTTACGTTACCGAAGCTCTTGATATAATGAAAGCTCGTTCGGTTAACAAGAACAAAGTCGACTGGGACAATTTATATCTCAAATCATTAGCAAAGACTGACACAGCAAGTAGTACAGAAAGCACATATCCCATAATTCTTGATGCTCTTAAGCAACTTAAAGACAACCATTCCGGCTTCTATCCACCAGAACTTATAGAAGCATACAAATTAGGTTACCGAGCTATGGGTATGGAGTTTCCGACACCTGAATATAAAATGCTTGAGGGGAAATACGCATACATTCTTATCCCTCCATTTGCAGCTATCAATTTGGAAGAGCAGAGAGAGTACTCAGCATCTATTCAAGCAGCTATTACGCAACTGGACAAGCAAAATCCAGAAGGCTGGATAATTGACCTGCGCAGTAACGATGGGGGGATGTCGTCTCCTATGTTGGCAGGGATTGGTCCTTTTATTGAAAAAGAAAAAGCTGTTGGATGGAAAGACGCTGACGGGAAAAATGGCTACTGGATCTATAAAAAAGGGAAGGTTTATGAAAATGATGATCTTGTATTTGATATGAAAATACAGCCTTACAAAATCAAAAACAAAAGAAAGCCTATGGCAGTTTTAGTTGGAAAAAATACCAGCAGCGCTGGCGAAGTACTATCCGCTGCTTTTGTAGGAAGACGAAATACTAAATTAATAGGCACGAATACCGCTGGACTGACATCTAATAATAATGAGCACGAATTGTCAGACGGAGCATATCTTGTCCTAACTGAGGGCAACTATATAGACAGGAATAACAAAGAATACAATAAAATTGGTGAAGGCATTGCACCAGACATCAGATTGGAAAACCTAATAGAGAAAAAGCCAGAAAATAATAGTACGATTTATATAGAAAAGGCAAAAGAGTTCCTGAACTTAAGAAACAAGTAAAAAGTACAACAAAATATAAAGCATACCAAGTCGTGCCTTGGCCAGAAATGTCCGGGACAAACAAAAAATTACATTAACAAAACTGATAAAGTGCCTGATCCCACTTTTTTTCCTACTGACTGTTGGCTATCTGGTGCAGTGGTTAGCCAAAGCTCCATACGACAGGTGGATCCTCCCTTTAGTGTAAACACAAAAGTATAGGACGCAAGACAAGTTAAATGTTGGGGTAGAACTAGAGCAACACACTGGATTGAAGTTGATAAGCTTTCGGAATAAAAGAAGCCGCTCCATTTTATATGAAGCGGCTTCTTTTATTCCATCCCATTAAGCTCAGGGAGGATTTATAGTGTGAAATTTCCTCGTATTGTTTACTGCCCGTTAGTTTCCAACCACTTTCTTGCATTCACAAAAGCCTCCATCCACGGAGAAACTTCATCCTGGCGGCCTTTCGGGTAGTTCGCCCACTGCCATTGTAAAAGCGAGCGTTCAATGTGCGGCATCATCACCAAATGGCGACCTGTCTCATCGCAGATCATGGCGGTGTTATAGTCAGAGCCGTTGGGGCAAGCCGGATAGCCATCGTAAGCGTACTTCGAAACGATCTGGTACTGATCCTCGGTATGTGGCAAGCTAAAGCGACCTTCCCCATGTGACACCCAAACACCCAGTGTGCTTCCGACCAGGCTGGAGAGCATTACGGATTTGTTTTCCTGGATAGTAAGAGACGTAAAGATACTTTCGTGTTTCTGACTCACATTATGCAGCATTCTCGCTTTTTGATCATGCCCCATGGTGATAAGCCCTAACTCCACGAACAGCTGACAACCATTGCAAATACCTACCGATAAGGTGTCCTCACGGTTAAAGAAGTTCTCAAGGGCTGTTTTTGCTTTCTCGTTATACATGAATGCTCCTGCCCAGCCTTTGGCCGAACCAAGTACATCTGAGTTAGAAAAGCCTCCTACAGCACCAATGAACTGAATATCTTCCAGCGTTTCTCTTCCAGAGATCAGGTCCGTCATGTGCACGTCTTTCACATCGAAACCTGCCAGGTACATGGCGTTGGCCATTTCACGCTCAGAATTGCTTCCTTTCTCGCGAATGATGGCGGCCTTTATTCTTGGCTTTGAGTTATCGATAGCCGGCTTTTTACCGTCAAACCCTTCCGGGAATTTATACTTTAACTCCTGCTTTTTGTAGTTGTCGAAGCGTTCTTTTGCACTTACAGGGCCACTTTGTTTAATGTCCAGCAGGTACGAAGTTTTGAACCAGGTATCTCTAAGTTCAGCAATGTCAAAGTTATAAGAATCAGATCCGTTTTTTAACTGAAGCGTAGCAGAAGAGGTGCTGGTACCTATCTTGTGGAACGGAACATTGTTAGACTTCAAAGTTTCTTCCACGTCGGCTGCTGCCTGGAATACTACGCCTATATTTTCAGCAAACAATACTTTGATGCTGTCTGTTTCGCCCAGAGCTGTCAGGTCTATGTTTGCGCCCAGGTTATTGTCAGCAAAACACATCTCCAGCAGGGTGGTGATTAAACCGCCACTGCCAATATCATGACCTGCTTCAATCTTGCCTTCTTTAATGAGCTGTTGCAGCGTGTTAAAGACGTTCTTAAACATAGCGGCATCGGTAATATCAGGCGTTTCATTTCCTATTTTATTTACTACCTGTGCAAAAGAGGAGCCACCTAATTTATAGGTATCGTTTGACAGGTTGATGTAGTATATGTTACCTCCATCGCGCTGCAATACAGGCTCTACCACCTGCCGCACATTGCTGCAGTTACCTGCGGCGGAAATAATTACCGTTCCAGGTGCTATTACCTCCTCGTCTTTATACTTCTGCTTCATCGACAGAGAGTCTTTACCTGTCGGGATATTGATGCCCAGGGCAATAGCAAACTCAGAACAAGCTTCTACTGCTTTGTATAAACGCGCGTCTTCTCCTTTGTTTTTAGAAGCCCACATCCAGTTGGCAGAAAGCGAAACGCTCTTCAAACCATCTTTAAGAGGAGCCCAAACGATATTTGACAAGGCCTCGCCAATGGCATTACGGCTACCTGCTGCCGGATCAATCAAGGCTGAAACAGGGGCGTGACCTACTGAAGTGGCAACACCTTCTTTGCCCTGAAAGTCAAGCGCCATTACACCGCAATTGTTCAGCGGCAATTGCAACGGACCAGCACACTGCTGTTTCGCCACTCGGCCACCTACGCAACGGTCTACTTTATTTGTAAGCCAGTCTTTACAGGCTACGGCTTCTAGTTGCAACAGCTGCTCCAGGTAAGTATGAAACTTACTGTTATCATAAGTTACCGGCTGGTAATCCCGGGTAACAGTCTTATCGTTCATTACTACTTTAGGTGAGCTGCCGAACATATCGCTTAGTTCCAGGTCCATTGGCTTTGCACCCGTAGAGGCTGACTCAAATGTAAAACGATGATCTCCGGTAACGTCACCAACGGTATACATTGGCGCACGCTCGCGGTTCGCTATTTTTTGCAGGGTTTCAACATCATCTTCACCTATCACCAAACCCATTCGCTCCTGCGATTCGTTGCCTATAATTTCTTTGGCAGATAGGGTAGGGTCACCAACAGGTAATTTGTCCAGATCAATTTTACCGCCTGTTTCTTCCACCAATTCCGAAAGGCAGTTTAAGTGGCCGCCGGCACCGTGGTCGTGGATAGAAACAATGGCATTATGCTCACTCTCCACCATACCACGGATGGCATTAGCAGCGCGTTTCTGCATCTCCGGGTTAGAGCGTTGGATAGCGTTCAACTCAATGCCTGTTCCATGCTCACCTGTGTCGGCAGAAGATACTGCTGCACCACCCATACCTATGCGGTAGTTCTCTCCGCCAAGTATAACAATCTTATCACCGGTTTTCGGATGCTGTTTCTGTGCCTGGCTTGCCTTCCCGTAGCCAACGCCACCGGCCAGCATGATCACTTTGTCGTAGCCCAGTTTTCTTGGCGCCTCAACTGCATCCGCTTTTTCATCGTGCTCGAACGTTAAAACTGATCCAGTGATCAAAGGCTGTCCGAATTTGTTTCCGAAGTCAGTAGCTCCGTTAGACGCTTTAATCAGGATATCCATTGGCGTCTGGTATAGCCAGTTTCTTTCCTGCGTTGCCTTTTCCCATGGGCGGTCTTTTTCCAGGCGCGACAAAGCCGTCATATAAACAGCTGTGCCGGCAAGCGGCAGTGCTCCCTGTCCGCCGGCCAGCCTGTCTCTTATCTCACCACCCGAACCCGTGGCTGCCCCATTAAATGGTTCTACCGTGGTTGGGAAGTTATGCGTTTCTGCTTTGATGGAAATAACGGATTCAAAGTCGCTTATCTGGTAAAAGTCAGGTATATCGGCACGTCTTGGCGCAAACTGCTGCACTACCGGCCCTTTCACAAAGGCCACGTTGTCTTTGTAGGCCGAAACAATATCGTTCGGGTTGGCTTCAGATGTCTTGCGGATCAGTTTGAACAGCGACACTGGTTTCTCTTCGCCATCAATTACAAATTTGCCATTGAAGATCTTGTGGCGGCAGTGCTCTGAGTTAACCTGCGAGAATCCGAATACTTCTGAGTCGGTGAGCGGTCTGCCTACTCTATCGGAAAGCTGGTTTAAATACTCAACTTCTTCCTCACTAAGCGACAATCCTTCCTGCTTGTTGTAAGCGGCAATATCCGTCACCGGTTGCACAGGCTCCGGCTGAATATGGATGTTATAGATATCCTGATCAAGACCCTTATACTTTTGAGAAAGCATCGGATCAAAATCGGTAAAATCTTCTGTTACTATCTTAAACTCTTCTATTCGTATAATCCCCTCAATGCCCATGTTCTGGGTAATTTCCACGGCATTGGTACTCCATGGAGTTATCATGGCAGCACGGGGGCCAACAAAAAAGCCACTCAGCACAGTTTCCTGCTTTAGAGTGGCGTTGCCGAATAACCATTCAAGTTTCTGAATGTCTGTAGGGGTTAGTTTTCCCTCGCTTTGTAGGGCGTAAACTATATCAGGCTGGCTAAAAAAGAAATGGATCATGATTATCTGTTTTCAGGCCACAAAGTTACCGTTTAAATTTAAAAAAGTGGCTATATGTGCTTCAAGTATCAAGACTTTCTCCTTGTCTTGTACTCAAATATAACTACAAAACTATCTGGTAAAACGAGGGAGCACTGTGGCAAAAATGCTGCGTAAGGTCTGCCCCGTCAGTTTGGGAGTTTTCTCACTTTGCCATCTAACAAACCAAACGGCAAAAAAAGTCCTGAGAGGAGTTACTTGAATAGAGAGTTAAAAATAATAGGTAGTGGTGAGGGGCACACTTTTTCTTATCCTTCTCCTATTTTAAGGTTTAGTAGGAGATGACATTTTCTATCTGAACTTAAAAGAAAGATTCTGATTTCAGCAGGAGGTGCCTAGGCTGGGGTGAATATATGGTTTTAATAAGTATACCAGTAAACAATCTTATTTTATATTAGTATAAAAACATACTCCTTTAATATAAAAATTATAATAAAAATTTTAACTAAAGGAGGCTGTTAAACAGATGCTCCTTTACAATAGAGCAAAACAAGAAGGCTTTTTCTACTTGTTCTATATCTCTGCTTCACCTTTATCAAAGAATTCCTGGAGGTAAGGATGTCTCTGCCTCTCTCTTAATACTCCTTTTACAAGTTTACCATTACCAGTGCTTTACAAGATAATCAGCCATTCTTAGCCTTGGCTCCATTATCAGGTTCTACGCATACCTTATTATTAACAATAAACAAGTTAATAAAATATTGAAAACCTAAACTTAATTATATGAAAAAGAATGCTTTACTACTCGTAGTAGTGTTATTGGGGCTGAGCACTTCGGCTGCATTTGCCAAAATCTGGCGCGTAAACAACAACAACGGCGTAACCGCCGATTTTAAGACCCTGCAGGAAGCTCATGATGGTGCTGCCTCTGGCGATACCATACACTTGGAAGGGTCTGCTACAAGTTATAGTAACCTAACAAGTACTAAAAAGCTGGTAGTAATTGGTCCGGGCTATTACCTTGATCAAAACCCAAATACACAGGCGCATTCTATATCTGCTCAAGTGGGTGCCATAACTTATAATAGTGGCTCTGAGGGTTCTGAAATTATGGGGCTAGATGTGAGTTCTGTAACTATTTTTTCCAATAATATTACCATCAAGCGAAACAAGTTTATTACAAGCATAAATGGTGAAATTACTGATTGGGCCACAGGTGTAATTCTTTTATACTACCAATCCAATAATACCTCAATTCCTGTCTCGAATATATTAATATCTCAGAATTACGGAGTAAGAATCCAGAGTAGCTATGCCTCTACAGGTGTTCTAATTACAAATAATCATATAGCTACAAATGCATTCGAAGGTGAAGCTTCTAACGGGGATGCTCTTACACTCTCTTCTGGCACAGTAGCTTTAATTCAGAACAACATCTTCCGGAGAGGTAAAGTAACTGCCTATAACAGTACCCTTACAAATAATATAATGTTTACTGGTACGATGGAAGGTACAGGTAACATGATGTCCAACAACATAGGCAACAGCACGCAGTTCGGGACTGCAAACGGAAATCAGTCTAATGTGGATATGAGCACTGTGTTTGTAGGACCAGGCGCTGGTATTTCAACAGACGGGCAGTGGAAGCTAGCTGTAGGCTCTCCCGCACTTGGTGCTGGTTACGGCAGTACCACCACAAATCCTGTTGATGCCGGCATGTACAGCAACCAAACGCCTTATGTGCTCTCTGGCATTCCGCCTGTGCCTGCTATTTACTTCCTGGAGGCCCAGCCTGTAGGTAGCAGTACCGACCCAATCGATGTCACGGTTAAAGTAAAGTCAAACAACTAAGTATCAGGTATTCGCCTGCTGCTATTGGTGCAGAAGCCAGTGGCGCATTTTAACTGTACCTGTACCGATTTCAGGTTTAGCCCCTGATTGGTAACAGGCTTGGTTTGTTGTGCCTGTTTCTGCTGCTCATACTGCATAAAAGCGTTCATTTTACTTTGATAGAAACATCTTATGACAAATTATATAAGAAGATCCTCAGTGCTGCTGGGGCTGCTCACGTGGCTGGCCCTCTGCTACCACGGTTCGGTGGTGCAGGCACAGGATATCATAAAACTGGAGTATTATATCGACGATGACCCCGGCTTTGGAAATGGACAGAGCATAGCCATCATACCCGGTGTGGACATTACCAAAACCTTTCCAGTGGACATTGCTTCACAACCGGCTGGCTTCCATAACCTGTATGTTCGTGCGCTGGTAAAGCAGCACCAGGTAACAGAAGGCGATGCAACGGCAACAAAAGGGGGGTGGTCGATTACCGCTGTGCGAACCTTTTACAAGGAAAGCTTCAACGGAACACCTACACTTTCCAACATTGTAAAAGGGGAGTTTTTTATTGATAATGATCCGGGGTTTGGCCAAGGAACAAACATCACTTTGTCTCCAGGTCCGGACCTTAATAATTTAGCTTTCTCGTTCGACATCACGCAATTACCAATAGGTTTCCATAACCTGTATGTCCGTTTTAAAGATGCGAATAAGAACTGGGGTAAAACGTCGGTACGCACCTTTTACAAGGAGAACCTCAGCAACAATACTGCCTCTACTGCTAACATTGTAAAAGGAGAGTACTTTATTGATTCGGACCCGGGGTTTGGTAACGGTACAAACATTGCTATCACGCCGGGTGCAAATCTTTCAAACCTTGCCTTTACAGCAGATATAAGTAACGTGCCGGCTGGCTTTCACCAACTGTATACCCGCTTTAAGGATGCCAACGGCAACTGGGGGCAAACTACCGTACGCTCCATCTATAAAGAAGTGTTCTCCGCAAAAGACCCGCTGCCTAACCTGGTAAAGGCAGAGTATTTTGTAGACACCGATCCTGGTTATGGTAAGGGGAAAAATATTCCCGTTTCTCCTAATACAGAGCTAAGTAACCTGAATTTCGCGCTGGATATGGCCGACGTTTCCATTGGCAACCATAAGCTGTATGTGCGGGTGCTGGATGCCAAAGGAAGTTGGAGTTTGGTTAATGTCAGTGGTTTTGAGGTGGAGTCGCCTCAGGAGCTTTATGTATTGGTTGGCACTATTACCGATCAGCTTTGTGCAGGCGAGTCAGTTGAGGTGCCGTATACTGTTAACGCACCGTTTGGGTCGAACAACGTGTTCACCGCCGAACTATCCGATGCAGCAGGAAATTTTACTAACCCTGTAGCGATTGGGAGCCTTACAAGCAGTGTTGCAGGTACCATAAACGCGACTATTCCTGAAACTGCCGCTGCAGGTACTGGTTACCGTATTCGGGTGGTGGCAAACTCTCCAACCCATACCAGTACACCAAATTCAACAAATCTAACCATTAAACGACTAGCCGTACTATCCGGTATTTCCGGTGCTCAGTCTACCTGTACAGGTCTGCAAGATTACAGTGTGTCATCTGAAACCGGGGTAACTTATGCCTGGAACCTATCCGGAGGTGGCACCCTTACATCCCTGGGTAATACGGCCTCTGTCACCTGGACCACGGCGGGCACACACACTATCACCGTCACGCCGACAAACAGTTGCGGTGAGGGGGATGTAAGAACGTTGTATGTAACTGTTTATGATAAGGCTCCTTCACTAACGCCTGTTATTACCGCCAGTGGCCGCTGGATGTATGCTTCCGCAGCTCCACTTGGGTCTGGTGTGTCAGAATACCAATGGTACCTGAACGGAGCCATAATTGTCTCTGCTAATAGTTCCTCGTTTTATGCCACTGAAAACGGTAACTATACGGTCAGGTATAAGAATTCTTGTGGTGTCGGTCCTGAGTCGAATGTAATCAGCTACTCTGGCAGCAAGCTTAACCAGACGATAACTTTTGAACAACTACAGGATAAGACGTATGGTGATGCTCCGTTCACGCTAAGTGCCACCGCCAGTTCCGGTCTTCCGGTAAGCTTTAACGTTATGAGCGGGCCTGCTACCATAGCAGGCAACACTTTGACCATAACCGGAGCGGGAACAGTCATAGTCAGAGCCTCTCAGGCAGGAGACGAAAACTACAACGCTGCTACGCCTGTAGATAACTCTTTTATGGTTAATCCATTGCCTGCAACTGTAGCGTTGAGCAACCTGAGCCAGACTTATAACGGGCAGCCACGCCCAATTACTGTTACGACGGCACCTACAGGACTATCAACAAGTGTTACATATGGTGGCAGCTCCACAGTACCGGTAAATGCAGGTTCTTATGCCGTAGTAGCTACCATTACTGATCCTAACTACACTGGCTCCAGCACAGGAACTCTGGTTGTAGACAAGGCATCACAAAGTATTACGCTAGAGTCTGTGGTTACCAAAACCTATGGAGATGCACCATTCCAGGTATTGGCTTCTGCCTCTTCCGGTTTGCCGGTGGGCCTGAGTATAAGCGCTGTGCCTGAGGGTATCGCCTCTATTTCAGGTAACACCATTACCATCCTTGGTGCCGGTACAGTAACCGTAACTGCTAAGCAGGCAGGCGATGCGAATTATTTAGCTGCGGCTGATGTCTCCACCACCTTTACAGTGAACAAAGCTGACCAGACCATCAACTTTGCAGCGCTGCAGGACAAGACTTATGGCGATCCTCCTTTCACGCTCAGTGCCACAGCATCTTCAGGCCTGACTGTAGGTTTCAGCGTTGTGTCTGGGCCGGCTACTATCTCTGGTAATGCGTTGACCATGACAGGCACGGGTACTGTGGTCGTTAGAGCTTCGCAGCCTGGAGACGAAAACCATAATGCGGCGACGCCTGTAGAAAGGTCCTTTCAGGTTACCTCTCCGGATAAGGTGGCTCAGTCCATAACCTTTGCAGCCATTACCGACAAAACCTACGGGGACGCACCGTTTGAATTGTCTGCTACCGCTTCTTCTGGTCTGCCGGTAAGCTTTAGAGTAGTAACAGGACAGGCTAGTATCTCTGGCAGAATCCTCACCATACTTGGGGCAGGTGCCGTAACGGTGGAGGCTACGCAGGCAGGCGACAATACTTACGATGCCGCTGCTCCTGTTTCGCGAAGCTTTACAGTAGAAAAGGCTACGCCAACCATTACATGGGCTAACCCAGCTGATATTAGCTACGGCACAGCACTTTCTGCTACACAGCTGAATGCCACGGCCTCTGTGCCAGGTAGCTTCGCTTATAGCCCAGCTGCAGGAACAGTCTTAAACGCTGGGTCAGACCAGCTGCTGAGTGTAATATTCACACCCCAACAGCCAGAGAACTACAACAATGCTAGTGCTAATGTTAGAATCATAGTAAATCCGGCACCTATGGCATTCCAGCTGGAGGGGCTTGAGCAGGTATACAATGGGCAGCCAAGAATTGTAACGGTTAGCACCACTCCAGCCAATGTGCCTTACAACCTTACTTATGGTGGTACCGCAGAAGCTCCGGTGAATGCGGGTACTTATGCAGTAGCTGTTTCGGCTATTGATCCAAACTATGTCGGTTCCGCCACAGGTACGCTTACAGTAGACAAGGCACAGCAGACATTGACATTAGCTACGATCGAAGACAAAACCTACGGTGACCCACCATTTGCGCTTTCTGCGGAGGCATCTTCAGGTCTTGAAGTTAAGTTCAGAGTGATCAGCGGTCCAGCCACAATAAACGGGACAATGCTCTCCATGACAGGTGCTGGTCGGGTAGAGGTGGAATATTACCAGGAGGGAAATGCAAACTACAAACCTGCAAGTGCTACCTTTGGCTTCAACGTGCTCCAGGCAAGCCAGTCTATCACGTTCAACGCTTTGCCGAATAAAACCTATGGCGATGCTCCCTTTGAGTTGGTTGCCACTGCCTCATCAGACTTACCTGTAGCGTTTAGTGTTGTATCCGGACCTGCCACCATCAGTGGAAACATGCTGACCATGACGGGACCGGGAACAGTAGTTGTCAGAGCATTGCAGGGCGGTAACGAGAATTACCTGGCAGCCGAGTCGGTTGATCGTTCTTTTGTGGTGAACTCGCCTGATAAGCAAACGCAGATAATCAGCTTTGTAGCTATCGCCGACAAGACCTACGGAAACGCTCCGTTTCAACTTTCTGCCTCGGCCTCATCTGGTCTGGAGGTTAACTTCAGGGTAGTGTCTGGTCCGGCCAGTGTGTCAGGCAATATGCTTACCATACTTGGTGCAGGCAGTGTGACAGTGGAGGCTATGCAGGCAGGAAATGAGACCTATCATCAGGCCACTGCAGCGCAAACCTTCACAGTGTTTAAAGCGACGCCTGGTGTCACCTGGAATAGACCAGCAAACATTGCCGAGGGCACAGCACTCTCTTCTTTACAGCTAAATGCCACCGCTACTGTACCGGGAGCTTTTACATATAGCCCAGCGACAGGTACCGTACTGGCAGCAGGTAACAACAGAGAGTTGTCTGTAGACTTTGTGCCGCAGGATGCTGCCAACTACAACAGTGTGTTCGGGACTAAAGCTTACATTACGGTGAATGGGGCTCCTGTGCTGACAGTTACCGGCGAAACAACAGTAAAGGAGCATGAACAACTTACACTGCTGAGTTCGGCCACCGACGTAAACGGAGATGTCGTAACCTTTAACCTGGTTGGTGAAGTGCCGCAGGGCATGAGCATCAATGCAGGAACGGGTACCGTAACCTGGACACCAACTGAGGCACAGGGACCAGACAGCTACAGTATTACGGTGAGAGCCACAGACAACAATACTCCTGTGCTGTATGCCGAGCAGACGCTCAACTTGACAGTTGAGGAAGTAAATGCGGCTCCGCTACTTGCAGGCGTTCCTGCTGCAGTTACCGTAGATGAGCTAGCTGCTTATACCTTCACGGCTACTTTCTCTGATGAGGATCTACCGGCAAATAAGCTGACGCTGTCTTTAGCAGGGGCACCCCAGGGGGCAACTTTAAACCAGCAGGGTGTATTTGCCTGGACACCGACAGAAGCACAAGGACCAGGTGAGTATATTTTCAAAGTGCGGTTAACAGACGATGGTAACCCTGTTCTGTCAGCTGAGCAGGAAATCACGATCAATGTTAATGAGGTAAACCAACTGCCTGTGCTAGCTACAATTCCTGCTCAGTTCTTCACGAGTGGTGATTTGGTAAGCTTTACAGCTACAGCCTCTGATGCAGACCTGCCAGCACAACGGCTCACTTACTCCCTGGAGCCTATTGCAGGTGAAAACTATCCGCAGGGTGCTATGATCAATTCCGCGACCGGTGCCTTTGAATGGAGTTCGGTGGGACATGCCTATGCCGAATATAAGTTTAAGGTTCGTGCAGCAGATCCCTACGGTGCATCAGCCGAGCAGCTGGTGAGCATGACGGTTCGCTCAGGCAACCAGGCACCTGTACTTGCCACTATCGGAGATAAAACAGTAATTGCAGGAAATGCTCTTGCCTTTATCATTGTCGCGACAGATGATGGTTTACCTGCAGGTACTCTTACTTATAGCGCTGTAGGTTTACCGCGTGGTGCCACACTTGATGCTGCCTCAGGAACCTTCTTCTGGAGTACGACAGGTGGACAAGTGGGAACTTATACCATCACCTTGAGCGTGTCTGACGGTAGCTTGTCTGCAAGTGAAACCATCAAGGTAAATGTGGTGAAGAAAACAGCAGGTGTATCACCTCAGATAAAGTACTTTACACCTTCTTCTGGCACTGTGGGTACAGAGGTTACTATAGTTGGTAAAAACTTAGTTGATGTACACAATGTCCGTTTTAATGGTGCCATGGCATCTTTTAGAGAGGTAGATGCCAGCACAATCGTTGCTGTAGTGCCACATAATGCCACCACTGGTAAAATCACTGTTAACACTATGAATGGTATTGTAAGCAGCAAGCAGGACTTTACGTTGCTAACTTCAGAAATCGCGGGCTCCGAGCCGGTAGATCTACAGGAAACAAAGGAGTTAAAGGCTACTTCTGTTGAAACCTTGTTTGCTTCAGAATCTGAGAAAAGAGGTAATCTTTATGTATATCCTAACCCTTTTGTAGATTTAGCTACAGTTAGCTTTACAACTGAACAAGGAGGAGACTACACTGTATTACTGTATGATTCGAATGGTAAACTAGTCAGACTCCTTGGTGAGGGAACTGCTAAACCTGGTGTGGTCAATAAGGTAGAAGTCAATGGGGAAGGGCTAAGTAAAGGACTCTACATTATAAGGTTGAAAACCGTCGAGGGCAGTAAAAGTATGAAACTTATATTGAACAGGTAACTTAGCTACCGGTTTAATAAAAAGAAGAGTACAAATAAGGCAAGGCCACTTTATCAGACTGATAGAGTGGCCTTGCCTTTTTTTACCCAAGACGGAGTTGCCTGGCCTCAACCACAAGGCTGGCCACTATCGTAAGGTGACTGGTGGAGGTTGTAGGCTATGCCTGACACACAGGTTCTCGGATGTTACATCATAATTATGTAATTCATAACCCAAATTTTGTAAAAGGCTCGTTTTCGGTCTGTTTTACCTTTGCCCCACACCAAGGAACAATCCTGGTAACAGGAAAAGAATGGGCATAGTAAATCTGCCGTACGAGGGGCTCACCTCATTTAACTACATTGGCCTACGAAACCCTTTGCTGGTTCCTTCATTATTTTAACCTGTTAGTCCTATACATCCTGGTACACAGATGACGGTGCCATAATATACCGCGTTTAAGACCTGCTGTAGATATGCGCGTACATTAAAGAGATTTTTTGTTGAGCAAAAAAGCTTTTTTTAAACAAGTCTAATTTGATTCAAATGAAATCTACAAAGAAAGAGAACGAAAATATAGAAGAAGACTTTAAGCCCCTGGAGATCACTTCTCCCCGTACTGCGGAGGCTCCCGGACCTAATGTAGGAGCAGAGTGCTGCTCCCTTGACGGTAGAACTAAAGTAAAGGGAGCAGAGGAACATGAAGAGGCGGAAGAAGAAGCAAAGTCTTCCTACATCCCGACAGCTATTAGCCTGATCCTGCTTTTGGCCGGCCTGTTGCTCGATTATTTGGATACGCCCTGGTTTACGGGCTACGTGCGCTTGATCGTGTATGGCATTTCCTATGTGTTGGTAGGATGGCGCGTGGTGTGGCACGCTATCCGGAGCATCAGGAGCAGCTTTTTTAATGAGTTCCTGCTGATGACCATGGCCACCTTGGGCGCTTTTTATATAGGGGAATATGCTGAGGGTGTTGCCGTGATGCTGTTCTACGTGATAGGGGAGCATTTTCAGGAGGCGGCTGTGCTGCGCTCCCGCCGTTCCATCAAGGCGCTTATAGACAACAGGCCGGATGAGGTGGGTTTGCTGACAGAACAGGGTATCACTACTGTGAAGGCAAGAGAAGTGCAGGTGGGGGATGTAATACAGGTGAAAGCTGGCGAGAAAGTGGCCCTGGACGGGGAGATGCTCTCCGAGCGCTCCTCCTTTAATACCGCCGCTCTTACCGGAGAGTCAAAACCAGACACAAAGGAAAAAGGTGAGACCGTGTTGGCGGGTATGATTAACCTGGATCGGGTAATTGAACTTAAGGTGACTTCTGCCTACGAGAACAGTGCCTTGTCTAAAATCCTGCGGCTGGTGGAGGAGGCCAGTACGCGTAAGGCCAAAACGCAGCAGTTTATTACCAAGTTTGCCAAGGTATACACGCCCATTGTCTTCTTCCTGGCCGTGGGGCTCATCTTTATCCCCTACTTCTTTGTGGAGGTGTATGACTTTCAGCAGTGGCTGTACCGGGCCCTGATTTTCCTGGTGATTTCCTGTCCTTGTGCGCTGGTGATTTCTATTCCGCTAGGCTATTTTGGGGGTATCGGTGCGGCGTCACGGAATGGGTTGCTCTTTAAAGGGTCGAACTTCCTGGACCTGATGACGCAGGTAGACACAGTAGTGATGGATAAGACCGGCACACTGACAGAAGGTGTCTTCCAGGTGCGGGAGGTAGAGACGTTGATGGAGGATAAAGCCTGGTTCCTGACGGCAGTAGCCGCGCTCGAGAGTAAATCCACACACCCGATTGCTCAGGCGATAGTGGCTGAGGCAGGACCAGCATTTAACAAGCATCAAGTAGGACAGGTGGAAGAGATACCCGGACATGGTCTGAAAGGTGAAGTTGACGGAAGGCAACTGCTCGTGGGCAATAGCCGCTTGCTGGAGAAGTATGGCGTGAGCTACGACCCTGGCGTGCGTGACATTGTGGAGGCCATTGTGCTGGTTGCCGTGGATGGTGCCTACGCTGGTTATATTACCATTGCAGATAAAACAAAAGAAGATGCGCCGCTAGCCGTGCAGCGCATGCGGGAACTAGGCGTGAAGCAGCTGGTGATGCTCTCCGGTGACAAAGACTCTATTGTCCAGAAAGTGGCAGCCGAACTGAAGTTGGACGCAGCTTATGGCGGACTTCTCCCTCAGGATAAGGTGAGCCATGTGGAGAAGCTGAAGGCAGAGGGCCGAACCGTTGCCTTCGTGGGGGATGGCATCAACGATGCACCCGTAATTACCTTGGCGGATGTAGGTATGGCCATGGGCGGATTGGGTTCCGACGCAGCCATCGAAACGGCGGACGTGGTTATCCAGACAGACTACCCTTCCAAAATCGCTACAGCCATCAACATTGGCAAAAAAACCAGGCAAATTGTGTGGCAGAACATTGCCCTGGCCTTTGGGGTAAAGGCCCTCGTGCTGATTCTTGGTGCCGGTGGTCTGGCCACCATGTGGGAGGCGGTATTCGCCGATGTGGGTGTAGCTTTTCTTGCAATTCTGAACGCCGTGCGCATACAAAGAATGTCCTTTGACTAGTAGCTTGAACCAACACTCAAAGGCTTCAGATGAGAAGTCGGAGAGGGGTTGTACAGGTATTCCTCTAATTACAGCTCGTTTTCCTGTTAAGCTGCAAAGCATTTGTGAGAGACAGTGCAGGCCTTGTTCAGGCTAAGAAGGAAACTGTAAAACAAAAAGAGCCGCACCATTGCATGGAAGCGGCTCTTGTCATTGTGGTGGGGGTGTAGGATTAAAATACCCTGCTGTACCTATTAGAGCCTGCTGTTCATTTTATTTTCTATTCATTTACTCTTATCAGCTATTCAAGTCTCTCTTACCCAGACCATAGCTAGGAGGCCTTCACGCAGTTTAGGTCGACTTAAACCGGGCGTTGGTATAATTAATTTTTTTGCAGTAAACGGGAAATGTACATTTCTCTCAGATATTTAGAAAGTAGCAGCCCATCATGATTAAGTTATAAGTAATGGTCCTGCTGCCTTTAAAAGAGTTACACCTACATCCATTTAAAATTCGGGAACTATGACTAAAGCATTTACTTATTCATTTCTTCTTATCATTGTTTCCTTGATGGTGCTAGCTCTGAGGGTACCCCTGGAAGCGAGCTTACTTCCTATAGTTGAGAGGCCTTTAATCAGCAATTTGTTGGCCGATTCGACTGTGAGAGTCTTGATTGTCATCGGTCTGAGTTTTTTTGTCCTCCAGAAGCGACTGCTTCCCTTCAATGGGTTGAAGCCTTTCACTTTATCCAATGCTCAGCTGTTGCTCCTTTCTGTTGCTATTATTTTGATTCTCTCTTATTCCAGCTATGGGTTTTACCTGGCAACAACGCCATCCATACTGCTCCTGTTTGGCATTGGGCAGGCCCTGATCGGGATTATGGAAGAGCTGCTTTTCAGGGGAATTGTTTTTCCACTGCTGATCCTGCATTTTGCGAACAAGAAGCAGCCGATTATAAAGGCAGTCTGGCTTTCTTCCCTGCTTTTTGGTGCCGTTCACCTGGTGGGGCTGATCAGGCACCCTGAGAATGTTTGGGGCGTTACAAACACCGTGATATTCGCTACCGGAATAGGTTTCTTTTTTGCATGTATGCTACTGAGAACGGGAAACATTCTTGTGCCAGTCTTTATTCACTTTCTGGTGGATTTCACGAATGGTGCCAGTGCGCTGAGTGAGGTGGAAGCAGTTGCAGCAGTACCCACTTTAACAACAGTGGTATTAACCCTAGGCGTCGTAATTGGAATGAGCCTAATTTTCATAGGGGCAGGTTGGTTTTTGCTGAAGCGCGTTGATAGAGAAGAATGGTTACAGAAGGCAGCCCTTATTAGATTTTGAACACATAGCCTAAAGCTTCGCTTGACTCTGTGTTCCTAAGTTAGCTGTAGTATATCCTTGAACTGGTGTACAATATGGAAGCGGGCAAGGATTTTCCTTTAGGTGGAGTTTAATTTGGTCGGCATTTATGCAAGGCCTTAGCAGAAGGAGACGGCAGGCGATGATGTTTACAGAGGGGGGTATTATGACCGTGAAATGGAGGCTTATCGAACCCAGCGGGTCAATGGCTTTTTCGCCCTTTCCAGCGAAGTAAACAACTACCTAGCGAAAAAAGAAAAAGGGAAAAGCGATGCGAATGATCACTTTTCCCTTTCAGTAGCCCGTAGGGGAATCGAACCCCTGTTACCAGAATGAAAATCTGGCGTCCTAACCCCTAGACGAACGGGCCGTTCTGTCTGATTGTGGTGCAAATATAACGGGTGTTTTTTTATCCGCAATAGGCAGCATTTTATTTTTTTAAGAGATTGTTAAAAGTGGTTGAAAATCAACCAGTAAATTTTAGTACAAAAGGCAGGCCTTGTAACTTTCAACCATTAAAGGCTTCTTGCGTTAGACAATTTTATAACAAAGTAAAAACGAAAAAAATGAGTAGAAGACTGCAATATACAGGGGTTAAGCCAGAGGCTTTCGATCAGCTAAAAGATCGTCTGCAACAAATGGGGCTATCTTTACAGGCAAACAGCGGGAGTTTTAATGAGAAAGGTGTTTCAGGTAATTACAACTATGATCCTGGTGCTGAGACGCTGGATATAGACGAACTAAAAGTAGGGTTTCCGGCAAGCATGATGTTAAGTGCTGACTCCTTACAGCAACGTATGACAGAGCTGATTGTGCAGCATGGAGGAAGGCCCTTAGCCTGATTCCGGACCTTTTAAACGTATTGCACCGTATAAGTAACTACTGTTCAAAAAACTTGAAAAAACCAGATAACTATGGAAAACAGCACATCACAAAATCAAAATAACAGCGAAAAAAACAACAATAGCGGTAACAGTAACAAGGATCAGCAAAAAAAGGATAATGAAAGTGTATTAAAAGTCCTGCAGCCACATGACATGTCCAGAACAGTGGAATCTGCCATGCATGTATTTCAGGGCCACCACGACAAGCTTCCTGAGTTGATGCACGATGTTGGTAACATCATTCTGAAAGCAACAAAGAAGCTGACCACCGCACAATTAATTCTAGCTGCGGGTGCTTTAACAATAGGAGCAGTTCTGTTGGCTCGGTATAGCGAAGATGATTCTGAGTATCAGGAGGCGTAGAGCGCACTCTGAATACTAAAATAAAGAAGAGACCCTGGTTAACAAAGCCAGGGTCTTTTTTATGGTACAACATTTGATAAACCTATTATATAGGGAATCTCTATACATTAGGAGCTTCCTTATAAAAGTGAAACTAAAAAACTACCGATTATGAAAAAGACAAGATTAATTCTCCTCCTTGTATTAGTGTTGGGAGCCTTACAGGTGCAGGCGCAGCAGCAACAGGTTTTACCCCCGCTTGTAAGTGTTACAGGGGTGGGAGAGGTAAGAGTGCAGCCCACTGAGGTTGTGGTAAACCTTGGGGTTGAAACGCGCGAGAAAACTTTAGAAGCTGCCCGGAATGAAACAGACAAAAAAGCAGCTGCTATTATCAACTACCTGAAAAAGCAGGGAGTTGATGCCAGGGATATTCAAACTTCTTATGTCACCCTTCATCCTGTTTACAATGGGGGGGAGTATGGAAAGACCTCTCCGGATTTTTATATGGCCATGAAAACAATGACGGTGGTGATCAAAAAGCTGAATAAGTATGATGAGATCATTTCAGGCTTATATGGAGTTGGTGCCAATCGCATTGATGGAGTTAGTTTTCAGGTAGGCGATATGGAGAAGTATAAGGCAGAAGCCCGGAAGAAAGCTGTTTCCAATGCGAAGCAGAAAGCTACTTCTTTAACATCCGAGCTTGGAGCAAAAGTTGGCCGTGTGTATGCAATTAATGATAGTATGCCTGGTGGCGGACCAAGACCGATGTATAAAATGGCTTTGCAGGAGGCATCTGCAGGATACGCAGATCAAGGTGGCCCTTCCATTTCCGCTGGCGAGTTGGTAATAACTTCTACTGTAGATGTAAGCTTTATAATTGAGTAGAAGAGCATGCAATTAAACAAAAGAGGCGCCTGGCTATAGCAGGCGCCTCTTTTGTTTGAAGCTATCAAAATTACCTTTCCAGCTTCTCCATTGGTCTGAAGGTATTTTCTTCAGTAAGCAGGAAGCTCAGAGGCTGCCTTGGGTTCTGAAGGATTTCCTGTTCCCGGATCCCCCATGGTTTCAACATCTCTTCTAGCATGTGTGCATAAGCGGTCATATCCCACGGGTTAAAAATTTCATTTGTAACGTCGTCTATCAGGGTATCCAGTACTAAATGATCATCCTCTGGTTTTACAGGACGGATAAAGTACTCTGGTACTACGTTAAAAATATAAGCCGCATAGAAAACTCGTGCCTTATACTCCGCTAACTGGATTGGGTGTAGCTGCTGGCCCTCGGTTACCTGACTTAACCTTCCAAGCGCCCTGCCAATAATACCATTGTCGAGCAGTGTACATATAATGGCTAAAGAGCCTAATTTTATACTGAACGCCATGGTTGTTAACTCATCCTGGTATTCAAAAGGAAGATCATCTTCAGCAGGATTTACTTCCACAAAGAAGAGAGAACAGGGCAGGAAATCTGAAAAGACCATTGGCACGCGCATTGACTGCAGCACCTGAAAAAAGGATCTGAATTTACCCAGCATTTTAGGGTCTTCACTTACGGCATACTCAGGCGTTACGTATGGGCTCGCCTCTTTTATTAGCTCATTTATAAGTGTGCCATAGTACATTTTCCCAATCCACTGAAAAACCTTCTGCTGGTTCAGTGCCTGAAGGCCGGTTATGCCGTTGCTTGCAGCTTCCTCTATTTCTGCTTCTAATGGTAGCACATAGTGCGTGTGGCAATGATCGCAGCAGGGTATGGTAAGTTGGCTGAAGGTGGTAACACTTTTATCAAGCAGCAATAATTCTTTTTTACCCAGATTGTACTTGTCCTGCAGCCATTCTCCAAAGACTGGTGTACGATGTTCGTGTGTGATGATTGTGCCGCACAGGAAACAGTTCGTGTCTGTGAACTGCATGTTTCCGAACGGGTCATATAAAGTAAGATCAAGCATGATGAATTGTTGCAATTATGCTGCAAAGATAAGGAAGGTAGAAGCTAGTTCCGAATAAAGAGTTTATTGAGATTATAAGGAGAGGAGCCAGAAAAATAAAATTTAACAACAAGCCTGTAAGCCGGGTTCTGTCGCTACGCCCAAGGGCGTGCGTCTTATCATTTATCTAGGCCTGCACTCACGCACAGGCTCCATCGACCTACCCACTGGCATCGGACGAGCAGCCCTTAGCCCTGCCGAAGCAGGACGCTGCCAGCCTATTTGGTCTTTCAACTCCTAAGGTTTACCCAGCCGGACTGGTCACCCAGCCGCTGGTGCGCTCTTACCGCACCTTTTCACCCTTACCGGCATTGCTGCCGGCGGTTATTTTCTGTGGCACTGGCTGTAGCTTTTCCATCTCCGGAAAAGCCCCTTCCCGTTAGGAAGTAGGATGCTCTATGTTGCCCGGACTTTCCTCTCCTCCCGTAAAGGAGCAGCGATAAGACGGCTTGCTGTTAAATTTTGTACTGCAAAGGTAACAAAACCTTTTCTATGTAGGTTCGGATTTAGCTATTTCAGCTTTACAAGCGTAGCGCCATAGCCAAACTTCTCTTTCTTGGCATCTTCAAAATATTTAATCCCAGGTGTGCGGCTAAGGGCTTTCTGTATCTCTTTGCGCAGCACACCATTGCCGGCACCATGTATGAAAACAATCTCATGCATATTGGCAGCCATGGCTCTGTCTAAAGCATCCTGAAACTTTTCCATTTGAAGCTTTAAGATAGCGCTGTTGCTCATGCCACTGTGGTCCTCTATTAATTTCTCTATGTGCAGATCGATCTCGTGCTCCGGCGCCTGCAGTTTAAAACTCTCGTGCCTGGCAGTGGCTTCAATGAGTTGCTCTGCTATTTTATCGGTGTTCACGGCTGTGGGCTTCTGGTCTAGCTGGAACAGGTAAGCTTCTTTGTTAAGCACTGGTGCCGTTCTCTTGCTTTTGTAAAAAGAGTTGGCTCTGAACTGTATGCGCTTCGTTACCGGTTCAAAAAGCGTAGGGCTGCCGTTCCGGTGCTGGATAAACTGAACCAGCAGGCTCGGCCATTTTTCGAAGTCCTTCAGGTGGTAGTGGGTGATGACACGGGTGGATTTAGGAGACAGTTTGTCATTTTGCAAACCACGGTACTTGTTCTCACGGTCTTCACCTGATGTAAAAAGCACATCATAATCTGTGTTATTCACAACTGTCACAGCCAACAGCTCTTCAGACTGATGCACCAGCGCCAGGTAAATTCCCTGTGCTGCTAAAACCGGTGCAACAGGCTCAGTTCTCTTCGAAGGTTGAATAGCTGAATCATCCTTTTTAAGGAACTTGGCTTCTTCCGGTGCTATAACCACTACTTCTCGGCGTGCAACGGGTATGGTAAAGTCGTTGTCAATGGCAACTTCTACAATGTTATTATCTAAAATGCGTGTAACAATGCCTTCCTCTCGTCCGGACATTAAACGCACTCTGTCTCCTACGTTCATAATTTTCGATGATTGAGTTATAAAGCTGAGATTTCTCTGGTTAAGCCTGTTCTGCTGTACTTACTTCTCTCAACTATACTTTAAGAAAGCAGTAAAGGTACAAGGTATAAAAGGAAATCCTTTATTCAGGTACGTTTAGAAGTAAAGGGCGTGTAATTTAAAACCGCTTTTTCGGTTATATTCCAGTGCCGGGGCTGGCACTTTTACTATGCTGAGCACGTACAGGGCCGTGTTCCAGATTTTGCTTCGCCCCTTGAAATGCATCAGGTTGAGGTCCGGGCTGAGGTAGTACTGGCGATGAGCATCTAGTCCTAGTGCTTCATTGCCGCTGGCGCTGTTGTAAACAATCTCTTCTGCACCATAACCTACTGCTATGTTCAGCCACTTTGGATATTTGGAGGTTTCCGGCAAAAAAGCCGCCACATCCACTGAGAGCCAATAGGTCTGCCCGTTATAGTCTTTAAGCGCCTGCTCACCTAAAGAACTGCCCAGCACGTTCGGGCGCATGTCTGCGTAGCGGGTAGTATGAAAGGAATATTTTGGCATAATCCGAACCTCGTTCCAGGCTAGCTCCTGGGCAACTACAGTGGCAGAACCTACCGTGTTTGCAATCAAGTCACCTACCGATGCACCATATTCGGTCTGGTAACCATCAAATATCTCAATTGGTGTTTGTAACAGGATTCCCGTAAGTCCGCCTAGAAGTATGGCTTTTTGATCAGGCAAGCCCGCCCATCGAAGCATGTCGATGCCTGCTCTGCTTTCATGAAATGCACCCCAGAAATGCCCCACTTTATCCACTTGCTTCCACTGGCTGTTGTCATCGAAAAAGTGGAAGTCGGAGCGTTCCTCCTTTGAGTACCATGCTTTATTGAGTGAAACCAATAAGGCAGAATAGCCAAGGGCAAAAGTACTGCTTAAAGCTACAAGCCTTTTTTTGTTTATCGTTGCCGTATCAGGTTCAACTTGCTGCGCCAAACTCTTTACAGGCAGGCAGAGAAGCGAAATGCAAAGTATAAGTATAATTCGTCGGAGCATTGTGCCAAAGATACACATGAAACTTGATTTTAGCTGTTTATATGTGGCTCTAGAGTTTACTCCTGTGTTTGAGCTATAGATAATTTGTAAGTGGAAATGGCTCTGTCGCGTGCCATGCCATGGTCTACCATGGGTGTAGGATAGGAACTTGTGCCATATTCGGGAACCCACCGTTTTATATACGCATATTCTTTGTCGAATTTTTTTACCTGGCTATCGGGGTTAAAAACCCGGAAGTATGGCTGAGCGTCTGCACCGGTTCCAGCGGCCCACTGCCAGTTACCAACATTGCTTGCCATCTCATAGTCCAGTAATTTCTGCGCAAAGTAAGCCTCTCCCCACCGCCAGTCTATGAGCAGGTCCTTTACCAGGAAACTGGCCACAACCATCCGAACCCGGTTGTGCATGAAGCCAGTTGTATTTAATTCCCGCATCCCCGCATCCACCAGTGGGAAACCAGTTTTTCCCTCGCACCACCGCAGGAATTCCTCCTCATTGTTTCGCCAGTTAATGTGCCTGAATTTTGGAGCGAAACTTTCTTCTGCAGATGCTGGAAAATGGTAAAGCAACTGCATGAAAAATTCCCGCCATATAAGCTCCTGTAACCAGGTGTCGTTGTGTTTCAGCGCGAGCTTTACGGCTTGTCGTACACTAAGGGTTCCAAAACGTAAATGAGGGCTTATTTTTGAGGTAGCATCCAAAGCTGGCAGGTTCCGTGTGTCTTTGTACCTTTTCAAGGTATCATTAGCAAGGTTAGGATCTGGTACTTTAATAGCTGAAGGCTTAAAGCACATTTCCTCCAGCTTTATAACTTGTGTCTTCTCGTGGGGGTGGAACCTACTGCTTTCATCTTCAACTGAAAACGGTTGTGCCATTTCTGGTTCAAAAGCCTTTAGCCAGGCGTTTTTGTAGGGAGTGTATACTTTATAGGGGGTCCCGCTTTTTGTCATGATTTCATCCTTCTCAAAAATGACCTGGTCTTTAAATGAATTGAAAGTTAACCCACTATCCCACATCAGTTGTTGTATTTCCGCGTCACGCCTGCGTGCGTAGGGTTCGTAGTCATGGTTTAAGTAAATACCTTTTACTTCATACCCCTGGAGTAACTCCTTGATAACTTCACTTGGCTTGCCATACTTCACAAGCAAGGTGCTGCCAAGCTTCTGCAGTTCCCCGTGCAGATTTGAAATGGCGTTATGAATGAACGTGACACGGGCATCACTTCTGTCTTCCAACTTGTTAAGTATGTCTGTATCAAACACAAAAAAAGGCAGAACCTTTTGCCCGCTTTTCAGGGCATGATATAGCCCTGCGTTATCGTGCAGGCGCAGGTCACGGCGGAACCAAAACAAACACATTTTTAAGTTATTTCTGGTGAAGAAAATTGGTGAAAAAGGATGTTTTACAAAAGCTTAACGGTACTCATTCCCCCATCCACGTGCAATACCTGCCCGGTCATCCAACTGGATTGTTCAGATAAGAGAAAAACGGCGGCAGAGGCCATATCCTGTGGTTGGCCAACCCTACCTAATGGGTGCCGCTTACCGGCAGCTTCTGTTTTTTCTGCGGTACTGAGCAAGGTAGAAGCAAGGGGAGTCGCGGTAAGAGAAGGCGCCACTGCATTGAACCGAATCTGTGCAGAGGCATACTCGGCAGCAAGTGCCACAGTTAAGCCTTGCAAGGCAGCTTTAGCTGTGGCAATAGAGGCATGATAAGGCATGCCGATTTGAGCCGCCACGGTACTGAAAAGAACAGCACTGGCTCCTTCAGCTTTCTTTAGTATAGGAATGACGGCTTTCAATACCTGTACAGCTCCTAAAACGTTTAACTCAAAGTCGTTGCGGAAGTCCTCCACCTGCAGGCGCTCAAAAGGCTTTAGCTTTATACTTCCGGGGCAATACACCAGACCATGTAAAACTTCAGGGAGCTGGCCTGTAAAGGTGTTGTCAAACTGCATCACGTCTAAAGTGATGTGCTGCAATCCGAGAGCTTCAGCTTCTTCTGAACTTTTCCGGGATGCCGTTATAACGTTTGCCCCGTTTTCTTTTAACTGACGGGCTGTTTCGAGACCTATTCCTGAGGTGCCTCCTATAATTAAAATATTGCTGTCTTTAAGTTTCATATGCGGCTGTTTTACCTTTTAACCTGCCTGACAGCTGTTTGTTCTGGGGCCATTTCTCTGATTGCCTAAATATATTTACAGGGTGCCTGAATAGTATGTATGAAACCTGTGGGGGAGGTAAAAGTATAGCCAAAATTGAATTATAACCTTCTGGAGGAAAATCAGGTATTATTTGCTGTCAGGGCTAAATATTTACCAGCACTAATATTCTGTTTCCTGTTTTTAAGCCAAAATCTGCAGAAGAGCTACTTACCGCAGGTTATTTTATTTCAATGGTAAAACTTATTTCTCATCTCACCTTACTATGAATATTAAAAAAGTTCTTGTCGCGAACCGTGGCGAGATTGCGATACGCGTATTGCGTGCCTGTTCGGAGTTAAATATCAGGACAGTAGCTATCTACACCTACGAAGACCGCTACTCCCTTCACCGTTACAAAGCCGATGAGGCATATCAGGTTGGAAAAGAAAACCAGCCTTTACAGCCTTACCTGGATATTGACGAAATCATACAAGTTGCCAAGGAGAACGGAGTAGATGCCATACATCCTGGGTATGGTTTCCTTTCGGAGAACCAGCACTTTTCCCAAAGATGTGCTGACAATGGTATCATCTTTATAGGTCCTAAACCAAAGGTTATGGCCTCCCTGGGTGATAAGATAGCTGCAAAGAAAGTGGCCTTAAGCTGTGAAGTGCCTATTATTCAGAGCAATGATCTTGATTTGAATACTTATGACACGGCACTGGAGGAGGCACACCGTATCGGTTACCCGCTGATGCTGAAGGCAGCTGCTGGCGGTGGTGGCCGTGGTATGCGTGTTATCCGGGATGATGAGCAGCTGGAGAAAGGTTTTTTTGAGGCCAAAAATGAAGCGGGAAAAGCTTTTGGAGATGATACGCTGTTCCTGGAGAAATATGTTGAGAACCCGAAGCACATAGAGGTGCAGATCGTGGCAGACAACTATGGCAACATTACCCACCTGTTCGAGCGTGACTGTTCAGTGCAGCGTCGTTTTCAGAAGGTGGTGGAGGTGGCTCCAGCCATAAGCCTCGATGAGGAAGTGCGGCAGAAGCTTTATGACTATGCTATCAGAATATGTAAAGCTGTAAATTACAATAATGTGGGTACGGTGGAGTTCCTGGTGGAACCGCACTCAAACAATATCTTCTTTATTGAGGTTAATCCACGCATTCAGGTAGAGCATACCGTAACGGAGATGATTACCGGCATTGACCTGATCAAGACACAGATATTCATTGCCGATGGTTATAACCTGGATAACGAGGAGATTTTACTTGGTCCGCAACATACGGTTCGCGCAAACGGCGTGGCCATACAGTGCCGTATTACTACCGAAGATCCGGAAAATGACTTCAAGCCTGACTATGGCACCGTAATAGCTTACCGGAGCGCGGGAGGATTTGGTATTCGCCTCGACCAGGGCAGTGTGTACCAGGGAGCCAAAATACTTCCTTTCTTTGATTCCCTGCTGGTAAAAGTGTCTGCGCATGCACCTACTTTACGCCACGCCGCCATGAAAATGTCACGTACTCTGGATGAATTCCGAATTCGGGGTGTGAAGCAGAATATTCAATTCCTGCAAAACATTATTAACCACCCAGAATTTATTTCAGGTGAGTATACCGTAGACTTCATCAAGACCCATCCGGAGCTGTTCGTATTTAAAAAGCGTAGAGACAGGGCTACCAAAATGCTTTCCTTCCTGGGGGATGTGATTGTAAACGGTAACCCGGATGTAAAGCATCCTGATAAGGACAAAGTGCTACGGAAGCCAACATTCTTCGGCAGTAACCTGCAGCAGCCTTATCAGAAGGGCACCAAAGATCTGCTCACTGAACTGGGACCGGAGGAGTTCTCTAAATGGCTTCGTAACGACAAGCAGATTCACTATACCGATACCACCTTCCGGGATGCCCATCAGTCCCTGCTGGCTACGCGCATGCGTACATTTGACATGCTTAAAATAGCAGAAGGTTTTGCCAAAGATCACCCCCAGACGTTCAGTATGGAAGTATGGGGTGGAGCTACTTTTGACGTCTGCCTGCGTTTCCTGCACGAAGATCCGTGGGAGAGACTGGCACAAATTAGAAAGTCGGTTCCGAATATCCTGTTGCAAATGCTGCTTCGTGGTTCAAATGGCGTTGGTTACAAGGCATATCCAGATAATCTGATAGAGGCATTTGTAGAGAAGTCGTGGGAGACAGGGGTAGATATCTTCCGCATTTTCGACTCCCTGAACTGGATGAAGAGCATGGAGCCATGCATCGACTTTGTTCGCAAGCGCACCAAAGGTCTTGCCGAAGGCACTATTTGTTATACAGGTGATATCCTCAATCCGAAGAAAACAAAGTATACGCTGGAGTATTACCTGCAGCTTGCAAAGCAGTTAGAAGATGCAGGAGCACATGTACTGGCAGTAAAAGACATGGCAGGGCTTCTGAAACCTTACGCTGCCACTGAGCTAATTACGGCCCTGCGTGATACGGTTAAACTACCAATTCACTTACATACGCATGATACTTCCTCTATTCAGGCTGCTACTTATTTAAAAGCAATAGAGGCAGGAGTAGACGTGGTAGACGTGGCACTTGGCTCCATGTCCGGGTTAACGTCGCAGCCGAATTTCAACTCTGTTGTGGAAATGATGCGCACCCATGAGCGCCACCGGGAATTTGATCAGATAAGCCTGAATAAGCACTCTAACTATTGGGAAACAGTCCGGGAGTATTATTATCCGTTTGAGTCCGGGTTGAAGGCTGGTACAGCAGAAGTTTACCGCCATGAGATTCCGGGAGGACAGTATTCCAACCTGCGTCCCCAGGCAATTGCCTTAGGTTTGGGAGACAAATGGGAACTTATAAAAGAAACCTATGCAGAAGTAAACCAGCTGTTTGGAGATGTGATAAAGGTAACGCCGAGTTCTAAGGTGGTAGGTGATATGGCCTTATACCTGGTGTCCAATGATCTGACCACAGTGGATGTGCTGGAGCGTGGGGAGCAAATTTCTTTCCCTGAGTCGGTGCAATCTTTCTTCAGGGGAGATCTGGGGCAGCCAGTAGGTGGATTTCCGAAGAAACTGCAGGAAATTGTGCTGAAGGATGATAAGCCGTTTACTGACAGACCAAATGAACACCTGGAGCCAGTAGATTTCGACAAGGAGTTTGCCGCGTTCAGAAAAAGGTTCGGGGAAAATTGCAGCTTTAGGGAGTTTCTTTCATACCAGCTATACCCTAAAGTATACGAGGCATACCATGAGCATTATGAGCTTTACAGTGATGTGTCCAAAATACCTACCCGTCTTTTCTTTTATGGATTGCAGCACGGGGAGGAGGCAATCATTGACATTGCCCGGGGTAAATCTATTGTAATCAAATACCAATCGATGGGCCCCGTGAATGAGGATGGCATGCGCACCGTGTTTTTTAAACTAAACGGACAGACACGAAACATTGAAGTGCGTGATAAGTCAGTTAAGGTGGAAAAGGTGCAGCATCAGAAGGTAGACAAAGCGAACCCAAAGCAGGTAGGTGCGCCACTGCAGGGACTGTTGTCGAAGATCCTGGTAGAGAAAGAGCAACCGATAAAAAAGAATACGCCGCTTTTCATCATCGAAGCCATGAAGATGGAAACAACTATCACTGCTCCGGAAGACACACAGGTGTCGGCAATACACTTAACAGAAGGGGCGATGGTGAATACAGATGACCTGGTTCTGACATTGTCATAGCATAATCAGGAGGGCTTTACAGGGAAAAACGCTGTTTGCCCTCCTGATTTACTTATACTCTTGCCAGCAATGCGAAATAATCGCAACAAAATTCGCTGCGAAGAGTTTTATAAGTAGTACTTGTAAATATGCTGCATGCATACTATTTTTGATGCAAGCGGTTGGATGTTAATCATCCTCATAGTCCAGGCCCATCATTTTGTTATAGGCCTGCTGCAACTCTGAGAAAGCATGCATGTTGCCCTCTTGGCGGCTAATCTGCATTCCTTTTTTATAGATGCGTTCTGCTACATCGTTCTGTCCAAACTCTTCGTAAAGTTTGGCTGCGTGGTAATACGTACCGACGTAGTTCTCATGTTCGGCTAGTAATTTTTCATAGTATTCCATCGCTTTCTGCTTGTCAGTGTTGCGGTATTCGGTAGCAATGGCGTATAAAGTAAAAGCGTCATTGGGGTCCTCTTCCAGGAACTTGAAAAGTTGTTCTAATCTGTTTTGAGACATTTCGATTTGGCTATATTTTAACTAACTTCGCACAAATTTAACTTTTAATAAGCTAACATTTCTAACCATGAAAATATTAGTTTGCATCAGTAACGTTCCCGATACTACTTCAAAAATCAACTTCACGGGAGATAACAAAGAGTTCGACAAAAACGGCGTTCAGTTTGTTATCAATCCCTGGGATGAATACGCACTGACCAGAGCTATCGAATTAAAAGAGGCTAAGGGTGGCACTGTAACTGTTTTGAACGTAGGAGAAGCTGATACTGAACCAAACATCCGCAAAGCGCTTGCCATTGGTGCAGACGATGCCATACGTGTAAACGCACATCCGAAAGATGCTTTCTTTGTTGCGCAGCAAATTGCTGCAGTAGCTAAGGAAAACAACTACGACATGATCCTGATGGGTAAAGAGTCCATCGACTATAATGGTTTCCAGGTACACAACATGGTAGGAGAGATGCTCGGCATGCCTTCTGTTACGCCAGCCTTCAAGCTTGATATGATCGATGACAGCACTGCCCGCCTGGAGCGTGAAATCGAAGGTGGTAAAGAGGTTGTAGAGGTGAAGCTACCATTCGTAGCCAGCGCCCAGCAACCAATGTCTGAGCCACGTATCCCGAACATGCGCGGTATCATGACGGCACGCACAAAGCCTTTAACGGTAAAAGAGCCTGTAGGAGCAGAAGCAAAAACAAGCATCGACTCGTATAGCAAACCGGAGAAAAAAGGTGGCGTGAAGATGATTGATCCTGAGAATGCAGGAGAACTAATTACATTATTGAGAAACGAAGCTAAAGTACTATAACTATGTCTGTATTAGTATTTGTAGAAGGTCTGAACGGAGAGATCAAAAAGTCCTCACTAGAGGCTGCATCATACGGAGGTCAAATAGCAAAGCAGCTAGGCACAACAGCCACTGCCGTAGCTATCGGCGAAGTTCACGAAGATGCCCTTACCAAATTAGGTGAGCAAGGTATAAATAAGGTATTATATGATGCCGATGACCGCTTGAAGCAGTTTGTTGCCGATGCCTATGTGAAGGTAATCGCAAAAGCGGCACAGCAGGAAGATGCCAAAGTGCTGGTTTTTTCAAACACTAACATTGGTGCGGCTGTGGGTTCTAAACTTGCTGTCCGCCTTAGTGGCTCGCTTGCCACTAACGTGACAGCGCTGCCAACCATAAATGGTAACAACTTTGTAGTTACACGTGGTGTGTTTTCAGGTAAAGCATTTGCCGATGTGGAGCTTTCTTCTGATGTGAAAATCATCGCGGTTAAGAAGAACTCTATCGAAATTGCACACGAAGGTGGCTCTGCTACTGTAGAAAAGCTTTCTGCTGATCTGGCTGATGCTGATTTTGCTGCTGCTCCAAAAGAGACAGTAATGCAGGATACCGATGGTGGGGTGTTGTTACCAGAGGCTGAAGTAGTTGTTTCTGGAGGCCGTGGTCTGAAGGGGCCTGAGAACTGGCATTTGGTAGAGGATCTGGCGAAAGCACTTGGTGCTGCTACTGCCTGTTCTAAGCCAGTGTCTGATATGGACTGGAGACCTCACCACGAGCACGTTGGTCAGACTGGTATAACTGTAAGCCCTAACCTGTACATTGCAATCGGCATTTCTGGTGCAATTCAGCACCTGGCAGGGGTTAACTCTTCTAAAGTTATTGTCGTTATTAATAAGGATCCTGAAGCACCATTCTTCAAGGCTGCCGATTATGGTATAGTTGGAGATGCTTTTGAGGTTGTTCCTAAATTAATTGAAGCTGCGAAAGCTTTAGACAAATAGACTTAGAAGATACTGTGAAGAAAATTCAGTTAGAGATACTTGGCCTTTCCTCCAGCCAATCACAAACGGGATCGTTTGCCTTGGTTTTGGGAGAAAGAGACGGAAACCGACGACTGCCGATTATTATTGGTATGTTTGAGGCCCAGTCCATTGCTATTCAGATCGAAAAAATTAATCCTAACCGGCCCCTAACGCACGACCTTTTTAAATCGTTTGCGGAGCAGATGGATGTGAAGGTAACTGAGATACTGATCTCAGATCTGAAGGAAGGTGTGTTTTACTCAAAAATCATGTGTACCAATGGTACAAATGATTTTGAGCTGGACTCACGTCCGTCTGATGCTATTGCGATAGGTTTACGCTTTGGCGTTCCTATCTATACCGTAGAGAGCGTGTTATCGGAGGCTGGTATAATTCTTAGCGATTTGGAAGATGAAGAGGAAGAAAGCGAGGAGATGACTGTGAAAAGCAGCTCTTCGTCTACAACTTCATCATCGAGCTCCAAAGAGAGTTTGAGCCAAACATCTACGGATGAGCTAAATAAGATGCTGAATGATGCACTTGAAAAAGAGGACTATGAGCGGGCCGCCAAGATCCGTGATGAGTTAAATAAACGTAACTGATTTAACATAGAACTTACTTCAGGAAAGTCCTGCACCAAACGGTGCAGGACTTTTTGTTTTATTAGATAATAGGCTTACTTTTGGCAAATTT